>CAZGSU010000022.1:0-57237 GCA_964528615.1 uncultured Acidobacteriaceae bacterium | reverse complement strand
GGAAGCAGCGGCGAAAGCTTAGTAAGGAAGCGGCCTGATCGCGATGTTCGCGCTTAGTTTCGACCGCTTCGCGGTCGAAGTGCTCATCGCAGGCCGCTCAGGTCCTTCGGCGACGATAACGCTGTTGCCTCAGGATGACATTTGCTAATTAGATCGAGGGGCTGAATTATGGCGGTTAGCAGAGCGAAGAAAATCGAGCAGGTGGAGAAGCTGGGAGCGGAGTTGAAGAAGGTTTCCAGCCTGGTGATTGCCACGTATACCAAGATGACGGTGGCGCAGGATTTCGAATTGCGCAAGACTTTGCGCAGCTCGGGAGCCAAGTACCGGGTCGTTAAGAACACGCTGGCCCAGCGCGCTGCCAAGGGGACGGCGGCGGAAGGGGCGCTGAAGGACCTTTCCGGGGTGACTTCGATTGCCTACACCGAGGGCGATCCGGTGGCATTGGCCAAGGCCATTTCGAAGTACGCCAAGGACAACCCGGAATTCACCTTCAAGGCGGGAGTGGTGGAAGGGCGCGTGATCTCGATTAAAGAGATCCAGGCGCTGGCCACCATGCCCTCGAAGGAAGAAATCCACGCCAAGCTGCTGTTCCTGATCTGTGCGCCGGCGCAGCGCCTGGTTACGGTGATGAACGCAGTCGGCAAGGACCTGGCGGTAGTGATCGGCCAGGGCGTGGAAAAGAAAAAGTTCAAGGAAGCCTGAGGAGATCGGGTAATTGGGCAATTGAAAATCTCTCGCGAAAGCGAAGGGTCTTCAAATTACCCGATTACCAAATTACTCAATTACCAAATTTAAAGAGTTCTAATTCGATAACTGGAGACTAGACAATGGCGGATCTGCAGCAGTTGGAAGAGCAAATCGTAGGCTTGTCGCTGCTCGACGCGGCGGCCCTGGTGAAGAAGCTGGAAGAGCGGCTCGGGGTGTCGGCGGCAGCCGCGGCTCCGGTCATGGTGGCGGGCGGCGGCGGGGCAGCAGCGGGCGCGGCTCCGGCCGAGGAGAAGACCGAATTCGCCGTGGTCCTGACCGCAGTGGGAGCCAATAAGATCAATGTAATCAAGGCCGTCCGCGAAGTCACCAGCCTGGGCCTGAAGGAAGCCAAGGACCTGGTCGATGGCGCTCCCAAGACTGTAAAAGAGGGCGTCACCAAGGACGAGGCCGAGAGCATCAAGAAGAAATTTACCGATGCCGGTGCAACCGTCGAAGTGAAGTGACGCCGCTTAGCCGGGCGACGCCCGGCGGGCGTCATCCTGAGCCGGTTTTTGGGGAAGGATCGCGGTTTTTTGGTGAGGCATGGCTGCGGGCCGGCGTATTTCAGCCCGCAGACCCTTCCCAAAATGGGCTTTATTTTCGACGATTTAACTGGTGAATCCTGGGGTGGGGTGGTAGCATCTAAATAACACCGCTTCCCACTTCATGGTAAGGCGGCTCTTCACTCCAACGACCTAGGGAAGCGGAGCTGAGTCGCACTACAGTTGGCAAACTGTTCCGTGAGTAGCGGGACGGAAACAGGCCTAAGAACTGGCACGGAAAGACGAAATCTCATTGACGCAAAGCGCCGCAACTGGCGCCCGTGGGGAGCTATGTCCCCAAGGGCGCATTTGTGTCTGCGCCATGTAGCCCGGTGACCGCGCGCAAACGGGTCGGCTGACCTGTCCGGACGGGATGAAATCCCGTCGCCATACAAGGCCTTTTTCGCAGCCACGGCTGCGCTTGAAAGTTTGGGAGCCTCTTGAATGTCGAAGCATAATACCTTCCGTAAGCGATTTGATTTTTCAAAAATTCCAGCCACCATCCAGATCCCGAACCTGATCGAGGTTCAGAAGCGCTCCTATGAACGTTTCCTGCAGATGGACCGGCTGCCCAGCGAGCGCGACGATGCCGGCTTGCAGGCGGTATTTCAGTCGGTGTTTCCGATCAGCGATTTCCGCAACGTCTCGCAACTGGAGTTTGTGGACTACGCCATCGGCAACTGGGAGTGCAAATGTGGCCACCTCAAGGGGCTGCATCACCTGCGCACCACCTGCAAGAACTGCGGCTCGACGGTCATCACGGATCCGTTTCATCCCGGCGACGTGCTGTGCTCGAAGTGCGGCACCTACAACGCGAATACGCCCGATTTCTGCAACAAGTGCGGCGACCCGGTGGGCCTGCAGCTCAAATATGACGTGAGCGAGTGCGAGGAGCGCGGCATGACCTACTCCGCGCCGCTCAAGGTCACCATGCGCCTGACCATCTACGAGAAGGACGCGGAGACCGGCAACCGCTCCATCCGCGACATCATGGAACAGGAAGTGTTCTTCGGCGACGTGCCGCTGATGACCGAAAACGGCACGTTTATCGTCAACGGCACCGAGCGCGTGATTGTCAGCCAGTTGCACCGCTCGCCGGGCGTGTTCTTTGAGACCGCCAACAACCGCACTTACTTCCTGGGCAAAATCATTCCTTACCGCGGGTCGTGGGTGGAATTCGAGTATGACCAGAAGAACGTGCTGTATGTGCGTATCGATCGCAAGCGCAAATTCCTGGGCACGATTTTCCTGCGCGCTTTGGGTCTGCGTTCGGGCGAAGACATTCTGCGCACGTTCTACACCGTGGACCGGCTGGTGATTCGCGACCAGAAACTTTACTGGGCGCTTGATCCCACCAGCGAAAAGCCCACCAACCTGCTGGGCATGAAACTGGCGCACAGCATCAAGTCGAAGTCGGGAGAGGAAATCGCGCACTCGGGACGCAAGATCAACGCCGTCACGCTGAAGGAAATTCAGAAGGCGAAGATCAGCGAAATCGAGATTGACGTTTCCGATCTCGAAGGCGCCTGGGTAGCGAGCGACGTGGTCGACACCACTACCGGCGAGGTTCTGCTCGAAGCCAATTCCGAGCTGACCGCCGACAAAGTCTCGAAGATTCTCGAGTCCGGCGTGGTCGAAATCAATCTGTTCTTCCCCGAGCGCGACGACGTGGGCACGGTGATCTGCCAGACCCTGAAGCGGGATTCGGTGAAGACGCCGCAGGAGGCGCTGATCGAAATCTACCGCAAGCTGCGGCCGGGCGATCCGCCGACACTGGACACGGCTACGGCATTGTTCCACGGCATGTTCTTCGACCCGCGTAAGTATGACTTCTCGCGGGTAGGCCGGCTGAAGTTCAACATCAAGCTGTTCGAGAACCAGGACGCGACCAAGCTGGACAATCGCACGCTGGAGCCGGATGACTTCTACGGAACCATCCGATACCTGCTCAAGTTGCGCAAGAACATCGGCACCGTGGACGACATCGATCACCTGGGCAATCGCCGGGTGCGGGCGGTGGGCGAGCTGCTGGAAAACCAGTTCCGCATCGGACTGGTCCGGATGGAACGGGCGATCAAGGAAAAAATGTCCGTGTACCAGGAAATGTCGACGGCCATGCCGCACGACCTGGTCAATGCCAAGCCGGTGATGGCTGCGATTCGCGAATTTTTCGGATCGTCGCAGCTGTCGCAGTTCATGGACCAGACCAACCCGCTGTCGGAAATTACCCACAAGCGGCGGCTCTCGGCTCTTGGGCCGGGTGGCCTGTCACGGGAACGCGCGGGATTCGAAGTCCGCGACGTCCACCCGACCCACTACGGACGTATCTGCCCGATTGAGACCCCGGAAGGTCCGAACATCGGGCTGATTTCGTCGCTGAGTTGCTATGCCCGGATCAACGACTACGGCTTTATTGAGTCGCCGTACCGCCGGGTCAAGGGCGGACGTGTGCTGGATTACGTCAGCATCGTCAATGCCGGCGACAGCGACCACAAGGTCGGCGAGCATCTGGAAAAGCACGAAGCCGAAAAACTGAATAGCGAGCTGAAAGAGAAGAAGAAGCGGGCGGCCGAACTGGAGCCGTTCTCGTTCTATCTCTCGGCGTGGGAAGAGGATCGCCACACCATCGCCCAGGCCAACGTTGAACTGGACGACAAGGGACGGATCGTGGGCGATCTGGTCAACGCCCGCAAAGCCGGCAACTTCGTGCTGGTCAGCCGCGACGAAGTTGACTACATCGACGTCAGTCCGAAGCAGCTGGTTTCAGTGGCGGCATCGCTGGTGCCGTTCCTTGAGCACGACGACGCCAACCGCGCGTTGATGGGCGCCAACATGCAGCGCCAGTCGGTTCCCCTGCTGCGCGCGGAAGCGCCGATTGTCGGAACCGGAATGGAAGGCGTCACGGCGCGCGATTCCGGAGCAGTGATTCTGGCCAAGCGCAACGGCATCATCGATTCCGTTGACTCGGAGCGCATCATCGTGCGCGTCGAAGGCGAGCATCATCCCGGACAGCTTTCGCGCGAGGTGGGCAGCGATATTTACCAGCTCACCAAGTTCAAGCGCTCCAACCAGAACACGTGCATCAACCAGAAGCCGATCGTGCTCAAGAACCAGCGAGTCACGAAAGGGCAAGTCATTGCCGACGGTCCCTGCACCGACCACGGCGAGCTGGCGCTGGGCCGGAACGTGCTTGTCGCGTTCATGCCCTGGCGCGGCTACAACTTTGAAGACGCAATCCTGGTCTCCGAAAAGCTGGTGAAAGAGGACTACTACACCTCGGTGCACATCGAGGAGTATGAGATCGAAGCCCGCGACACCAAGCTGGGTCCGGAAGAAGTCACGCGCGACATTCCCAACGTCAGCGAGTCCATGTTGCGCAATCTGGACGAAGCGGGCGTGATCCGCATCGGGGCTTCCATCAAGCAGGGAGACATTCTGGTGGGCAAGGTCACGCCCAAGGGCGAGACCCAGCTCACGCCGGAAGAAAAACTGCTGCGCGCGATCTTCGGCGAGAAGGCCGGCGACGTGCGCGACGCTTCACTCTACTGCCCGCCGGGTATCGAAGGCGTGATCGTGGACGTCAAAATCTTCTCCCGTAAGGGTCAGGAAAAAGACGAGCGCGCCAAGTCGATCGAAGCTGCGCAGATTGCGAAACTCGAAAAGAATCTTTCGGATGAAATCCGGATTCTTACCGACGAGCGCCTGAAGCGCCTGGAGAACATTCTGGGCGGCAAGGAAGTCCAGGCCGATCTGCACGACGAGCGCACCAACAAGCGCCTGCTGACCAAGGACACGGTACTCGATCGCGACACCATCGAACGCATTTCGACGCGGAACCTGAAACGTATCAAATACGCCGATAAAGACCCGCGGGTGAATGAGCAGATCGACGAGATCGAGGAAATGACCTCGCGTCAGATCGACGTGCTGAAGAAGATCGTCAACGAGAAGAAGGACAAGCTGACCAAGGGCGACGAGCTGCCACCGGGCGTGATCAAACTGGTGAAGGTGTACATCGCCATGAAGCGCAAGCTGAGCGTGGGCGACAAGATGGCCGGCCGTCACGGCAACAAAGGCGTGATTGCCCGCATCCTGCCCGACGAGGACATGCCGTACCTCGAAGATGGCACGCCGATGGAAATCGTGCTTAACCCGCTGGGCGTTCCGTCCCGTATGAACGTGGGACAGATTCTCGAAACCCACCTGGGATGGGCCGGTCACGAACTGGGCAAGAAGATCAGCGCAATGCTGGCCGAGAACACCAAAGAGGAATCGATCCGTCGCGAACTCAAGGCGCTGTTCAAGGACACGACCCTGGCCGACACCATTGCCGACCTCAGCGATGAGGAGTTGATGGCGGTGGCTCCAACGCTGACCAAGGGCGTATTCATGGGCTCGCCGGTGTTTGACGGGTCGCGCGAAGGCGAGATCAAGGCGCTGCTCAAGCAATCGGGCTTGCCGGAATCGGGCAAAACCTACTTGTACGACGGCATGACCGGCGACAAGTTCGAACAGCCCGTAACGGTCGGCTATATCTACATGCTCAAACTCTCACACCTGGTGGACGACAAGATCCACGCGCGGTCGATCGGACCCTATTCTCTGATCACCCAACAGCCGTTGGGTGGAAAAGCCCAGTTCGGTGGGCAGCGCTTCGGAGAAATGGAAGTCTGGGCGCTGGAAGCTTATGGCGCGGCGTTCATTCTGCAGGAGCTGCTGACCGCGAAGTCCGACGACGTATACGGCCGCACCAAGATTTACGAGGCCATCGTCAAAGGCGAAGCGGCCATGGAGCCCGGCGTGCCGGAATCGTTCAACGTGCTGATTCGCGAGTTGCAGTCGCTCTGTCTGGATGTGGAGCTGATCAAGGCCGGGGAGAAGAAGCCGGTTTTGAGCGCGGCAGCAGATTAGTAGAACCGTCGTTGGTCATTGGCCCTTGGTCGTTGGCCGACAGCGGCATGCTGCGCGATCAGATTCGAGGTTTCGTTAGAGGTTTTCGCTGGTTTTGGCCAACGACCAAAGGCCAACGACCAACGACAGATTTAAGAAATAAAGGCCGGCGGTCGGGCTCTTGGGCCGCCGAGTCTTAGAGGTTTTCGCTGGTTTAGGCCAACGACCAATGGCCAACGACCAGCGACCGATTTCAAGAGCCGCGTGCGGCGGCGTACGACCGCGGGAACCGGAGGACCACCTTGTATCGTTCGAGCCCCTTTGACATGGCAAACCCGATTGCTGATTTTGACGCCATCCGCATCAGCCTGGCCTCACCGGAGAAAATCCGGAGCTGGTCGCATGGCGAAGTAACCAAGCCCGAAACCATCAACTACCGGACGTTCAAGCCGGAGCGCGATGGGCTGTTTTGCGCGCGCATTTTCGGTCCGGTAACGGACTGGGAGTGTCTGTGCGGCAAGTACAAGCGGATGAAGCATCGCGGCGTCATCTGCGACAAGTGCGGCGTGGAAGTGACGCTCTCAAAAGTACGGCGTGAGCGCCTGGGCCACATCGAGCTGGCGTCTCCCTGCTCGCACGTTTGGTTCTTCAAGGGCCTGCCCAGCCGGATTGGGCATCTGCTCGATATCTCGCTGCGCGATCTGGAATCGGTGCTGTACTTCGAGGCTTACGTGGTGGTCGAGCCTGGAGACGCGCCGGTAAAAGATCACGAAGTCATCAAGGACGAAGCTAAGTACCGCGAACTGGACCAGCAATATCGTCCGGCGGGCTTCAAGGCCATGATGGGCGCCGAGGCCATCAAGGAACTGTTGAAGCGCGTGGACGTGGAAAGCCTGTCCGGCGAACTGCGCGAGAAGATGAAGCATGAGAGCTCGCTGCAAAAGCGGCTCAAGTATGCCAAGCGCCTGAAAGTCGTCGAGGCGTTCCGCAAGAGCGGCAACAAACCGAACTGGATGATTCTGGATGTGATCCCGGTCATTCCGCCGGAGCTGCGCCCCCTGGTTCCACTGGACGGCGGCCGCTTCGCGACCTCCGATCTGAACGATCTTTATCGCCGCGTGATCAACCGCAACAACCGGTTGAAGAAGCTGATGGACCTGCACGCGCCGGAAGTCATCGTGCGCAATGAAAAGCGCATGCTGCAGGAAGCTGTCGACGCCCTGTTCGACAATGGACGCCGTGGCCGCGTGCTGCGTGGCGCCAACAACCGTCCGCTGAAGTCGTTGTCGGACACGCTCAAAGGCAAGCAGGGACGCTTCCGTCAGAACCTGCTGGGCAAGCGCGTGGACTACTCCGGCCGTTCCGTGATCGTGGTCGGCCCCGAACTCAAACTGCACCAGTGCGGTCTTCCGAAGAAGATGGCGCTTGAGTTGTTCAAGCCGTTTATCTATCACCGGCTGGAACAGACCGGGCACTGCACCACCATCAAGCAAGCCAAGGAGATGGTGGAACAGCAGGAACCGATCGTTTGGGACATCCTGGAAGAAGTCATCAAGGATCATCCCGTGCTGCTGAACCGCGCGCCTACGCTTCACCGCCTGGGCATTCAGGCATTCGAGCCGGTGCTGGTGGAAGGCAAAGCGATCAAGATCCACCCGCTGGTGTGCACGGCGTTCAACGCCGACTTCGACGGCGACCAGATGGCGGTACACATTCCGCTGTCCCCGGAAGCCCAAGTCGAGGCCAGCGTGCTGATGTTGTCGTCGCACAACATTCTGTCTCCGGCTTCGGGCCAGCCCATCACGGTGCCGACGCAGGACATGGTGTTGGGAATCTATTATCTGACCAAGGGCAAGCCGGGGGCCAAGGGTGAAGGCCGCGCCTTCGCCAACGTGGAAGAAGTTCTGCTGGCGCTGGATGCGGGTGAAGTGGAAACGCTCAGCCCGATTCGTTTGCGCTACACCGGCGAAGTCATTGACCTGGTGACCGCGTACGACGATCAGGAAATCATCCACACCGAGCCGGTGAACTCGGAGCGTAGCTTCCTGAATACGACAGTCGGCCGCGCCATCCTGAACGACCATCTTCCCGAGGGCATGCCCTTCATCAACGGGCTGCTCAAGAAGAAGGGCATCGGGCAGCTGGTGACTTACTGCTACCTGCGCTTTGGTCTTGAGACCACGGTCAAGATGCTGGACGAAGTCAAAGACCTCGGGTTCCGCTATGCCACCAAGGCCGGGCTTTCGATCGGCATCGATGACATGGTCATCCCGGACAACAAGAAGACTTTGGTAAAAGACGCCGAGAAGCTGGGCGTGGCCGTGCAGCAGCAATACCTGGACGGAGCCATCACCAACGGCGAACGTTACAACAAGGTCATCGAAATCTGGTCGGCGATCACGGAAAAGGTCGCGGACGAGATGTTCGGACAGATGCAACAGCGCGACAAGGAAGGCGCGCTGAATCCGATTTACGTTATGGCCGATTCCGGCGCTCGCGGATCGAAACAGCAGATTCGACAGCTTTCCGGAATGCGCGGACTGATGGCCAAGCCTTCGGGCGAGATCATCGAGACCCCGATCACGGCCAACTTCCGTGAAGGGTTGACTGTGCTCGAGTACTTCATCTCGACCCACGGCGCCCGCAAGGGTCTGGCTGATACGGCGCTGAAGACGGCCGATTCGGGTTATCTGACGCGGCGTCTGGTCGACGTTGCCCAGGACGTGATCATCAGCGAATACGATTGCGGAACCGTCGACGGCATCTACGTGGCTGGAATTGTCGAAGCCGGCGAGATCATCGAACCGTTGCGCGACCGCATTGTGGGCCGCGTATCGCTTGAGAAAATCAAGGATTACGACGGCGGCGTCATCGTCGATATCAACAATGAAATTACCGAAGACCTAGCCAGCGCGATTCAGGCAGCCGGCATCGAAAGGGTGAAGATCCGTTCGGTACTGACCTGCGAGTCCAAGCGCGGGGTGTGCGTGATGTGCTACGGACGCAACCTGGCGTCGGGACGGCTGGTCGAACTGGGAGAGGCTACGGGAGTGATCGCGGCTCAGTCCATCGGCGAACCGGGAACCCAGCTCACGATGCGTACCTTCCACATCGGTGGTACGGCATCGCGAGTCTCCGAGCAGTCGCGGCTGGATGCGAAGAGCAACGGTACGGTGCGCTTCATCGGGCTGCAGACGGTCAAAGCCAAGTCGGGCGACCTAGTGGTGATGAATCGCCAGGGCTCGATTGCGGTGGTGGACGAGAAAGGCCGCGAGCGCGAGCGTTACTCGGTGGTGTACGGCGCCAAGTTGAAAGTCAACGAAGGCGATCAGGTCACCTTGGGCCAAGTCATGGTCGAGTGGGATCCGTACACGTTCTCGATCCTGACCGAAATCGGCGGCACCATCCAGTTCAAGGATCTGCAGGAAGGGGTCACGCTGCACGAAGAAGTGGACGAAGTGACCGGGTTGTCGCGGCACGTGGTGGCAGATTCACCCGACGAGAAGCGCCAGCCGGCCATTGTGATCAAGGGCAAGACCAGCAAGCGCTACCTCATGCCCTCACGCGCTCACCTCATGGTGCAGGACGGCGACACCGCTCACCCGGGCGACGTTCTGGCCAAGATCCCGCGCGAGACTACCAAGACGAAAGACATCACCGGTGGTCTGCCCCGCGTGGTCGAACTGTTCGAGGCGCGCAAGCCGCATGAAACCGCGGTCATCAGCGAAATCGATGGCACGGTCAAGTTCGGCGAAGTCTCCAAGGGACAGCGCAAGATGTACGTGGTCGCCGACAACGGCACCGAAAAGGAATACTCGGTACCGCGCGGCGTTCACATCAATGTGCAGGAAGGCGAACGGGTCAAGGCGGGCGAACCGCTGATGGACGGTCCGCTGAACCCGCACGACATCCTGGCCGTTCTGGGAGAAAAGGAACTGCAGTCCTACCTGGTTAACGAGATCCAGGAAGTGTACCGGCTGCAGGGCGTGAACATCAGCGACAAGCACATCGAAGTGATCGTTCGCCAGATGATGCGCTGGCGCAAGGTGGAAGATGTAGGCGATACCAAGTTCCTCCTGGAAGAGCAGGTGGACAAGTTCGCCTTCGCCGAAGAGAACGAGCGGGCGATTGCCCAGGGAGGGCGCCCGGCGACGGGACGTCCGCTGCTGCTGGGTATCACCAAGGCCTCGCTCTCGACGGACTCGTTCATCTCAGCGGCGTCGTTCCAGGAGACCACGCGCGTGCTCACCGAAGCCTCCATCAACGGCAAGGTGGACCACCTGCGCGGCCTGAAGGAAAATGTCATCGTCGGGCGGCTGATCCCGGCCGGCACTGGCATGGAGTACTACCGCAACGTACGGCTCTCGCCTGAGATGGAAGAGGCGGCAGCCAAGGTGCAAGAGGAGGTTTCGCAAGCCTACGAGGAGGCCGAGCGCGCGCTCGAGCTGATGCGTACGGAGGGCGAGACCGAGGAACTGACAGCCGAGTAATCTCGAGGAATGGCAAAGGGGTGGCTTGCCTGCCCCTTTGCTTCCCCATTTTGCTTTCTTGAGTTCCCTATGCACGCTAACCCAGAACGATTGCAGGATCAGGAACGTAGTACTACTTCGCAGTTGCATGCTGTGCCCCGGAGCAATACTCTGAGGCCACTGATGCTGCGTTTCTTGCGCCTGCTTCGCCTCGCTTTCTGGCGCGCGTTTCAGCACGACGCGTTCGCCACCGCCAAAGCTGCGGCCTACTCTTCCATCCTCACTTTCTTCCCCGCTTTGTTGATCATCGGATCGGTTCTCGCTACCTCCCGCAAGACGGAAGAATACCTGCGCGAGATTTCCTACGCGGTGGGCAAGATTCTGCCTGCCGGAAGCGCGACCGCGCTGGCCTATCTTCGAGGCACGACGCAACGTTCGGTGGGGGTGCTGGTGACAGCTTCGCTGATCACGCTGTGGACCGGGTCAGGCGTGATGATCTCCTGGATGGAGGGTTTTCGCCGCTCCTACGAACTGCCCAAGAGCTGGGGGCTGGTGAAGGAGCGGCTAATCGCATTCTCGCTGGTCATTCTTGCCGGCATCCCGCTGACTTTTTCCACGATTCTGGTTGCCTTCGGCAGCCGCATCGAGACCCGCATCCTGTTTGCCATCGGGCACGAGTTCGGCATTTTCATTCTCCTGATGTGGACCGCCATCCGCTGGCTGATCGCTGGACTCACCAGCATTGCGGTCATGGCCCTGATCTATCACAATGCGGTGCCCCGCACCCAGCCCTGGCACAGCGTATTGCCCGGCGCCACACTGGCTTCAGGCATGTGGTTTGCTGCTACGGCTGTGTTTGGCTGGTATCTGCAGCGCTATGCCGACTACAGCATTCTGTACGGGCCCCTGGGTGTAGGCATCGCCCTGCTGGTGTGGATGTACATGATTTCGCTGGTGGTGCTGATCGGGGCGGAGTTCAATGCCATGCTCTTCCCGCGAGCGAGACTGGGAATCGAGCTGATCGAAAGCAACGCGAATCTGAGAAGACCCTAACCTTTCTTACACACTCCGCGTGGGGACAGCCGCCCTCGGCTGTCCAGTCGAGCGAAGCTCGACAGATGTTCGCAAAACCAAAAGCAGCGAAGTCTTGCTCCGCCGGACAGCCGAGGGCGGCTGTCCCCACGTGGTCACCTGTACCTGCGGACTCGCGCGCCTCCATTTACAATGAGGGAATCTTGAAAACAGGGAAGCCTGACCTCGTCTCGGGTAATTTGTCCGCCGACCTTACACTCGCGGCCACCCGGCGCGCCAAAATCATCTGCACCATCGGCCCATCGTGCAACACCGAGCCCATGCTGCGCGAGCTGATGCGGCTGGGCATGGATGTGGCGCGGCTGAACTTCTCCCACGGTACTCATCAGGAACATGCGCGCAATATCGCCCGCCTGCGTCGCGCAGCGAAACTCGAAAATCGCACCATCTGCATCCTGCAGGACCTGCAGGGCCCCAAGATACGCACCGGACGCCTGAAAGGGCACGAGCCCGTGGTGCTGAAGGCCGGGTCCCAGGTCACCATTACGCCGCGCGACGTTGCCGGTACGGCTAGCCTGATTTCGACGACCTTTCCGGGACTGGCGCGGGAGTTGAAGCCGGGGGCGCGCATTCTGCTGTCCGACGGACTGATCGAGCTGGCCGTAACCCAAATCCAGGGGCGCGATGTGGAGTGTGACGTGGTCAACGGCGGCATGTTGGCCGAGCACCAGGGGATCAATCTGCCGGGTGTCGCGCTGTCGATTCCCGCACTCACCACCAAAGACCGCTCCGATCTGGAGTTTGGCCTCAAGAGCGGCGTGGACATGGTGGCCTTGTCGTTCGTACGCTCGGGCGCTGACGTGCGCAGCGTGAAACAGATCATCGCCGCCCAGGGACGCGATGTGCCGGTGATCGCCAAGCTGGAAAAACCGCAGGCCCTGAAACAACTGGAAGAAATCTTCGAAGCCTCTGATGGGGTGATGGTGGCGCGCGGCGACCTCGGCGTGGAAATGCCGGCGGAGAAAGTGCCGGTGATTCAGAAATACGTCATCCGCCGGGCGGCCGACTGGCGCAAGCCGGTGATCATCGCCACCCAGATGCTGGAGTCGATGATCGAGAATCCACGGCCGACACGGGCGGAAGCCAGCGATGTGGCGAACGCGGTCTTTGACGGTACCGACGCGGTGATGTTGTCGGCCGAGACTGCCACCGGTCTGTACCCGAGGGAAACTGTGGCCATGATGGCCAGGATCGTGGTTGAGGCCGAAAGCAATATGGCGGAATTTACCCAGCCGCGGCGCCGCCAGCAACGGCGTCTCTCGATCGCGGAGGCCATTTGCGAATCCGTGGCCCACGCCGCCGAAGACCTGCACATGGGAGCGATCGCTATATTTACTGAGACGGGGAACACCGCGATTCTGATCTCGAAATACCGGCCACAAACTGAGATTTATGCCTTTTGCCGGGCGCTGACGGTGTGCAACCGGTTGAACCTCTTGTGGGGTGTGCACCCAGTGGTGCGCGATCAGGCGCTGACGGCGGAGGAAATGTTGTCGGCTGCGGAGCAGGAACTGGTGCGCCGGGGACGGGTGAAGACGGGTGATGTGCTGGGCGTAGTGGCGGGCACGCAGATGGCGTCCGGCTCGACTAACTTCATGCGTTTGCACCTGGTGACGGCGGAGGAAGAGCGCGGAATTTCGCGGCGAAAAAGTCGCCGCAAGAAAAAAGCTCTTTAGAAGACTCAAAACAAAAGATTTTAAAAAAAGAAGACGCTAAAGATTTTACAAAAATAAGATTTTAAAAAAAGAAGACTTCACAAAACCAGTTGTCAGTTACCTGTTGACAGTTGTCAGTTTACTTTCATGGCTGCTATCCAGGTCTTTGTCGATGATTCAGTCTCCGGCTTGATTCACCGTCCCGAACGAGATTCCGGCGGCGGGCTTGTGCTTACCCACGGCGCCGGCTCAAATTCCAATGCGCCGCTGCTGATCGCGCTGGCGAACGAGTTTGCGGATGCCGGCTTCACTGTGCTGCGTTTCGATCTGCCATTTCGACAGCTACGAAAGTTCGGTCCGCCCCGCCCTGGGGATGCCGCGCGCGATCGCGAAGGGCTTGGTAATGCTGTCGCCGCTGCACGAAAACTAGGCTGCGAACGAGTGTTTCTCGGCGGGCACTCCTATGGTGGGCGGCAGGCGACGATGTTGTGCGCCGAGCAGCGCGATCTTGCGTCTGGCTTGTTGCTGCTTTCGTATCCCTTGCATCCGCCAGGCAAACCGGCGCAGCTTCGGGTGCAGCATTTCCCTCAGTTGCAGGTGCCGGCATTGTTTGTGCAGGGGACGCGCGATCCCTTTGGTTCCATCGACGAGATGGAGATGGCGCTGAAGATGATCCCTGCTGGGACAGAGTTGCTGAAAGTGGATGGGGCCGGGCACGATTTGGGATTCAAGGGCAAGGTGAGGCGTGAGGAATTGCCGGCGGCGGTGCTGGCTGCGTTTGGGGCGTTCTTCGACTAAACTGCCTGCCTGGTTTTGCCCGGCCTGGCCGGGCGGGGCGGCCGTCCCTACGTAGTTTCTGGTCGTCCCAGAGTGGTTTCTGCTAGTTGACCCAGCCGGATTTTGAGCCGCCGTTCTTTTTTTCTTCGTCGGGCGGGATGTAGTTACCTTGCTCGTCAAAAGTGACGGTGCGATCGTGTTTGGTGCGCATATAGACTTCGAACTTGCGGGCCGCCCGGCGCCGCTTCCAGCGGTAATAGCTGTTGCGCAGGCCAAAGTAGCGTTCCGACATCCCTATCCGAGGCAGACCGCTGCGCGGCACAAACTTCACATAGATGTATCCGAAGAACAGGCCGCCCAAGTGAGCCACATAAGCAACGTTTCCCCCGCCCTGGATGGCGAATGCCAGGGTCACCACGATCAGGATGGCGACGAAATATTTGGCCTTGAGCGCGACGGGAAAAGGAATCATCAGAATTTCGTTCTCGCCAAAGACGACGCCGAAGGCAATCAGAATGGCAAAGACGCCGCCGGAAGCGCCGACCGTCACGGAATCCGGACGGCCGAGGGCGTGTGCGAAGGACAGCGCGATGGTGGTCAACGCGGCGCCAATCACGCCGAACGAATACAGTTCCATGAATCGGCGTGTACCCCAGGAACTCTCAAAGGCAGAGCCGAACATCCAGATGCCGATCATGTTCCCGAACCAATGCCAAAAGCCGGCGTGGATGAAGCTGTAGGTAACCAGTTGCCAGATCCAGCCGTGCAGGACCACCTGTTGGGGCTGGAGACTCAGGTAGTCGAACACCCAGCGCACCACATCCGGCAGCGCCACGCTGAAGAGCTCCAGCAGCAGAAATATGGCTGTGTTCACCGCCAGCAGCCAGGTCACCGCCTTGGTGAAGGGCGGCAGGCTTAACGTCATTTCTCGGCTTCGTACCACAGTTGGCTCCGATTCGTGCCCGTGTCTACTACTGTCTCATCTTTCGGGCTGAGGCACCACCGCCAGGCTCCGGTGCCCCTGGTGATCGACCGCGCGCACGGCAAAGATCACATTATCCTTCGAGAACGGCAAAGTGGCTCGGGTAACGCTGCCCACCGTCTGAACGTGTTCCCATTCCGGGCTTGCGGTATCGCGCCACAGTACCTCGTAGGACGGGTTGCCGTTCCCTGCGTCCCATGTCAGGGTCGAACTGTTCTCCAGTTCCTTGGTCTGCAGGCGAACCCTGGCGGGCGGAGCGGGCGCCGACGCCAGCGAGGCGAGGGTGGCGGCATTGAGCCACGCTACGTTTGCGACGTAGTCAAAATTGACGAACTTGATGGAATCGCCGTATTCGATGCCGTTTTCGGTGCGCACGTTCTGATGCTGGTGGTGGTAGTCCTCGCGGAATTCGGTAAAGCGGACCGCGGCGTACCCTTGTTCGTTAAAGGAAATGTGGTCACCGCCGCGGAGATAACGGTCCAGGCGAAACACGAGCAAAGGCTTGACCCGCGTGTCATAGGTGCGGCCGACTTCTGCGATGTAGCGGGCCAGCTGGCGGGATCTGGAGTCGCTTTCGCCTCCGAGATTGCGGATCAGGCGCAATTCAGCATCGGTGGCGGCAATCGGCACGCCTTCGGAGAAAATCCGCACTACGCGTGGATCCTGCTGTGGATTGCGGTCGCCACCCACGATGTCGTTGTTCAGCGCAGCCTCGATGTTCCAGCCTTGCTGTTTTGCCATCTTCGCAAAATGACTGCTGCCGTTCAGTCCCTGCTCTTCCCCGGCCACCGTTAGAAAAACGAGGGTTGCAGGAAACTTCAGCTTGCTGAGAACGCGGGCACATTCCAGGCTGACGGCGGTGCCGCTGGCGTCGTCATTGGCGCCGGGCGCCGCGCCGCTGGCATCGAAGGTATCGCTGTTGCGCGAGTCGTAGTGTCCGGTGACCAGCACCATGCGTCCTGCATCTTGCGGGTCGGTGCCCTTCAGGACCGCATAAACATTGGTGATTACGGTGGGCTGGGGAATCCGGTCGGCTGGCCCTTCGCTAAAGCTGTCGGTTTTGACTTCGAGGCAGCCGCCGCACTCGTGCGAATAGCGTTCGAATTCCTCCTTGATCCATTCCCGCGCCGCGCCGATGCCGTGGCCGCTCTTGATGGAGTCGGAGTCCTGGGCGGAGAGTGTGAGCCGGGTCTGGAAGCTCACCAGCTTTTCGATATTGGCCTGAATCCGCTGCGCCGAAACCTGCATCAAAGCGGCGGTAATCCTTGAATCTGCAGGGGGAGGAGATGGATACTTCCCGTCGGCACCTTGGTTTCGTGCCGTCAGGGCAATGGGGTTGAGAACGAACGCGAGCAGGCTGCCGACGAGTGCGAAAATTTGTGGAATTGTGCGCCGAAACATGATCTTTCCGGAGTAGGCTTGTACCCGCGCCCTTTGCCCGGGCCCAGCCACTTGACCTCTGGCCCGGGAGAAACTAAATATTAACAGGAGCACTCTTATCTTGGTCAGGGGTCAGAAGTTCAGGTTTAGCACGGAGGCCATCATGATCTATTGTCCGGAATGCGAGACCAATCTCGACATCGATGAAGAAGAGGTTGACGAAGGTGAAGTCGTTTCCTGTCCTGAGTGCGGCAGTGACTTCGAAATTATCACGGTCAGTCCCATCGAGTTGAAGCCAGTCGAGGAAGAAATAGAGGACGACGACGAACCCGAGGAAGCGGAGGACGGTGACTACTCGTAGGCTCTTCTCTCGTACCCAGGTGTTTCCCTCGCTGATCGGCTTCCGTTTCCTGGTTGCTGCGCTGGTCAGCATCATCGTCCCGCTGTCTTCCAGCCACGCCGCAACCGCACATCAGAGACCTGACACACCATATGCCCTTATTTTCGGTACGGTCTGGGGACCGGACGATCGTCCCGTGTATGGCGTGAAAGTGAAGATCCGCCGCGCCGACCAGAAAAGGGCACATTGGGAGCTGTTTTCCGACCACCACGGGGAGTTTGCCCAGCGCGTCCCCGTGGGCCCTGCCGATTACCTGATCTCGGCCGACCTCAAGGGCTTTAAGTCCCCTACCGGCAAGCAGTTACATCAAGCGCAGGAGGTCAAGGTGCACATCGAGAATGATGAGCGGGAAGACACCGGCGTGCATCTAATACAGTAGCCGGTTGGGATAAGCGTTCCGGGGAGGAACCTCATGAAAACGCACCGGGTTGTGTCTCTAGCGCTCCTTCTGGTGGGGCTGTTCATGCTCAGCCTGCCGTCAGACGCCAAGGACAAGAGTGGCGATGCCGGCCGTCTCCTGACTGGAAAAGTGGTCGGCCACCAGGATAGTCCGATCCCTAGTGCTGTGGTTTACCTCGCCAACACCCGCACCCGCGCGGTGAAGACTTTTATCGTCGGCCAGGACGGAATGTACCGTTTCCCGGCGCTCTCACCGAATGTTGACTACGAGGTCTATGCCCAGTACCAGAGCCACAAGAGTGACACCAAGACGGTGAGCCAGTTCGACACTCGGCCGACTGTCAACATCAATCTGAAAATTGACACCAAGTAGTTGCTTGCGTGGCGCGGCCGCCCCCGCTCGCGTGACGCGGGTTTCACCTCAGGCCTTACTTTCTTGAGGCCCTTTGGTTGGTCCGCGCGTATAACGCCCGTAACCGCACGTGCCCTCGTCTACATTGCTCTCATTCCGTTCTTTGATTAGCATTCTGCTCAAGCATGAGCCATTCTGATCCTACTGGCGCGCTGTTCCTGGGCACCGGGGCGGGCGTCTGGATTTTCTTCAAAGGTTTTCGCGTATTTCGCGAATTCAAGATCGTGGCAGACACGCCACGCATGCCCATTCGCAGCCTCTCCATGGGCTTGGTGCAGGTGCGCGGCACGGCTCTCAGCGAAAAGCTCATTCCGAGCCCGGTTACGCACACGCCCTGCTGTTTCTACCAGGTCAAGATCGAACGCTATGAAACCGGCGAGCACGGCGGATGGAAGCACCACTGTACAGACATGGACGGCTCCAAGTTCTACATTCAGGACCAGACCGGCAAAGTGCTGATTGACTGCTACTCGGCAGAATACGATTTGCCCCAGGGTGAGCCTCGTGAAGTTGACGGCTCGCATATCGGCGCCAGCTTCGCGGCTGTAATGGGGGTCGGAGCCAGTGATCAGGAACTTTTGCAATACATCCAGAGGGCCGGAGCACACCAGTTTGCCGGCAAGGTCGAGCACTGGCTGGAAAACAAGGGTCCGCTCGACAATCCTGCACACGAGCAAGGGAGACAGGCTCTATTGGAGCTGAGCCGCGCAATTCCGCAGGCACTCTCGAGCGGGACGCCTGTTCGCGGAAATATTCCGGCTGCGCTCATCGAAAAAATCATCGCCTCGCACCCGGTGGCTGACCCGAAAAAAGAAGAGCAGCGGCAGAAGTTTCTGCAGCAGATAAAAGAAACTGGCACGGTGCCCATGGCGCAAATATCCGCGTCCATGTCCTCGAGTACCGGATCTTCGGCTACCGGGGCTACCGGCCGCTACCGCCTGCGCGAGTCGCTGATTCTGCCCGGCCAGGAGTATCACGTGACCGGAACTTGTGTGGAGAATCCAGCGGCGAGCGACGCCCATGACCGGAATATGATCGTGCAGGGCAAGAACGAGAAGACGTTTCTGATTTCCTGGAAGCCGGAGCAGGAACTGCGGCAAGGTTTGCAAAAGCGGGCCGTGGGCATGGTGTTTGGCGGCGCAGCTCTGGCGCTAATCTGCCTGGCATTGCTGCTGGGGCATCTGGGTCTCTACTAGGGCTGATGTTCAGGGAGAAATGATGGGAATCATAGCGGCGGCCGTGGTTTTCTTCGTGGTGGCGGGAAGCCTGCTTTATTTGGTCATCATGTACAACGAACTGGTTCGCCTGCGGAACGACAATGATCGCGCCTGGGCGAATATCGACGTGCTGCTCAAGCAGCGCCGCGATGAGATTCCGAACCTGGTGGAGACGGTGAAGGGCTACATGCAGCACGAGCGGCAGACGCTGGAGGCGGTCACCCAGGCGCGCGCGGCTTCCATGAGCGCGGCCAGCGTCGGGCAAAAGGCGCAGGCGGACCTGATGATGACCGGGGCGCTGCGCGGACTGTTCGCGGTAGCGGAGAACTATCCGGAGCTGAAAGCGAATGAGAATTTTCTGAAGCTGCAGAACCGCATTTCAGAGCTGGAAGAGCGCATCGCCGACCGCCGCGAGTTCTTCAACGACGATGTAAACACGTACAACACCCGCATAGCTCAGCTGCCGGAGGTGTTTCTGGCAAACCTGATGGCATTGAAGCCCAGGGAGTTCTTCAAGGTGTCCGAGGAAGACCGCAAGCTAGTGGAAGTGAAGCTGTAGTTTTGTGTGAATTGTGTGGCGCGGGCGCCCTCGCCCGCGACTCTTGACTCTGATTCGGTTTTGACCTTGCAACAGCCTAGTTTTGACCTCGGGCCTTTCGCGGGCGAGGGCGCGCGCACCACATTACCGGCTTCAGTTGTTTTCGCCGCCGGCGCGTTTCCAGGACATCAACTCGCCGATGGTTGAACCGCCGGTGCTGGACACGGGTTGTTTGTATGCTTCCACCTCGGAACGCGAAGCCTCTTCCCCTACCGCCTTGATGCTGAGTCCGACCTTCTTTTCTTCCTGATTCATCTTGATGATCTTGAAGTCGTGCTCAAGACCAGGCTCGAGAGTGATAGTTTGGCCGTTTGCATCCACTGCTTCGGAGTTGTGGCACAGGCCTTCGATGCCTTCGGCGATCTCTACAAATGCGCCGAACGTGGCTACCCGCAGGACCTTTCCGTGCAGCACATCGCCAACGTGATGCTGTTCGAAGAAGGTTTCCCACACGTCGGGCTGGAGCTGTTTCACACCCAGCGAAAGCCGGCGCTTGTCGGGTTCGATAGCCAGGACGATAGCTTTCACGCGGTCGCCCTTTTTCAACACTTCCGAAGGATGCTTCACGCGCTTGGTCCAGCTCAAATTGCTGACGTGGACCAGCCCGTCAATACCTTCTTCGATCTCGATGAATGCGCCGAAATCGGTCAGGTTGCGGACCCGGCCTTCGACGGTCGCGCCCACGGGATACTTATCATGCAGGGCATCCCAGGGATTGGGCGCCAGTTGCCGCATGCCCAGGGAAATACGCCGCTCCTGCGGATTGACGCTCAACACTACGCAATCCACCTGATCGTCCACGTTGACCAGCTTCGAAGGGTGCTTGATGCGCTTGGACCAGGTCATTTCGCTGACATGCACCAAGCCTTCGATTCCCTGCTCCAGCTCCACAAATGCGCCGTAGTCGGTAACGCTGATCACGCGTCCGCTGACGTGCGCGCCTACTGGATAGCGGTGCGATGCATCCAGCCAGGGGTCGGGCGTGAGTTGCTTGAATCCCAGCGACACGCGCTGCTTGTCTTTATCGAACTTCAGCACTTTCACCTGGATCTGATCGCCTACGTTGACCAGGTCGCGGGGATGGGTGAGGCGTCCCCAGGACATGTCGGTGATGTGCAGCAGGCCGTCAATTCCGCCCAGATCGACGAAAGCCCCGTACTCGGTCAGGTTCTTCACGACTCCGGTCAGGATTGCGCCTTCTTCCAGATGCTCCAGCGTCTTGCCTTTTTTCTCGTTCTGTTCCTCTTCCAGCAACTGCTTGCGCGAAACCACGATATTGCCGCGTTTCTTGTTGAGCTTGATGACGGCTACTTCGATAGTCTGGCCCTTCAGCACGTCCAGATTGCGCAGCGGACGCAAGTCCGCCTGCGAGCCCGGCAGGAAGGCTTGCGCGCCCATAATGTCGACGGTCAAACCGCCCTTGATGCGATCGAGCACCACCGCCTTGATCGGCTTCTTCTCGTTGTGGGCTTTTTCAATCTCGTCCCAGGCGCGCAGCCGCTGCGCCTTCTGGTGGGAGAGGTTGATATAGCCTTCCTCGGTCTCACCCTTGTCCCGCATCACGTCGATTTCGTCGCCGGGCTGGAAGCGAGGCTTGCCGTTGTGATCGGTCACTTCGGCGAGCGGCAGCATACCTTCGGACTTGGCGCCAATGTCGACCACCACGTGAGTGGCAGTGATCTTGAGCACGGTGCCCTTGATGACGTTGTCTTCGCGGGCGGCCTCTTCGGTCTCGGTGGTGAAACTCTCGAGTGCGGAGGCGAAGTCTTCGGTGGTTGATGGTTGTTTTTCGTCCAGATTCTGGGTCGATTCCGAGTGAACAGACTGGGGCGGCTGGGGGGAGACGCTTTCTAAGGTCGAGCCCTCCGAGGAGCCCACGGGTCGTTCGGCCACGGAGGTCGAAGTCGCGGAATCCAGGTTGCGGGCGGCGTTGTCGTCAGGCAAGGTCGATGGCCTCTCTGCGGTTTACCTCGCACGCGGGTGCGGGGACGGGTGCGGGGCAGTTTAGCGGACGGCTGGCGTGAGTCTTAGGTTGTGTTGAGCCCGCCCTGGCGGACGGACTTGGACAATCCCAGCGGTCGGACGTCTCTAAAAAGCAAACCCGCGTCCAAGGGAACTCTTCGACTATAGCAACCGCTTCCGAACAGTGTCAAACGACAAAAAAGACACCGCCGGCTGGCTCCTGGCTTCTAGCTTCGGGCTTCGAGCCCAGGCGCGCTTGGGCCAGAAGCCAGGAGCTAATACCCAGCCGCTAGAAGCGTTTCCCCCACTTCTGTTACTCTCCCCTGCCATGGATTACCTGTGGACCCCGTGGCGTTACACCTATGTGGCCGGCGCCTCCAAAGCTTCCGGATGCATCTTCTGCGACCTCCCCAAAGCCGGGGATGACGTCAAGACCCGGATTGTCTATCGCGGCAAGGACTGTTACGTCGTGCTCAACTCTTTTCCGTACACCGCGGGGCACGTCATGATCGTTCCCTTTACCCATGTCGATGAGTTGCAAAGGCTGCCAGTTGAAGCGGCCCACGAGGTCATGGACCTGGCGCAACGCATGGAGCGCGTTCTGCGCCAGCTATACACGCCTGACGGGATCAATCTGGGGATGAATATCGGCAAGGCGGCGGGGGCGGGGGTGGCTGGGCACATCCACCTGCACGCCCTGCCCCGCTGGATGGCGGACGCGAACTTCATGTCCGTAATCGGGGAAACCAGGCTGCTGCCGGAAGACCTGGTGACGACCTATGACAGGATTCGGGGTGCGATGGGGAAGTAGGGATCGACCCGGCTTCACACGGGCAGAATAACAATCCAATGTGGCGCGGGCGCCCTCGCCCGCGAGAGGCCGGGATCAAGGTCAAGGGGACGGTCGAATCAAAAGCCAAGGAAGCAAAGTCAAAGGCCGCGGGCGGGGCGCCCGCGCCACACAGGCTAGATCCTACACAAGCTAAACCAATTCCTGCATTTCTTTTTCGCCGATGACTTTCACTCCCAGTTCTCTTGCCTTTTCCAACTTTGATCCCGCATCGTCTCCTGCAACCACATAGTCGGTCTTCTTGCTGACCGAACCTGAGACTCGGCCGCCGGCGTCTTCGATCATTTTTTTCGCCTGGTCGCGAGTGAAGTGAGTCAGAGTGCCGGTCAGCACGAAAGTTTTTCCGGCCAGCTTGGTGCCACGGGCCTTTTTGGTACCCGTCATCCGCAAGCCCAGATCGTCCAGCTGTTTTACCAGTGCCCGGTTCTTCGGCTCCTGGAAGAATTCCACGATGCTCTGGGCGATACGCGGGCCGACTTCGTTTACTTCCTGCAGTTCTTCTTCGGCCGCTTTCATCAGAGCGTCCATCGATCCGAAATGCTCGGCCAGGAATTGCGCTGTGCGCTCGCCTACCATGCGGATCCCGAGTCCGTAGATCACGCGCTCGAGGGGAAGCTTTTTCGAAGCTTCAATTTCATCCAGTACGTTCTGGGCGGATTTGTCGCCCATGCGCTCGAGTTTCAGGAGATCGTCCTTGGTCAAGCGATAGGTGTCGGCGACGTTCTTGACCAGTCCGCGGTCTGTCAGTTGGGTCACGAGCGCATCGCCGAGGCCGTCGATATTCATCACCCCGCGCGAGGCAAAGTGCAGAATGGTCTCGCGCAGCTTGGCGGGACAGTTGGCGTTGACGCAGCGATGGTCAGCTTCGCCTTCGGTGCGAACGACGTGCCCTCCGCACACCGGGCATCGCTCCGGCATGTGAAAGAGTTTGTGTCCGCGGGGATGGTCTTTGTCTTCGACCACTCGCGTGACTTTGGGGATTACGTCGCCTCCGCGCTCGACTTCCACCCAGTCGCCGATTTTCACGCCCAGGCGTTCGATCTCATCCATGTTGTGCAGGGTGGCGCGGCTGACTGTGGTTCCACCGATGGGCACCGGCTTCAAGGCCGCGACCGGCGTGAGTTTCCCCGTGCGCCCGACTTGGACCAGGATGTCTTCGACCTTGGTGATTCCCGAACGAGCGGCGTACTTGTAGGCGATGGCCCAGCGCGGCGCTTTGCCGGTGTATCCCAATTCCTCCTGCAAGGGAGTGCGATCCACCTTGATCACGATGCCGTCAATCTCGTAAGGCAGAGTTTCGCGTTTGGGCTCTTCCTGCTGGATGAAGGCCCAGATCTGGTCGAAAGTCTTGGCGAGCTTGCGGGAGCGGTTGACCTTGAATCCGGCTGCATCCAGCGCGTTCAAGGTCTCCCAATGGCGATCGAGCAGGGTCCGGCCATTCTGCAGTAACGCATAGGCGAAGTAATCGAGCCTGCGTTCCGCGGTGACGCTGGGTTCGAGCTGGCGCACCGTGCCCGCAGTCGCATTGCGAGGATTGGCAAAGACGGAAAGGCCTTTCTGTTCGCGCTCTTCGTTCATCTTCTTGAAGGCCGCGATGGGCATGAGCATCTCGCCGCGGACTTCAAAATCCGGAGGAATCCCGGCCTTCTTCAGTTTGTCCAGCGGAATCGAAAGCGGAATGGAGCGCACCGTACGCACGTTCAGAGTAACGTCTTCGCCGGTGCTGCCGTCGCCGCGAGTAATGCCGCGAACAAGTTGGCCGCGCTCGTAGTGCAAGGCCAGCGACATGCCGTCGAGCTTCAACTCGCAAACGTAGTCGATGTCTTCGCGCCCGCTGAGTTCGTGCACGCGACGCTCCCAGTTGCGGAGCTCGTCCTCGCTGTAGGTATTGTCCAGCGAAAGCATGGGCGAGGAGTGGGGCGCCTTGACGAAACCTTCACGGGGCTTGCCGCCTACGCGTTGGGTGGGTGAGTCGGGCGTAATCAATTCAGGACTATCGGCCTCGAGTTTCTTCAGCTCATTCATGAGCTGGTCGAATTGCGCGTCGGAAATTTCCGGGGCGTCGAGCACGTAGTAGAGATATTCGTGATGGCGGATTTTTTCCCGGAGAGCTTCGATCTTTTTTTCGGAGCTGGCCATGACCAGGAGATTATATTCGGGGGATTCGATTGTGTGGCGCGGGCGCCCCCGCCCGCGGCCTTTGACTACCCTTTGCGGGCCGAGGGGTTTCGTGTTGACCTGCCGAGCTGCGCTCGGCCTGCACGGGTCGGAGACCCGTGCCCACACAGTGGGTTGGTAATCATGCTGATTCTTGAAACTGAGCGGCTGCGGCTGCGCGAATTCGTGCCTGAGGATGTGGACGCGCTTGCGGCCGTCCTCTCTGATCCCGAAACCATGCGTTACTATCCCGCGGTTCTGGAGCGGGCTGGGGTTGCGGCCTGGATCGAACGCAACCGTCGGCGCTACGCCGATGACGGGCATGGGCTCTGGGCCATGGTCCTGAAATCGAGCGGCGAGGTGGTCGGGGATTGTGGGTTGACGCGGCAGACCGTAGACGGACTGGACGAAATCGAAATCGGATATCACGTGCGGCGCGATCTGTGGGGTCAAGGCTATGCCCCAGAGGCGGCTCGGGCCTGCCGCGATTACGGTTTCGAGCGGATGGGAGCGGAAAAGCTCATTTCGCTGATTCGGCCGGAGAATATTCCGTCGCGCCGTGTCGCGGAGAAGACTGGCTTGATCTTATGGAAAGAAGTGGTGTGGAGAGGCTTGCTGCACTGCGTGTATGTAGTACGCAGGGCGTAACCGGAGACCACGTGGGGACAGCCCCCCCCCGCTGTCCAGCGGAGAGAAGCTCCGCAGTTTCCGGCGTTCCTGCGGGAATATCTTGTCGGGCGAAGCTCCGCATTTCTGGGTTTTTGCGGGAACGAACTGTCGAGCTTCGCTCGACCGGACAGCCGGGGGCGGCTGTCCCCACGTGGTTTGTGTTGCTACACCAGGTCGTCCACTTTCAATGGGGTGCTGCCGCCTTTCCAGGATGCTTCAAATTCCTTTCGGACAAATCCTGCATCGTAGTCGCGCTTTTGTGCTTTCAGCGCCTGCTCCAGGCCGAACAGCGAACGCGGATTGCGGGGGTGACGGTCCAGGTCTTCGCGGAAGGCTTTCTCTGCGCCAGTGGCGTCGCCGCTCATCAGAAGCGCCGCGCCGAGAGATTCGCGCACCGGGAAGAACCAGTCCTCGGGCTCATCGTATTTCAGGGAGTCCTGAACTGCCACCGCGCTTTGCAGCTGGGCGATGGCGGAGGCGCTGTCTTTCTTGGCGAGAGCAATTTTCGCGCCCAGGACATCGCGGGCAATCTTCAAAACGTCTTTTGCCTTGTTGTTCACCGGCATGACGAAGACGACGTCTTCCGGAGTATTTTTCTCCGCGTCGGATACCATTGCGTATTCCCTCTCGGCTTCACTTATTTTCCCCGTGCCGGCCAGCGCCATACCGTGGGCAAAATGCCAGAACACGGTCGCAGTCTTCAGGTCCGCACTGGGCTGCGGCATTTTGAGAAGGTCATCCCACTTGTGGAAGCGAACGTCCACCGCCATGGGGATGGTCATGAAGCCTTCCAGCGGCGGCATGTCCTTGACGAAGGGGCCAACGTGAGCGGCCAGCATGTCCGCGCCCTTCTTCGCTTCGGGATAGTCTCCATCCATGGCCGAACACATGGCAATGAAATGCAGGTTGTGGCTGTAGTACATCATCGGGTAGAGGCCCTGCGCGCCGCTGGCCTTGATGTATGCCTGATCGGCGAGGGCCGCTTCCTCGTTGGTTTTCACCGCGGCAGCGTAATCGCCGGTGCGGATATAAACGTGGGCGGGCATGTGAACCAGATGTCCCGCTGCCGGGGCCATTGCGGCCAGCTTGCTCGCGGCGGCCAGCGCCCGTTCCGGCGATCGGGAGGCTTCGACGGTGTGAATGTAATAGTGAACCGCGCCCATGTGGTTGGGGTCGCGCTTGATCACCGACTCAAGCGTGGCCACGATTTCTTCGGTGCCGGCTTCCGGAGTCCCATCCTTGTGCCACAGGCCCCAGGGGTGCAGGTTCATTCCGGACTCGGCAAACAGAGTGGCCGCATCCAGGTCATCGGGAAAATTCTTTACCACTTCGCGCATGGCGTCGTGATAAGCCTCGGCTGCCTGCCTGCGATCAGCCTTGGGATCTGCGGGGAAGCGCAGCGCCATAGCCTGAATGTAGGCCCGCTCGGCGGGCGACGCATTGGCCGAAAGGTCAACCGCTTTCTGGATGGCGTTATGTGCCGCGATGAAACGCTCGTCATCGGCGGGATCGTTATAGTTCGGGCCTACGGCTTCCGCGACGCCCCAGGAGGCGATGGCCAGCTTGGGATCAAGATCGGCGGCGCGCTGAAACGAGCGGGCGGCCTCATCGTGATTGAAAGCGTAGATCAGGCGCAGTCCCTGATCGAAGAATTGCTGCGCCTGCTGGTTGCTTGTGGATACGGGATGATGCAAGTCTCCCAGCCCCGGCATCAGCGTCGCCGGTTTGGCCTGGGCGTGATCCATGTGGCCTTGGGCGATGACCGTACCGGATAACAGCAGGGTGAGCAGAACGGAGCAGCAGAATTTCATGAGGATGTACCTCCCCGCATTGATCTATTCTTGGCGAATGACTGCGAGAGCCCCTAAGCAGAGATAGCTTAGTGAAAACCTCCGCAAGGTGCAACGTGTCGGCCGGAGGCTTGCGGAAGGTTCCGGTACAATCCATCTGATTTCATTTTTCTGTTTTCATTCCTCATTTTCCATGCGCAAGGCCATTCTCCTGTACAACCCGCTGTCGGGCCGGCGAAGTGCGCGACGACTGGCGCTGGTGGAGAGGGCATTGGCGGTGTTGCGGCAAGCGGGCATTGAAGCCGGCATCGAACCGACGCGTGGCAAATCGGACGCAACCGAGCAGGCGCATCACGCCATCGCCGCAAGTTGTGACACTGTTTTTGCCTGCGGAGGCGATGGTACGGTCCATGACGTCCTGCAGGGTTTGGTTGGCAGTAGCGTTGCCTTGGGCATTATTCCCATGGGCACGGCCAATGCCCTGGCCCATGATCTCGGTTTGCCGCTCTCCGCGGTTGCGGCGGCCCGCGTCAGTTTGACTGCCAAGCCCCGGCGTATCGCGGTGGGCCGGGTGGAATATCTGGATTTTGAAGGGAATAGCGGCTCCCGATTCTTTACTGTGGCAGCCGGGATTGGGGTGGATGCGCACCTTTTCTACAAGCTGAATCCGTTGGTGAAAGGCCACTGGGGCATGGCTGCGTATTACGCCAAGGCTACCCGGCTGTGGCTTACTCATCCCATGGAGAAGTTCGCGGTCGAGCTTGAACGGGCTGGGCGGCGGGAGGAAGTCTCTCAACTGCTGGCCGTGCGGATCCGAAACTTTGGGGGAGTGCTGCGCCAGCTTGCGCCGGGTGCATCCCTGGAGCGTGACGATTTACGCCTGGTGCTCTTTCGTACCCGCAGCCGGTTGGCATATTTGCGATACATCGTCCGGGGACTGGTGGGCGCAGAGTGGCAGATCGGCGGAATCGAACTGGTTCACGGAGCAAAACTGGAGAGCCGGGCGCTGGGAAAGGCTGAGCGGGTGTTCGTTGAGGCCGACGGCGAATTGCTGGGAACGCTGCCGGCGGAGATCAGCATTGTGCCCGATGCGGTGACGCTGCTTGTGCCCGGTTCGTAGCGGCGAGTCGCTGGCTGTCGCGCCGGGAACGGCTTAAGGCGTGCGTGAAAGGTTCTGGCGTCTGGCCTGAAGCCACCCACCCATCGTCATCCCCACAAACAAAAAAGCCCGGCGAGCCGGGCTTCCCTGTGGCACATCCCTGCGCTTACGGTGCGATGCGATCGGTCAGCGTGTCGTTGTGATAGGTGGAATGCTCACGCAGTGCGAGCCATCCACCGCCGGGTTTGAACGTGTCCACGACGGCGGTTTTTTCGCCGGTGGCAAAATCCTGCCATGAGTTGTATCGAACAACGGTGAGGAACTGCCACGGTCCGCCTTCTACATGCTGCATCAGGACATTCCCCGATGCTGTGTCTCCGGGAGCGCTCTGCCCGACCGATTTTTCCAGCATCTCGCGGTGCCCGGGAGCAGCGCGATAGACGGAGATCACATACACCGACCCCGCCGTTTTCGTAGCTGAACCTTCGTCGATCCCCAGAGCCTTGCTGAACTCAGGCCACGATGGACCGTTTACAAACGAGTCGGTGTGCCAGGCATACAAATCACGCACAGTAGCAGAGACGGCGGTGCCGGCGGCGTCCACGGTGGTCTTGGTTCCGAGATGCGCGATGACCGCGTAGTCCCAGTCTTCGCCGTCCTGATGGCGCAGGACGATGCGATGAGAAGACATCGGCTCGTTGGGATTGGCCGTCTTTAGATACTCGGCCAGCTCGGCAGCTTTGCCGAGCGCGGCCTTGGCGAAGTGGACATGATAAAGGTCGGTGCGCGCAGGCGGTGTGGCCTGAGCCAAAGCGAACGAACCCAACAGGATTAACGCGAGCAGCAGCCTACAAGTGCTTTTCAATGGTTCCTCCAGATTCTTACAAATCAGATTTCTTGTAGTCGGTTGTGGTCGTTAGGAACAGTTATGGAGTGTGGCCGGTGGGACGGGCGAATTATAACAGCCTTATTAACGTCTGGCCGTTGTGACTCGGAACTGGCAGTTGCCCAAGTGCTGAAGCTGCACGTTTTTCCCCCGTTCGTCCGTGGTCCTCCGGGAGGTTTTCATTGGTCTTCGGTGACGTTTTCAGAGGGGCCGGGGATTGGTACCTTGCAGGCCAGCCGGGAAGAGAAAGGCCCGGCCCGATCCGAATATGGCAAATACCTCAAAATCGTCGTCCAAACCGTCGTCCAAACTGAAGATCCTCTACGGAGAAGGTGACCCGGAAGTCCTTGCTGTACAAGCGCTTACTATCGAAGGCGCGGGCCACCATGTGACCCAGGCAGAGGGCCGTCAACAGGTGCAGGAAGCCCTGAAAACGGATGCATTCGACCTGGTGGTCCTGGGCCCGACCCTGACCAAAAACGACCGGCACCACCTGCCGTACATGGTCAAGAAGGCGCATCAGGGAACACGCGTGCTGGTAATGCACACGGACGGAGAAGGCCACCCCTCGGTAGATGCGACCCTGGAAACGGGTCGAAGCATCGCCGCCCTGCTGGAAAAGATCGCCGCGCTGTACGAACAGGAAGCTCTAGTCAAGAGCTAGCGGCTAGGCTAGCGGCACGCGGGGTCGAGAGATTCGGTGAAGTTTCCCCAATCTGGAGAGTTCAGGAAAAGGCGGCCCAGGCAGGCCGCCTTTTCTGTTGCGGGTTCAGGGTACCGTACTCGATAAGACTTCGAACAGTAAGCAGGTGGGAGGGCAGATCAGGTCATGAGCCATTCTTGTCCACCTGATCGGCATTTTGAGCGGAAAAGTGGGACCTCGCCGAACTGGCTCCGTCGCAACACGATTCGCGGCAAAATCCCGCACCTCATACAGCACGAATCACCGACGTTAACAAGTGGAACAAAACATCGCGTTCGGGGCCTGCTCAAAAGCAGCTGCACCTTTCGGGAAGCAAAAGTGGAGTGGCAACATCGAACGGCAGCAAGAAGAGGCGCTAGCAGAACCGCTGCGCCCTACATCACGACGCCTACGTAGGGGTGGGCGCACCGCCCGCCCGGCGGAGCGCAACTCCGCAGTGGCAGCATGATCGAGTGAAGGCCCTGCACATCACAACCGACAAGAATCACCGACGTTAACCCGTGGAATAATCCGGTTCTGCCCGGCCCTTCATCCAAAACAAAACCGCCGCTCTAGAAACAAAAGTGGAGCGGCAACGTTAAAATAGCCTATCTATGAACAGTCCTAATCCCGAAAGCCGGGAAAAGAAGATCTACGTTACCCTGAGCGGACTGCCGCTTTCGTTTTATCTGGAATGGCCGTTTCACAAATCCACGTCGGGCGCCGATTTTTCGGTGTTGCATGCGGACATCGGCCTAGAGACCTCAGACGGGCTGCATGCGCCGGTCTCGGTGAATCTGTCCGCGACCGTGCGCGAGGTGTTGCCCTCGCTCGAACCGAAAGACATCGAGGCGCCTGTCATCAATGCCTTGCGCAAGGAAGTCGATCGCCGGCAGATTGAATTCCTGAAGTCGGGGAAGCGAGTCCCGGTGCAATTCTCCAGCCGGTATTACGATTTCAAACGCAACAAGTGGGTCTTCGGAAAGGCGACGGACGAGGGCATCGCCTTGCTCATTGCGCGCAAAGTCTATTGGCAGACCAAAGTCGCCGGCGGGCCGGTTTGGGTGGGTGATCCGACCGAGGCGCTGTTCGTCGAGACTACAACCCAGCACATGCTGGAGGTTGCGCAAAAACTGCGAAGCCAGGAATTGATGACGCTCGAAGGCGAATGGGCGTCGGCCAATGCGTCCCTGATCGCCCAATCGGAGAAGTTTGAAGCGGACATGCGCGCCGCGGTGGCGGAGCTGGAGCAGAAGCACGCGTTTGAAAGAGGATAGTTTGAAACAGTTTCCGGTTTCCAGTTTCCGGTTGGATTCTGGAAACTGGAAACCAGAAACTGTTATTTTCACTGCTGCTTGCTCAGCGTGCCGTTGATCTGCACTGCTGGATCGTTCTGGATCACGTACGCGTCAGTGCCTGAGATCAGGTAAAACGCCAGATTGTTGGAGAGGCCGCTAAGCGAGCCCCCGGCCCGCCCATTGCTCGAGACCGCATACGTTCCAGAGATGAGTACCGGAACGGTGATCACACCTCCGGCGTTGACAAATGCATTCAACGTCAACTTTCCGGAACCGTCCCACTGCAAAGTGCCCACCCGGTCCTTCGCGGCGGAGTCGAATCCGTCCATGACCAGCGCATATTGGCCGTTCATTGTGGAATTCGAAAATGATGACGTAGTCTGCAGGTCCAGCGTGCCATCCTGAACGGTGTTGGGGTCATTGACCAGGAAGAATCCGCGCGAAGGGCTGACCATCCAGACCACCAGGTTGCCGTTAGAGGCGGTGCCCAGGCTGACCAGTGCCCGACTCGCGGCCTGGGTATAGGTTCCGGTAAAACTCTGGTTGGTGGCAATGACGTTGCCATCCTGCCCCGAATCGAGCGCGCCGGCCGTGATGTTGCCTGCGCTGGCGCTGAAGCGGCCCGCGGTGTTTACCCCATCCAGAAAATTAAAGGTATCGCCACGACTGGCGAAGGCGTAGCTGCCGGAAAGCGCGGGCGTGCCACTCTGTTTCTCAGCCCGCGCGGATCCGATCGCCCCGGCATTGGATGGCAGAAAACGTATGTTGTTGGCGTCCACGATGTAGTAGATGAAGGTGGAGGTCGCAGGCGAGCTGTCGGTAAAACTTCCCGTGCCGCGCCCAATGGCGGAGTCCGGGCCGTTGAACACGCCGCTGAAGGTCAAGGAAGTCAGGACCCCGCCGCTGTTCACATCCTGATTGCCAGCGCTGACCGCGCCTCCGGACTGTGTGAAGACCCCGACTCTGGACACCGATTGAGTCGTAGTCAGATCATGCTCCTTGAAAACAAACGTGCCCGCAGGGGCGGTTGCAATCGCTGTGCTGTCCTGTTTCTCGGCCAGTCCGCCGCCGTTGAAAACGTTGTCGCCTTCGATCACATAAACCTTGGAAGCACTGACCATCGTAACCGCCAGATGGATCGTCCCCAGCGCTGAGTTGAGGATCAGGCTGCCGGTGCCATCGTTGCTGATTCCATAGGTGCCAGTGCTGACGGTGGTGAGCACGGTGCTGCCTTCGGAAACATCGTCGGTGGAACTGGTGATGACCCCGTTGCCGTCGGCGCTAAACACCCCGGCCTCGCGATAAGGCACGCCGCTGGTACTGGCGGTGAAATCAAAGCCTTCGATCTGATAGACGTATTGCCCGCTCAGGCTCGCGTTGGAGAAATTTCCAGTCGGAATAAAACCCGTGACGGCGCCATTATTCGAACCACAGCCGACGCAGGCCAAAAGCAAAGTCAGGCCCAACAACACGCACAGAATTTTCATAACAAATGCGCAGGTTTGACTGCCACTCCTTTTAGTTAGTTAAAAAAGACAGGCGCGTTTCCACCACTAACCCAGGCCGGCATAGAAAGTTGTCTCAAGTTTAGATGCAGGGGCGAGGTCACAAGAAAGCAAGATTTGGCAGGAGACTATCCTTCAGTAACCTCGGTACCCGGGGCCGACAATGAAGCGGTCTTTCTCTGCGCGGCGCGGCGCATCAGCCACACCACCACGCGATACCCCAGCAAGAGCGAGAGTATGAAGGCATACTGCGCAGGTTTCGTGATGTCGGCTTTCACCAGCCACCAGTAATGTATTACCCCGGCGATGGCGCTCACGTAGATCAGGCGGTGCAATGCCTGCCAGCGCTTGCCGCCGAGGCGGCGAATCCAGCCCGTGGTCGATGTAAGCGCCAGAGGAATCAGGAGCACGAATCCGGTAAAGCCGACAGTGATGAAGCGGCGTTTGCTCACGTCAGCCCACACCTCATGCAGATCGAAAAATTTGTCCAGCCAGATATAGGTCAGGAAATGCAACGTCGCATAGAAAAAAGCGAATAACCCAAACATACGGCGATAGCGGATCAGCCAGAGCTGACCAGTCAGCTTGCGGATGGGAGTGATCGAGAGCGTTACCAGAAGGAAAATCAGGATCCAGTCACCGGTCGAGTGCGTGATCACCTCGATGGGATTGGCACCCAGACGGCCCATGTAGGCCTTCCAGCCCAGGCGTGCCAGGGGGCCGAGGCAGGCGAGAAACACAACGGGTTTGAACCAGCGGACCATGTTGTTCTTCGTGCGTGTTTTTCGTAGCGCCGGCGTCCCGCCGGCTGTCGCGAGGGCATCCTGCCCTCGCTTTAGTATCCGGTAAAGCAGGTCCCACCACAGCGCTCGCTTGCGCTTCGCTCCGGTCGGGATGACAGACTTTTGTTGTGTCCGCTTTACACGCCACTCTAGAAATTTTTCTTCAAATCCATCCCCGAGTACAGCGACGCGACCTGATCGTAACCGTTGAACATCAACGTGGGACGTTTCCGAAATTCACCCAATCTGCGTTCCGTGGCCTGGCTCCAGCGCGGATGATCCACATTTGGATTCACGTTGGAGTAGAATCCGTACTCAGTGGGGGCGGAGCGATGCCAGGTGTTGTCGGGCTGGCTGTCGGTAAAGTGCACCTTGACGATTGCCTTGATGCTCTTGAAGCCATACTTCCACGGCAGCACCAGGCGCAGGGGCGCGCCGTCCTGATTGGGCAGCACTTCGCCGTACATGCCGAAGCAGAGCAGCGCCAGCGGATGCATCGCTTCATCCATCCGCAAGCCCTCGACGTAAGGCCAGTCCAGCACCCGGCCGCGCTGTCCCGGCATCTGGGTCACATCAAAAAGGGTGGTGAACTCGACGAACTTGGCTTTGGGCAATGGATCCGCGCGCTTGATCAACTCGCTGAGTGAGAATCCTACCCATGGCACCACGATCGACCATCCTTCCACGCAGCGATGGCGATAGATACGCTCTTCGGGAGCAGCCATCTTGATGATCGTGTCCACATCGAGCACCTGCCTCTTCTTTACCTGGCCGTCGATGGTCACCGTCCAGGGACGAGTCCTGAAGTTCTTGGCCAGACCAGCAGGCTCGTACTTGTCGGTGGAAAATTCGTAGTAGTTGTTGTAGTTGGTCACGTCCTTGTAGGGAGTGATAGTTTCGCTGGTGGAAAAAGGGCTCTTCTGCAGGCCGTCAATCTTGGCGTTGGCCCGGACTACACTGGATGGAGAAGCCACCTCGCGCAAACCCACTCCAGCCGCCACTGCAGCACCAACTATCGCCGTTCCCGCGAGAAACTTTCTCCGGTTCAGATAGAGACTTTTTGGGGTGATCTCGGATGAAGCAATATCGGGTGCTTTCTTGATCAGCATGGAAAGGAGGTCCTCTGCGGATGTACGTAGCGCCCACGACGCTGGATTCAACGCGGGTCGCTTCTATTCTCCGTCAGATAGGACGCATTTGGGGGTGAAAAGTTGCATCTCCGGCCGGAGGGCAACAAACCAAAGTCTACTGATTCGCCGGTACCTATTTCCGGGCGGGACGACGAATCTTTACATGGCAGCGGCCAGTGTCTGACAGACGCGCTCAATCTCCTCGCGCTGGGCAGCGGTCAATGCGAGGAACTCAAAGCCGTGACGCAGCCCGTCGCGGTATCGCACCAGTGCGCGGAACTTGATGGGATACGCCACCGTGGGCAGGGCGAGCTCCATGGCAACCACTTCTCCGGCCACGAGTTCGCCCGTCAGGGTGGCGCCAATGCCATCCGCCCCCAATTCGTTCGAACGCCCCCAGAGAGACAGTCGCTCGCCCCCGCGAAAAACATGAATGGAAAGGCGAACGTCGAGCGGATAACGGGGAAAGCGGCGAGGCGATTTAGGAGCGTTCTTGTCGTCGGGCACGGTTCCTCGGGCTGTGGTTTCCTCACAGCATGGTTGAAATTGCGGGTCTCTAGTTGCCATGCAACGGGTAACCGGCTTCAAGCGGCAGCTTGCCTTCGACACGCAACACGGTAATGCCTCCGGTAATCGAGTACACATCCACGAGCCCCACAGCTCCGGGCGTGGATTCCACAGCTTCGACCACGGCCTTTTCGGAATCCACGACGACGATGGCGGGATGATTTGTACGGCCGTGATTGGCGGCAACGATCAGGGCTCTGACCTCGTCCTTCGACATGTCATAAACTTTTTCCAGGACGAGCTTCATTTCAGGAGAATCCGGACTGCGGCTGAAGAAAGTCACCGGACCACCCTTGGGCCAGCGGTTGGTCTGACCTTTGCAGATCTTGATCAAGTCGGGCATGCTGACCTCGGTCAGGTTATTGGTCTTGTTGGAAACCACCGCGAGGTCCTTGGCCGCAGCTCCTGCGCTCCAACTGGCGACCATCAATAACACCCCTAGTGCACGTCGGCAAAACACAGCATTCTCCCGCGACAGAAAATTCCCGTCCGTCGATTATCCCTGAAAATCGATTGTCTCTGAAGATACTCTGACGATCGATTGTCCCTGATGGACGACCGATGCTCAATGCTAACCATGGCCGGGTTACCAGCGGAGGCAATACACGCTGTCGTATCATCTGTTGCATGGCTGCCATGGCCGAGCCGTCTCTAATCCTGAGTTTCGAAGAAGCGCGTCACCTGGTGGAAGCCCACGCCGCGCAACTGCATCCACGCGGCAAGGAGCTGGTGGAGCTTCTCGAGAGTGCCGGGCAGATTCTGGCCGAACCAGTACTCGCGGACCGCAATTTCCCGCCTTTTCCCCGCGCCATGCGCGACGGGTATGCGGTCAAGGCTGCCGATCTTTCTAAGGCCTCCGCTCAGCTTCCGGCAACGCTCAACGTGATCGGCGAAATTAAAGCCGGCGCTGCGAAGGATTCTCTTCCAGTTCTACAACCGGGCCAGTCGGCTGCCATCATGACCGGCGCGCCTGCTCCACCCGGAGCCGATGCCGTGGTGATGATCGAAAACACGTCGCGTCAAGGCGACCGCGTGCAGGTCACGAAGGCAGTCGCCGCGGGAGACAACATCGTTGCCGCGGGCCTGGAGGCAAAGCGCGGCGAGAGATTGCTATCCCCGGGACTGCGGCTCGACTATGCCGCCATTGCCGTGGCCGCTTCTGCCGGAAAAAGCCGTCTGCTGGTCTACCGGAAACCTGAAGTCGCGGTGCTGGCGACCGGCGACGAGATTGTGGACCTCGACGTCCCACCCGCAGCCCACCAGATCCGTAACTCAAACAGTTACTCGCTGGCCGCACAGGTGCAGGCGGCGGGCGGAGAACCGGTGCTTTTGCCCATCGCCCCCGACGAACCGGTGCGTCTGCGTGAACTGATCGCCGACGGCTTCGAGTCTGACTTGCTGCTGCTCGCCGGCGGGGTCTCTATGGGGAAGTATGATCTGGTGGAGCAAGTCCTGGCGGAATTCCAGGCGGAATTTTTGTTCACCGCAGTGCAAATCCAGCCTGGAAGACCGGTGGTGTTCGGCCGCGTCCCATGTGGCGCGGGCGCCCCCGCCCGCGAGGACGTTGCATCTCCTGCAAACCACGCCTATTTCTTTGGACTCCCTGGCAATCCCGTCTCCACCATGGTGACCTTTGAACTCTTCGCCCGCCCGGTCATCGAAGCATTGTCAGGCATGACACCGCGCAAATTGAACTTCCTCAACGCCCGTCTGAAATCGGAAATAAGAATCAGAGCCGGCCTGAAGCGGTTTCTGCCGGGCGTTCTCTCTGGAGAGTTCGAGCGCACCGAAGTCGAACTGCCGCGCTGGCAGGGATCGGGAGATGTGGCCGCCATGGCGCGGGCAAACTGCTACATCGTGATCCCGCCGGATCGCGAAAGAATCGCAGCAGGAGAGTGGGTGGCGGTACTGATGCGGTAGCTCGGACCACGTGGGGACAGCCGCCCCCCGGCTGTGCGGCGGAGCAATGCTCCGCTACTTTTCACATCAACACTTTGTCCGGCGGCACCGAGAACCTGTCGAGCCTTGCTCGACCGGACAGCCGAGGGCGGCTGTCCCCACATGGCCAACCGTGACTTCGCACTCCAATAGACGCGTGTAAGATAGCCTTTCGCGATGCCGAGGAAGCTCTCCCATTACGACAAATCGGGCCACGCCAAAATGGTGGACGTTTCCGCCAAGACTCCCAGTAAACGCAAAGCCACAGCCAGCGCCTTCGTTGCCCTGAAGCCTGCCGTACTCAAAGCTCTGCCGAAAAATCCCAAGGGCGATCCCCTGGAAGTGGCCCGCCTCGCCGGTATGATGGCGGCCAAGCGCACTGCCGATCTGATCCCGATGTGCCATCCCCTGCCGCTTTCCCACGTTGATGTGACCATGCGCCTGTGCGAAAATGGCGTCGCTATTAGCTCAAAAGTTATCACCACGGCAGTTACCGGCGTGGAAATGGAAGCCCTGGTCGCAGTCAGCGTCGCCGCGCTGACCGTGTACGATATGTGTAAAGCGCTGGACAAGGGAATCGAGATCCGGGAGATCGTGCTCGAACACAAATCCGGAGGCAAGAGCGGCGACTACGCCCGAGTTCAAAAGAAGGCTCGCAAAAAGACCTAGCCTGCCATGCCGAATAACGTCAAAGTCCTGCTGGTGGACGACAACCCCATGATCCTGGGAATGTTGCAGGGGGCGCTGACTGCGCTGGCCAGTGTCACCACCTCCAACGACTCGGCCGACGCTTTGCTCAAAGCCGTCGACGACCCACCCGATCTGCTGGTCAGCGACTACCGCATGCCCGGCATGGATGGGCAGCAACTGGTCGAGAAATTAAAGAGCCGTCCCAAGACCGCCGGAATTTCCGTAATTCTGCTGGCCAGCAAGGCCGACATAACAGAACGATTTTCCAATCAGGAACCGGTGGACGATTTCGTCGAGAAACCATTTTTCCTGAAGGAAGCCACCCAGCGCATCAAGCGCGTGATTGACAAGATTGCATTGGAAAAAATGGCCAAGACCGCGCCCTCGGACGGTGTGGTCCGCGGCAGCCTGTCGCAGATGAATGTGATCGACCTGGTGCAATCCCTGGAGATGGGACGCAAGAGTTGCGCCCTCACTCTTACCCTCGACAAAGACAAGTGTGAAATGTACTTCAAGGAAGGCCAGGTGACGCACGCCGTCTACGGCTCGCTCACCGGCGATCCCGCCGTTTTCAAAGTGTTGGGCTGGACCGGCGGAAACTTCCAGATCAACTTTGACGGCAAAACCAGCAAGCAAACCACCACGTTGAACACCCAGGGCCTGCTCATGGAGGGCCTGCGTATGCTCGACGAATCCAAGCGCGATGACGACAGCGCCGAGGAAGAAGAGGAAGATGTCCTCCTCGACTCCTGAGGCTTTCACCGCGGCCGTCCTCACCGTCAGTGACTCGGCAGCGCACGGCGAGCGCACCGACCTCTCCGGGCCGGCGGTTGCGGAAATTCTCCAGCAACGGAATTTTTCGGTAGTGGCGTCAGAGATCGTGGCTGACGACCAGGCCAACATCCAACTGGCAATCCTTCAACTGGCGAGCAAGGCACGCCTGGTCGTGACCACGGGCGGAACTGGAATCGCCGAGCGCGATGTCACCCCCGAGGCCACCCGTGCCGTCTGTGATCGCTTGCTCGAAGGTGTAGCCGAGCGCATGCGCTTCGAAGGCTCGAAGAAAACTCCGCTGGCCGCGCTCAGCCGCGGCATCTGCGGCGTGAGAAAAAAGACGCTGATCCTGAATCTGCCAGGCAGCCCTCGTGGTGCCACCGAGTCGCTCGAAGCGGTAATTGACCTGCTCCCCCATGCGCTCGACCTGCTGAGCGGAAACACAAAGCATACGTAATTGTTTGTGTAGGGCGGGCGCCCCCGCCCGCCCCACACATTTGCTACTCTTGACGCCTTGAATACCATCAAGCACATCTTCACCCGCTACACCGCGTTCCTTTGGGGGCTGCTCAAGCCTCTGGGCGCCTGGGGTGTTTTTGTCATCGCCGCACTCGACGGTGCCGCACTCGGCCTGCCCATGGACCCGATCGTCGCCACTTACGTGTATCAGAACCGCTCCCGCTTCCTGCTGTACGTGCTCATGGCTTCGGTGGGATCGGCGCTAGGCAGCATCGTGATCTACGGCATCGGATACGCAGGCGGAGAAGAGTTGCTGCGCAAACGCATTTCGCCTAACCGCTTTGAGAAATTTCACCGTGCGTTCGAAAAACATCCGTTCTGGAGCTTGATGTTCCCCGCGATGCTGCCGCCGCCTACTCCCTTCAAGCTGTTCGCACTCGCGGCTGCGGTCTCGGAGATGCGCTTCAGCCACTATCTACTGGCCATCTTCGCTGGACGCTTCGTGCGCTTCCTCGTGCTTTCCGTCCTCACCCTGATATTCGGTCCCCAGTTCGTCCATATCTCCGGAACCCTTTTCCGTGAACACTTGTCCTGGGTACTGGCGGCGGTGGCGGTGGGATTGGTGATCTGGCTGGTGGTAATCAGGCTACGAATAAAGAAAAGACAACTGCAGGCGTGACGGTAGTTTTTGGAATCACCAGAGACCACGTGGAGACAGTCGCCCTCGGCTGTCCGGCGGAGCAACGCTCCGCTGTTTCTTGTACGGTAAAACCTTGTCGAGCTGCGCTCGACCTTGACAGCCGGAGACGGCTGTCCCCACGTGGTCTCTGGTTTTATGCCGCTGCCGGATGATCGCCTTTGCCAAAAGCCTCCGACAAGGCGCTCAACACAACCGGAGTCGCAAAAAAGGCGGCGGTAAAGAGCAAATCCCCTTCCACCGAGGTACGGAAGAACGGCAGGGCCAGAGTGTATGACGTCATCAGGCCAGCGAAGTTCTTGGGATACATGTCATAAGCCGCCCACACCGCAAAGTTGCTGACCACAAAGAAAGAGACCGAGCTGGCCAGGGCCGCTCCAATCACCGGCAGAGGTTTTGCATTCTCCCTCAGCCGCGTTCCCAACCACAAGATCGCCGCATACCATGCCCAGGTCACGAAATGGTCCCAGACGAACGGATATGCGTAGACCACCTTGGTCAGAACAACGTCCGATGCCGCCAGCAGTACGAACGGCACCCACAGGAACCGGCGCGAGCCGCGGGCCCCGAAGAAGAGCAGCGACGCCGCCACCGGGGTAAACATCCAGGGATGAGGAATAAAGCGAACCGCCACGGCGAGCAGCACGAATAAGTAGGCCAGCATGATCACCTCTGCAGCAATGATTGTTGCGCGCCCGACGCACGCCGTCAACTGGTTCGTGTGGCGTTCGTGTGGCGCGGGCGCCCTCGCCCGCGGCCTTTGACTTTGACTTTAGCTCTTAGCTTCTAGCTCTTAGCTCACCGCTTTCTTCTCCACCCCGGCCTTTTTCTTTGAACTGACCTCCCACGCGGGCGAGGGCCCCTTCGACTTCGCTCAGGGCAGGTCCGCGCCACATCATCGATCAATGCCTTCGCGATCCAAAGCGCTCGCCCACAACATTCAGGTTGCGGTCGAGTTCGACCGCTGCGCCTAAGAGAGACCCACGCGTCTGGTCAGGGCTGTAGTAGCGGAGATCCCGGAAGCGAACCAGGTAATGGACCTCCGGAGTCTCCACCTGTTCGGTCTCGGTGATGGGATACTGCGCCCAGTCCAGATAGACCCGTCCCATGTAGCTTCGCTTCGCGGCCAGAGTGACCGGGGTTTCCTCCGGTTTCTGCCGGATTCGCATCTCGCCTTGCGGGTCCACTTCCGGGGTCGAAGAATCAACCAGCATGGTGGCGTAGAAATTCCGGGTTTCAACCACGCCATCCCAAACAAAAGGATTCATCAAATTAGGATAGGCAGACGCCCGGATGGGATCGTACCCGTCGTAGACGCGGGCTTGCAGGGCATTGACCGCGCGGCGATGTTCATAGTCCCGCACACCCCACATCGCGACTACACCGAGGAGCGCCAGCACCGCCGCCGAGCGTCCCTGAGGACCCTTGCTGCGCACGCCAATCTCGTCGTTGATCAGGGAAGAAAACGCCGGCGACAACAGGCCTCCGACTAACAGAACCAGCATCACCGGTTCCACGATGAACACGATGTCCCAGGAAAACCACTTCTCCCAGAACGGCCAGAACGGCCGCACGCCGTAGTTATTGGTGAAGTCGAGCAGGATGTGCGTAAGCCCAGCCAGGTATGCGAATAAGAACAGCAAACCCCAGCGCGGCGGCAGATTGGGAATTTTCACTTTGCGCCCGCGCACCCGCCAGATCACGTAGATGAGTCCGACCACCGCCGCCTGTACCAGGAAAAGACCGAGAAAAGAGTGTGTGAAGCCGCGATGATGGGCAAAGCCAAACACCGGGCCTTTGAAATTACCCAGAATGTCGATGTCGGGAGCTTCCGCGGCCAGCGTCATGGTGACCGTAGCCAGCGCTGTCTTGCGATTGAATCCGGCGCGGCTCAGGCAGGCGCCAGTCAGGAAGTGAGTGATTGGTTCCAAAGTTAGAGTGTGTTGGATGCCATCGCCGCCGCCAGGATTCATTGTAGCGCCCGCGTCTCGCCGGCTGTCCGGCGGGCGTCCCGCCCGCCGCGCGGGCGTGAGTACAAAACTCCTGTCACCCCAAGCGCGGCTCGGGACGACAAATCGGTGAGCGGCTTCAGGGCCAGAAGCCAGGAGCTAGAAGCTAGAAGCTAGGAAGCTTACAGCTAGCAGCCAGTAGCCGGCAGCCAGCAGCCGGTTGCAAACCTCAGTTCAGTCCTTCCACCAGGTACAGGTCGGCCAGAGTTCGGTGGAAACCGTAAACGAAGGATTTTCCGTCGGGAGTTACGAGGATAGGACCGATGGTGGCAACGCCGGCTGGGTCTCCGGGAACGAGCTGCTTCCAGAGACTCCTTTTTCCAGCCGCCAGATCCACACGGTAAACTTTGGCGGGAACCTCTCCGGTCTGATAAACGAAAAGAGCATGACCGTCCTGACTCCAGCTGGTCGGCAGATCGCCCGACTCGAGTCCCGAAATCAGCCGAGGCTCTCCTTTTCCTGAAGTGGGGTAGAGATATCCTTTCTGATCGGGTCCGATTGCCGCCACGGTCTGGCCGTCGGGCGAAACCGCGAAGGCGGTTCCGTTCACACCTTCCGGAGCGATTGCCAGGGGCTGCCCACCGCCGACATCCTGCACGTAGAGTCGTCCGCCGCGGCCCGGCTCATTTCCCGAAAACACAAACTTCTTGCCATCCGGCATCCAGCGGGCGCCGTTATGATTGATGGCGTCGTTGGTCAGCGGTTGGGCTTCCCCGGCCTTGGTAGGCAGCAGACGGAATTGCGCCGGCGAGCCTGGAATCTGCGCGATCACCCATTTCAGGTCGGGAGACAGCGCCTCGGCTGATCCCTCCCCCAGGCGTACGGCGGCCGAACCGTCCGTACTGCGAACGTAGACAGAATAGGTAAGTTCTTGTGTCTTGCCGTAGCGGGCTCCGCCGCCCACGCCTTCTTCGTCGAACAGGACGGTTTTGCCATCGTTGGAGAGATCGGCCGGATACGAGTAGTCGAGCCAGGAGAGGTCGCGGTCCTTGCTGCCATCGGCCACTGTGCCCATCAGTTCCCTGCGCCAACTGGCGCGCCCCAGCAGAATGCGCCCGTCGTGGAAGATGTCGAAAAGCATGAGCGTGCCCGGCATCCGCGCCACCAGCCGCTTCTGTCCGGTCATGTCGACTGCCGACAAATCGCGATCCAGACCGGTTTCTGTTGCCGTGAACCACACCTCACTCCCGTCCGCAGACCAGGCCAGGCCTTGACAGCTGTACCAGTCGCCGGAAATTTTCTTCTTGTTTCCGGAGAGGTCAACGATGGCGACCGAGCCACTGTCATCACCCTGAAGCGGGTGGTCGAGGAAAGCCACCTTGTCGCCTTTGGGCGAAATCCGCGGGTGGCTGATCCAGCCTCCGGTTTCGTAGAGCACTTTGCCGATGGGATATTCCAGGCGGTTACGGCCGCCCACGTCGCGCACCACGGCCAGGTTGCTGCCGTCCGGCGACCAGTCCGCCCATTGCACATTTTCCAATACTTCGCGGGGCGCGCCACCAGCCAGAGGCGCGCTGGCCAGCGTCCCCACGTTTACCCAGGTGCCGGTGCGATGGCTGTTGAGGGCAACCGCCATTTCGCCCAGGGGTGAAACCGCCAGCAACTGGGTATGCTCCAGTCCAAGAGACCGCGATTCGGCGGCGCCCGGGCGCGCGCTGAAGATCTCGACCGGATCGCCCTGCCACGCCGCGCTGTACAGAATGGTCTGCCCGTCGGACGCGAATCGCGCGGAGCGGATGTCGCCGCGCCGGAAAGTGATCTCGTGATATCGAGGGTTGGACAGCGCAGCTCGCCAATATGGTTTTCCGGCGAGCAATCCCGCTCCCGCACCCACCAGCAAAGCGAGGCCAACCAGAGCCGCCGTCAATTTATGCGATTGCCGTTCTGGCGCGGCGTCCTGAGTTTTGACTGCGATGGGGGGCTGGGAGGCGGCGCTGGTTCCGGCGCGGGCCGAATCCGTGTCACGCTTCAGCCGTTTGAGATCGGCGCGAAGCTCGGCTGCGCTCTGGCAACGCAGATCGCGGTCCTTCTCCAAAGTCTTATTGAGGATGGGCCCCAACTGGGCCGGTAGTCCGGGGTTCAGCTGCACCGGCGACGGCGGCACTTTATTCAAGATCGCTTCAAAAATCACCGCCGAGGTGGTCCCCGAAAAAGGCTGCCGGCCTGTAGCCATCTCGTACAACACTACTCCGAACGAAAACAGATCGGTGCGATGGTCCAGGGTCTCGCCTCGCGCCTGTTCCGGAGACATGTAGGCGACGGTTCCCATGGCCGTGCCGGGATTGGTAAGTTGATAGTCCGAGCCCACTCCGGTTGCCGCCGTCGCCTCGTCGGGATGGCGGTTTAGCGGGGTGAGTTTCGCCAGTCCGAAATCCAGGATCTTGGCCTGCCCGCGTTGGGTGATGAAGATGTTCGCCGGCTTGATGTCGCGATGCACGATCCCGCTGGAATGCGCTGCGTCCAGGCCGTCCGAAATCTGGATGCCGATCTCCAGCAACTGATCGACCTTCATGGGACGCCCCTCGATCCGGTGCTTGAGCGTCTCCCCTTCCAGCAGCTCCATGGCGATGAAAGGAACGCCCTCATGGGTGTCGATCTCGTAGATGGTGCAGATGTGCGGGTGGTTCAGCGCGGAGGCCGCGCGCGCTTCACGCTGGAAGCGCTCGATCGCCTGCGGATCGCGGGCGAATTCTTCCGGAAGGAATTTCAGGGCCACGAAACGCCCCAGCTTTGTGTCCTGGGCTTTGTAGACGACGCCCATGCCCCCGCCGCCGAGCTGCTCCAGAACGCGGTAGTGAGAGATGGTTCGGCCGATCAAGTTAGGCGGGGCCCCCGAGCGCCGATCTTAGTTTCCCCGCGCTCCGAAGTCAAAAAAATGGCGCTGGGCATTGAATTCATGCCTTTAACGTCACCCCGAGCTTCCGCGGGATCTGGCGTGTGTCGCCACGTTCTGACCCGGTAGGATTGTGCTGAAGTCCCACGCCTGACGCCCGGCGCCCGCCTCACTGTCTCAGGCCCATCCAGCGCTCCGACACCACGATGGAATTCCCGGGATTCTGCGGATCGAAGCGCACCGAGGTGGGGAGTCCGAGGCGGCAGGAATGAAGATTGATGAACTGCCGGAGATAGGTCACGTCCTGCGAGGCTTCGTAAGAAACTCCCGCGACGTCATACTGGTAAATCAGAAACGTCGAGGGCCGAGCGCTGCTGCCGGGCATTTCCTGAACGTCGATCACGGTGCCGTCGGTGATGCGGCCGACCCGGTCGAGCCACTCCCGTCGCTCCTTCTCCAGTTCTTCGGCGGTCTTCGGCTTGCGGCGCAGCAGGAAGTAGGCAACGATCAGGACCAGAGCACCAGCCAGAATCAAAGCATAAAGACGAAGTGGATTCATGATTTACGCGATCGGAAACAACAGGGAGTACGGCGTCCCAGAAACAGAATAAGGCCTGATGGAGAATCGGGGAAGAGGCTGGGTAGGTTACACAGCATTCAGCACTCAGCATTCAGCATTGTGTAACACCGCATTTCGTACCGCCGTTCGACGGAGGAAGCGAAATATCGTCACAGTTACATTTGTGCCAAGTGCTGATTGCCAAGTGCTGAATGCTGAGTGCTGAGTGCCAAGCGCCGCCTATCCCTCCACCACAACATTGCTCAGTGTTCCCACTCCTTCGACGGTCACTTCCATCGCATCTCCGGAAACGACCGGGCCTACGCCCTTGGGCGTCCCCGTGGGAATCAGATCTCCCGGAAGGAGCGTCATGACCTGGGAGATATAACGAATGACGACGTCGAGCGGGAAAATGAAATTCCGCGTGTTGTCCTGCTGGCGCACCGTTCCGTTGACTCTGGTTTCGACCCCAATCCCCGCCCAGGGATCGATCTCATTGGTCACCAGCGGGCCAACCGGACAGAACGTGTCGAAACCCTTGGCGCGAGTAAATTGGACATCCTTATTTTGCAGATCGCGCGCGGTTACATCGTTGACGCAGGTGTAGCCGAGAACATAGGGACGAACATCTTCGTCCGAGCCCAGTTGGTAGCATTTTTTTGCGATCACCACTCCGAGTTCGCCTTCGTAATCCACCCGTTGGGAGATTTTGGGCCGGCGAACTTGTCCGCCGGGCGCCAGCAGCGACGACGGCGGTTTGAAAAAGATCAATGGTTCGGTAGGCACCTCGTTACCGAGTTCGGTAGCGTGTTCCCGGTAGTTGCGGCCGACGCACACGATCTTCGAAGGCCGCACTGGAGCCAGCAGCCTCGCCTCGCTGAACGGAACATGATCCATTCGCTTGGTAGGCACGTCTTCCAGGTCTCCGCCGGCATCTTCGGGCGAGTTAAGAAACAGGCGCGTAATGTGATCCACGCCTGCGACGGGTTCGACCAGGCCGTAGTGGGCCTGGTCATTCAGTTGAAAACGGCAATATTTCATGAGGCCTCGGAATCAGCTGTCAGCTGACGGCTTTCTATGGTACCTGCTCACCGGCCTCCTCCGACCGCGAGCTTTCGTTGCCGTGCTCATCGACCGCCGACACCGCGTAAAAATATTTCTTCCCCGGCTGCACATTGGGGTCGCGGTAGGCCGGCGCTTTGACCGGCTCGGCGTTGAGCTTCACGGGTGGGCCGCCTTCTTCGTGCCGATAAACGTTATATCCAGCGAGGTCGGCTTCGCTGTTCGGAGACCAGACCAGATCGACGAAGGGCGCCTGGCCTACGCCCGAGAAAACCGCCTGCAAGCCGGTGGGAGCAGCGGGCGGAAAAACATCTTGGGCGAAGACCTGGATCGTCGGAGTGTCGTCGCCTTCGACCTCAGCCTCAGGTGCGCCGGTCCGGGAAACTACCGTCACCACGGTGGCGTGGTAGTCGTAGCGCTTCTCCCACTCGAAACTCTGGTCGAGAAATTGGGGCGTCTGATTTTGCGCACAGCCGGCAAAGTTAACCTCGCCGACCCTGGTGCCATTCTCCTTGCCTTGCTCCGTATTAGTTTCACGTCGATAAATCCGCAGCCGGTAGCTTATTGCAGGGTTTGCTTCCAAATCCGCGGCTTGCGGACAATCCCATGAGACCAGCACTCCGTCGCTTTCCACCCGCGCTGTGAAATGATCGGGCGGCGGAAGGGTGGGGGCGGAAGGAACGTTCACAAGGTTGGAGAGTCCGGCGCTGCGTCCACTGTCGTTCAGCACTGCGACCGCGTAGGTCAACTCGGCCGTAGGATCTTCCTTCTGTAACTCGCGGGGAAGAATATCGGTATAGTTGGCCTCAACTTTTGCCGCCGTAGCGGCCTTTCCTGTGTTCTTCCCGGGCGCGGGGAACCGGGAAGCCGGGATTTCCGCAACCGGCTTTTCACAATCACGGAGGTCGATTTTGAGACTACGGCAGATTCGGGTCGGGCCCCGGTGACGTATTGTCTGGCGGTCCGTGGTCCTGGCCGGCACGGTCCAAACCAGATAGACGTTATCCCCCTTGCGCGCCGCATGCAGATCGCTGACCGGCCGGGCCAACTCAAGCGTTGGAGGGATGGGCACGCCCGGAGCACCGCAGGCGACGAGCACAGCACAACCCAGCCCGCATATCAGGACATTCCAATCGGCTCGCTTCATCGCGGAAGCAAACAGGTTAACAGAAGGACCTGTTGCGGCTGTCTCGAGTGATGGACGTTTTTGGTTTTCGTAGCGCCCGCGTCCCTTCGACTACGCTCAGGGCAGGCCCGCCGGCTGTCCGGAGGGCGTCTTGCCCTCCGCGAGATGGTAGCGAGACCAGATCCTTATCCCACTAACTCTTTCACCGCCTCACGGAAGACGCGGGTGTGCTGGTCCACATCGTCGGTGTCGGTCTGGGGCGACATGAGCGCCATGTTGTGGAACGGAGTCAGCAGAATGCCGCGGTTCATCGCATGCAAGTGCATAAAGCGCTCAAGTTCGAAATCCATGGCATCGTGGGCCTGGGTGCCGTTTTTAGGTTGGTTAGGCGAGAACTGATATTCAGCGCGGCAGCCCAGGCGGGTAACGTGCCAGGGCAGGCCGAATTCGGTGATGGCCTTCTGGACTCCGGCAGTCCAGCGTTCGGCAGCGGGAATCATCCGCGCGAAGGCGTCCTTGGTCAGGACCTTCGTCAGGGTTGCCCGCATGGCGGCGAGGGAGAGCGCATTTCCCGCCAGCGTGCCGCCGATGCCGCCGGTGTCGCAGTCTTCCAGATTCTGGCTATCAGAGATGCACTTCGCCACCTGCTGCGTGAACCCGTAGGCCGCGCCGGGAAAACCGCCGGCGATGGCTTTGCCGAAAATGAAAAAGTCGGGGTCGAGATTTTCCGCCCGGGTGTATCCTCCCGGTCCGGCGCAGATGGTGTGGGTTTCGTCGATGATCAGCAAAGTGCCCGACTGGCGGGTGAGATCCCGTAGTGCCTTGTGATAGATCGGCTCGGGATGCACGATGCCCACGTTAGTCATCACCGGCTCGGCCAGCACGCAGGCCACATCTCCGGGAGCCAGCGCCTTTTCCAGTGCTGCGGGGTCGTTGAACTCGACGACCTTGGTCGTGACCGCGGGATCGACCGGCGGACCGATGTTGCCGCGGCGGGCCTGAGCGACGCCACCTTTTAGCGTGATAAAACTTTCGTCCACGGTGCCGTGGTAGCACCAGTTGAAGACCAGAATCTTGGGGCGCTGCGTGATCTGGCGGGCCAGGCGAATGGCAAACCGGTTGGCGTCGGTGGCGGTCAGAGCGAATTGCCAGTAGGGCAGGCCGAAGCGTTGCTGCAATTCTTCCGCAACGAAAATCGCATCTTCGGTGGGCAACATCAAAGTGATGCCGCGCTTGGATTGCTCCTCCACCGCCTTGACCGTGGCAAACGGAGAATGTCCGGTCATGGCGCCGGTGTCACCCAGGCACAGATCGATGTAGCGATGCCCGTCCACATCGTAGAAATGTGCTCCCTGGGCTTCGCGAACGAATGGCGGGAAAGCGCCGGCCCACTTGACCATCCAGTTCATGGGCACGCCGCCCAGCAATGACTTTCCGGCACGTTCAAACAAAGCTTTGGACTTGGGCCGCTCGTTGACAAAGCGCTGCTGCTCGCGCTGCATCAGAGACTTGAGGCGAGGGCGATCAATGGCTTTCATGGATTGGACAATCTTAACCACAGAGGACACTGAGGCACAGAGAAAAATCTTGCGACTCTCCTCTGTGCTTCAGTGTCCTCTGTGGTTAGGGTCCTACAGAATATACCGCGACAGATCCTGGTCTTTCACGATATCCGCCAGCATCTTGCGCACGTAGTCTGCGTCCACTTTTACGTGCTCGCCCTTTTTGTCGGGCGCGTCGAAGCTGATTTCGTCGAGCACGCGTTCCATGATGGTATGCAGGCGGCGCGCGCCGATATTCTCCGTGCCTTCATTGACCCGGAAAGCGTAGCGGGCGATTTCCTCCTGAGCTTCACGAGTGAATTCCAGCTTCACGCCTTCGGTTTCCATCAACGCCACGTACTGCTTCACCAGCGACGACTTGGGTTCAGTCAGAATGCGGATGAAGTCTTCCATGGTGAGCGACTGTAGTTCCACCCGGATGGGGAAGCGCCCCTGCAGTTCGGGAATCAGATCGCTCGGCTTGGAAACGTGGAACGCGCCCGCGGCGATGAACAGGATGTGGTCGGTGCGTACCATCCCATACCGTGTATTTACCGTGGTGCCTTCGACGATGGGCAAAATGTCGCGCTGCACGCCTTCGCGCGAAACGTCCGGCCCGTGGCCGCTCTCGCGTCCGGCGATCTTGTCGATTTCGTCGAGAAAGATGATGCCGGAATCTTCCACGCGATCGATGGCCATGCGGGTGACCTGGTCCATGTCGATCAGGCGCTGCTCTTCTTCCTGGATCAAATACTCGAAGGCTTCATTGACCTTCATCTTCCGCTTCTTTGTGCGCTGGCCGAAGATGTTGGGCAGCATGTCCTTGATGTTGACGTCCATCTCCTCGACGCCCTGATTGGAGATGATTTCGAAAGATGGAAAATTGCGTTCGCGGACATCGATTTCCACCGTGCGCTCATCCAGCTTGCCCTCGCGCAACTGCTGGCGAAGTTTTTCGCGGGTGCGGCTCTGCGACTCTCCACCGGACGAGATCGTACCTTCCAGCACCAGGCCTCCAGTGGAGCCGTCAGTCGGTCGTTGAGTGACCGGAGGAAGGAGAATGTCCAACAACCGCTCCTCGGCGTTGAGCTCAGCTTTGTCGGAAACGTCCTCGAGCTTTTCTTCGCGCACCATCTCGATGGCGATTTCCACCAGGTCGCGGATCATGGATTCGACATCGCGTCCCACATAGCCGACTTCGGTAAACTTCGAAGCCTCCACCTTCAGGAAGGGCGAGTTGGCGAGCTTGGCCAGACGGCGGGCGATCTCGGTTTTACCCACGCCGGTGGGGCCAATCATGATGATGTTCTTCGGTATGACTTCTTCCGCCAGGTCGGGCGCGAGCTTTTGCCGGCGCATACGATTGCGCAAAGCGATGGCGACAGCACGCTTGGCGTCCTTCTGGCCAACCACATGCTTGTCCAGCTCCGCAACAATTTCACGCGGTGTGAGTTCATCGAGTGCGATCTGTTCTTCTTCAGCGGTAGCAGGTAAGTAAATAGCCATAAATCAGTCGTCGGTCTCTGGTCGTTGGTCTTTGGCCGCTCGCTGTCCACGCCGGTAGGAGAACTCCAGCTTCTTGGCCAACGACCAAGGGCCAACGACCAACGACCTAGAGTTCTTCAATCGTCACCTTATCGTTGGTATAGATGCACATCTTGCCAGCAATCTTCATAGCTTCTTCTGCGATCTGGTGGCCGGTGAGTTCTGTGTGCTCGGCCAGGGCCAGCGCCGCCGCCTGCGCATACGGCCCCCCGCTGCCAATGGCGGCGATGCCGCCGTCCGGCTCGATCACGTCGCCCTGGCCGCTGAGCAGAAAAGTTTGTTCCTTGTCGGAAACCAGCAGCAACGCTTCGAGATGGCGCAAAAACTTATCGGTTCGCCAGTCTTTGGCCAACTCCACCGCGCCCCGGCCCAGGTTGCCGTGATACTGCTCCAGCTTCGATTCAAAGCGGCTGAAAAGGGTGAAGGCGTCGGCGGTCGAGCCCGCAAATCCGGCGAGAATCTTGTCCTGATACAAGCGGCGAATCTTCTTGGCGGTGTGCTTGATAACGCCTTCGCCCAGGGTAACTTGTCCGTCCCCCGCCATGACGACGGAGCCCTTGCGGCGGACGCAAAGAACTGTAGTGGATCGAATCAGACGCTTCGTAGGCATGAGCGCAATCCTTAATTATAACAGCCGTAGCCCTCAGCAACTGGGAACCGGGAACTGAAGAACTGAAAACTGTAGTCCTGACACTACTGCGCCGCAATCAGCGGCACCGCCAGCAACGCGGCAAAAATGCCGACTGTCTTCCAGCGGGTGAAATGTTCGTGCAGGATCAGTCGGGCCAGCAGCACCGTGATCACGGGATAGAGTGAACTCAGTACCACCGCGGTATCCAGCCGGCCGGTTTGTTCTGCGCGGATGAAGAGCGCCGTGCCGCTTACATCCAGACATCCGGCGAAAAGCCCGAGTGCTGCGTCGCCACCTTGCAGGCGGCCTCGGCCGCGTCGAAACAGGACAATGACGGCCACGACCACCAGTGATGCGAAACGGGAGTGTACCGCCGACCACAATGCGGAGCTGGTACCGGCGCGATCGATGCAGATAAAAAATCCGGCGAAGCCGATCCCGGCCAGCGCCGCCATGAAGATTCCGGAATAACCACCGGCCCCGCCCTCGGGACGGGAGATCAGCCAGATGCCGACGCCGGCCAGCAGGAAGCCGGCGATCGACAAGGTCCCCGGCAATCCCTGCGTGAGCATGGCGAAAGCAGCCGGGATGGCCGCTCCGAGAACGGCCGCCACGGGCGCAGTGATTCCCATGCCTCCGCCGGCCAGCGCGCGATAAAAAATAGCCAAGGCGGTTCCACCAAACACGCCAGCAATCAACGCCCACATCCGGCTCGCGGCCGAGGGATATGTGGCGTGAGTCGACAGCGCCAGCGTGAGCATGAGCGTAAATCCGCCGGCGTGCGAGAGCAAGGTCACCAGAAAAGAGTCAGAGCGCTTCGACGCATAGCCACCGCTGAAGTCGCTGGTCCCCCAGCACAGCACCGCGGCCAGACTGAAGCCGACAGGCACGAGTTGTTGCGCTGACACCAATCGCTTATTTCCGATTTCTAACGAAGGAAGAGTAGCACGCGATAACATGTCCCGAGTCACTCGACCCGGCTTGCGCTCCTGCCAGACGATTCAATAAAGTCAGCGTGCTCGTAACCCGTGCCTTCGTAACAAGGCGAAGCAAAAAATGTCTCCAGCACTCATTCTGGGATTAGTCGGCGGTCTGCTGGTGGTTGCGTTTCTCGCCAACCGCGTCTTCGGACTGACTCGCGTCCCCGACGTTCTGGTGCTGATGATGCTCGGCGTCCTGCTGGGACCGGTGCTGGGCCTGGTTCAATCGGGCACGCTGGCCAAGACTACCAATCTGCTGGGAACTGTGGCGATCGTGCTAGTGCTCTTCGAAGGCGGGCTGGAGCTCAATCTTCGCGACACCTTGCGGCACTTTCCCGGAAGCTTGCTGCTGGCGACGCTGGCCTACATCTTCAGCACCGTGCTGGTTGCGCTGATCGTAGCGAAAGGTCTGGGCTTGTCCTGGACCGACGGGCTGCTGGTCGGCGCGGTGCTCGGTTGCACCAGCAGCACGGTGGTGCTGCCCGTGCTGCAGCAACTCCAGGCGGAAGAGCCGGTCCGCGTTACCCTGATGCTGGAGGCGTCCTGGGGAGACGTGCTGGCCGTGCTCACCGTAGGCCTGCTTCTGGGGATGCGCAGCCAGGGCGGCGCCGTCGTGCAAGGCCTGGCGCACGGCGTGCTGAATCAGGTAGGAGTCGCTTTGCTGTTCGCCGTCCCGGCAGGAGTTCTGTGGTCGCGCCTGCTGCACGTGCTCTCCGAACAGCGCTTCTGGCAGGTGCTCACATTTTCCATCGTGCTGGTTCTCTATGCCGGAATGGAAGCCCTCGGCGCGAATGGCTTGATTGCGGTGCTGGGCTTTGGTTTGACGCTATCGAATTTTCCCGGCGTCGATCCCGGCCTGGGATTGTCATTGCCCGTCACGCAGATGGCCGAGTCGCAACAGGCGCTGCTCACCTTTCATTCCGAACTCGCGTTCCTGGTACGCACTTTCTTCTTCGTAATGATCGGCGCCGTTGCCCAGCTGGAAATCTTTCGGGAGCATCCCCTGCTTATGGCGGGAACCCTGGGGTCTCTGTTTCTGGCGCGCTGGCTGGCTATCCAGTCCAGCTATTGGTCGTGGCGCGGAATTGGAGAGCACAACCGCGAACTGATTTTCTGGGTGCTGCCCCGAGGATTGATCACGGTCGTCCTGGCCATCCGCGTGGCCGAGGCCCGCGGCGCCAATCTCGCATTCGTTCCCGGTCTGGCGTTCGCCGTGATCCTGATTACCAACGCTTTGCTGGTGCTGGCCAGCTTCCGGGCCCGGCGAGCGGCGCCGGTTCCGGCCGCGGCCTCCGCGACAAATACAAATGTGGCAGTTTCTGCGCCGAAATCAGTTCACGCAGCGGCCACCTTGCCTCATCGCAGACGCTGGATCCTGAACGCCGTGCTGCTCGCCTTGTTGGGCGCGGGCGGCGCTGTGATTTGGTATGGGAATCAGGCGGGGCATGTGCGTATGCAAGCCATCAGGCAGTGGATCCAGACGCATTTGCGTCGCGGACAGTAGAGGCGCCTGCTGAGAAAAAATCTAGCGCCGGAAACGGCCGATGAAATACAGCACAACCGAGAGCACAACACTCAGCAAGATCGACGTAGCCAGCGGAAAATAAAACGTTGTGTTCTTGCCGCGATAGACGATGTCCCCGGGCAAGCGGCCCAGCGGGATATTCGCCCGCCCCAGCAGAATGAGTGCGATTCCTGCGACGATGGCGACGACCCCGGCCACCACCAAAAATTTTCCCAGGTCGTTCATGCTGACAAGTTTAACCCGTCTTTCGAGGGTGGCCTGCGTCTCGCGCAAGAGTGGAAGGTTGAAGCGATAGCTTTTCTCTGCGTTCTTTGTTCTTTGCGGTTTCCTCAGCGACCTTTGCGGTTAAAAGCCTCGCGCCGAACGCAACCGAGCATCTTCAGGAATGCTAAAATCTGGCCCCATGCGAAGTCGGTTGTCTTTACCCTGTGCCCTGCTGTTAGCTTTCACCCTCTCCGCCCAAACTGCTTCCGAAGTCGAGATCACCGCTGAACCCTCCCATCATCTCGTCCTCGAAAACCAGTCCGTGCGCGCATTCAAAGTAGTAGTCGCGCCCCACGCCGCCACGCTAATGCACCGCCACCGCCATGACTACGTCTTCGTCACGCTGGGCGCATCGCAGGTAGAAAACGACGTCGCCGGAAAGCCGCCCGTCTCGCTCAAACTGCAGGACGGTGAAACCTGGTTCCTTCCCGGCGGCTTCGCCCACATCGCCAAGAATCTTTCCGGCCAGCCGTTCCGTAACATCACCATCGAACTCATGCAGGACGAGAAGTCGCGCCAGTCGCCCGCGAAGTGGGGAGTGAACGGAGATGAAGATCGGGGGCTGCGCATCCTGAACGGCGGCACTCAGGACATTCTGTTCGTGAAAGACGGCGCGCGCGCCTCGGAGTTGCAACTGCAGCCGGGTGGCGTATTACCCAGGCACCATCATGCCGGTCCGCATCTGGTAGTCGCAGTCACCGACCTGGATCTGCGCAGCGATGTCGAAGGTAAAGGCCCTTCCAGCGTGCAACTCAAAGCCGGCGACGTGGCCTGGGTAAAAGGCGGTTTCACCCACACGCTGACCAACGTAGGCCAACAGAATGCAAAGCTGATCACGCTGGAATTTCAGTAGCCGTGACGATGTAGGGACGGGCGTCTCGCCCGTCCAGGCCGAGCAACGCTCGGCAGCCCAGCTTGTGTGGCGCGGGCGCCCTCGCCCGGGAAGACTCTCCCGGCTGCGCAGCAAGATACAATTGGCCGCTGCTATGACCGCATGGGCAACTCGCCTTGGCCTCACCCGCGAAGCCCTCCTGCACTCTGCCCGGACCGCCGTCGCCGCGGTTCTATCGCTGATGCTGGCGCGCGCCCTGAAACTTCCGGAATTTTACTGGGCGCCAGTTTCAACCATCGTGATCCTGCTCTCCCCTTCCGATCCCCTGGCTCTTTCCTGGCAGCGCTTTGTCGGCACCGCCCTGGGCGCGCTGCTAGGCGGCCTGATCGCCACCTTCTTCCCAATGAATTGGATGGTCTACGGAGGCGGAATCCTGATCTGCGGAATTCTCAGCGCGCTGCTGCGCCTGGGCGCCGCCTATCGTTTTGCCGCGATTACGCTAAGTATCATCCTGCTGATCGCGCACGCCGCCCCGCCCCGCACCGTCGCCTATCACCGCTTCGTCGAAGTGTCCCTCGGAATCGCGGTAGCGCTCGTGGTCACAAAGGTATGGCGCCTGCCGGCGCCAAAGTAGGGATCAGGATTTCGTAGTGCGGACCGCGAGGCCAGCCCGTGCCGTTGACGGTATGGCCTTGTAAGGGTTGTCCGCAAAAAGAAAACGGCCTCGGTTGAGGCCGTTTGTAATTTTTAGCACCCCGTCAAGGTCAATTTAATTATCGCCCTCAGTGGGCGCCGAATCAAGGATTTTCTAAGAGAGAGCCATGCCCCGTCTACCGGCCCTCCTACTCTGAAACTTCCCTCGGCGGTGTCCTCCGAAGGAATGGACCTGACGGGATTCGAACCCGCGCCTGCTACCTTGACGGGGTGCCGTGCTTCGTTACACCACAGGCCCACGCGTATGACGGTAAGGGGGAAGACTGCGAATTGCATGTTCACCCGTCACATCCAAGCGCGTGAATTCCCGGAATGACACTCCCAAATCGATTTTCTGGCGCCGACTTCATGCCCTCGACCTCTGGTACATCCTCCCCGCCCCGGTCACCACCCGCCCCCAGGGACACATCTCCCAGTCCCCGCATCGCAAGGGCCACAAATACGAGCCGTGTCTCAAAGCCCGGCATTTGCTGCTCCAAAGTCTGTGCGTTTAGTTCTCGCCAGAAAACAGATTCATAGTCTTGTTATCCGCACTTTTCTCTGCGACCGTTAGTTGAAGTAGTTCCCTCCTCAGGTCCTTCAACAACTGCTGCAACTCAGCTGCCCTGGGAAACTTGGCGCAGGCTTCGGTAAGCGCGCCGACTAGTCGTGATAGGAACTTTTCTTTTTCTGCCCGGACATGGATTCCGTGCCGCGCCCACGATAATCCTTGACTGCCAAGCACGTGATACGGGTACGTATCTGAGAATCCTGAGCGATCAATGAGATCCTCTAACGTTTGCGTCGCTTCTTCTACCAAGGCGGGGGCCTCGACGGACGCAGGATGATCCAGCGCCTTCTTGAACAGGAGATATCCCCACTCGGTGAGGACAAATGGGGTCATCGGAAGCTAGGCCACGCGCCTGATTCAGGAAGTTCTCGGCCAATGCAACGTCGTCATTTGCCTTGAATGCCTGAGTTGTGCGTGCGCAAAGAGATGTTGCAGCGAACTCCCGGCATCCAAAAGCTGCCCTGGGAAGCAAAGATTCCACAACTTCTCGCGAATTTGACCGGCGGACGAGATAGGTTCTCCATCCGTGTTGCGAGCTCCCATCGAGAAACCGGCGCCCGTGAATAGCACCGGCAAACCCCGTTCGAACTGTCCACCGAGGTGAGGAATAAGGGTCTTTAACAACTCATTCATGTGGCTGTCCGCTCGATGCCGAAAGTATACCGCCGTTTGCTAGGCGAATGCCTCCTGCCCACTCGCCTTTCCCCCCGCGGCCCCGCCATTCAATAAATGTGGCCTGTGCGATCACGCAGCCTTGCTCTTTAAAAACGAGTACCCCCAGCCTCAACTTCGTAAACCCCGGCTTGCGTTTTGCGTATTCATCTGATATAAACAATTCACCGAGAGCAGTGTGTGGCTAGCCGGGCGTATTTTGTGAAACTCTCGTCGCTCGTCCGGCATCTAATTAAAAAACAGGTTAATTCCTGCAAATCAGTCCCGGCCACGGGGCTTCATTCGGGGACAAGGTTCCTCGAAGGGTTTAAGCGCTGTTCGCAAGAACCTCCAAGTGATCTTTTCTCAGACCAATGGTCTTCCGCCTCGGCTTGTGCCGAAATGGCACGGGTGCGGTGCGGGAGATGCGTTTTGTTGCGTGTGCAGAGCTCCGGTTCAGCTTTAAACTGTCGAGCTGCGCTTGACCGGACGGGGTCAGAGACCCGGCCCCACACAAGCCTCGTTGTGGAAAATAGGTGGAAATCCTGTGATTCCAACGGGTTGACAGCGGACGCGCAGGACGCGTAGTTTGTACAAGTTTCGAGGACAGGCAGGGACGCACTTGTGTGTCTCTGCTCTGAACTGAAAGCGCCCGCTCAGGCGGCAGCGGATCGGTTCTTTGACAACTAGGTTGAACATGCCAGTCGTGAGAGGAAGGCTCGGGTGCAAGTCCGAGCGATCTCACAAGATAGACCGCCATGCCTCTTCGAGGGCGTGGTGGCAGTCTGCCAACTACCCGTCGGCAGACGACAGGTTTCAAATGAGAGTTTGATCCTGGCTCAGAATCAACGCTGGCGGCGTGCCTAACACATGCAAGTCGAACGAGAAAGGGGAGCAATCCCTGAGTAAAGTGGCGACCG
>CAZGSU010000021.1:0-31709 GCA_964528615.1 uncultured Acidobacteriaceae bacterium | reverse complement strand
CTTACCACGCCTTCGTACGGTACCCCATCTCCAAAAAACAAAACTACACTGGGGGGGGGCGTGGGCCCCCGCCCCACACACGCCCCTACGTCGGCAGGCTTATCGCCGCACTGGCTTCGATTCTTTCGAAAACCGCTTCTGCCCGCCGCAGCGCTTCCTGGACGTTGGCGCAGATGTTTTCTCGTCCCACGACTTCTTCAAACTCTGCCTGGTGAATCATCTGCGCTGGCTGCTCGCGCGCGCCGCACAGGATCAGGGTGCGCTTGGTGGCATGAAGTTGTCTGGCGATATCTTCGAGCGCGAACAGGCCGGTGGCGTCGATGGCGGTCATGTTGCGCAGGCGAATGATGACGATGGGTGGAAGCTCGTGCATTTTTGCCGTGATTACTGCGATCTTGTCGGTTGCGCCAAACAGAAAAGGACCGTGGATGCGGAAGATGGTGGCATAGTACGGGATGTCCTTGTCCTGCAAAATATGCAGCCGGCCGTCTTCGACATAGTCACCGGTCACCTGCGACACAGTGGTGGTCTCGGCCACGCGGGCGATGAAGAGCAGCGCCGCCAGGATCATGCCCGCCTCGACGGCTACAGTAAGATCGGCGAAAACCGTCAGCCCGAACGTGACCAGCCACACGCTGATGTCCGTCTTGGTGAGACGCAACAGTTGTGGGATTTCGCGCCACTCGCCCATGTTGTAGGACACCACCATCAGGATTCCGGCCAGCGCCGCCATCGGGATATAACTGGCCAGGGGCGCGGCAAACAGCAGGACACCCAACAAGGTGAGCGCGTGAATCATTCCGGCGACCGGGGACTGCGCGCCGGAGCGGATGTTGGTTGCGGTGCGGGCGATGGCGCCGGTGGCCGGCAAGCCCCCGAACATCGGAGAAAAGACGTTGGCGATTCCCTGTCCGATGAGTTCCACGTTGGGATTGTGACGGTCGTTGCTCATGCGATCCGACACCACCGCTGACATGAGGGACTCGATGGCGCCGAGCATCGCCACCGTGAACGCTGGTCCGAGCAGGCCATGCACCAGGCGGGCATGCCATTGAGGAAGCGCAAAGTGAGGCAGCCCGCTGGGTATGCCACCAAACCGGGTGCCGATAGTTTCTACCGGCAGCTTGAGCAGGAATGCAGCCACGGTGGCTCCCAGCATGGCCACAATCGCCCCGGGAATCCGGTTGGAAATCGCGCGGCACAGCAAGATCACAGCCACGGTGCTGGCCGCAAGCAAGGTGGCCTGCAGGGACCACGTGGGCGCGGCGGCGGCAAGCGTCTTCATTCGCAGCCAGAACTCACTGGGAACCTTGTCCAGGTGCAAGCCGAAAAAATCCTTGACCTGGGTGCTCGCGATCAGGACCGCGATGCCGTTGGTGAATCCGACTACGACCGGGCGCGGAATAAACTTCACCGCTGTGCCCATACCGGTTGCACCCAGAATGATGAGTATCGCGCCCGCCATAACCGTACACATGTACAAGCCGTCGATGCCATGCACGGCGACGATGCCGGCAACGACAACCACAAACGCGCCGGTCGGCCCGCCGATCTGAGTTTTCGATCCGCCCAGGGCGGAGATCAGGAAACCGGTCACGATGGCGCAATAGATGCCGGCCTGCGGGGTCAGGCCAGAAGCAATGGCGAAAGCCATCGCCAGTGGCAGGGCCACCAGGCCGACCGTGATCCCGGCGACAACGTCATGCAGAAATTTGTTGAGGCTATAGTCGCGCAGGCACAGCACCGACTTGGGAAGCCAGCGGTCGTCCAACTTTAAGGAAATGGCGGACCACATATATACCTCATTATGACAGCGGCAGGTTCCAGGCGGAGTAATCAATGAGGTCCAAGTGTGGCGCGGGCGCCCTCGCCCGCGGCCTTTGATGTTGGTTTTCTCCGGCTCAGACTCTCTCGGTTCCCAGCATCTGGAGCTCTCTCCCCAAAGAAATATCCGCGCGTCGTTTACGCTGTCCCAGACTGAGTTGTGATGCTTGAATTGCACATGTGGGACTGGGTCTATGACCCGGCCACGCAGTGCGAAGCACCGCAAGAAGACAGGGTGGAAATACCTGGGTGGAAATACTAAGACTGCGGCTCTTTGGGCCGCTCGACCGGGTCGGAGACCCGGTCCCACACAGGCAAAGACTACCTCGCGCCACCGACCGCCCGCGCAGAAGGTTACGAACAGAGGCGCATCACTGTGGACGTGAGGCAGGCGGCGATACTTGTACTTCGGTGTCAGAACACGGGCGGGCACGGCAGGATTTCAACAGCTTTTGACCGTCTTGTCTGTGATCGATGAACATTGAGGGATGACCATTCCTTGGGAGACACGGTTGCTGAGATACGCGTTCACGTGGACGGGGCACGCACGCCACGTTTTATGTACCTAGACCTCTGACGTCATGGCTCTGGCGGCCAGTTCCTGCGTGGCCTTCAGGCGGGCGACTGTGCGTTCCTTGCCCAGGGCAACCATCACCGCGAACAGGCTGGGGGCGACGCCTTGCCCGGTCAGCACGACCCGTGCACCATTGATCAGCGCGCCCGCTTTCATTTCTTTTTCGGCGGCAAAGTCGCGTAGCAGTTTCTCGGTTTCGGCCTCGGTGAAACTGTCTTCGGACGCGGCGTAGCGTTCGCCCAATTCCACCAGCAACTGGCGTACGTGTTCATCGTGCAGAAATTTCTCCACCGCCGCAGGATCCGGCTGAAAAGTATCGGTGAAGAATGCGCGGAAGGATGTGGCAAAGTCTTTAAGGCTGCGGGCGCGGGGCTTGAGCAGATTGATGGTCTCGAGCAACCAATCGCGGTCTGTGACCGCCGGATCAAGGCCTGCCTTGTTCCATTCCTGCTGAATGAGCGGCAGCAGCTTCTCCGCCGGATACGCGCGGATGTATTCGGCATTGAACCAGTCCAGCTTGGCGCGATCGAAGACCGCATTGGAGTGAGAGATTCCGTTCAGATCGAACAGGTGGATGAGTTGGCGGTCGCCCAGAATCTCGGTGGCAGGCGTTTCCGGAGACGCTTCCGGAGGAGTCCATCCCAGGAGCGCCAGAAAATTGCGGAACGCTTCGGGCACGATGCCTTCGTCGCGGTAGGCGATCACGCTGGTGGCCCCGTGACGTTTGCTGAGGCGAGTTTTGTCAGGGCCCAGAATTAGTGGGACGTGAGCGAACACCGGCAATCGGGCCCCCAGGGCCTGGTAGAGCAAGACCTGTTTGGGGGTGTTGGAAAGATGATCGGCGCCGCGGATGATGTGGGTGATGCGCATGTCCACATCGTCGGTGACTACACTCAAGTGATAAGTCGGGCCGCCGTCAGAACGCAGCAGTACGAAGTCTTCCAGTTCAGTGTTGGCAAACTCGACGCGCCCGAAAACGGCGTCGTCGAAAAATGTGCCGCCGGACTCGGGCACGGCGAAGCGGACGGCGGCAGCCTCACCTGCCGCCCGCCTGACTGCACCTTCCTCACGAGAGATTTTGCGGCAAGTACCTTCGTAGCGGGGCGGCCGGCCTTCCGCGGTTGCAGCGGCGCGGCGCTGTTCCAGTTCTTCTTTGGTGCAAAAACAATAATAGGCGTGTCCGGAAGCCACCAGCTTCGCGGCATTTTCGCGGTACAGTTCCATGCGCTGCGTCTGATGGTAGGGGCCTTCGTCCCAGTCGAGACCAAGCCAGCGCATGCCTTGCAGAATGCCCTCGACCATTTCCCTGGTGGAGCGCTCGAGGTCGGTGTCCTCGATGCGGAGGATGAGCGTCCCCCCGAAATGGCGGGCGAACAGCCAGTTGAATAGTGCGGTGCGGGCCCCGCCCACGTGCAGGTAACCCGTAGGCGAGGGTGCGAAACGGACGCGCGGAAGCGAACTGGGAGAAGAAGACATTACGAAAGGATGTGTCCCGATGGTACGGGCTGAGGAAATGTACCGTCAAGCAATTAGCGGGCCTAAATTCGAGCCAACTCACTCATCCCGAAGAAGAAATCGTCGACCTCATGTGCCTTTCGTACTCTGCAGAAGACTATTGTTTTGGCTGGGGCCGTGTGAAACCATTAATAGTCAGAAATAACTTATTACTCTGGCTGAGGTAGCTGTTTTCGCGCCATGAACAGCGTCACGATCAGTATGGTTGTAGTGCCCGGCGTGGTTGCTCTGCTGCTCTTTCTGGTTTTCACTTACCTCTACGAGCAGACCCGCCAGGACTACTTTCGCGCCTGGCAATTGGGCTGGGGTGCGTACTCGCTGCACTACGTTCTTGACGCCTGGAGTGTGTTTCGCAATCCCTCTGCGGTCATCTCGCTGTTGGCTTCGCTGCTTCTGGCAGCGATGGCGCTCTGCATCTTCATCTCTACACGCCTGATGCGGGAAAGATTCCGCCTGCGCTGGTATGACGTGGCCGTCGGCGCAGGCGGCATTGCCCTGAGCCTGTGGAATGCGCGGCACGCGGGCAGCCTGCTTCGCCTGGATGGATTCTCGATTCCAGTCTTTCGCCTGGAAGTCGGGGTTGCGTTGGTTCTGCTCTACTGTTCGTTTTATTTCTACCGCTACGCGCACCGGAAAAACTCGCTCGCGTTCACCCTGCTGGCCATGTCCCTGGCGCTGTGGTCGGTGCTGATGCTGTTCGGGCAATTCAATAATTCCTATGTGCAGTTTTCCGATCTGCTGGGTCCGATCCCGCAGATGTCCCTGGGCATCGCGATGGTGATGGTGCTGGCGGAAAACGAGCGCAGCGCAGTGCAGGAAAATGCTCTGGCCTTTTCAACTCTGGGCGTGGATCCCACGCGACTGCTCGCCGCCGATGACCTGGTTCCCAGCATGCAAGCCATTCTCGACCGCCTGGTTGCGCCTCTGCCGGCGGGCGGGGCGGTGATCTGCATCTCGGAGCGGTGGCGCGCCGTGCTGCCGCCGGTGCAGCGCGGCTTTTCGCCGGAATTCCTGAGCAAGCTGGAAAAGAGCGGGGCCGGAGAATACGTCTGCGAGTTGGCCTACCGGCGTGGCGGCTTCGTGACTTTCCGCAACGTACCGGAAATGCCCGAACCCTTGCCCGCATTTCCCGGCGGCCGGTTCACGCAATTCCGCCAGGCACTGACCGAAGAGCGAATCTACAACATGACGGCGGTGAGCCTGCAGACCCGGGAGCACAACTTCGGCGTGATTCTTTTTCCTCACGCCGCCCGCAGGATGTTCGGCTCTTCAAATCTGCGGCTGCTCATCGGACTGGCGCTGCAGATCGGACTGACGCTAGAAAATTACGTGGTCATGCATGACGCGCAGCGTCGCACGAAAGAATTCGCGCTCCTGACGCAGATTGGCCAGGCGATCAGCTCGCGGCTCGACCAGGACGAGATTTTGCGAACGGTGCAGAAGGAGCTGGGACAAATCTTTGACACCAGCGAGTTCTACATCGCCTTCCAGGAAGGCGACGAGATCCGCTTCGAACTGGAAGTGGAAAAGGGCGTGATTTTGCCCAAGCGCTCGCGCAAGGCGGCGAACGGCCTGACCGAATACATGGTTCGGAGCGGGCAACCGCTGTTGATACGCGCCGAGCTGGAGAAAACCCGGGAGCGGCTGGGTGTTACTTTTCTGCCGCCGGCGCCGGCCAAATGCTTCTGCGGTGCGCCCATTCTGCTGGGAGGCCGACCCGCGGGGGTGATGGCGGCGCTGAACACGGAGCGCGAGTACGTCTTCGAGCAGCGCGACCTGGAAGTGATGCAAACCGCGGCGGGGCAGGTTTCGGTCGCCGTGGAAAATGCGCGGCTTTTCGCCGAGGAGCAGCGACGCGCCCGCCAGTTCGCGTTCCTCAACAGTATTTCCAAGACCGCGATTTCGAGCGAGGACTCGGAGCAGATGCTGGCGGAGATTGTCGGCCACATCCAGAAAAATTTCAGCTTTGATCATATCGGCATCGGGATTCTCGACTACGTGACCAAGGACATCGAAATCAAGGCGGAGGCCGGCATCACGGCCCAGGCGTTAGGCAAGCGCATCCCGCTGGGAGTGGGCATTCTCGGCCGGGTGGCACGGACCGGGGAAACGGCGCTGGTCCAGACCACGAGCGAAGGACAGTTGCAGGGCGTGCTGCCGGGGTCGCGCGCCGTTCTTTGCATCCCCATTGCGTATGGCGATAGCCTGCTGGGCGTGCTCAATGTGGAAAGTCAAAACGAAAACGCCTTCACGCCGCAGGACAAGCTCATCATGCAGACGCTCGCCGACCTGCTGGCCACAGCCCTGCACAATTCGTTCGTCTTCCAGAAGCTGCAGCAGCAATCGATCACCGACGGGCTTACCGGAATCAAAACGCGGCGGTTTTTCTTTGAGGCTCTGAGTTCAGAGTTGAAGCGCGCGTCCCGTTCCGGCCGTCCCATCTCAGTGGTACTGATGGACCTGGACAAATTCAAGGGCGTGAACGATACGAAGGGGCATCTGGAGGGCGATCTGGTGCTGGCGCGAGTTGGCCGGTTGCTGGAACAGAAATGCCGGCAGTCCAACGTGGTGGCACGTTACGGGGGCGACGAATTCATCATTCTGATGCCGGAAACGGGAGTAGAACAGGCGCAAACCCTGGCCGAACGCCTGCGCCTGTGGATTTCCCAGGACCCAACGCTCAGCGAGCACCACATCACCGGCAGCTTCGGGGTGGGAAGTTTCCCGGTGCACGGTTTCTCCATGGAAGATATTATTCGAGTCGCCGATGCGGGCATGTATGTTTCCAAGCACGCTGGCGGCGACCGTGTATCCACTGCAGAGGATCTTTCCGAGGGCGAAACTGCGGCGGTGCGGCGGCAGCTGATCTCCGGATACATCGAGGGGTTTCTGCAGCGCGAACATACCGGTCCGGAGCACCTGGAAGAACTGATCTCCACCCTGAAAAAGATGACCGGCGATGGCGACCGCAACGCCCTGGTGCTGCGGGAGGCCATCGAAACCCTGACCAACGCGGCCGAGGCTCGCGAACAGAACAGCGCCGGACACGGTGAGATGACGGCCCGCTACAGCGAGATCATTGCGCGTTCGCTCAATCTTCCTCCGGAAGAAATTGGCGATTTGGTATTCGCTTCGCGGGTGCACGATGTCGGCAAAATTTTTGTCCCGGAGCGAATCCTGAACAAACCCGGTCCCCTGACAGAGGACGAGTTCTACCTGCTGAAGTGGCATGCCCGGGTGGGGGGCGAAATCCTGGCCACTTTGCCCGAAGGCAAGAAGTTGCAGGAAGCGGTGCAGCACCACCATGAGTCCTTCGACGGAGGAGGCTATCCCGACGGCCTGCGCGGCGAGAAGATTCCACTGTGGGCGCGCATCATGGCGATCACCGACGCCTACGTGAACATGACCACCGAGCGCTCGTTCGCCGCCGCCAAAACTAGCGAGCAGGCGCTGGCAGAACTGGAAAAAATGAGCGGGACCCGTTACGACGGCATGCTGGTGCGTATTCTGATCCGCGAACTCAAAGCGGAGAAAGCGTCAAGCTGGGGAATGTGATCCCGGGCGATTCAGACCTTGATTTGTGTCCCCCCCGATTCAGTGTGATCCCGAGCGCCGTCCCGAGCCGCGCTTGCGCGGTGAGGGCAAGCGAGGGACCTGGGTTTGTGCGTCAACTCGGAAGCAACGTCGCGCCGGCAAGAACCCAGATCCCTCGACAATCTTGGCTCGCGCGTTGCGCGAGTCAAGATTGTTCGGGATGACACCTCTAAAGCAACCTGCCCGGGTCCCAGACTTGCCAATTCCTGACTGAAACTTCACACTATCTCTGCATGCCTATCCCTCTTTCTCTCACTGGCAAAGTTGCCCTGATTACCGGCGGTTCCCGCGGCATTGGCGCGGCTACGGTCCGCATGTTTGTGGCTGCGGGAGCGCGCGTGCTGTTCAACTATGAGAAGTCCAAAGCCCCGGCGGAACAACTGGTCAAAGAACTTGGGCAGGAAAACTGCGCGGCCGTGGCCTGCAATCTCTCGGGCACCGGGACGGCACAGGAATTAGTCGCGGCCGCGGTAAAGCGGTTCGGACGGCTGGACATTCTGGTCGCGAATCATGGAGTTTGGCCTCCCGAAGATGCGCCGATCGAAAAGATGTCGGACGCGCAATGGCGCAGCACGATGGCCATCAATCTGGACAGCGTCTTCGCCCTGATCAAGCACTCAGTAGCACAAATGAAGAAGCAGGGGAAGTCGGGGACGGCAGCGGGACACGTGGTATTGGTCAGCTCCACCGCCGGACAACGGGGGGAAGCGTTTCACTGCGACTATGCCGCGACCAAGGGTGCCCTCATCAGCATGGTGAAGGGCCTGTCCACAGAACTGGCCCCGGCCCGGATTTACGTCAACACGGTAGCTCCGGGATGGGTGGATACAGATATGTCCGCGCCGGCGCTGAATGATCCGAAGACGAGTGCTCGGATCTGCGCGGCTATTCCCCTGGGGAGGGCGGGAACGCCGGAGGAGATCGCCGGGCCGATCCTCTTTCTATGCTCGGAGTATGCCGGCTTCATCACGGGCGAGGTCTTCAACGTCAATGGTGGGGCAGTGCTGGTCGGGTAGAACCATTGTCCGAGTCGTTACAGCTGTCATCCCGAGCAATCCTTGGCTCGCGCAACGCGCGGGCCAAGATTGTCGAGGGACCTCGGTTTTGGCTGGCGTCATCGCTGCGGCCGTGGGCGGCACAAACCCAAGTCCCTCACTTGCCCTCACCGCGCAAGCGCGGCTCGGGGGCGGCATTCGGGATGACAGTGATAACAGTGAGGAGGGTTCTCAGGACGGCACTCGCATGGGGCGTGGGAAAGCGAGCGTGAATGGTGAGCAAATCGCATTCAACTTCGCCATCTCACCGCATCTAACACCATTATCGGAACCATGACGAAATTTCTATCGGCTCTCGTCTTCACGATCCTTGTTCTGCAAACCCTCGCCGTAGCGGAGTCTGAGGTCGCGCCGCCGGCCCAGTCCATCCCGGTCGACCAGGCCAATGCCCGCAAAGCCCGAGACGTGCTACACCAGACCATCCAGGCCCTCGGCGGACAGGCCTATCTCAACCTGCAGGACGTCACCCAGGAAGGCCGCACCTACAGCTTTTACCACGGGCGCCCTAATAGTCTGGGAATCGTCTTTTGGCGCTTTTACAAGTTTCCCGACAAGGACCGCATCGAGCTCACCAAGAAGCGCGACGTGATCTACGTCTACAACGGGGACAAGGGATACGAAATCACTTACAAGGGAACGCGAGCGCAGGATTCCAAGGACGAGGCCGAGTATATGCGGCGGAGCCACTATGCCCTCGACCGCGTGTTACGCAAATGGATCAACGAACCAGGGGTTGCCTTGTTTTACGAGGGGCAAACCGTGGCGGAGGGCAAAACCGTCGACCAGGTCACGGTGATGAATGCGCACAACGAGGGCGTGACCCTGTTTCTCGACATTTCCGATCACTTGCCGGTGAAGAAGACCTTTACCTGGCGCGACCCGACCGACAAGCAGCGCAATGTGGAAGACGAAGTCTACGACAATTATCGTGACGTTCAGGGTATTCCGACTCCGCACACCATCACGCGGTTCTATAACAGCGACATGGCCAACCAGCGCTTCCTAACTTCCGTCAGCTACAACCAGGGAATAAGCGACTCTCAGTTCGCAGCTCAAGTGGGGGACGCGCCGAAAAAATGATTCTCCGGAGAGTCCGCGATGGTTCGCGGCTGATGTTCGCGGCTAACGATGGAAGTACCACTTTGGTTCCTCCTTCGGAATCAAAACCGACTTAAATCCAAATCCCACATATAGATAGGCTTGCCTTCGCGGGATGCCCGTCAACTTTCTGACCACGTACTGTGGCAAATTAGCCACAGTCGTGACTGCTTCGGAAGAGGTAGATTCCTCATCAAACATATTAGAGACAGCCGACCAAAATAGACAGCCGACCTCGTTTGATACAGGAACAGACAATCCGAACGCCAGTCGAATGCAGTGGCGTAGGGCTCCATGGTGGGGCTCCGGTACATTTGCGTATCTCGCCGGCCCCGGCGGGATCAGGCGTGATTTTTCGCCGCACCGACCTGGATGGCTTTGAGCTGGAGGCCGTGAGCAGGAATGTTGCCCGAGTGAGCTACGCCACTAGTTTGATGAAGAAGGGCGTTTTCATTTCCACCACTGAACACCTTCTCTCCGCTTTGATTGGTTGCGGGATCGACAACGCCATCGTAGAACTCGACAACCTTGAGCTTCCCATCCTGGATGGCAGCGCCCTGCCCTTTGTCGAAGCCATACACAAGGCCGGCATCCGCAAGCAGCGAAGGCCGCGTACCTATTTGCGCATCCGTCGCGAACTGGAAGTACGCGAGGGGGACAAGTTCATTGCGGTGTATCCAGCGGACACCTATTCCGTGTCGTATGCCATTAATTTCCCCCATCCGCTGATTGGGAAAGAGACTTTCCGGGTTGATCTTTCGGATGGTAACTACCTGTCCGAGATCGCGGCGGCACGGACCTTTGGATTTCTGCATGAGGCCGATGCCATGCGGCAACAAGGTCTGATTCGCGGGGCGTCCCAGGAAAATGCGATTGTTCTGACGCGGGACGGTTTGATGAATCCGCCGCTTCGCTTTCACGATGAATTTGTGCGGCACAAGGTTCTGGACCTGATCGGCGACCTGGCGCTGCTGGGAAAACAAATCCTGGGGAACGTGGTGGCCGACCGCGCCGGACACGCCATGCACAGCGCCCTGGTCTCCCGCATCCTGCGCGACCGCACTCTTTGGGAAGAGACTACTGTGGAAGAGGAAGAAGAGTCGGTTCCAGCTTTGACACAGCCGGCTGTGCAGCCCATCGTATAACTATCCTCGCAGGGACGTTTCGTCTTCCTACATCTCGCTCCCAAATCTTGTCATCCCGAGCAATTTTGGCTCGCGCTTGGCGCGAGCCAGGATTGTCGCGGCTCGGGCGGCGCTCGGGATAGCACCTGCTAGAGAGAGCGAATCGCGTCAGTCAGCGGCTGTTGCCGGTATTAGTCTGCTGGATGTGGAGTGGGATCGTTCTGGTCCCAGTAGGAGCCCTCTTCGAGGAGCTTCTCGAGTTCGGCCCGGGCGTGTGCGGTGAGCTGCGCCGCATAGCCTTTGGCCGATTGCTGACGCTCCGGGGTTAACTCCGCCACCCGGCGCGCCAGCAGCGGGGCGTCCTGTTCCAGCATGCGCAGCAAGCGTTGCGCGCGATCAATCCTCACATGAATCGACAACATATTAGAAACCTGCACCTGAACGTGGATTTCCTTTCCAGCGTGACCGGCGAGCGGGAAATGCGCAAGTCTCAACTCGGGTACGGCTGATGGAAGCGGTTGCGCGGGTGGGATCGGCCACGCCAAAACTAATCAGTTGGAGGGTTTGTCCATTCTTTCGACTTGCTCGCTCAGCAAGCGATCCAGTTGGGCGCGAGAGTCTTTGGACATATCGATGAAGCGCAGGCCCGCCCGGCCGGATTCATCCATCCACGCCATCTGAACTTTAGGTTCCAGAGGGGTGGCGCCGCCGGGCAGTTTGAAACTCACGGTGGAGACGCTGCCCGGAGGCAATTTGCCGCGAAAAAAGACAGCCATGCCGCCTTCGCTGATGTTGGTGACTGTCGCCTTCAGTTTCTGGCTTTCGCCAAACGCAATCGTGGCGGGCATTTCCACCGGATGTCGGAAATAGCGCCGGCGCTCCCGGATCATAAAGTTGACCGCAGCTCCCATGCAGCGTTTGGCGTTCAAAGCTGAAATCGGCTTCTGCAGCACAAACGTGGCACCCATTTGAAAGGCCTGCTGGGTTGTGGTGCTGCCGTTCAGAATGGCGAAGGTGACGGTGTTCTTGTTGCTGGCACTCTTGCGCAAACCCTCCAGCACGCCCAGCCCGCCTTTAAGATCGTCGCAATCTACAATGATGGCGTCGAATTTCTCGGTGCGCAGGATTTCATTCCCGGAGCCGATGCCGCGGCAGACTTCAACGTCAATGGATAATTTTTCCAGGGCCGACTGGAGAACACGAATCACCTCGGGATCTCGACTCAGGAGCAGGGACTCCAGCGGCATAGAATATTGATCGTAGCTTTCCGGTCCGAGGCCGTGAAAGTGACGAAAGTCATAGGCAATGATGCACCCGAGCCGAGGGTGTCCGCTGAAGAGGCTCATGCGCGCGACGGAACCGGAACTGGACATGCATAAGCTGGTTTATCTTTCGCTGGGGTCGAACGTGGGCGACCGTGCGGCCAACCTGAACGCGGCGATCGAGCGCCTGCGCACTCTCGGCGAAGTGGTGGCAGTCTCGTCTTTTTACGAAACCGAACCGGTCGAATTCGCCGCCCAGCCCTGGTTTCTGAACTGCGCGGTAAAGCTCAACACCGAAAAGATGCCCAAGCAACTGCTCAACGCAGTTCTGGACATAGAAAAAGAGATGGGGCGAAAGCGATTGAAGAAGAAAGGGCCGCGCACTATTGACATCGATATTCTCCTGTTCGGAAATTCAATCATCGACACGAAAGGCCTGACCGTGCCACATCCGGCTATGCACGAACGCCGCTTCGCGCTCGAGCCCCTCGCCGAAATTGCGTCCGAGGTCCGGCATCCGGTGTTCAAACGGACCGCGCGCGAGTTGAGGGATGCTCTGCCGCCGGGACAGGCGGTCAAACGGCTAGGCAAGAGCTAGCCACGGATTTACACGGATCGCCACGGACATTTCTTTTTCTTTCTCGTTTTGTTCTTGGATTATCCGTGAGAATCCGTGTAATCCGTGGCTGTTTTTTCTAGGGCGTGATTATTCGGCTGCCGGTTTCCTGTACGGCCGCGTCCGATGGTTTTTCTGGAAACTGGGCGAGCAGGAAGTCGACGAAGGCGCGGGACTTTGGTCTTCCCGAGGTGCGGCCGTTGGCCATGCGCACCAGGAAGACCAGCGCGCGCAGCACTTCGGAGTCGCGCAGTTGAACGTATCCCATGTGCTTCTGCTCGGCTTCGCGATATTCCTTCACCATATTCTGCACTTCGGCCGCCACCGCTTGCTGGGCTGTGCTGGCGATCGGTACTTCGTAGTGCAATCCGGAGTTAACCAGGGTCTCGCAGGTTTTTGTCAGCGACGTTAGCGCGGCGATCAGATCGGAGTCCTTTAAATCGCGGTCGGCCCGCACGCTCTTGGCCAGAGAGAAGGTCAGGCCCATGATCAGATGCTCATGCTGGTAAGGAAACTGGTCGCCTATCTCCACCTGCAGGAACAGGCTCGCAGGATCCAGATCCGCCAGGCTGCGCGGCCTTTCATGCTCCCGGGCCTGTAACAGATACACGCAGTCGTCGGGGCAATCGAGCGTCACTTCGCGCTGTTCGCCGCAGCACTGCGGGCAGATGCGGCCGTGGATGGCCGGGCAAAAGCGTTTCTCCTTGCGTTTTCCGCAGATCGCGCAACTCACCGACATCACTCTCCGAAAGCTATTATGACATCAGCATCGGATAAGAGAATGAGTGACGTCGCGTCGGGCTCTCTTCGCGTCAGCGCCCGAATGGGCCATTTTGGAACGCCAGCACGCGCCGGAATGCGATTTTTCTGGCTTTTTTGCACCTGTCCGCACGAAAATCCGCATAAAATGCGGCTGAAACGGTACTTTTCCACAGAGCGCTGGTATAAGATAGCCAACACCGCAGGAAAATTTCAGTTAATTCAGAGGAGGTTTCATGGCTTCAGGCATGACCAAGACACAACTCGTCCGCCATCTGGCCGAGAAGGTCGAGACCAACAACAAGACCGCAGCAGCGTTTCTCGAGCAGCTCACCGACGTCGCGGTGAAAGAAACCAAGAAGAACGGACTCTTCGTGATCCCCGGACTAGGCCGGCTGGTAAAGGCTCACCGCAAGGCCCGAATGGGACGCAATCCTCAGACTGGTGAACCGATCCAGATCAAAGCCAAGACCGTGGTGAAGTTCCGCGTAGCCAAGGCTACCAAGGACGCCATCGCCCCCAAGAAGTAGCTAGCATCCCGTTTGTGCATAAAGGCCGGCTGAGAAGCCGGCCTTTCGCGTTTTGCCGCTGACCCTTCCGGTTCTGCCGAGTTTCTGCCTCCCTACCCTGTCATCCCGACCGGAGCGATGCGCAGCGGGGGGAGCGGAGGGACCTGGGTTCTTGCCGGCGCAATCGCGCTTCCGATGGGCGGAAAAGAACCCAGGTCCCTCGACTTGCCCTCGCCGCGCAAGCGCAGCTCGGGACGGCGCTGGGGATGACAATCGTGGCGGTGCGTAGCTACCCAGGGTCAGCCGGCACAAATTTTCTTGACTTAATACTGTTATTACGGTATTTTCTGTTTGTACAGAAATAACAGATATTACCGATGCCGATTACACCGGTCGAACAAAAATTTATTCTGCACTGGGGCGAGATGGGGACCCGCTGGGGCATCAATCGCACCGTGGCCCAGGTGCACGCCCTGCTATTCGTCTCCCCCAAGCCTCTGCACGCCGAGGAAATCGCAAACACTCTGTCCGTAGCCCGGTCCAACGTCAGCACCAGCCTGCGAGAGCTGCAGGGCTGGGGAATCGTCCGCGTGGTACACGTGCTCGGCGACCGCCGCGACCATTTCGAATCCATAAAGGATGTTTGGGAGATTTTCCGCATTGTGGCGGAAGAGCGGAAGCGCCGCGAGATTGACCCCACCCTGCGGGTATTGCAGGAGTGCGTAGGCGAACTGAAGAAAAGCGGCCCCGGCAGTCAGTACACCCGGGAGCGCCTGGAAGAGATGTTGGGATTTCTTACCGCCACCACCGGCTTGTTCGAGGAACTGATACATATTCCAGCGGGCGCGCTCAAGGGGATAACCCGGATGCGCGGGAAACTCACGCCGCTTTTGGGGCTGGGAAAAAGCCAACGGTAAATGAGGGAAACATGATCTCGCTCGCATCGGAAATGACGGACAATAAGAGTCGGCACGCTCGCGGCTGGCTCTTCTTCGACGCCGAGTGCGAGTTCTGCACCCGGATCGCAGGCTGGCTGACTGCGCCGATGAGTCGTCGCGGCCTAGCCGTAGCTCCGCTGCAGGACCCGCGGGTAGGCGCGCTGCTCGGCCTTTCGCGAGAGGAGTTGCTGTCCGCGATCCGGTTCGTGTCTGAGGACGGAAGTCGATACTCAGGCGCGGACGCGGTGCTCGCCGTGATGCGCGAACTGCCATGGATGCACCCGCTGTTATGGATCTCAAGAGTTCCCGGGGCGATAGCGATCATGAGATTGGGATACCGGTGGGTAGCGCAGCACCGGCGCTGCCCGGCGGAGTGCAGTACGGTCAATCAAGTTTCCTGCCGCAACTGATCGGAAGTTGAGGACCGATCCTTATGAAAATCACATTCGCTGATCTCTGGCGTTCGGACGGAACCATCGACCGCGGGTCATATGCCCTGGTGGGGGGGATCGGGTTCGCACTAAAACACAATCTCGATCGTCTGGTAGCCACTTTCGTCTTTCACCGCCCCTGGGGACTGTTCAACTATTGGGTCCCGGTGCGGGACGTGGCCCGAATTACGGCGCTGCGTAACGGGGACACTTTATTCCTCGCGACCATGGTCGTGATGTCGCTTCCGTTCATCTGGGTGGGCGTGACGCTGACCGCCAAGCGACTGCGCAGCGCGAATTTGCCGTCCGCACTGGTTCTGCTTTTCTTTGTTCCCTTTCTGAACCTGCTGTTCTTTCTTCTTCTATCTTTGATACCTGCACAGAACGCCGACATCAGGCGCAAGGAAAAGCCGGAGCCGAACAACAACTTCTTCAGGCGAACAGTTCCTGAGAGCTCATTGGGGAGCGCGGCGGTATCACTTCTGTTTACGGTTCCATGCGGCCTGGGAATTGCCGTCATCGGCGAACAGGCGCTGAGGAATTATGGCTGGGGCCTGTTTGTTGCGCTTCCGTTCACCATGGGATTTACCGCCGCCCTGATCTACGGAGTGCGCAAGCCGCGCAGCCTCGGGGGATGCATGGGCGTAGCGAGTTTATCTGTCACGTTGCTTGGCGTGGGGCTGCTGGGACTGGCGGTCGAGGGCGTGTTCTGCCTGCTGATGGCCTTGCCACTCGCCCTCCCGCTCGCCGCCTTCGGAGGATCTTTCGGCTATCTGGTGCAGCGGCGGCGCTGGTATCCCAACGGTGCCCCCGCGTTCCTTTCCGTCCTGCTCATCTTCGTTCCAGGAATTCAGTGGGTGGAGCACGTTGCGGCGCCGACGCCACCCGTCTACGTGGTTCGCACGACCATCGACATCCAGGCTTCGCCGGAAAAGGTCTGGAGGCAGGTGGTCTCTTTTTCGGAGATTGCGCCGCCTACGGAGTGGATGTTTCGCGCCGGCATTGCCTATCCCATCCGGGCCGGGATCCAGGGGGCCGGGGTCGGCGCAGAACGGCATTGCGTTTTCTCTACCGGCGCGTTTGTCGAGCCCATCGAAATTTGGGATGAGCCGCGCAGGCTGAAGTTCTCCGTGACCTCGAACCCGGCGCCGATGGAAGAATGGACTCCTTACAGACACATCGAGCCGCCACATCTGCACGGATTCCTGGTGTCGAACGGCGGACAATTTCTGCTGACCCCGCTCCCCAACGGAGGAACGCGGCTCGAAGGCACAACCTGGTACCGGCACAGTCTGTGGCCGGCGGAATACTGGCGCCTGTGGTCAGACGCCATCATTCACAAGATTCACCTGCGCGTTCTGAGACATATTCGAGAGGAGGCGGAGAACCAGGCGATGTGAGAGGAAACCGCATCACTTGCCATATTCGTTTTTCACCACTTCTCCGCTCTTCATCACAAACTTCACCTTCTCGAGAGTGGTGACGTCCTGCAACGGATCGCCATCCACGGCGATGATGTCTGCCCACTTGCCGGCTTCGAGCGTGCCGATTCTGTCTGACCAGCCCAGCAGGTCTGCGGCGTTGATCGTCGACGCCTGAATCGATTGCAGCGGTGTCAGGCCAAGCTTCACCATCACCGCAAACTCGTGGGCATTTAGTCCGTGGGGATAGACGGCAGCATCCGTGCCGAACGCCACCTTCACACCGCTGGCGAAAGCATGGGCTTCGTTCTTGCGGGCGGCGGCCATAACGGTTCTGCCTTTCGCGATCATCTCCGCGGGAACGTGCAGGCGCTCTGCATTGTCCAGAAACCAGTCCGCGAGATACAAAGTCGGCACCAAGTAGGTTCCGTTCTTTTTCATTTCGGCGATGCCGGCATCGTCGATGTATGAGCCGTGTTCGATTGAATCCACACCCGCCTGCGAGGCCCAGAGAATGCCCTGCGCGCCGTGCGCGTGTGCGGCGACCTTGCGCCCCAGACGATGCGCGTCGGCGACGATGGCCTTCATCTCTTCGAGGGTGTATTGCGAGGCCTGGGGATTGTCGCCGTGAGAGAGCACGCCTCCGGTGGCGCAAATCTTGATCAGGTCGGCGCCGTACTTGATGACTTCGCGGACCTTGTGCTGCACGCCTTCCACGCCGTCGGCCACGCCTTCCGCAGTGTAGTGAAAATCGAAAGGCAGCAGGTTCTCATCGCAGTGCCCACCCGTGATCCCGAGAGCGGGCCCGCTCACCAGCATGTGCGGACCTGGAATATCGCCGGCGTTGATGGCGTCACGCAGGGCCACATCGCTGAAACCCTCGGCTCCCACGTTCCGCACCGTAGTGAAACCGGCCTCCAGCGTGAGACGGGCATTGCGGGCCCCGATCAAGGCCGCGCGCGGAATGGAAATGCCGAGCCCCTCGTATCCCACATCCTGCGGATCGCCAGTCATATGAGTGTGGGCATCGGTCAAGCCGGGCAAAACTGTGGCGTTAGGCAAATCAATCAGACGATCACCCGCCGAGCGACTTGCCTGCGCCATTGGACCGACGCTGACAATTTTTCCGCCTTCGATGACAATCGCCTGATCGGTCAGGGTCTTGCCGCTGCGGACGTCCAGCATCTTTCCGGCGTGAACAACGATGCGGCTGGGGGCTTTGGCAGGTTCCTGCGCGGCTGCGAAGACGCGTAAGACGAACGAGAAGAGAATGAGTTTGAAGAAAATATTTCTGGCGATTTCTTTCATTGGCTCCTCGTGAAGTTGAGACTAGCCGCGGAGCGGCTCCGGAACACCTTACGTCTTTATGTACCGCGGCGTCCGTCCAGGCCCCATTCTTTTCCAGCATCTGCTACGAAAAAGATAACGAACAGGAACAACAGCGGCAGGTGGTCAAGTTCGGAGCCGAAGTAGCGCCACACCGGATTTCCCCGGCCCGGTTCCCACCAGGTGGCGAGCGTGAGGCTAAGCATGTGCAGCGCGCCCAGGACCGACGCTGGCCGCACCCAGATTCCCAGCAGCAGGCACAGTCCTATAAACAGCTCGGCCACACCCACCAGATATCCGAAGAATACCGCGTGTGGCAAAACCAGGTTTGCCAGGACCGGCTGGTAGAAGCTCACCGCGCCGTTCTGGATGAAGCCCTGCAAGTACTGCTGGAATCCGCCGTGGGTAAACTCGGGGCCGAAAATCTTGTATTCACCGAACAGCAAAAAGAATATGGACGTAGCCATCCGAACTACGGCGAGAGTTTTAGGAAGGGCGCCGGAAAGGGCGCTGGAAGCTTTGCGCATCAAATTCTATGACCTTGCCTGTGAAGAAGGGAACCCCGGATTCCTCTCACCTTCTGGCCGCGGCATGAAACCGCGGAGTGGCAGCATTCTCCTACAGCGGGTTGGAGAAATCATTGGCGGCGAGCTAGCCTCCGGGGCCGTCGTTGGTGACATATTGCTCGAGCGAATCCAGTTCGTGGCTGAGATCGTCGATGCGCTGCTCCAGCAGGTTGCGGATGGAAAGCATGCCCAGCAACTTGCCGGAATTATCCACCACGGGCAGATGCCGAAAATGGCGCTCCAGCATGATGGCCAACGCTTCGCCAGGCCGCGTCGACGTGGTAGCCAACTCGACCGGAGTGGTCATCAATTCTCGCACCGGCGTGGCCTCGGGATTGCGTCCGGTAAGGGCGAGCTTGAGCAATACGTCGCGTTCGGTAAAGATGCCCGCGACGCGGCCTTCGCTATCAACCACGCCTACGGCTCCGACATGGCGGTCGAGCATCAGGCGGATGGCATCGGCGGCGCTCACCTCGACTGGCACGGAAGCAACGTCTGCATCACAGAGTTCCAAAACGCTCATAAGTACCCCCTGGCCGAATCGTCGAATTCCTGGCTCCGGGTCGGGCAGATGCGGACCCGGAGAATTCCGCATTATGACGTGCGCAGTGACGGTGTCAAGCAGATTCAGCGTCAATTCGTGAATTCGTAGCGCCGACGTCCCGCCTTGGACCGCCGAGCTATGCTCGGCCCGGACAGGTTAGAAACCCGTCCCCACACGTGTGTGAGCGCGACCCTGCGACTACTTGACCTCGTTTCTGAACACTCCGCCATCCTTCATCACAAATTTCACGTCTCCGAGAACATTAATATCGCGCAGCGGATCGCCGTTGACGGCAATGATGTCGGCATAGGCGGCGGGCGCCACCACCCCGATCTCGCCGGTCATGTTCAGCATCTCGGCGGCGCGCGAGGTCGCGCTTCTGAGCACCTCCACGGGCGACATGCCGAACTCGGTCATGCGGGGGAATTCCTGCGCTATCGGCTCGGTCCACGGAATGCCACCCATATCCGTGCCGAACACGATCTTTACTCCCGCCTTCAGTGCCTTGTTGAAAGAGACTCCATGCTCCGCCGCCCGCTTGCGGTCGCGCTGTCCGTTGGGCGTGTCAGCGGGAGCCCAGTCGTGATAGTAAGCAGCGAGGGTCGGACAGTACCACGTGCCCTGCTTCACCATTTGCGCAACCTGCGCGTCGGTAATTTCGAGACCGTGCTCAAGCGAGTCGCAGCCACCGTCCAGGGCGCGCTGCAGGCCGAGGCCGTTGTAGGCATGACATGCGACTTTCCTGCCCCAGCCGTGAGCTTCATCCACGATCGCCTTGAGTTCTTCCACGGTGAGGGTCGGTTGCGAAACCAACTCGCCGTTCTTTCCTACCCAGGAGCGATGCGTCATGTACACCTTGATCCAGTCAGCGCCGTGGTCGAGTTGTTCGCGCGCCGCCTTGCGGGCCTCGACTGGGCCATCGATGATCTGCGCGCCCTTGGGCATGTCAAGTTCCGGCGCGTAGTCTTCAAGGTTGTAGCCGCCAGTGGTTGAAATGGCGCGTGTGGAGACGATCAGGCGCGGTCCGGGAATATATCCGCCTTCGATCGCCATCTTGATGCCGACGTCACCGTAACCTGCACCTTCAGTTTCCAGATCGCGCAGCGTGGTGAAACCTTGTTCCAGCGCACGCCGGGCCGCAACCGTCGCCCGCGCCGCGCGCAACGCCAGCGGGTATCTCAGGATGTTGGCATCGTAGCCCCCATGGGCCGGCTCTTCTCCCTGCAGAAAGATGTGGGTGTGGGAATCGATCAGGCCAGGCAGAACGGTGTTGCGAGAAAGGTCGATGATTATGGCGCCCGCAGGAGTCTTGGCGGCAGCCGCGTCGGAAACGCTTTCGATGTGGTTGCCACGAATCACGATGACCTGATCGCGGCGGGGCTGATCGGATTTGCCATCGATGAGCACGCCCGCGCGGATGACGGTTACAGACTGCGTCGGAGTGGATTGGGAAAGTGCGGGAACGACGAGCGTGAGGGCAACAGTCAGAGTGAGCAGAGAGCGCATGGCCACCTCTTCAGGTTCGGGTGGGCATGATACATCATGTCGGCGAATTTCTCGCGGCCCGTGTGGCGGCGGGCGACTCGCCCGCCCGAACCAAACTAGTTTCTCGGCGTCCACCCGTAATGGCCACTCTTGCGCGGGCGTGTCGCCCGCGGCCACACGGTCCACACCAGCATCAGCCGCTGATCACGGCATCGGCCTCGATCTCCACCAGCATTTCGGGTGAGATGAGCGCGCTCACTTGCACCATTGACGTCGCCGGACGAATATCCCGGAAGAATTCTCCGTGGGCCTTGCCGATCTTTTCCCAGTCGACGATGTTGAGAACGAACATCCGCGTACGCACCACATCTTTCAACGACGCCCCGGCCTTCTGCAACGCAGACTCCATGTTCTTCAGGGTCTGCACGGTCTGTGCATAGGGATCGCCCACGCCGACGACTTTGCCGTTTGGGCCGGTGGCTGTGGTCCCAGAGACAAAGACCTGCGAACCAACTTTTACGGCACGGGAGTAACCCACGATAGGTTCCCAAGGTACGCCACTGGAGATGTTCTTTCGCTCCATGAATCCCTCCGCAATTGTCTTCATTGTATCCGGATCGAGGCACTGAGATTGGCAGCCATCAGCAGAGTCTGCCAATAATCACCCCCGGGAAACCTTGCGATTGTTCTGATCGTCTAAATGAATTGGACACATTGATTGCGGTGACTTACAAAAGTTACTTGCCTTGGCGTTCAGGCTGAGGTTAAGTAGAGGGATAAAGTGGCGGCAGGAATCCCGTGCCACTCGGGGTGTTTGGAGGAGGTGAGCCCCAGCATGATACCGGAATCGCATCCTTTACAACAGCTCTTCATCGAGCTCGTGGGCCGGCACTATGCCGAGGAAATCGGTCTTCGCGATCCTCAGATCGTGAACTATGTCGCTCACCTAATGGCCGAGTTTTGTGATGTGGAACAGTTGTTCAAGATCCGGAATGCTGACGGGCAGCCGCTGACCGATGTTGGCGAAATGCTGGTGGAATCGAATCCCGTGTTCGGGCCGGCGCCTTCGTTCGATCGCGAACGGCAGGTACGCAAACACATCGGTGACTACACCCTGTTTTTCACCGGCATGTTTCCGGAAAGCATCAACCACTTCCGGCTGCGCCGCAACCGTCTGGAGAATTTTGTGGACTGGATCAAGGCCGGCAAAGAAAGCTACTACATCGTTTCGAAATTTGAACACTTCGAATACGTGAAGGTGGCGCCCCTTTTCGCCAGCCTGTCACAGCACTTCGAGCAGTGCGTCTACGGCCTCAACCTGGTGAAAAACGATCTGCAGGAAATGCAGCACCCGCTGGCGCAGCGTGTGAATGAGCTGTTGATGTAGATGGTTGGTGGATTTTCGTTGCCGGAATTTGCAGCTTCCTGAGGCCGGGCGCGACCTTCAAACTCCTGCCGCTTTACTCTTGGTCAGCTTCATATCTGCTTTCGCCGCATACATCTGACTGTCTGCGCCATCGAGCAGGCCGTCCAGAGTCTTGCCCTCCGACCATTGCGCTACACCAATGCTCAAGCTGAGTTCGAAACCTTTAAGATGTTCCGCCTTGTTCCATTCCGTCAGACCGGCCCGGATTCTTTGCACCACATGCACGGAGTCCGCGCTCGACGTGTCCGCAAGAATGATCAGGAACTCGTCGCCGCCGTATCGAAACACCGCATCTGAGCCCCGAACCGACTGTTTCAACAGGGCGGCAGTATTGGCTAACACCACGTCGCCGGTAAGGTGACCAAATTTGGTATTCACCTCTTTGAACTGGTCCACGTCGATCATCATGAGCGTGAGCGGCCGGTGCGACCGCCGGGCCTGGCTGATGAATCGGTTGGTCATTTCTTCGAGCGAGTGACGGTTGTAGATCTCGGTGAGCGGATCGGTAAAGGACTGCTGCTGGGTCAGTTCTTGCTGGATGGTCCGGGAGATCAACTCTTCCCGGAGCCGGCGAATCTCCATGCGCCGGGTCAACAAGTAGGTATTCAATAGTGCCAGCAAAGCGACCAGTCCGAGTACCAGCGGCCGGGATACGCTTATTTCAAAATGAATGTTGCCTTGCTTGAGAAACGCCGCGGGAAAGAGAACGGCCAGAAGTCCGGCGCCGACCAGCAGTCCGGTGAGAGACACGATTAGCCACAGCTCTCCGTCTCGCCTTTCGAGCTGCGAGAGCTGCTGGCTCACCTTCGCCAGAACACCTTCAGTTTGCGTAAACATTCGTCAACAAGATCGGCTCAGCGTCTCAGTTTAGCCCCTTCTAATGTTCTGCCTAATGTTCTGCGTTGGGTAACGAAAGTAACGGCAATTTGTGGCCGGTAGCACTCCAGGTCATGGACGGATGCGGCCTTAATCGTTAAAAGGAAATGATGGACTCGATGCCGCGGCGGGTTTTGCTCGTTCTCTCCTTACTGAGTGCTTCCGTATTTTCGCAATCTGATGGATGTGTCCCGGCAAGTCGGAGTGGGTCTGACGCCGTCAGCTTCCGTGGCGTTGCTCCCACAAGCCAGAGCCTCAGGGCGCCTACCTTCACGGATACCTTCAGAGGCGAAACTCTGGACAGCGCCAAATGGTTCATCGACACGGGCAATGCGCCCGGAAATATCGTGGGAGCGAACCAGGGCAGACTCAGCGCCGACCATGTCGACCTTTCCACCGGCATGTTGCGGCTGACTTTGACGCAGAGCGTTGCGGACGGACTCGCCACCTCTGTGGGAGCCGAAATCCGCTCGAAGCAGCTGTTTGGTTACGGAACGTATGTGTGGGTGGCGCGGGCAGCCTCGACTTCGGCCACGCCTGAGGGCGCAGGTTCAGCAGCGTCAGGCACGGTTACCGACGTTTTCAACTATATCGACGACAGCCAGACGGAAATCGACTTCGAGTACGAGGGCCAGTCCCCGTCGACGCTGGAGATGACAAACTACTCCGGCGTGTCGAACAGCCAGACCAGCTCGGCCACAGTGCCAGACGCCGATGGCAGCTTTCAGGAATACAAGTTCGTCTGGAGCGCGGCGAAGATCGAGTTCTACCTCGATGGCACTCTGATCTCGACCCACACTCAACACATTCCCTCTGCGCCCGCCGCCGCGCTGATCAACCTGTGGGGCACAAACTCCAAATCATTCGGCGGAGTCGCGACCAGCGGGGTGACGCGGTATCTGTATGTGTCGTCGTTTTCGTACACGCCATTGCCGGAGTAAGGAAATGCTGCGAGAACACCACTGCTGAGGCCCTGTGATCCCATAGTTTATTATGGTGAGCGGGGCCCTTAGCTCAGCGGTTAGAGCAGTGGACTCATAATCCATTGGTCCCAGGTTCAAATCCTGGAGGGCCCACCAGCTTAACTCCCAGCCAGACTTAAACTTATGCGACAGCAGAGGTAAGACGGCGCCGCGTGCTTTTGTCGATGGTGTCAGTTGTGGTGTCAGTTGATGCCGCCGGTACGTACGCTGGAAAGCCGGGTAGCGGAACGCTGCGGCGCTTGCTGCGCCTTCCATGCGAAACCAATCTTTCCACTGCTGCGAGCTGGTGGGACGGCGTCAGATGGGCGTAGCGGCAGGTCATCTGAATTGTCTTGTGCCCCATCAATTCCTGAATGGTCCGGAGGTCCACTCCCGCCATTGCCAGGCGACTGGCGAATGTGTGCCGTAGGTCATGCCATCGAAAATCCCGTATGCCGGCTTCATCAACGGCGGCCTGAAACCAATGTCTGTTGGCCCGGAGGGGCGCCTCGCCCTCCATGGTTTAGAAACACATACTTGCTGCCGTTCGCCTGCAGGGCCAGTCGTTTAAAGGCTGCCGTCACAACCGAGTTCAGCGGGATATGCCGCGTCTCCCCATGTTTGCTGCGAGGAACCGTTAGAAGCCGCTGGGCGACGTTCACGTGCCATTCCGTGTTGTACTGCTCGCTCAGGCGCATTCCGGTATTGATAGCGATTTCAAATTCAGGCATGTGGAACGCGTACCGGGCCCCAATTACGGCCAAGAGGCGCGATTCTTCATCCTTATGTGGCTTCAAGTAATCCATGGCTGTCGGCAGGGGCTGGCGCTGGTTCAAATAACGGACTCGGGCATTATTTTCTCGCTGCATTCGCACGAGACGTGCTGGATTGTTCTTCAGCTTTCCGTTCTGATTGCCGAGCCGATATGTCAACTTCAACAGCGCCAGGTAGCGGTTCTTTGTCGCCCTCGTCCAGTCCTCATGTGATTCAAGCCAACGGTCTAGTTCTTGCGGGTTGATTGCGTCCGCAGACCTGTTTCCGAACTCCGATGTTATGAATGCCATTCGGCACAAATCTTGGCGATGGCTGAGCTTGTGGTCACGTGAGAACTCCAAGGCATCATTCGCCAGTTCTGAAAATGGCACCGGCCTCCTGCGGAGATTCTCCGGCAATTTGATCCCTTGGCTAACCTCAGTCTTGCGCTTCCGGTAGAGCTGAAGTGCATGACTTTTGGCGCCCGCTTTCTCGCGCCGGATGCGCCCCGAGGCATCCGCATAGCGGACCTACCAGACGCCCGAACCAGGCTCTTTTTCAAACACTCCGCGTTGTTTCATACTGGGATCCTTTCGAGACCTGTGCAGTCTCCTCCATTGTTTTCATCATCTTTAGAATCTTCTGCCAATCAGGCCAGCGCTTCCGAATCGCTTCCAGACGCCGTTTAACCTTGGGCTTTTCCAACTTGGTGCGGAGGTCTTCGAGCGAATAGCCAAACTGCGGGCGCAAGCAATTTTCGGCGAATTTCATGTGGCGGCGCACGAATTCATAATCGTTGTGCCGCTCTTCACTCCAGAAGTTTTTCCGCTGGCAACCACGGCCAGGACAAAATTCCGTATCCGATCGGGTCGTTGAAAATAATTTTCCGCAGTAACGGCAGAGCTTGATGGGCATCTGATGCGGAAATCGGCCACTGCATTCGCGCAACAGAAATATGCAGAACAAATCGACCCAGTGGGTGCAACTGGCGTGAGAGAAAAGCCGCATACCATCGGGCATCATGACGCGCAGCTTCGTATGCTGCAGCCCATGTTCTTGGAAATATTTGATGGACTTCTTGGCGTGATCGGTAACCGGATGACGGATCAAGTTGTCATCGAGCCAAGTTATCACTGGTTCCGGTTTCTCCGTGCACAGCCACTTCACTGCTGCGCAAAACTCAGCCCTGTGCTTCCGCAACTCAGCCGCAATCATCCGAACAGATAGTTTCCGACTTCGAGTGCGTGGTTTACTTACCCCTCCGACACCGGTGCCATCTAGGAGTAGTGCGAGCGCAAGCCGCTCGAGGCGGTTGAAGCTTGAGTAGTCAAGGCCGCCAAGATCCGCGGCGATTGCGGTAACCCGGTGTTTCGCGTCGGAAATATCAATACTGGTGTCGTTGTAATAGGCGGTAATGCAATCCAAAATGTCCTCTCGGTACTCACCACTAAATGCACCAGGCTGAGCCCATAGGCTCAGCCTCTCAGAGGCGTCTTTTGGGGATGTGGACATGGAATCTTCTACTTCAGTTTTGCTTTATGTAGTTTTCTAATCCCTATTGCGCAACGGGAGGGCTTGGGCAAAGCGGCATTATCCTCTAGCGCGAGATCGGCATCGGGCCTAACTTGTGAAATCGCCTGTTTGCATAAGTTCAGAGATCGCGTGCCGTAAATGGCAAGTGACGTGAGAGCATTTCGGCTACAATCCTCTTCACATGTGACGTAATCAACCCGAACTGGCGGCGTTCGCCCAGCCGCCATTTACCATGGCATAGGAACCGCATGCAGCGTCTAACCCGCTTCTTCCGCGAGGCCGGCTCTGGTCCTGGAGTCGTGTGCCTACACTCAAACGCGAGCAGTTCGAGCCAATGGCGAGCACTGATTGAGACGCTTGCACCTAGGTTTCACGTGTTGGCCGCCGACTCATATGGCGCGGGCAAGAGTCCGGAATGGCCAACGGATCGCCCGATTTGGCTTCAAGACGAAGTGGCACTGCTCGAGCCAGTTTTTGCCCGCGCAGGTGATCCCTTTTTGCTGTCGCACATTCTTATGGCGCCGCAGTCGCACTCGTCGCGGCTGTATCTCAACCTCGTCGAATCCGTGCCTTGGCCGTGCACGAGCCCACGCTGTTCTCATTGCTCGACGCCGAATCCCCTCCGCCAAATGACGCCGAGGGCATCCGCCGTGCGGTGGCCGGAGCAGCTGCAGCGATTGACACCGCCAACCCAGCAGCAGCAGCCGAATGTTTCATTGATTACTGGATGGGCAGTGGCGCCTGGGTTCACACGCCTCAACCGCGCAAGGGCCCAATTATCGCATCCATCCATAACGTTCGTCGGTGGGGAAGGGCATTGTTCGACGAACCCACACCCCTTGAAGCATTTCCCAAGCTGAATGTTCCGGTTCTATACACGATAGGAAAGGACTCAGCGGTGTCGTCGCGGGGGGGTGGGGAGGCTGCTAGTGCGAGCGTTGCCACAGGTACAAGCTGTCGAGTTCGAGGGCCTTGGTCACATGGGCCCGATCACGCACTCGACGGTCGTCAATCAGGTCATTTCTCGCTTCCTCGAACAGAGCAACCCTTCGTTCCGATCACTCGAGTTTCATAGCTCGAATCTCTTGTGAGCTCTTCGAATCGCCTGTTATCAACAGTCGGGTCGGAGGAGGCGCGCTTGCGCGCTAGCCTCCGTCCGCCACTCAAACTGCACGTGCGGGTTTCCCGCATGCAGCTTTCACAAAGATGTAGGCGCGCCGGGTGACAGAGAAGGTATTAAGTCGAACAGGCGAACAAGCTCGTACTCGCCGTAAAGCTGAGCCATGGGCAGCTGCGTCCAGCCAGCGTTACGCCAATGCTTACAGCGATGCGACCAGATCCGTCGTCGGATCCAGTGATCGAGACGATGAAAAAGCCTGCGAACGTGGGCGCGTTTGTAGTACTCGCCCCAACCCCGCAAAAGTGGGTTAAGCGCCGTGATCAGCTCTGGGGTTGACAGAGGAATAGTTCGTTTGGTTCGCTGTCGGACCTCATCCTTGAAACGCTCGATCGACTTCGCCTTGGGGTACGCGTAGAGCGCACCATGCGGGACTCGGCTACGGATCTTACTCGCGGGAAGATTCAGCGGTGTCTTCGCGCGTTTGATTAGGTAGCCGAGAAATTCGAAGCCTTGCTGGACGTGGACAATCCGCGTCTTTTGCGGATGTAATTCCACGCTCAGTTGTTTCAGGATTCGGCGTGCCGTTTCTACCGCAGAACGTGCCTCCGCTGCCGACTTACAGGTAACCACCCAGTCATCGGCAAACCTCGTCAGCTGATATCCTCTCAGTCGCATCTCCCGATCGAACGGCGTCAGAAGAATGTTACTAAGCAGGGGTGAAACCACACTGCCTTGCGGAGTCCCACGCTCGCTAGGAAAGAGCTGCCCTTTGCCATAGCTTCCCGCTTTGAGCATCGCTCTAATGAGGCGAAGCACGCGGCCGTCGGCTACTCGCTGAGCCACCAGTGCGAGGAGTTTCTCGTGGTCTGCGGACCCGAAAAAGTCTCGGAGATCCGCATCCACAATCCACTCCGACCCGCCTTGGATTTCTTTCCAAAGCTTGCGTAGTGCGTCCTTCGTCGATCGCCCTCGCCGATACCCAAAGCTGGCAGCCTCGAATATCGGCTCAAAGATAGGCTCCAACCGGTTGAGTAGTGCTTGCTGACAAACGCGATCGTAGATCGCCGGTATGCCAAGCATTCGGTACTCGCCCGGTTTGCCTCTCTTCGGGATCGGGTGTTGTCGAACCGGCAGAGGTTGATAGCTATCCTCTTTTAGCTCTCGGTGCAGCCGATCCAGTTGTTGATCCAGCTGCGCTTCAAATGCCTCCAGAGTTTGCCCGTCTACGCCTCCGCTGCCCCGATTCGCCTTCACCTTTTCCCAGGCCATCTCCAGGTTCTTTCGCTTGTACACTTTGTCGATTAAGGAATGGACCTTCTTGGCGCCCGTCAGGTTGATCCAGTTCGCCAGTCTCCTCAGACGAGAGCGTACGGGTTTTTCACTTAAGGAACTGTTCCAGCCTCCCTCGTCCTTACTCATCTGGTTTCTTGTCTCCTCCTGACCCTCTTCGCCGGCTGCCTTCCCCGACCCATTTCCGTCGCCAGTTGCCCGGTCGCGTGGCTTTCGCCACGCTTCATAGGTAATACGCAGCCGTCCGACTACTGACGGAGCCTCGCTCGCCACTTCGCTTTCGCTTATAGGTCCGCTTACTCCGGTGCCACCCGGAGACTCTGCCAGTTCTCCTGAGGTCGCGCGTTGTCCTTCCGTATCGTGCCGCCCGCAATCACCTTGTTGCGGTGGGTGAATGAGAACGCCTTCGTCTCCAAAACGCAGACTCGACCTTGCCCCACCTTTGGCCGACCGGTTCATCTTGGGTTTCCCCATTGATTGCGGCCCGGTACTTCTCCTCATGCCTTTCGGATTCCACCTCACGGTGGACACCCTGCCCTCCGAAGTACTGCCCGCAGTGGCTCCAGGTCCGCCTTGGCTGTATCCGGCTTTCGCCTTCGTGCCCGTTTAGACGTCTCCATACCTTCTGCTTTCTTCGGCCAGCGAGACGCTACTCCCGCTTTTGGATAAGGCACCCCTCATTTGGGTGCCTGAGGGACTTTAACCCTCCCGGACGACGTGCTGCTCAGCACACGTCTCGCACACTCGGCATTATCGCGGGAATGCTGCTTGCCGTCGCCCCGGAAGTGCGGGATGTCACGGATTTCGCTGCGGCGAGTCCAGAAGTACAGGGCAGACACAGCACTTGTAATTGTCAGAGCTGCGCCGAATTCGGTTGTGTACCAGAGAGTTGAGCCGGTATTGCGTATCAGACTGTCGAAGACGCCCGGGACGAAAACATTGTGACTGGCATGGAACACCGCGGCCGGCCACACACTGTCCGACTTCAACCTAAGCCACGCAAGCATGAAGCTGGCGGAGACAACCACCACAGTGGAACAGCAGAGGGCGTACCAACGATTCGTTCCCGCGTTGTAGTCCGCAAATAATAGTGGGGGACCATGCCACGCAGCCCAGACGATGCCGCTCAGCAGACTCACTCTCGTAAACGACATTCGATTGGTCAATTCAGGAACCAGAAAGCCTCGCCAGCCGATCTCTTCACCGAGTGTCGCCGAAAGGTTCAGTATCAGGCCCCCAGTCGCCATAGTGATGACGTAGAGGGTGAGCGAGCCCCATGCAGGCATGCCACGCAGCCCGAAACCCTGTGCAACCTGGTTGACGAATTCCGAGTTCCAACTGCCCAGCTGCAACGCCCACACCGAACCATACGCAACTGACGTGTAGGCCAGGGGCACGAAGTACCCTGCGACGATATATCTGTTACTTGGCCAACGCCATCCGAGAGATCCCAACTTTCGACCAAGCAGGCGGCAAGTCACCAGCGCAGCCAAGGCGGGGCACCACATGATCGCCGGGACCATCAGTCCGAACCCCATGTACAAATGCCCAGACCAGATGATCAAAGTCCAAACCACCCCGCTAAATGCGAATGTGAGCTGCAGGTATAGATAGGTCGCCCTCTTTGGTGTGTCGCGCATTTTTCAGCAACTTCTTCCGCTCGGATGGCTCGCCGCACATGCGCAAAAGTCGAAGGTATCTAATCGCCTCTTTTCGTCGAGCATCGCTGACCTTACGATATGGCCCCCGTGGCACAGCCAACGGTTTCGGTTGAGTAACTGCCCAGTTAGCTGAGAATCGTCAGCTTCAACTACGTGGTTGAGGTGTGCCGTTCATGGAAGTCAGCCGGGGACGAAATCAATTGGCCGGCGGCGGGAGTGTCAGAGGCTGAGCCAGAGTGAAGCTGAGCGCCGACTCCGCCGGGATTTCAATCTGCTTGTTCCCGGTCAAAGTTCCCCCTATAAAACCCGCTGCCGCACCCACACCGGCACCGATAGCGGCGCCCTTGCCTCCGCCAGCGATGCCTCCTATCAACGCACCACCGGCCGCTCCTCCGCCGGTAGTGGCAGCTGTCCTCTTACCCTTTCCCTTCACTGTGCTGCTGAGCACGCTGGTTTGGATTTGATACGTATGTCCGCCTACTGAAATGCTCGTTAGCGACAGGTCCAGTTGCCCTTCACCTTTTACCTTGCCCTTGGCCTTGGCCGTCACCACGGTGCCACTGACGGTCGATCCTGCCGTCAGCGCCGACCTTCCTTTCACGCTCACGGGTTGCGCCAGTGTAGCGAGAAATGCTTGGCCCGTCTGGCAGCTCTTGGAACTCAATGCCTGACCTGTTCTGACGGTTAGAACAGTCCCGGCGGGCACTAGGAGAGGCTGAGGTTTGGGCTTCTCCACCGGAGGAGGAGGGGGAGCAGGAGCTACGGCTTCAGGTTCGATCGTCGTTTGGTCATCGACGCCAGCGATTTCCGGCTCTTCACGAGCAATCTGCTCCACCTTTTGTTGGGCTGATGGAGTGCGGACCTTGCCACTCAGGGTAACCTTTCCGTCCTTTACCGCCACATTGACTTGCGCGTCCTTAGTTTCCGCGTCAGCGGCAAGCTTGTTCTGAATATCCTTGGCAACCGCATCGTCGCCGGTACGATGTGAACACGCGACCGAAAGCCCCATCAACGCGCCCAGGATCAACACTAAAATGACTGAAGTGCACAGGTTGCGCATATGGCCTCCTTAATCGGACAAGCTCGATTTCCGAAACTTGCAGGACCCATGGCAGACGAGCATCTTGATCACCCCAGTTCCAGTTTTTTTGGATAAAGTGATCCCAGGGTACGAGTTACATGCGAAATTGATGCTAGCAAGAGTCTGGCAAAGATCGACCTGTCAATTCGTCCAGTGTTCACATTTACCTCGAGATTCTTGGCGGTTCTCAATCAGCTGGCGGGATTCGCCATTACACTCACAACCCGGTTGGAGGGTTCCGTGGAGCTGGCTTCGGGGTCGTAGTTGGTGTAAACGCCTGTTGAACGAAGTCGCTGGTGCGACGGACGCTTCGCGTGAGGCGGGGGGCGGGAGTTGTAAAGGGATTGAGAGATTGAGATAAGTAGG
>CAZGSU010000020.1:0-41720 GCA_964528615.1 uncultured Acidobacteriaceae bacterium | reverse complement strand
GGCGCTCAACCACCGGCCACTTTTCCCGAAACCGCTCCCACAAACGTCTACGCGCATAACCTGATGTTGCGAAAGGGTCCGGACTTCCGAATCTACGTTCGCTGGCTGCGCGGACAAATGGTTCGTACTCGCCGCGACGTCAATCCCACGTTCGACGATCCCGAATCCTTTTCGTTGGATGTCAAAAGCGGCGTGATTCGCGCCAACGTCGGAGACATCAATAACTTCCTCAACGCGAGCGCGATCCCGGACTCCCCACTGAAAAACATAAGCCTTTCCGGCGACGGAGATCAGGTCAAGCTCCACGGAAATGTCCACAAGGTGATCTCGCTGCCCATCGAACTGACCGGTACAATCAATGCGGTCCCGGAAAACCGCATTCAGCTTCACGTCACGAAACTCAGCGTTCTGAAAATTCCGGTTCTCGGCAGCTTCCACCTGACTGTCTCCGATCTGTTTCACCCCCAGAGTGGCTCGGGCATTCAGGTGTCGGGCAACGACGTCTTTTTCGACACCCAAAAACTGGTTCCGCCACCGCACATCAAGGGGGATTTGACCAGCGTGCGCATCGTTAATCCTGATCTCGAGGAAATTTACGGAAACGCACAAGAGGCTGTTACCCGGGTCGAGCTGTGGAGAAATTTTTTGCGGCTTAGCGACGGTACACTCGACTTCGGAAAACTCACCATGCATCACGTCGATCTCATCATGATCGATCTTTCCAATGACGCCTGGTTCGATCTCGATCTGAACCACTATCAGGACCAGTTGGTGAACGGCTATACCCGCATGACTCCCCAAGCCGGCTTGCAGATATTCATGCCTGATCTCGACGAGATGCGTAAACGAAACAAAGGGGGCCAGAGCATCGGTCTGGAGTGGCTCAAAAACCGCAACCTACCTCCTCCAGCCGATCTCACCTCGAAATAGTTTAAGTGACAAGATTTACTCCTCTCGCCCGCTTTTGGGCAACTGAAATTCCGGGACCGGGTTTTGTCCCCATACTCTGTGCTGATTTGTGATATGTAACTAGACAGCCACCGTGATTCCCAGAACGGTTCCATCCTGACCGATGAATTCTTCCGCGCGCAAAAACGTGAAATTGGTTGCAGGCCCCGACTCATCCTCAGATCGGTCTTTTCAGCCTCACGTTATGACCGCCTTGACCAAAGGTGACTCGCCCGTTCCGGATTGGTCGCGTCGCGTCCCTGCCCTAGGTGGGTTACGAGGAATTGCAATCCTGCTGGTGTTGATGGGGCACTCGGTATTTCAGATGCAAACGAGCTCTCAGTTCCTATCGCACGTGCTGGCCATAGGCAAGCTTAGCTGGAGCGGGGTGGATCTTTTTTTGTGCTTTCGGGTTTCTTGATCGGGGGCATCCTGCTAGATGCTAGAGAATCCCCCCCTATTTCCGGACTTTCTACATTCGACGGGCCTATCGCATTTTTCCGCTATATGCCGCGGTCACCACGGTATTTCTTGTCCGCCATCTTCCATTTCACTTCCTACCTGGGAGCTTCGGTAACTTCTCTCCACTTACTATTCCCTGGGCATCTTATGCGACATTGACCCAGAACTTCTGGATGGCCAAAGTAGGCTGGTTTGGCCTCCCCGCCATGGCAGTGACTTGGTCTTTAGCGGTCGAGGAGCAGTTTTATCTCACGATTCCGTGGGTGATCCGTAAGGTTCGTAGGAAGCTTCTGGTCTTCGTGATGATTTCGGTAGTGATCGGTGCTCCGTTGTTGCGGGTCTTCCTTCGCCATCGCTTGCAAAACGGGGACTTTGCCTCCTATGTACTGATGCCATGTCGCGCCGACGCGCTCTGCCTTGGGGTGTTAGCAGCGTTGCTGGTCCGGAGCAAGCACTGGTGGAATTTGTTGCGGACCAAAAGAACCATCGTCTATGGGATCACCACTGTCCTGTTCGCCGGTGTCGCATTCATGACCTACAAGGGATACGTCGTCAATACTGCGCCGCCAGTGAATATTGTGGGATATTCCTGGCTGGCGCTGTTCTATTCCTTCTGTTTACTCATTGCGGTTTCGCCTTCGAAGGACAATACCCGGCAGTTTCTATGCCAAAAATGGCTGATGAGGCTCGGTACCATCGCCTATTGCACCTATCTGATTCACGTGCCCTTGGTTCAGGCTGGCCGACGTTTGCTCGAATTGCGCATCTCCCCGCAGGCGGCATGGCTTCCCGGAGGCCTGTTGGGAATAGCGGCGACTCTCTCGATCGCATCAATTTCTTGGAAATTCTTTGAAAAACCACTTCTTCGCCGCGGCCATAAGCACCAATACTGAAAGCAAGTGCTCTCAATTAACTCTCCTTTGCTGCCGCATGGGCAGACGCTCCGTTCGTCGTTCGGTTGGGAATGCGCGAATTATACAGGACGCACAGCGGCGCATTCTGGATGTGTGAGTCGCGACGAGTAGGAAAAGCGGCTGAGGGGGTAACCAGATTTTCCGGTGTTTCTTAGTGTCCTAATGCGCGTGCGTCACTGGCATCTATCCGTCTGTATGCTGTACTTCCCGGTATGTACTTCCTGACATCTTGACCGTACGTTGGATCGACTCTACATTGCAGATAACTTCCCAGTGTGGTGGTCGGTAAGTCGGACGGCCACAGTCCTCGCAGTGTCCGCCGGGCTGTTGCTCACGTTGACGGTGAAACCGTCCACGCTTAAACCAACTTTACTTTTTTTGGGACGAACCTCCCCTCTCTCCCATTAAGACGAATCCGTCTTACTCCGGAGTGCGTCCGAACCCCGCGCAGGAGGAGTGTGTCATGAAGCATCGCAATCTGCTGGAGGCTGTGTACCTGGTATTTTTCCTGATCGCACCGAGCGTGCTCTTCGCCCAAAATCCCAACTGTACCATTATCGTGCCGGATGCTCCGCTGACGGCCGCGGGCCTGGCAACACCCTATCAGCTTACCGCTACCGATCCCTCCGCCGGCGAGTGTCATGAGGCCAACACGAATTCGTCGGCGTTTGTGCAGGCGGCGATCTTTGATCCCACCACCGGCAAGATATCGATCTACAACCCCCTGGTGATTGACCAGAACTCCATGCCTGCGCCTGGGGCGGCGCCAGTTCCGCCGAACCTTCCGCAGAATGCCATCGTGGCACTCTGGTTTGGATTTAACGGAGACAATCTGGTGCAACAGGGCGCCTCACCAGGCGTTCTGGAGGCGAATGGTTGCGTGAACGGACTGCCGGACAACGTTTTCGGACAGTTCTCGTATTGCAATGCTCCGGCATTCTTCAAGGCCGCGAACCGGGCAATTCGCAGAGGGCAGTTGCGAGTTCCACGCCTGGGGATTGCCAACGATGGCCTGCCTTGTCCTTCAGTGCGAGATTTCTTTGTTGTCGATCAGGACCAGAGTGACAACTTGCCCGTGACTTATCTGGTCAGCCCGGGTGGATTGCTCGCGCAGAACACTGCGGCGAATGTCCGGGCTGTGTCCGGCGCCACCGTGCTGGGCAATCCCAGTGATAACGGTTTGGTTGACAGATTCCTGGATCCAGACCTGGGTTGCACGCCGTGGAAGGTGGCGGATCTTGCAGATCCTGGGAACGTGGTGCCCGGCCTGGCGCTGAATGAACTGCAAGCCCGAGCTCACCAAAGATCACCGGCAGCGTTGATTCCCGCGGGCGACCCCATGGTGCTCGATGCCGACGGCTCGGTTGACCTGGCCAAGGTCAATGCCTACCGTCGCGGTGTTGACCAACCAGAAGTGCATTACAACTGGCAAGCCGAGACGGCACGTTATTGCCGGCAAATGCTGAGGATTGGGCCGGCCAGACTGTTGCTGGATCAGGCTGTTCTGCTTTCCAAGCCCTCGCCGGTCGCCGATGACGCAAATTCGATGTTTACGTTTCTGGCGCAACGCCTCGCAGCCAGCTACGACATTCTGGGCTGCGCGGACCTGGTGAATATCCCTGACCCCGTCTCTGTCACTCAGGACAAGAACGGCGTCGCGATCAGTGCCAAGATCGACCGGCGAGTCTTTGACAGATGCTGGCGGAGGCTTGCTCCTCTTGAGTCGCAGGACGTTGCGGCCGACGACGCCGCCAAGGCTGAGGCGGCGACACAGTAAGGAGTGCGGCTACAGATGAACGACGGTGATCAGGGTCATCCTCCGGGGGCGAAAAAGTCCCCAGAGGACCCGATCCCGAAATTTCTGTCAACAAAGGGTCGAGCTGTTGCGAAAGTCAGCGGGCGGGCGTTACGTCGAAGCGAACATCACGATTTTCGAAACACGCTTCGCGAAGAGTCTTGGCACTCTCGCGAAGCCGGTACTTCTGGGGTGGATTGTGCTGAGTATCTTGTGGACCTTGAATCCGGTTGCAGCCCAGATCTCTCCCGGCGCGCTTTCGCGCGCGCACCAATCCATCAGCGGCATGACCGAGTGCACCACCTGTCACGAGCTTTCGACCGGACAACCCACATTCAAGTGTCTGGATTGTCACAGCGAAATTGCGCGGCGTATTGCGGTTCGCAGAGGGCTGCATGCCACCTATAACATCAAGCTGAGGTCGAATCTGGAATGCACGAAGTGCCACTCGGAGCACAACGGAGAAGATTTTCCGCTCGTCAAGTGGGATCTCAAAACCTTCGATCACGCGAAGACCGGCTACAGGCTCGAGGGCAAACACTCAGGGCTGGAATGCAACCGGTGCCACAATCCAGAACGCGTGTCACCGAGCGAACGCGCGGTGATCAAAGTAAAAGATCTGAGCCGAACATTTCTTGGTCTCTCACCGAGCTGCAGTGGCTGCCATCAAGATGAGCACAAGGGACAGCTCGGGCCCAACTGCCTGCAATGTCACAATTACACTGACTGGAAGAGGATCAGTTTCAGCACGTTCGACCATTCGGTTACACGCTATCCGTTGACTGGTCTGCATACCCAGGTCGCGTGCCAGCAGTGCCACACGCCCGGGCAGGACAAACAACCGCGCTACACTGGAATCGCATTCGGCAGTTGCACAGACTGCCATGTGGATCCTCACCGTGGTGGTTTTTCCCAAACCTGCCAGTCCTGTCACAGCACCGCAGGCTGGAACAGGATTTCCACGCCCGCGCTGAATCGGACATTCGACCATTCCCAAACGAAATTTCCTCTTCTTGGGCGGCATGCCGAGGTGCAGTGTGTGCAATGCCACGCGGGAGGAGATTTCAAGAAACCGATGGCGTTTCAGAAGTGCTCGAACTGTCACCGGCCCGACTTTCATGGCGGGCAGTTTGCCGCGCGTGCCGGCGGGAGCGAGTGCTCGTCGTGTCACACGGTCGACGGTTTCAAACCGTCAACGTTCGGGTTAAACGAGCACGCGGCGACCGCGTATCCCTTGCAGGGTAAGCATGCCGCCCTGCAATGCGGGCAGTGTCATATTCCCAAGGGAAAAGACACGCTGTTCAGGATGAAGTTCCAGCGCTGCACTGACTGCCACCGCGATGAGCACGCCGGGCAGTTTGCCGCTGCGCCGCACTTCAACACCTGCGAGCGCTGCCACAGCCTGGAACGCTTTCTGCCATCCACATTCAGCCTGCGGCGGCACAACGAAACGCCCTTCGCGCTGAGTGGGAGTCATGTGGCGGTTCCGTGCGGCGATTGCCATAAGGTGTCCGCGAATTTCAAACCGAAGCCGACCGCGGTCTATCACTGGTCGGACCTGGCTTGTACCAGTTGCCACGCCGACCCGCACCGCGGGGGATTCGCCGGGCTCATGCGGCAAGCGGGACCGAATGGAAAACCACTGGGATGCGAGCTTTGTCACTCGGCCGAGTCGTGGAAAGATTTCACCCACTTCGACCATGCCAAGACGGCCTTTGCCCTGAGCGGCGCTCACGCGGCTGCGAAGTGCGTCGATTGCCATAAACCACAGAATTCCAGTGCCGGCTTCGTCAACGTCGATTTCAAGACTGCGCCCGCAAAGTGCGAAGCATGCCACGCAGATGTGCATGGCACGCAATTTGCGAAGGCCGGGGTGACGGCCTGCAACGGCTGTCACGGCAGTACGAAATGGAAGCCGTCATTGTTTGAGCACGACAGGCAAACGGATTTCGCTCTGCAGGGTGCCCATCGCAACTTGCGCTGCGAGAGTTGCCATAAGTTGACGCGAACGCTCAACGGAAGAGCGGTTGTCTTCTACAAGCCCACGCCGAAGGCATGTGCATCATGCCACGGACGTGACACTTTAAAACCGAGCGGGGCGGGGAACTGAAACGCAGGCAGCGGGGTCGCGCATGAACGATCGGCGTATGAACGATCGACATATGAACGATCGCTGCATGAAACATGGAGGAGATGAGGTTTGCTGGGAAATACGCTTCTAGTCCACGCGTTCTTGCTGTTCCAGATGGCCGCAAGCGCGCCCGCCGGGAAGTCGGCCATGCCCGCTGCGTCCAGTGTCAGTCCTCACGGCCCGATGCAGGTTGCCTGTGAGAACTGCCATACATCCTCCGCGTGGAAACCGATCCGCAGTAAGCCTGAGTTCGATCACGGTAAAACCGGCTATCCGCTGCGCGGCATGCATGTCGGAGTGCCTTGCCAGGAGTGCCACGTCAATCCGGTGTTTGCGGACGTGGGCAGCAACTGCCAGGACTGCCATGCTGACCTTCATCGACGGAAAAACGGGGCGCAATGCGATTCCTGCCACCGGGTTAATGGCTGGCAAGTCTCGATCCATTCCATCAATGAGCATCAGGACCGCTTTCCGCTGATTGGCGCCCACGCTGCGGTCGACTGCTATTCGTGCCACCGGGTCGGAGCGGTCGGGCAGTTCAACCGTCAAGGGCTGTCGACCGACTGTGTGAGTTGCCACCTGCGGGCGTTTCAAAGGGCCGCTTCACCGAATCATCAGGTGTTGGGTTATTCGACCGATTGCCGCCAATGCCACACCAGCATGGATAGCTGGATGATCGCAGCATTCCCGCGCGCGAGAGCTCGAAGGTGACGAATGATCGAAGAGATCAGGATGAACGCGATGTCAAACACAGAATGTGGGAGTTACTCCAAGTGAGATGGATCGCAGACTTCGGTATCCTGCTGCTGTTAGCGTCCGCGTGCGTGGCGCAGGGGGCAAGCGGGAGGATTGCAGAAATCCGCAAGGTGAAGGTCATGCGCAGCGGTAACAACACCAGGCTTGAGGTCACACTCAGCCACCCGGTAGTTCCTGAGATCGCAATTGCGACCGATCCCGACCGCCTGGTTCTGGATCTGCCCGACACAAAGGCTAACGCAAGGCAGCGGCGCATTGCAGTGAATCGATACGGAGTAAAACGGGTGCGCGTCGGCCTCAACAGTACCGATCCGCTGGTCACGCGCGCGGTCGTAGATCTCGATTCCGCTCGCCAGTACAAAGTTGCCACCGCGGGCAACACAATCATTGTGACCTTGCTGCCCACGGCTGCGATTGCAGGATCTGCCGGCGCTGTCCCCCCGACCGATGGCGCGCTGCTAGGGAAGATATGGCGCCGGCAACGCAAGCCCCAGCCGGCAACAATCACGAGTTTGCGAGTCGACCATTCGCCGATCGGGGACAGTGGCGCCAATGGCAAATCCTCGATGCGAGGTTCCGTCCAACCGGCGGATCCGAGGCTGCACGTCAGCTTCAAGGTGAAATACGTGACCGAGGGCGCGGCCTACTTGAGTGGTGGACGCAGTTCCGGCTTGGCCCAAGGCATGAAGCTTGTGGTACGCGATACCGATCCATCGGCCACAGATTCCGCAGCACCATCTGGACCGGTGATTGCTGAGTTGCAAATCGTTTCGGTCGCGGAAACATCGGCGGTGACGGAGATCCACAATCCCAAGCGTGACGTAAAGCCGGGTGACTGGGCCGATCTCTCCGCCGAGGACTCAGCCAGGCTGGGGGAGGAGCGGCCAGTGACCACCGCTGTAAATAATTCTGCGGCCGTAATCTCGCATAGCAATACGCACGATGCTGCTTCGGCAGACGCAGCTTCGGCCGAGGAAAGCCGGATTCGAGCGCGAATCGGAATCGACTACAGCGGGGTCAGCAGCAGTGGTTCGACACCCGGACGCAGCAGCACTGTCGGCCTGGCACTTCGGACTGACATGACGCGGATCGCTGGAACCTACTGGAACATGCAGGGCTACTGGCGGGGCCGCCTGACCAGCAATTCGCAGCCCGATGAGGACACGCTGCAAGACTATCTCGACCGGACTTACACCATCCAGTTGTACTACGACAATCCCAATTCCAAGTGGGTGGCTGGATTCGGGCGTCTCTACCTGCCTTGGGCGGTCAGCCTGGACACGATTGACGGCGGATATGTGGGACGCAAGGTGGCAAAGGGAATTATCGCCGGAGTCTTTTTGGGATCGACACCCGATCCGGCTTCGTGGCACTACAGCCCGAACCAGCAAATCGCAGGATCATTCGTCAATTTTGAAGGCGGCAGTTACGAAGACTTCCACTACAGCAGCACCGCTGGCGTTGCCCTGGACATGATTAAGTGGCAGCTCGATCGTCCGTACCTGTTTCTGGAGAACGGCGTGTCGTACCGGAAATTATTTTCCGTCTATCACTCGTTCATTGTCGACTCACCGCAAGGTATCAGCACTGATGGGATCAAGCCGGGTGCGGGCATCAGCCGCAGCTATCTCACATTCCGTATTCAGCCGAAAGAATGGTTGTCATTTGATGTTTCTCATAACTACTTTCGCGATGTGCCCACCGCAGCTACGGCGCTGATTGGCACTGGTCTGGTAGACAAGCTCCTCTACCAGGGCGTTAACGTAGGTGTGCGAGTGGAACCGGTGAAACACTTCGCGGTTTACACCACGGTTGGACAGAGTGACAAGACCGGTGATGAAAGGCGAAGCCTGAACCAGATGTACGGGGTCACATGGAGTGAAATCTGGCGCACCGGAATTCGTGCCGACGTCCATTACTCCAAGTTCGACAGCTCTTTTGCGCGCGGGAACTACAAGGTTCTGTCGCTGTCACGCCAGTTAGGAAACCGGATGCTCTGGGACGCTCAGGTTGGAACTCAGAATCTCGATTCATCGTTCACCGTGAATCACCAGTCGTTGTTCGCAAATACCTCTTTTGACACCAACCTCGGTAGTCATACGTTTCTGCAGAGCGGTTACACCATCTCACGTGGCGAGCAACTGAATTACAACCAGTGGTATCTGAGCCTGGGATATCGCTTCGACGTAAAAGGGCCCGTGAAATGACCGCACACACCACCTTTGCGCCGGCGGCTGTCGAAATTCCTGATGCCGAAAGACAGCATCGCCGGCTGGTTCTCCTGATATCGGCCCTGGCCATCGCGGCGATCGTTGCGCTGGTGCTTTATGGCGAGGACTACTACAGGCTCAGCCAGGCGGATCGCCCGTTTTCTCTGAAGCATCATCTGCTGAAGCCCAGCGGCGCTGTCGGGATCAATCTGGGCATCCTCGGAGTGCTGATGCTGTGCGGCATCTTCCTCTATCCTCTGCGAAAGCGCTGGGCATGGCTGCAGAGGCAGGGGAACTCGAAACACTGGCTCGACCATCACGTTGTTCTGGGGATTGCTGCTCCGGTTTGCATTGCGTTCCACTCTTCGTTCAAGTTTCGCGGGCTGGCGGGAATTGCGTTCTGGCTCATGCTGGCGGTCGCGCTGAGCGGGCTGATTGGACGATACCTTTACGCCCAGATTCCGCGCCACGTCGCCGCGGCTGAATCGTCGCTGAGGGTATTTCAGCAAGTGCTGGAGCGTCAAAAGATCATCCCGCAGGCCGATCTGCGCCGGTTGTTTCATTTGCCGGCGCCGAATCAGGTGCCGCGATGGTCTGCTTTCGCTGCCCTGGGCTACATGGTGATGTCGGACCTGGCTCGCCCGTTTCGCGTCGCACGTCTTCGAATACAGGTGATGGGTGTTGAGCCTGCACTTCGTTCTTTCAGCGGAATGCTGCCGAAGAATCCCCAGCTCGAAGGAGTGATTGGTCTGGCCCGGAAGCAGGCTCTGCTATCCCGGCGAGTCATATTTCTGTCTCATGCCCAGCGGGTGTTCAAGTTGTGGCATGTGATTCATAAGCCGTTTAGCTACGCCTTTGCTGTACTGGCTCTGGTTCACATTGTTGTGGCGATGTTGATGGGGTTCTTCTAAGGCCGGGCCAATTTTATGGATACTTTTCTTACCGTCATTGTTGCCATAGCGGTCGCGATCTTCTTCCTACGCCGTTATCTAAGGAATTTGAAGAAAAATGAGCCGCTAGCGCAGCGGATGGCGGAAAAGGCGACGTTCGATGTCGAGCCACCGAAGGGACTGCATCCCCACATCGATGCCAACTACTGCATTGGCTGCGCGACTTGCACGGCGGTCTGTCCCGAGGGTGATGTGCTGGCGATGTTAGGCGGCAAGGCAGTGATCGCCAACGGACAAAAATGTATTGGCCACGGGGTCTGCGCGGAGGCTTGCCCGGTAGGCGCGATCACGATGTTGATGGCCAGTCCGAGTATAGGCGTCGATATGCCTTACCTCACGCCGGAATATGAGACCACCATCGAGAACCTCTTCATCGCCGGAGAGCTGGGCGGTTTGGCATTGATCAAGAATGCGATCAACCAGGGACGCGAATGCATCGACATGATCACCAGGAGGATCAGAGGCGAACAACGCGCCCGACCGGTCCCCGGTGTTTACGATGTTCTGATTGTTGGGGCAGGCCCCGCCGGCATCACCGCTTCGCTGCGCGCCATCGAGAACAAGCTCAGCTACATCACCATCGAACGAGATGAGGTTGGAGGAACGATAGCAAAGTTTCCGCGCCAGAAGGTTGTCACTACAACGCCCCTGGAATTTCCCATGTACGGAAAGCTCAAGAAGACAGAACTCACCAAAGAACACCTGCTCGCCTTCTTTGACATGGTTCTGAACCGGGTCGAGTTCAATGTATGTGCGGACGCGAACGTGGATGACATCAAGAAGGGAGCGGATGGAATCTTTACCGTCACGACTGCGACGCAGCGGTACCGCGCACGTGCGGTAGTCCTGGCGATCGGCCGCGCTGGCACTCCGCGGAAGCTCGGAGTGAAAGGAGAACAGCTTCCCAAAGTGATGTACCGCTTGATCGAAGCGGACCATTACCGAAATAAGCGGATACTGGTTGTGGGCGGCGGCGACAGCGCGGTCGAGGCGGCCATGGGGCTCGCGGAGCAGGCGGGCAACCAGGTAACACTCTCATACCGGCGGCACGAATTTATCCGCATCAAGGAACGAAACGCGCAGCGCGTAAGAGAGTGCATGCGCACGGGCAAGATAAAAGTTATGTTCGACTCAATCCCGCTGGAGTTCAGAGCTGACCGGATTCTTCTCGCGGTAGGAGGGAAGTTGCAGATCCTGCCCAATGATTTTGTGTGGATCTTTGCCGGCGGCGCTCCGCCCTACGAATTCCTCAGAAAGATTGGCGTCGGATTTGGCATGCGTGAAATGACCGTCGAGGCAGAAGATAACATGCGCCGATCCCAGGAGGCTAGCAATCGGAGCTAACGGTGTCGTAACTCACCGATCACGAACCAATATGCGAGCAGTCCCGCCAGAAGGACAATCACTCCCAACTCAAAGCCTGGGACGTACGAGCCGTATCGCTTGATCAATAGACCAATTGCCAGAGGGGCGACTATTCCCGCAAGATTGCCGGCGAAATTTTCAGCTCCGGTCCAGATGCCGACTTTCTCAAAGGGGGCGCAACATTGCAGAATAGCCAGCAGATTGCCGGTGGCGAGCCCGACCAGTGAGGCTCCGATCAGGAGTGTGATCGCCATCGGAGTGTCCGCAGTCCGCATGGCCGCAACCAGCAACAGGCTCATGAAAAACGAGCCGGTGACGATTCCTTTCCGGGTGCGGGTTTCGTTCCAGCCGTGGCGGATCAGGCTGTCTGCGATCCATCCTCCAAGCGGTTCCGAGACGCCGAAAGTGAAAAAGGCGAGGGAAGCGTAGAAGCCGGCCTGAACGATGGTGAGATGGCGGACAGTGACGAGATAATCGGGCAGCCACGTGACCAGCACGTACCAGTAATAATCAAAGCAGAAGAATCCGAGGCAGATGCCCAGCAGGTTGCGGTTGAACAGCGCGCTCCAGTGAACTGCAGAAGGCGTCACGTGCGGGGGAGAAGCGACGGCCCCATTCACCGGCCGCATGTGGCGAGGGAAGATCAATAGCCAGGGGATAACCCAGAGCAGGCCTGTGAAGCCCAGGAGAAGAAAGGTGTAGCGCCATCCATGTCGCACCAGCAGCCAAGGGACCAGAATGCCTTCAAGGACTAGTCCGCTTCGAGTACCGAAATCGAAGAGTCCCGAAGGCAGCCCGCGCTCTTTCGCGGTGAAGAGCGTAGTCACAATCTTGGTCCCGCCGGGCAGGTAAATGGATTCACCGATACCCAGGAGGATGCGGAAGCTGATCAGGATTTCGAGACTTCCGGCCAGCCCGGTAAGCCCCTGCGCCAGGGACCAGAGGGCAAAGGCGCCTGCATAAAGCCAGCGCAAGTCGAGGCGATCGGCGCACCAGCCAATAGGAACCTGCATCAGCGCGTACGACCAGAAAAAAGAAGACAGCAGCAGGCCCTTGTTTTCCGGTGTGAGATGGAAGTCCCTGGAAAGCTGGGGCAACGCGAATGAAATCGCGGCCCGGTCGAGATAGTTAATTAATGATGCGGAAAAGAGCAGGCCGACGATGGTCCAACGGCGCTGGTTGGAAACGCTGGTCAGATCCATTCGGGCCCTGTCGTATTGCTCCGCTCTGCAGTCAGAGTCTTATACCCCAAACGAAGCAAAGGACGCAAAGGAGTTCGGAAAGAGCGTTAGGAGCTGTTTCCTGCTTCTCGGAACTTTTCTCTGAACTCTCCCGGGAAGCCCCACACGCATGTACAACGCGTTGCCAAAAAGAAAGAGTAGGATACTGACTTGCTGAGAACGAAGATATGCAACCAGTTGTCAGGGGTGATCAGCGCCGAAGTTGGTTGACCAGCGTGCTTACCGATATTCATTTCTGGGTTCCGCTCGGAGTTTTGATCGGGGGCTTACTTCTTCTGGAGTTCGTTCGTTGAACATGGGATTGGCGGAAGATGCACTCCGTCCGGGCGCCACGGAATGAATCATCGGTTCGAGAAATCGCGTCCGCGCAAACTGCAGGCGCTGGGCGTACTTTCCGGCATCACTGCGGGCGCCTGGCTCGGCGCCGCTGAAGCCCCAACCAAGCTCGTCTCCGTCGGCATCTCGCCTATCGTGATTTCGCTGATCATGGTGGTTGGCGTGTTTCTGGCGCGCTGGAGCGTGCCGGCCCTGGTTTTGGGCACTTCGTCCATTCGCGATGACGTTCGCCGCGCGCCTCATCTCATCATCTGGGGCGTTCTCGCAGGATGTATCTGGGCGGTGGCCAACACGATGACGATTGTGGCCATTCGTGATATCGGCCTGAGCATCGCTTTTCCGTTGTGGAATTCAAATAGCCTTCTTGGCATTGTCTGGGGATTTGTCTTTTTCAACGAACTACGCCAGGCGGACTGGCGCCGCTGGACCGGCGTGCTGGGCGGAGCGTTAGTGATGTCGGTGGGTGCGGCGCTGCTGGCGGTCGCGTCTTCCACCCAGGCTCCGGCGGCACACTCCATGCGTGGTGTCTGGGCCGCGCTGGGTGCCGGAATCCTCTGGGGCACGATGTACATTCCCTACCGCAAAGCCTATTTGTCGGGAATGAATCCGCTTTCGTTTGTCACGTTCTTCACTTTCGGGGAACTGGGCATGATGGCCACGCTGGCCGCGAGTTATCTTGGTCTGGCCCCGCTCTGGCAGGAACTAACTAGGGCGCGAGGAGTTATTTTCTGGCTGATGCTGGGCGGTTTTATTTGGGTGATTGGCGACTTGTTTCAGCAATACGCCGCGAAGTACGTCGGCATCAGTCGAGGTATTCCGCTCTCGAATTCCAATCAGCTCTGGGGCTTGCTGTGGGGGATTTTCGTCTTCCACGAGTTGCACGGCAGTGCTGCGTCAACCTACATGCAAGTCGTCGGCGGCTCACTGCTGATGCTGCTGGGAGTCGGAGCAATTGCCCTTTCTTCAGCAAGCGGCGAAGAGCAGGTGCAATGGAAAGAAGCGGCGCAACGCGAGTCTCAGCGCTACAACATCGCCGCAGACTATGTGGAAGCGCGTATGCAGGGGACCGAAGTCGAGGGGGAAGCCAGGCCTTCGCGCAGTGTGTTCGACTGGATATTGGTTGCGGGCGCCACCAGTATCTTTGTGGTTTGCGCGACCATGGCGCGCTCTCCGGCGATGGCGTTTCGCTGGGTGCCTGCCCTGTTCCTTATCGCGGCGATGCTGGTCCTTCTTATGGTTTGCGGATTGGCACTCTGGCGAACTACGCGTTTTCACTGAAACAATGACGAAATCACCCAAGGTGGATGTTGTCGGCGTCGGGCTCAATGCCACGGACACGCTCATTCCTCTGCCGCACTACCCGGCACTCGGCTCCAAGGTCGAATTTCATTCTGCGAATGTCCTGCCGGGCGGGCAAGTCGCGTCCGCGGTGGTCGCCTGCCAGAAGTGGGGCCTGCGAACCCGGTACGTCGGCAAGGTAGGCGACGATCATGCGGCCATGATTCACCGTGCAGAATTTGACCGGCTGGGCGTGGAAGCGCACCTGATTACATCTCCGGGATGTGCCAGCCAGCAGGCATTTATCCTTGTCGATGACGCCGGCGAGCGCACGGTTCTGTGGAAACGCGATCACCGCTTGACCCTTCGGCCAGAAGAACTGCAGCGCGAATGGATTGTCGATTCCCGGGCTCTTCATGTGGACGGACACGATACCGCAGCGGCGGTTGCGGCGGCCGGATGGGCGCGCGCGGCGGGTATCCCGGTGATCGCCGATCTGGATGAACTTTACCCGGGGATCGAAGCGCTGTTGCCCAACCTGGATTACCTCATCACCAGTAGAGACATCCCGGGCCGATTGGTGGGCGAACAGGATTTGCGCAAGTCGCTGCCCGCAGTTCGTACCCGTTATGGCTGCCGCCTCACGGCCGCTACCCTGGGCCAGGAGGGCGTTTTGGCATGGGACGGCGCGCAGTTCCACTACGCATCCGCCTTTCGCGTGGAAACTACCGATACCACTGGCGCGGGCGATATTTTTCACGCTGGTTTTATTTACGGACTCCTGCAGGGATGGCCGCTCGCACGTCAGCTTGACTTCGCTTGCGCGGCGGCGGCGCTGAACTGCAGGGGAATGGGCGCCCGCGGCGGTATCCAGACCGTGGAGAACATCGAGAAGCTGATAGCGGCCGGGGCTCGACATGCGCCCGCGTTCCACGGCACAAGTTTGCCTTGAGGGGTGATTGGATTTTGCGGGGCCAGGTCGGAACTGACCTTGAATGTGTGAGGCCGGGTCGGAGTTTACTCTGAGCGAAGTCGAAGGGACCCGGCCGGGTCGTCGCGATTTGTCCGACGGCAGGTTGCCGGGCTTCGCCTGGCCTGGGCGGGTCAGAGACCCGCCCCCACACAGTCTGGTGCGACATCGCCTCACAACTCACCTTAGAATTCCGGTCGAGCCGCTTTCGCCTCCTCCAAAGTGATGCGACGCTTTTGACGATACGACAGGTTACACATGTGCGCGGCAACCGCTGAACGATATCCCAGTTCCACCGGAGCATTGGGAGTCTTGCGGCTGCGCATGCAGTCAATCCAGTTGGCGATATGATTCTGCGACGGCGCTTCTCCGGTAAGCGCCACTCCCTTCGGACGATTTACTTCTTCGGGATAATACCGAATGCTCTCTTGGGATTTACCGCTGACCATGTCGTTGGCGCCGGCCACATATTCAATCGTGCCGTCGCTGCCCAGGATCCGTTGACCCAATCCGTAGCGGCGATTGCTGAAAGTGGATTGCCAGGTCACCACCAGGTCATTGGGAAAATCCATGGTCGCGACGATCGTGTCCGGAACCTCGCGGCCATCTTTTTCGGAGAAGACACCGCCCGACATATAGGCGGCGGTGGGCAGGGGAAGATCCAGCACGCTCATAATCCATGCGATCTGATGAATCATGTTTTCGGTGATGTTTCCTCCCGAGAACATCCAGTACAGCCGCCAGTTGAGAAACTTGAAAGCATCGAAGGGCGAGTCGGGCCTTCCGTTGAGGAATGCTTTCCAGTCGACATTCTGTGCGGTGCAATCCGAAGGGACAGGACGCACCCACTGGCCTTGTCCGTGAGGCGTGTTGCGGCTCATCCATGACTCTACCTGCGTTACTTTGCCCACGATTCCGCCGGAAACCCACTTCCTGGCGTCGGCAAAGGAACCATCACTCTCATGCTGCAAGCCGATCTGAATCACCCGGCCGGATTGCTTTGACGCGGCCAGACATTGTTCAGATTCCGGAATCGACCAGGTGAGAGTTTTTTCCGAGTACAGATCTTTTCCCGCAGCAAGTGTGTCCATGAAATGCCGGGCATGAATATGCAACGGGCTGGCGACCAGGATGCCGTCGATATCGTTTCGGTCGAGGACGCGGCGATAGTCGTTGACGGTCTCGACGCCTGGCACAATCTTTCTGGCCTCATCAAACCGCCGGTTATAGACATCCGCGACGGCGACCACCTGCAGGCTCGGAATCTCGACCGCCTGCCGCAGCAGCTCCTGACCTCGCGCGCCCGCACCGATCATCGCCATGCGAACTCGATCATTGGCACCCAACACTCGAGCGGTTGGATAGGCCAGGAGTGCGGCTGTGCCCACAGCAGCTTGCTTGATGAAGGTACGTCGTGTGTGCTCCGGCATGTGAGTTCTCTCCCGCAGTACGGTGACGGCTCTCTAGATTATTCCAGCCTTTTTCAGTGCATCATTCATTCCTGCCCAGCTCTGTATGGTCGAGGCTTCGGGCGTGCCTGCGCCGCGCCAATGAGTCTCCAGGCTTACCGCGTGGCGATAGCCATCACGCTTGAGCGCTTCGTATTGACCCACCCAGTCGATCAGGCCCTTACCCATCGGAGCCCAATCATAACGATCTCCCGTCTTGACTACATCCTTGCAATGGCAGTGACCAATCCGATCCTTCGGCAAAAGATTGTAACCATCGGGATAGGGTTTTTCTCCAAGCGCAGCCGCGTTGCCAGGATCCCAGTTCAGCATGAATGAGGAGGACGGCACGGCTTGAAGAACTTTGGCCGCCTCCGCTCCGGTGGCGGTGTTGCACGCGGCTTCATTCTCCAGAATCAGGATCAGCCCGCTCTTGCCCAGCTTCTCAGCCGCCTGTTGCAGGGTGTCATTGATGGTCTGGCGATGAGGCGCCTGGTCGTCGAGTCGCCAGAAATCGAAGCAGCGGATACGGTCGGTGGAAAATGCCTTGGCCAATGCCGTGGCGCGGTCGAGAACTTCACCCTGCTGCTCATAAGTAAAGTTGGCGCCGAACTGATCGTGCTTCGGGCTGAATTTTGATTTCGGCGCGCCCGGCCAATCGGCTTTGAACAAAGGGCTGGCGATGTCGGTGACGCGAAGATTGTTTTTCTTCAGGATGCGTTGGGCCTCCGCTATTTCGTGGGCATCCAGGTTGACCACATTCTTGTCCCACATGCTCCGCAGTTCCATCCATTCCATTCCGAACTGCTGTGACGCGATTTCGCAGGCGTGGCCGAAATCCTGGGAAATCTCGTCATTAATTACCGCGATCTTGAACTGAGATTTTGGCAGACGGGTTGAAGAGGACTGGGTCGAACCGGACATAGAGGCTGAAGGAAAAGGAGCGGCGGAAAGGCCGGTGTGAGCGACGGCGAGTGCTCCCACGCCGGCAATGAACTCGCGACGCGAAAAGTCTGATCGCATGGTTGTCCTGTCCGTCACAGATTATCCGCTAAGGGCCGCTTCGGCGAGCAAATAGAATGACCGCACCGTCGGGGTCGGTGATGGAGATAGTGTGGTGGCCCTTATGCACTTTGAATCCCCGACCGCGCAACTCGGTTGCCGCCTGCTGAATATTGGTGACAGCGAATACGATGCGGGGCTTCGCTGTCGGTCCGACCTGAAGGGCTAAGCGGTCGCCCGAGTTCCCGGCGATTGAGAACTCGGGTCCGTCAATCTTGTCGATTGCACCAGAAGGCACTTCCTTGAAGCCGAGCTTGCTGGCGTAGAAGGCGCGTTCCACTGCGATGTCCCGAACCGGGGTGGTTGCTTCGAACAGGTGGTCGGAGACTAGGCGCTTTCCTAAATGCTTGCCGTGATCCAAGGAGTGCAGTGAACCCGGCAGGTACTGCGTGTATTCGAGCACCTGCCCATCCGGACCATGAATGGAAAATAAGATGTTGCCGGCCCTGCCTTTTTGGACGTCCGCCGGTTGCAGTCCTCTTTCCAGGTAAGTTTTATGCAGCGATTCGATGTCGGCGGTCTCGAAACAAGTGTGCAGGATGCCGCCCGGTTGGGAATCGTCGGTGCGCGGGATTAGTTCGATGAACTGGCGATCATTGACCTTGATGTATGCAACCGAAGTCTTGCCCGAATCGGTAAAGCCGAATGCTTGCTCGAAGCCCAGCGAGCGGTAAAACTCGCGCGACTTCTGCAGATCGTTTACCCGCAGAGCCACATGGGCAATACCGCTCAGGTTCGTGGATTGCGAGTAGAGTCGCACGCAACAGAGCGCGAGTACAGTTGCCAGGCCGATTCTGAACGTCCGGGTTGATTGTGGGGTGAAGGGAATCGGCAACGATTTGCTCCGGGTGGCAGTGGAGAAACAGGCTACACCAGGCTCGCATGCACTGGCTAGCTAGTCCGCAGGACCTAGTGTTTGCAAAAACCGTTAACCACAGAGGCCACGAAGGTACACGAAGGGAGCCTTTACAGGTAAACGCTTGGGGCTTCCGTGTTGCGCAGAAAATCGGCTAGCGCAACAGGGCCGAGGCGCACCATAAAATTGGTGCCTGCCCATGAAGGTCCCCGGTGAAGCGTTGGCGGTCCAAATAGTATTGCAAGTCGTTCTTTTTGCCGGTGCCTTCGCAGACGTTGCGAATATCGCCGTTCGGTTCGATATAGCTGACCAGCCCCAACCAGCCCTTGCGCGCCGCTCGCCCATAGATTTTCTTGTCCAGCCAGCCGTTCTTCACCCCGGTGATTATCGCAAAAGTGAACATCCCGGTGCAGGAGGTTTCCGGATAAGACTCGGGATGGTCTATCAACTGGTGCCACACGCCATCTTTGTCCTGATACTGCAACAGGGCCTTCATCATCTTGAGGTAGCCTTCCATGATGCGGGCGCGCCGGGGATGATTCTGCGGTAGCGAACGTAACATTTCCGTCATTCCGGCGGCCACCCAGCCATCACCACGACCCCAGAAGAAGGGAACATCAGGCGCGTGGTAGAAAAGTCCATTGGGCTGTTGCAGCTTGTCCAGGTAAACCGACATCTCCAGCGCGGCGCGGTCAAGGTACCTGGCATCGCCGGTGGCGCGGTAGGCCTGCAGCTGCACGATGGTGATCATGTACATGTCGTCAATCCAGAGGCGCGTCTGCGGAGTCAACCCTTCGGGCGTGGGATTTTCCCACTGCTTGTCCGCGATGCTCTTACCTAAGTCCAGATATTTCTGTTGCCGGGTCTGAATGTAAATTTCGAGCGGCACCGCACCGAACACCGTTTTGTCGACGTGGTCTGGGTCGGGAACAAGCTTGGATTCTTCACCGAACAAGGGCTCGAAACGCTGGATGAGGCGCGAGTCAAGATCCTTATCGCCTGACAGCTGGGCAAAGGTCAGCGCTCCGTACCAGGTCGCGACCTCCGGGTAGGTGATGAACGGTGGAGGTCCCGGCCTGCTGAAGTTCGAGTGAGGAGTCGATGCCAAACGCTCGGCCACGCGCTTGCCAATTTCCTGGGGCGAACTGCCGGCGGGCCAGTTCCTGAACGCGCCTGGTTGTTGCCCGGCATGGAGCGGCAGCGCCAGCGCCGTTATCCAGATTCCGAGTAACAGAGAGAGAGTGTCGCGGAGTCGTTTCTTCATCGCTTGCCCGTCTCGAGGGTCGCAGACTACAGAAATCACGTTTGCCGGTCAATTCGTAAAGACTGAATCAATATGCCCGCGCCAGCGTTCGACATTCAACTGGTGTATAACCAGACCGAGTATCCGGAACCGGTGACCGTCGTTCGCGACGGCGAAGCGGTGCTTTCACTCCACAGACTATGGATTCTGCTATGAAATCCGCAATCCCGGTGCCAGATTCCACGATGGCGAGCACCGGCTCACGCGCCGGATATTTCCGCTGGATCATTTGTGCCCTCCTGCTTTTCGGCACCACCAAGAATTACATGGACCGTCAGGTCCTTGGCGTCCTCAAGACCACTCTGCAGCACGATTTCGGCTGGAACGAAATCGACTACAGCAATCTGGTGCTCGCGTTCCAGGCGTTCTACGCGGTGGGCATGTTGGCGGTAGGACGTTTGGTGGATCGCCTGGGCACGCGATTGGGTTACGCATTGGCAATGGTTTTCTGGAGCCTGGCTTCCATGGGCCACGCACTGGCAAACTCTTTCACCAGCTTTCTGGTTGCGCGATCGGCGTTGGGCCTGGGGGAGTCAGTCGTTTTCCCTGCCAGCATCAAAACCGTGGCGGAATGGTTTCCCCGGAGAGAACGGGCGCTGGCGACTGGAATCTTTAATGCCGGGGCTAACGTCGGGGCCATCATTACTCCCCTGGTAGTGCCGTGGATCACGATTCACTGGGGCTGGCGCTGGGCGTTCCTCATCACGGGCGGGCTGGGATTTGTGTGGCTTATGTTCTGGCTGGCGCTGTATCGCAAGCCGGAAGAGCATCCGCGGCTCTCCCAGGCGGAGCTGGAGTATATCCGCAGCGATTCGCAGACACCGATGCCGAGAACGAAATGGTCTCACCTGCTGCCGCATAGTCAGACCTGGGCCTTTGCGATAGCCAAGTTTATGACCGATCCCATCTGGTGGTTCTACCTGTTTTGGGTTCCTGATTTCCTACAACGGCAGCATGGCCTGGTTCTGATGAAGGTAGGACTCCCCATCATGGTGATCTACGTGATCTCCGATGTGGGCAGCGTTGCCGGAGGCTGGCTCTCATCCTGGCAGATCGACCGCGGCAAGAGCGTGAATATGGCTCGCAAGAGCACTATGCTGCTTTGCGCACTGTGTGTAGTTCCGATCGTTTTTGTTTATCGCATGGAAAGCATGTGGGGGGCGGTCCTGCTTATCGGCCTTGCAGCCGCTGCCCACCAGGGATTCTCGGCCAATCTTTTTACCGTGATCTCCGATACGTTTCCCACCCAGGCGGTCGGTTCGGTTATCGGAATCGGGGGAACGGCAGGCGCGATCGGTGGAATCCTGATTGCAAAGATCGTGGGCTACACCTTGCAGTGGACAGCCAGCTATATGGTTCCCTTCCTGATTGCGGGATTTACGTACCTGCTGGCGCTTGGCGTCATTCAGCTTCTGATGCCTGACCTGGAACCGGTCCAGATCAATTGAATTGAGGGGAAAACCACTCCGAGCCATGTAGGGACGGGCGTCCGCGCCCGTCCAGCGGAGCAAAGCTCCGCTGTGTCGTTTCCATCGTTTGTGGTGCTACTGGTTTACGCCGCTGGCGAGGAAACCTCCGTCTACGGCCAGCAGGTGGCCGGTGACGAAGCTGGCCGAATCGGACGCCAGGAATACGGCGGCGCCGGCGAGTTCATCGAGCTTTCCAAACCGACGCATCGGCGTGCGCAGGAGAAATTCGCGACCGCGGTCGGTTCCGTCGAGCAGGGCGGCGTTCAGGTCGGTGCGAAAGACCCCTGGAGCAATCGCATTTACACAAACCCCAGATGAAGCCCATTCGATGGCGAGAGATTTGGTCAGGGACGCAACCGCCGCCTTGCTGGCGCTGTACGCGGCGACCTCATAAAGAGCCACGAACGAAGACAGAGAAGCGATGTTGATGATGCGGCCGTAGCGCCGCTCGATCATGTGCCGGCCAAACACGCGACAGGCACGCAAAGTTCCGGTGAGGTTGGTTTCCATGATCGCATTCCACTCTGCCTCCGGAAAATCGAGCGTGGGCATGCGTTTGGTACGGCCGGCGCAGTTCACCAGGATCTGAACGCTGCCGAATTCTGAGCAGACCGATTGCAGCAACTGTGCCAGGCTGGCTTCATCGGTGACGTCGCACGGCTGGTTCAACGAGCGCCGGCCCAACGCCTTTACCTCGGCGACAGCGGCTGTGACCTGCGGAGTACGCCGCCCCGTGGGAACTACGTCGGCCCCAGCTTGCGCCAGAGCCCTGATAAGGGCAAGCCCAATGCCGCTGGTCCCGCCGATTACAACCGCGGTCTTGTTGCTGAGATCGAGAAGAGGATGAGCCATGAACAGGATCCTTGCGTGCAGCAGTTTTCAAAGCGTGAATTATAAGGGTGGGAAGTAGTTTTGCGGGTGGAGTCTTTTTCGCCGCTTTGTTTAGTTGCGCTGAATGTTGACCTCAGTTTTTTTTCTTTGACACACTCGTTACCGGCCCCTATATTGCCCGACATCCGTGGAACCTACGTCCTCCAAACATCCAGACGCCTCGGGAAGGCGCGATACCCCAGAGGCGCTTGCGGCGGATCAGATTCACTCCGCAGTTGAAAAAGTACTAGCGACTACCCAATTCATCGACATGCACACCCATCTGTTTCCGCCTGCATTCGGCAAGCTGGGGTTGTGGGGGATCGATGAATTGCTCACGTATCACTATCTGGAGGCCGAATTCTTCCGCTTCTCCGACATGACACCGGAGCAGTACTGGTCGCTGCCCAAGCGCGATCAGGCCGACGCGATCTGGCGAGCGCTGTTCGTCGAGAATAATCCTGTTTCCGAGGCCACACGTGGAATTATCGCTGTGCTGCACGCGTTTGGGCTGCCCACGCGCGGCGCTGATTTGAGCGAGGCGCGGGCGTTTTTCGCGGCCCGATCCGTCGAGGAGCACGTTCTCGAAGTTCTGGAGATGGCCGGGGTGAGCTCAGTGGTGATGACCAACGACCCACTCGACCCCGTAGAACCCGGGATCTGGATGAAGAATGCCCCGCGCCACCCGAGGTTTCAAGCCGTGCTGCGCCTGGACCGAATCCTGCGAGAGTGGTCTGAGCCCTGGGCTTTACTGGCCGAGCAAGGATATGAGGTCGACAGTCAAGTTGATGGAAAGTCTATCGGCGAAATCCGTAGATTTCTTGCTGACTGGTACCAGCGCATGCGACCGGTGTACATGGCGGTCTCGCTGCCTGACACCTTTCAGTTCCCGGAAGATACGGTGCGCGGCAAAATATTACGGGAAGCGGTCCTCCCGTCGTGCCGTGAATTGGACTTGCCCCTGTCTCTGATGATCGGAGTACGCCGCCAGGTGAATCCCAGGCTTCGGTTGGGAGGCGACGCCGTGGGCCGGGCGGACCTGGGTTCGCTGGAGAATCTGTGCCGGGATTTTCCCTACAACCGCTTTCTGGTCAGCGTGCTGAGCCGCGAGAATCAGCACGAACTCTGCGTGTATGCGCGGAAGTTCAGCAACCTCATGCCGTTCGGATGCTGGTGGTTCCTGAACAATCCTTCCATCGTGGAGGAGATCACGCGGGAGCGCCTGGAAATGCTTGGTACCAGCTTTATTCCGCAACACTCTGACGCCCGGGTTCTCGAACAGGTGATCTACAAATGGCGCAACACGCGCATCACGCTTGCCCCGATTCTGGCGGAAACTTATCGTGCCATCGCCCGAGATGGCCGCCCCGTGACCCGGCAGGATATTCAACGCGACGTTCAGCGCCTGTTCTGCTCGAATTTCACCAACTGGACGCACCGAAGTTAACGACCGAAGGTCAGGAGGTCAATGTCGCCCGCAGAAATTCCGCGATCGACAAAGTCAGCTCGCGTGGATAGTCGGTTCGCGCCATAGCCAGCGCCAGACTTCGAACCAGCGGATGTCCATCGACCCGAAAGGTTTGCAAGAAGCGCATTGGACGGCGAAGGGCGTGTTCGGGAAGTATGGAATAGCCGAAACCTGATTCGACTAAACGCTTGATGGCCTCGGTGTCTTCCGCCTCCATCACTACCCGCGGCGTTACCCCGATGTCTTCAAAAAAACGGTCGATCCGAACACGAAGAACCGTGCCCTTGGGATAGAGGAGGAATGGAACCCGGGCCAGGTCGGAGGGTCGTATCGAGCCCGCGTGACTGCGCCGGGACTTGCTTGCCGGAGCCGCGATCAGCAGCTCTTCGTCGAAAAGCGGGATGATCTTCAGGTTCCCCTCGGGTACTGGCAGCGAGATGAGGCCCAGATCGAAGCGGCGGTCATGCAAGCCGGCGACGATGTCTTCAGTCACGCCAACGGTCACGCGGATCTCCGCTTTGGGATACCGTTTTCGCAACTGCCGCAGCGGTTTACCGAGCTGGTAGATCAGTGTGGTCACGCCGGTGGCGAAGTGGAAGGGACGCGCGTCCTTGGTCAGATCATTCTCAAACTCCTGCTTGATCTGGTGAGTGAGACGAACCAGGGTTTTCGCATGTTCCGCCAGGCGCAGCGCGGCGGGTGTGGGAAGCAGTCTTTTCCCGCTGCGCACGAAGAGTTCAGTGTGGAGTTCGTCGGCCAGATTATGGAGCTGGAGGCTGACAGCGCCCGGGGACAAGAAAACCTTCTCCGCGGCGCGCGTCATGCTCGGAGAGTCCATCACCGCGAGGAACAGCTCGAGTTGGTGAATGTCCATATGCAGGGTCCGTGGTCAGACACGAGGGACGGTTTCGACGCAACTATCTTTTTAGTCTGCCTGAAACTTTGCTTTAGCTTTTCCAATTTGACACGCGGGGCACGGCTGCCTATCTTGTGAAAATGCTGGTAGCGTTACTTTAGCAAATCTAAATGAAACGCAGTTTTCACGCAGTGGCGTTTATCCGCAGCCAGCATCAAAAATCGTGCCAGCAAGCGCTGGGACCAAACGAAGCGATTTCCAGGACGAGTAATCCAATGAAAAGACTCTGGCTCCTGTGCATGCTTACGATTCCGCTGCTCGTTGTCGTGGCACAAGAGGGGGCGCCGGCCGGGTTCGAACAATGGACCGCCGCGTCGCTCAAGCAGGATGCGCAAAAACTGCGATCTGATGCCGCCACTGATCCGCACCATTTTGCCGTCGAATTGCTCGCTGACTTCCCCAACGAAAGCGCGATGCTGGTTCACCGGGAGTCGGACGGCCAGGCTGAGTTGCATGAAACCCAGGCTGATATTTTCTTCGTGCAATCCGGCTCAGCGACACTGGTAGTGGGCGGCACGCTGGTGAATGGCGAGACTGTGGCACCGCATGAAAAGCGCAACGGCACCATACAAGGTGGCGTGCGGCAGAAGCTCTCAGCCGGAGACATTATCCGTATTCCTGCGCGGGCGCCGCATCAACTGTTGCTTGAGGGCGCCCCGGAGTTCAATTATTTTGTGATCAAGATAAAGGGATACTGAGGGGCTGCGGCGGCCATCACGCCGCCACGGCATTGTGGGCCAATAACGGAGGATAGTTTTGAAAGCTCGCCTACGCACTATAGAGGGGTTTCTTGCTGCTATCACCATCTGTACTTTTGTTTTAGTTTCCGTGGCGAGAGCGCAGGACGCGAATTTCCACGATGCTCCCGCATCGGCCGGGCAACTCAAAAACCCGTACGCGGATCAACCTCCCGCGGCGGGGAAGTCTCTCTATCATCTCCGCTGCGCCCGTTGCCACGGCGAAAATGGAGAGGGCTCGGGGAATATTCCTCCACTGGCAGAGCAAAAGATCAAAGCGGCCGCGCCGGGCGAGATTTTCTGGTTCATCACCAAGGGTGACGACAAGAACGGGATGCCCTCGTGGGCGAAGCTTCCACAGCGGCAGCGTTGGCTGATCGTGAATTATGTGAAGACGCTTGGGACGCCGCGGGCCAGTCATCCGATCGCCAAAGCCGCGGCGCCCGAAAAGGCCGTTCACCTGAACGCGCCGCCTCCGAAAGCTCCGTTCACCGACTACCGCTTCGAGAAGCCGGGGGAGGTTCGAAAGATCACCTTGAAAGACCTTCCTGCCCCCTTCGCGACCCAATCGGCAGGTAATGGTCCCACAGTAGTCGCGCGTCCCGAAGGTGCATGGCCGCAGGTGCTGCCGGGTTTCAAGGTCGAGCAATACGCGGCCGGATTGGAAAACCCCCGCATGATTCGCACTGCTCCCAACGGCGACGTTTTCGTGGCCGAAACCAGAGCCGACGATGTCAGGGTTTTTCGGGGCATCACCAGCAACGGCAAGCCCGAACAGGTGGCCGTGTTTGCCAGCGGCCTGAACGGGCCGTTCGGCATCAATTTCTATCCTCCAGGACCCAATCCCCAGTGGGTCTATGTGGGGAACCTCGATTCGGTCGTACGCTTTCCCTACCAGAACGGTGATTTGAAGGCACGTGGCCCAGCAGAGCATGTTGCGGATATTCCCGGAGGCAGCGGTCACACGACGCGCGACATTCAGTTCTCGCTCGACGGCAGGAAAATGTTTGTCTCCGTCGGTTCCGGCTCCAACGTGGACGACCCCGACGTCACTCCTGCCGAGAAGAATCGCGCCGATGTTCTGGAGTTCAATCCCGACGGATCAGGCATGCGGATTTTCGCTTACGGTATTCGCAACTGCGTAGGACTCGGTATGAATCCGAAGACGGGCGAGTTGTGGTGTTCGGTCAACGAGCGCGACGGCTTGGGCGACAATCTGGTTCCAGACTACATTACGCACGTGCAGGACGGTGGCTTTTACGGCTGGCCGTGGTGGTACATGGGCGGCCATCAGGATCCCAGGCACAATGGCAAGCACCCAGAACTTAAGGACAAGGTAATCACGCCGGACGTCCCTTTGAATCCCCACAATGCGTCCCTTGGAATCACCTTCTACGACGGCAAGCAATTTCCCTCGGAATATCAGGGAGATCTTTTTGCGTCCGAACATGGGTCGTGGAACCGCGCCGTTCGAGTGGGCTACGAGCTGATTCGAGTGCCTCTGCACCAGACCGGACATGCGAGCGGCGAATATGAGGACTTCATGACCGGGTTCGTAATCGACAACGAACATGTGTGGGGACGCCCAGTTGCGGTTGCGGTCGCTCCCGACGGGTCACTGCTGGTTACTGACGATGGCTCGAACAGCATCTGGCGAATCAGCTACACAGGGAAGTGAGTCATCAGTTACTTCTGTTCAGAACGCAGGGGCGCGGGGATGGTGCCATCCCAACTTGCGTCTCCCTGCGCTCTGTATTTTCCCAGTTCGTCCCAATTGGTCCGCGAGATGCCGTTAAGATCGTAGACCACCAGGCCGTTGCGTACGGTGAGTTCGCAAACCAGCTTCTGGTGTCCTGACAGGCGCGCACCAAAAACGTCCACGAAACCGAAATCGCCGTTTTCCAGGCTCAACACGGCAACATCCGCAGGCGCGCCTACGGAAAGGCGGCCCAGGTCTTCGCGCTTGATTTCTTTTGCCGGATAAAAGGTGGAGCGCGCAATCACTTCTTCCAGAGGCATCCCCACGGCCAGGACTTTTGACATCAGGTTCAGCATGTCCTTCATCCCAGAATTCATGCTGTCGATGTGCAGGTCAGTCGATATCGAGTCAGGCATAAACCCTTGGCGGAAGGCGGGAACGGCTTGGCGGAACAGGAAGCTGCCTCCGCCGTGCCCCAGATCGAAGATGACACCACGTTTTCTGGCTTCGAACAAGTAGGGCATTACATGCCCATTGCCATCGAGCATGGGCACATCCACCAAATAGGTATGGGTGTAAATATCGCCCGGGCGTAACTTCTTGAGCACCAAATCCTGGAACGGACGCTCGGGACGGAACGTTCCAAAGTCCACCATGACGGGAATGTCTGCCAAGGTACCGGCTTCGACCGCCCTTTCCACCGGTGTCCACTCCGGTCCGGCGTAATGCGCAGTCTTGATACCGACGACGAGGCCCTTATATTTCTCGGCCTGTTCCGCGGTGGCCTTGGCGTCCATGTCATCGAGATTCTGCTCGATGGCGCCGCCTCCCATGCCATGGCCGACAATGTTTAGCATGGCCAGTACGCGGGTTTTCGAGCGATCAATGACGCGGTCTTTGAAGTCAGGAAAGTTGCGCCAGCCCGAGCTGCCGGCGTCGACTACGGTGGTAACTCCGGAGCGGAAAGTGAAGCCGTCGGGATAGACGCTGTGATCACCGGAGTAAGCGTCCCGCATGCCGGTGCCGGCGTAGACATGCACATGGATGTCTACCAGCCCGGGCGTAACGTAAAGGCCATGAACATCGATCGTCTTGCGCGCTTGCGAGCTTGGGATGTCTGCTGCCACTGCCGCGATCTGTCCTGCCTGGATGGCAACATCGCGGATGGCGTCCAATTTATTGGCAGCATCAATGACGTGGCCACCTTTTAACAGCAAATCGTAGCGCGCCTGCCCGAACGCGCAGCAAACCAGCATGGAGAAAACGAAAAGAATTTTCATGGTTGTGATGTGTTGTGTTTGGCAATCTGTCCGCGCAGCACGGTGACGGAAGCTTTCGGCAGGGTGTAGGTTGTCGCCGGGTCCGCGCTGATACGGGATTTCGCGGCTGGCCCGTCGGGATCCGCAGTGCCGCCGTTCGGCTCCGGGTTCCAGTGATACTGGGCGCTGCCGAATGTGATCATGTCCACCGGGCCGGCGAACCCGCTTTCGGTGTACGCGTTCGCATCGTGAAATGTGAGGCGAACCGAATGCGGATTTTCCTGGTCTTTATTGACGACCATAAGCGCCCACAGGCCGTCAGGGCGCTGCACCGCATAAGCCGTCACGAGTTGGTGCCCGGCCGTGTCTTCGATGTCGGCCTCTGCCGGGAATAGTCGGTGTTTGCCATTTCCTGGTTGCACCCACTCCAGATTAATCAGCTGGCTGGCGAAATACTGCGACAGCGGCTGCTGGATACGGTAGTTCTTATCCACGGTCAGCATGCTGAAGGTCCCCATAGAACTGGCACAGCCGTGGGAAAGCGCCTCGGGAATGTAATGGAAGTAATAAAGTGCATTTCCGCCCGACGTCAGAAACGAGCCTACGAAGTCGGCCAGCCAGAGCGATCCGAAATTGTCCGGGAACGATTCGCCTGTGTTCCACGAAATATTGAGTTCGGTGATGAACGTGGGAACATTCGGCGGCAGGCCGTCATCACGCCACACCTGGAGAATGTGGCTGATCAGCGCCGGCTCATCGTAGAGATTACTCCACTGAATTTTGCAGGGCTCGAACGGGTAGTGCTCAAACGACATGAAGGCCAAATCCTGCAGCCGATTGTGGGCCTTGAGATAAGCGATAAATCGTCGCAGCCATGACGTTTCGCCCTGCGCGTCCGGCCAGACCTGTATATCTTCGTTGACTCCTTCGAAAATCGGTCCGCCCAGCTTCAACCCAGGGTCCACTTTGTGCAGAGCAGCGGCCCACTGCAGGTACAGCGCGCCGTAATCCTCAGGAAGCATGTACTGCCCGTCGGGCTCTTCCCCCATTTCGATGTATGAGATGGGATACCCGCGCGCCTTCAGGTAAGCAATCTGGTTTGCCGAATCCTCCGGCGTTCCGTAGAGCATTGCGACCGGGATCATCGCAGGGAGGCCGCGAGTGTAGCCGCTGGTATAGAAAAGATCCATTCCTACCTGGTCGCCCTTGTCGTCAATGTCTCCGGGTTCGTGCCAGGGATCGACGGAAGAGCAATACGTAGTGGTCTGGTCGGGATCAGCGGTGTGGCGCACCAGGTCATGAAATTCTCCGTCGGCTGAAACCGTTCCCAGATAGATCTCGTTGATGGCGTAGCCAACACAGTTGCGGCGATCATTCGAGCCGTGGTTGTCGCAGGTGTTGGAAGATTCCGACATCAGGATCCGCAGGTAGCGTACTTCCAGGGGAGAAGGGTCGAGCCGCAGCGTTTTCAGTCCCGCCGAGCCATTTATTTCAGCGCCACCGCGAAAGGTAATCCATGCTCCCTTTGTCGATTGCTTGATTGGATCTGCGCCCGTCCAATACTGCACCAGGTAGCGCTTTGCGTAGGGCTCGGCCCAGGAGATTCGAATGGCATTCACGGGATGATTGTTTGCCAGGTCAATGACCACCCATTGGGGATAGTTCGAGTCGTCCTCACCGGTAAACATTTTGGTCAAATACGGATTGCTCTTCCAGTAAGTCTTCTCGTCGCCATCGGTGATGCGGGAAAATCCATTGGCATCGGTGCCCTCGTTGCGGGTGAAGCCACGATGTGGAAGCCCATAACCGAACGAGTGACGGATGAACTCGCTGGGCTTGGCGTTCCCAACGAAGTAGCCTTTTCCGGCGGGATCGCTCCATGCACCCTGCGGGTTCCAGTGCCACGCCTCCACGTGGAGTTCGGTATTCTGACGATAGGTGACACTGTTCCAGCCGGCAGAGAGGACCTGCCGTATCACCGGTTCGGTGAAGACCTTGTCGGTGGAGACGGTGTCGATGCGATCGATGCCCGCTCCCAGCGCTTCCGTGGGAACAAAAGTGTTCACAGCGTGACCAGGAGTAATGTCGACTCGCACTGTTTGCGACAACGCTGGAGAAGTGAGTAGCGAACCTACCAGGAGGATTGCGGGAATCCATTCGCACATTTCCAACTTAAACCGTCGCAACCTGACATGGGCGTCTGAACGCATGAACCCTCCCGGCGAAGATGATCGCATGATGCCTGCTTCAGCTATTGCTTTGTGTCCAGAGGATGAGTGGCTTCTTCAAAGAATTGCTTCTGCAGCTTCAGGCCCTCACTGTCGGCCTTCACAGCGCGAATCGCGGTGACCAGGTCGGAAATGGCCATTCTGGTGTCAAATTCGCCCAGTTCCTTGTTGGCCACCGAACCATCGCCGGCATAGTGATTCGGAAAGCGCGCGTACCACCAGATTCCGGTGTACAAGCTGTCAGGCAGTTTTTGTCTGGCCTGGTCCGCGCCGGATTCGTCCTTTGCGCGGTCGAGATGGACCAGGTCTGGACGCGCCACCATGGTGCGAGAGGTTTCGCCCTCGCCGGCATGAAAATCCGTAGCATAGCTGGAAGACTTCATGGGAGGACGGCCCGCCATGTCGTTATGCGAAGGCCGGTTGAAGACGTAGACAATGTAATCGTGCGGTGATGCCAGTTGAGACTGCGCAAAAAACGGTAGCAAGTGCTCGTTTCCGCCATGACCATTCACGATGATGATTTTCTTGCAGCCGTTGCGCCCCATCTCGTCGGTGGTTTCCTGCAGCAGGTCGAGCTGCAGATGCGTGCTGTAGGCAACAGTTCCAGGCTGGTGGCGGGCTTCGAAAATCTGCGAAACGTAGTATTCCGGAAAGACAAGTGTGTATTCCTGTTCCGCGGCGTGCAGGGAAGCGTAGCGCACGTTGATCAGGTCATTGCCGAGCGGCAGGTGCAACCCATGCTTCTCCATGATGCCGACCGGCAGCAGGCAGGTTCCCTGTGCCTGCTGGATGGCCTTCACGAAATCGGCCGAGGTCAATTCTTCCCACTTGACCGAGAGGGATTGCGACAATGCCGCTGGCGGAGCGAAGAGAAGAATCATCGCAAGCACGATCCTTGAAGTTGTTTTGCCGGGCACATTCGCCCATTGACTCCGAATCATTTCGTTACTCCTTAATGGCTCATGCCTTGATCTCGCCACGAAGCACGTTGAGAGAGGTCTTGAGTCAAGCAAATAGAAATAAATTCTGCACTGCAAAATCGTGGTCTGCGAATCGTTTGCCAGATAACTCTTATATCATTGCAATCCGGCGGCATTCATCGGATAATTCGCCCCGATTAAATCGATTCAATGAGGATAAAGCAATAAGCGGGACGGTGGTATCGCAAAGTTTTCGAAGTGATAACACCTACAGTGGGTATTTCATCCCGGCGGTAGTACACCGCTCGTGCTTCCGTTGGCTCCGTCAGCTTAAAGATTTTAACCGCGGAGAGCGCAAAGTCTACCGGCTGAGGTCGCAGAGAAATTCGATTGAGACTGGCTTTGATAGAAGGAACAATTGTAAGGAGGCTGATTATGAATTCGACATTCTTCAATCGCAGGATGCTGATGGGTCGTCTGGCTGCCGAGCTTTCCGCCCTGGGCGTGGGCGGTTTGTTAGCGGCAAGTGCTGAAGCGAAGGGCCGGGATTCGGGTGTGCGCAAGCTGAATCGTGACGGCAAGCCGGCGGATGGGACACAGATGATCACTCCCATCATCACTCACAACGGGCTGCTCTACATTGCCGGCCAGGGAGCCAACTCCAATGGGCCAGTGGGGAAGGACGACATTGATAGTCACACAACCAGAGTCATGGAAAACGTAAAGGAGTTGGTCATCACCGGTGGCGCCACGATGGGCAGTATTTTGCAGCTCACAGTTTACCTTTCGGATATAGCCTATTACGAGCCCATGAACAGGATCTTCAAAACCTATTTCCCCAACGGAGGGCCTGCGAGAACCACGGTCGCAGTCGCTGCCCTTCCGGGAAATTCGAAGCTGGAAATCAATTGCATCGCTGCCATCGTCCGTAAGTAAGTTCCTGTAAGCGCAAAGGAGCACAAATCATGCGACTGGGTTCGAATTGGAATCGACGGACATTTCTTGGCAGCCTGACCGCGGCTGCGGGATCACTGATGACGCCGCGCAGGCTCTTTGCCGCTAAAGGCGACAGCAAAATCAGCGGGTTCGGGCAGTCGGGTAATCCCTATGCTGAACTCGGGGTGAAGACTGTCATCAATTGCCAAGGAACCATGACCGTGCTGGGTGGTTCCATTCTCCGTCCGGAACTCGAAGCCGTGATGGCCCAAGCCGGCCGCCACTTCGTGCACATTGCCGATCTGGAAGTCGCGGCAGGGAAGCGGATCGCTGAAATGCTAAAGTTACCGGAAGGATATACGGCACTGGTAACCTCGGGCGCCGCGGCGGCTATGCAGTCCGGTTTGGCAGGCATCCTTAGTGGTAGCAACGAACAGTTCATCAAACAGATTCCAGACCTGACCGGGATGAAGTCCGAAGTCATCATCCAGAAGTCCCACCGCAATCCGTTTGATCATCAGCTGCGGAACGCCGGAATCAAATTGATCGTGATCGAAACGCGTGATGAATTGCAGCAGGCGGTTAACGAAAAGACCGCCATGATGCACTTCACCAACTTTGCCAACGCAGCCGGGCAGATCAAAGTGGACGAATGGGTGAAGCTGGCGAAGGAGTACAAGATTCCGTGCATGAACGACGCTGCAGCCGACACCCCGCCGGTTTCCCATCTTTGGGACTACGCAAACATGGGCTACGACCTGATCACCTTCAGCGGCGGCAAGGCCATGCGCGGACCACAGTGTGCCGGTCTGTTGATTGGAAAAAAAGAGCTGGTCGCGAACGCGTTGCTGAACAACAGTCCGCACGAGGACACGATCGGCCGCAGTCAGAAAGTGGGAAAGGAAGAAATCGTGGGGATGGTCAAGGCGCTGGAGCTCTATCTCAAAGAAGATCACGAGGCCCTGTGGAAGGAATGGCAGGACCAACTTGATTACATCTCACGCCAGATCACACGCGTGGACGGGGTCAGCACCGCGTTCTTCGTTCCAGATATCGCCAACCACGTGCCCCACATGGCGATCGCGTGGGATGCGAGCCGCATCGCGCTCACGCCTCTAGAGGTTTCCAGGCTGTTGGAGGATTCCACACCGTCGATTGTGATTGGAGTTGGGGAAGAACGCCCCGGACTCGCCATGAACTCGTTCATGCTGCAATCTGGGGAAAGCAAGATAGTGGCGGAGCAACTCACGCGGATTTTCCGCGAACACGCGGCTGCTGGAAAGTAGGGCTCGGGCGTCAGACCTCGGGCGTCGGACCTTGGACGTCGGACCTCGGCTCAAACGTCCGGTGTCAGACCTCGGACTTCAGGCCGGCTGGTTTGGCGCAAACAGTTTCTAGGATAGATTGCCTCCCTAAAGTTGGTGGACCCTTGATTTTAAATAAGATGGCCGAGGTCCGAAGTCTGTCGCCCGACGCCAGTCACACCGTGACGCGGCCGGAGCACAGCCATGTGCGCTGGTCACTTGTCTTCTTGATCTTCATCCTGAGCGCTGTGGCCTTTCTGGACCGGGTGAACATATCGATCGCGGGAAGCTCGATTGCCGCCGACTATCACCTCAGCAATGTGCAGCTTGGTTCGGTGTTCAGCGCGCTTCTGTGGGGATATGCGTTTTTTCAGACGCTGGGCGGACGTCTTGCCGACCGCATCGGACCGCGGCGTGTGCTCGCTTTCGGGGTCATCTGGTGGGGTGCGTTCACCGCTCTGACTGCCGCGGTTCCAGCGGGCATGGCAAATGCGCTCGTCTTCTTCGTCGCCATCCGGTTTTTGCTTGGCGTGGGCGAGGCAGTGGTCTTTCCTGCCTCCAATCAGTTCGTGGCGCGCTGGATTCCAACCCAGGAGCGTGGCGTCGCTAATGGCTGGATTTTTGCCGGAGTAGGCGCGGGTGCGGGTCTTTCGCCTCCGCTGATTACTCTTATCATGCTGCACTACGGATGGCGCGCTTCGTTCTGGGTGTGTGCCGGAATTGGATTGATCGCAGGAGGGGCGTGGTATCTGCTGGCGCGAGACACGCCCGCGGAGCACCCAGGCGTCTCCGCTATCGAGCTTGCTCACATCAACGTGGGTCTGACAGCCGACACCGAGATTGCAGACTCACCGGCCGGTCGCGGGCGCGACCTCATACCCTGGAGTAAAGTGTTCGCCAGCAAAGAAGTGATTGCGGTGACGCTCAGCTATTTCTGTTTCGGCTATGTCGCCTGGATTTTCTTCAGCTGGTTTTACATTTACCTGGCGCAGGTGCGAGGACTGAATCTGAAGGCGAGCGCGTTTTATGCCATGCTGCCTTTTCTGGCGATGGCCATTTGCTGCACCGCCGGTGGCGCCATCAGTGACCGGCTCACTCGCTTGCGCGGGCCGCGGATCGGCCGCTGCCTGCTGGCTTCCATTGTGATGCTGGGCGCCGGCGTTTTTCTGGTTATGGGATCGCAGGTCGAGAGCGCACGACTGGCCAGTGTCGTTCTTGCCGGCGGGGCGGGCGCGCTCTATCTGGCGCAAAGTTCATTCTGGTCGGTGACTGCCGATATCGCGGGCCGTTCATCGGGCTCGGTTTCCGGCTTCATGAACACGGGGGCACAGATCGGCGGTGCCGTCACCGCTTCGCTCACGCCGTGGATTGCAAGCCATTTTGGCTGGACTACTTCTTTCTTGGTTGCCGCGGCCTTGTGTGGATTGGGAGCGGCGGCCTGGCTTCTGGTTGATCCCCGCAAGAGCCTAACGTTGTAACCCGATCGGGGATAGCGAAGTCGGGGTGTATCATTTGCGGTTGAACGAAAGTCATCGCGAGGATGCCTATGAGATCAATCCTTGGATTTGCCCTGGCGGTCCTGCTGGGTAGCGCATGCATCGGCGGCAATGGCACCCGAGCCGCTGCCCAAACAGATTCCAACCAAACCGGTTCTGCGTCAGCTATGCCGGAAAAGCCGCAACCTGTTGTGCGTCCACCGATCATCGGCGTGGCTCACATCGGTTTGCGAACGGACGATCTCGCCGCGGCCAGGAAGTTCTATTCGGGAGTTCTTGGCTTCCAGGAGTCTTTCACCCTGGACGATCCTCCCGGTAAGCTGCTGCTGACTTACTTTAAAGTCAACGATCATCAGTACGTCGAAGTTTTTCCCGCGCTTAAGGAGCCCAATCAGGACCGCCTGTCGCATATCTCGTTTGAGACTACGGACGCAGAGCAGCTGCGCGCTTATCTTGCCAGCCGCGGCGTCAAAGTCCCGGAAAAACTGGGTGCCAGGCGGGATGGAAATCGTGGCTTCGATGTTACCGACCCGGACGGCCATGATGTGGAGTTCGTGCAATATATGCCGGGCTCGCTGCACAGCCGCAATTTCGGAAAGTCTCTTCCGGACACCCGCATATCACAGCGCATCATCCACCTGGGAGTTGTGGTCCAGGACCAGGCCAAGGCGGACACATTCTACAAAGACATTTTGGGTTTTCGCGAAACCTGGCACGGGGGCATGACCGACACGGAAACCGACTGGGTGGACATGCAGGTCCCCGAGGGCACCGACTGGCTGGAGTACATGCTGAACGTGCACAACCCCTCTCCGAAGCAGCTGGGCGTGATGCACCACTTCGCGCTCGGCGTCCCCAGCGTGGAAGCCGGATACGAGACCGTGTTGAAGCGGGACATCAAGCCGGAGAAGCCGAAGATTGGGCGCGACGGGAAATGGCAACTGAATCTCTACGATCCTAACTTCACGCGAGTCGAACTCATGGAGCCGGCTCCGGTCCGCGAGCCCTGTTGCTCGCCGTTCTTGAAATAGTCGAGTGTACGGCTGCCGGAGGAACGCTTTCATGAAGCTGCTGCTTACATCTCTCGTAATCGCTGTTTGTGGTTTCATTGCAGAACCGTTGGCTTCACAGGCGCCGAAGCAGCCTGAACGCCAGGTCGCGATCACGATTGATGACTTGCCCGCGGGCGCCGCCAATTCGATGACGGCGGCTGCCATCAGCGAAATGACTTCGAAATTGCTGGGCACCCTGCGCGATCAGAAGGTCCCGGCGGTCGGGTTTATCAATGAAAAGAAGCTTTACAAGTGGGGAGAAGTTGATGATCGGATAAAAGTTCTCCGCATGTGGCTGGACTACGGATTTGAGCTTGGGAATCACACCTTCAGTCACATGTCGCTGAACCAGGCAGGGCTGAAGGCGTGGGAGGACGATGTAATCCAGGGTGAAAGCGTGACCAGCATGCTGCTGGCCGAGCACAACCAGAAGCTCAGATATTTTCGACATCCGTTTTTGGATACGGGTCGCGATCTTCAAACCCGTCGTGAAGCCGAAGCGTTTCTTGTGACAAGGGGCTACCGGATCGCACCAGTCACGCTGGACGCATGGGACTGGATGTATGCCGGAGTCTACGAAGACGCCAGAAAGCGCGGAGACACGTCACTACAGCAGGAACTTACGCGCAGCTATCTTTCGTACAGCGACGAAATGTTTGCCTACACCGAACAGCTGGCCAAACAAACTATCGGCTACGAGCCGAAGCAGATTCTGCTGCTGCATGCCAACCAGCTGGAGGCCGACCATATCGGCGAGCTGCTCGAAGTTATGCGCAAGCGAGGCTACCACTTCATCACCCTGGGAGAAGCCCTGAGCGATCAGGCGTATGGCTTGCCTGACACTTTCATCGGAGAAGAGGGCTCGGGTTGGATCGATCACTGGGCAGTCACGCTGGGCAAGCCTCCGCAGGGATCACCAGTGTTTCCGCAGTGGGTCATTGATCGTTCGAAGGCGCTGCACCTGCCACAACCCTGAAGCGTGTGGAAGGGTGTGGTCGGGCAGCCCCGCCTTATTGCGCGCGTGTCCATCGCTATTCCGTAAAGGCTTTTAACCGCAGAGATCGCAAAGCCCAACCGCGAGAACGCAAAAACCCCCCGGTCCTTCTTTGCGTCCTCCGCATTACCTCTGCGAGCTTTGCGGTTAAGAGCTTGTCCAATTTCTCCCGACCACAAACCCTTCCCTCGCCATAAGCCTCTGTGACTTAATGAGATCGCCCTCACTTCATTTCGCGGTGTCTATTGCTCCAGCAGGATGACCACCGGGGCGCAGTTTCAATGCAAGAACGGGCAACCGGCGCGTTCTCCTCCTGAAAGCAAGAAAGCTGCACCGGCAGCGAGGTTCACGGAGACGCTATGAAAGACGCCAATTTACGCATCAACCCAGCCAGATTCTGGTTACTCCTGGTTCCCCTGGTGCTAATCATCGCCGGGCTTCTAGCGGTCGAATCCTTCGAAGCCGCCGGCGGCGAAGAACCGCCCAGCGTCACTTACTCGAACGGGACGCTTCATCTGGCCATTCCTTATCACGCAAATGAACCCGGCTCGGGGCAACTGACGATGGAGGTATTGGATCCGGAAGATCAAGTCCTCGGCCGTGCGGAGCGGCATGTCGACGCAGCCCGGGGCACCGGATCGTGGCGCGAAGACATCAAGCTGAAGAAAACAGTTTCGCTGGATGAACTGGTGTGGCATCGCGTGCGATATCGCTTTGAGTACAGCGATGGGAAGAGTGCAGCGATCGAGGGCGTGGATTCGATTTCGCAGATTCTCCGTACCCCGGTGCTTCACATCCTGGGCCAGCAATCCTATTTGACCGGTGGCCAAGCAGCGGTCCGCGTGATCGTCACTGACTCGAAGAACGAGGTCATTGCCGGCGGGGGCTCCGTAAAAATCGAATTGCTGGTTCCTGATCAGAAATCCCGCGTGCTTTTTAGCGGTCAACTCAATCATGCGGGAACCGCCGACGCGCTGTTCCGGTTTCCCGCCGGACTGGTTGGCAGCTATCAGCTGCGCTATGTTGTGGACACGCCCATCGGTTCGACAGAATTTACGCAGCCGGTTCGGCTGGAGGACAAGGTTTCGATTCTTCTGACCACCGAAAAGCCCATCTACCAGCCCGGTCAAACGATTCATGTGCGGGCGCTGGCGCTGGATCGCTCCAATCACGAAGCGACCACCGACCACCGTCTGACCTTCGAACTGGAAGACTCTCGCGGTAACAAAGTTTTCAAGAAAGTCACTGCAACCGACAAATTTGGAATTGGGTCGGCGGAGTTTGCTCTGGCCGACGAGGTAAATCTGGGCACGTATCATCTGCGCGCTCTGATGGGCGAGGGTGAAGCGCCCACCAACACAGCCGAGATCGCCCTGAACGTCGAAAAATATGTGCTCCCGAAATTCAAAGTAGCGGTGGATTTTACCGGAGCGGACAACAAGACCAGGCGCGGCTACCGCCCGGGCGATCACGTCACGGGAAGCGTCCACGCCAACTACTTCTTCGGAAAACCCGTGGACGGTGAGATCACGGTAAAGGCGTCGAGCATGGATGTAGAGGTATTTGAAGCAGGTTCAGCTCAAGGCAAAACAGATCGCGACGGGACGTATCACTTCGACCTGACACTGCCGAGTTATTTTGCCGGGCGTCCTCTGACCCAGGGTGCAGCCCGCGTGTTGATTGAAGCTGCGGTGAAAGACTCCGCCGGCCACGCCGAAACCCGCGGCGAGCCTATCACGGTCAGCGAATCGCCTCTGCTGATCACTGCGGTGCCGGAGGGCGGCACGCTGGTCCCTAATCTCGAAAACCAGGTTTTCATACTCACCTCCTATCCCGACGGGACTCCGGCCACTGCCAAACTTAGGATCCACGCGGAAGGAATCAAAGATCGGTATGCGACTGCCGATGATGGCGGAGTTGCGGTAGTTCGAATCAGCCCGGGAGCGGGAGTCGAGACCCTGAAAGTTGATGCGGAGGACAAAGAAGGAAACCACGCGTCGAGTATGGTTCAACTGCAAACCCGCGAAGGCGAAGACCAGATTCTGCTGCGTACCGACCGCGCCGTCTACCGCGCCGGGGACCGCATCGCTATCAGTGTCTTCTCCACGAAAAAGCGAGGTACCGCGTACCTGGACATCGTTAAGGAAGGACAGACCGTGCTGACCCGCGACCTGGAAATCGAAAATGGACGGGCGGAGCTCTATTTAGCGGTCACGCCGGAATTGGCGGGAACAGTGGACTTCAACGCTTATCTTTTCGGTAGTGACGCACGACCGGTGGGGGATCACCGGTTGGTGTTTGTGCAACCGGCGGACGAACTTAAGATTGAGGCCGCGGCGGACGCTCAGGTCTACAAACCTGGGGACGAAGCGCGCATCCGCTTCCGCGTGACTAACGCGAAGGGTGAAGGCGTTCGCGCTGCCCTTGGTCTGCAGGTCGTCGATGAAGCAGTCTTCGCGCTGGCTGAAAAACAGCCCGGCTTTGCGAAAGTCTTTTTCTATCTGGAACAGGAAGTGATGAAGCCTCGCTACGAAATCCACTCTATTGGAATGCCGCAAATCGTCGAACCTGTCGAGGAGTCGCAAGTCGAGCAGCGGGACCGGGCGGCACGAGCATTGTTCTCGGCCACCGAAGTGGTGAGCACGAACAAATATGAAACCGAATTCGGCCGCACAGTGCCGATGACCAAATATGCCGACTATGCCACTCGATATCGCACGCGTTTTCTAGCCCAGGTGCGCCAGCTGGCGACCGACTTCAACCAGGCCTTCGCGCAGGGACATACCAACATTGACTTGAGTGATGCCGTCAAGCAGATGGCCCGCGCCGATAAGCCGGATCTTCGCGACTCGTGGGGTACAGATCTGCGGATCGAACCAGTCTCATGGTATCCGCGGAAGGCCCGCTACTGGGCGCGCAGCGCGGGCGCCGACAAACAGTTCGGTACCGGCGATGACATGTTCGTCCAGCTGCAGGTGCAGCGCAGAAAGATCGTAGGCCGTCCGACTTCAGGGGCAAGCGCGATTGAGTGCAACGTGGAAAGCGGACTCGGACCCTTCAATGGTCATGGGGAGGTCGTGGGCACCGTGGTCGACCAATGGGGTGGTGCACTGGAGGGAGCAACAGTCACGCTGCGTGAAATTTCCACCGGCAGGATGCGAACCGCAAGGGCGAACGCCGATGGACACTTCAGGTTGGCGGCTGTGCCTGCCGGCGAATACGAAGTCAAGGCTTACAGCGGAGCAGAGACGGTCTCGAAGAATCTCAAGCTCGAAGCACGCGACCGTGCGACCGTTTCCGTTTTTCTGAGGAATGAACCGGCGGAAACCGCAGTTGCGGTGGAAGAGATCGAGACGGTGATCATCAACGGGCAGGTTGTCGCCCAAGCTGGCGTGGTTGGGGGCGTTGCCGGCGGTGTCGGAGCCGGAATGATGGGAGGCGTCGTGGGAGGCGTTCTGAGTCCGCCCGTCGCAGGCCCCGAGGTCATGATGTTAAAGGAAATGGCTCCGGCCGTTCCCGGGCCTCTCAGGGTCTCTAAAGCGATCGCTGTGAATAGCGCAACTCTTATTACGGACGCCGACAAAAAGGACTCCGGTTCTCCGGAAGCACACGTTCGCTCGTATTTCCCGGAGGCACTTTACATCAATCCCGAAATCATCACCGACCAGAATGGCGACGCCAGCATTACCATTCCTCTGGCCGATTCCATTACCACATGGCGCATAGCGATGCTCGCTTCCACGACCCATGGTGCGCTGGGCAGCGCTACGTCGAGCCTGAAGGTTTTCCAGGATTTCTTTGTCGACCTCGATCTGCCGGTTACGTTGACGCAAGCTGATCGGGTTTCGATTCCGGTCGCTGTGTACAACTACTCGGGCGCGCGCGGAGACGTAAGCCTGAAGCTGCAAGCGGACGATTGGTTCTCCCTGGTGGACGACGTGTCCGCTAAATCCCTATCGGTTGAGTCCGCCCGGGTTGGGGGATCCCAGTTCACGCTGCAAGCGAACCGTATCGGGAAATTCAAACTGACGCTTTCTGCCCGTATGAACGGGGAAGCCAATCGCGCTGACATCGTGGTGCGTGAAATCGAAGTCATTCCTAACGGGCGCGAGCAAAACCTCGTGTTTAACGGCCGCCTGGAAAACACAGTCCAGCACGAACTGAATTTCCCCGCGACCTCCATCCCCGACGCCAGCAAAATCTTCGTCCGGCTGTACCCGGGCCCGCTGAGCCAGGTGATCGAGGGCATGGACAGCATTCTGAGGATGCCCGGCGGCTGCTTTGAGCAGACGTCCTCAAGCACTTACCCCAACGTCCTGGCGCTCGATTACATGAAGCGCACGAAAA
>CAZGSU010000019.1:0-6494 GCA_964528615.1 uncultured Acidobacteriaceae bacterium | reverse complement strand
CCGTCACGCGGACGGCTGCTACGGGTTCGGCAACGGTGGACATACGCTTCTTGCCTCCTAATTCGGATTTCAATCGTGCCTTGAAAGTCGCACTCGGCAGATTGCGCAAGTCCGCCGCAATGCGCACCAATGGCTCGATCTCCGCCCCGGCCTTCGTGACCCGCCCGTCATTCCGCGCCAGCATCTTCTCGAGAGCTTGATTGAGCTGCTCGATCTTCTTCTGGTCGCCGCTTCCCGGATGTAGAGAGCGCTTAGGCATCGGCACCCTCCATGCGCGCCTTCAACGTGCTCAGCGCGCGAAACTGCAACTGCTTCACTGCCCCTTCCGTCTTCCGAATTGCACTGGCAACTTCATTGACGCTCTTCTGTTCTACGAATCTCAGGACTACCACTCGTTTCTGTTCGGCCGGAAGAGTCTCGACCAGCCGGTACAGCGTGGCCCGCCGCTCCACATCCTCTATCTCCCTCGGGCTGACCTGCGCCGATTCGATCGCCTGGTCATCCGCCAACTCCCGGCCCGATCTCTGCCAGCGGTCGGAAATCAGATTCGCCGCAATGCGGAAGAGCCACGCGGCAAAAGGTATCCCTCTCCATTCGAATCGTTTTAAATTGGCCAGCGCCTGATGAAATACTTCCGACGTAAGGTCTTCCGACTCGGAACGGTCCTGTACTCGTTTCACGCAGTAGGCATAGACGCGCTCAAAATTGAGCTCATAGAGGTCCGCAAAGCGAGCGGGATCCTTCTGTGCCGCTTCGATTAGAAGCCGCTCGTCCGCTTCTTTCTTCAGAGCCTTCAACAAGTTCTCCGCGGTTTGGCCTTACACAAGCTTAAACGGTGGTCCTACGGAAAAGGTTACGCAACAAAGAATATCGAATCCTTGAATTTCCTGGCGGCTGGTAGTAGCGTATCCGGCATCCAACTCCCGATTTCTTGTCACCAAGGAGCAGAAAGATGGAATCGGTCACCGGAGTATTCAACACTCGCGCAGACGCCGAGCACGCCTACGAGCAACTGAAGCAAGCCGGTATTCCCGCAGATAAAATCACCGTTCTAACCCCCGGAAGCCAGGATCATATGAATAAGGAAATTCAGACCGTCCCTACCGATGCTACCGAGCAACCTGGCATGGGCACGGCTGTGGGTGCGTTGCTTGGCGGTGGTGTCGGGATCACTGGAGGTTCGGTCCTGATGGCGCTTGTCCCCGGCGTCGGACCCATCACCGCCCTCGGATTGCTCGGTGCGGCCATCTTGGGCGCTGCCGGAGCCACAGTCGGCGCGGTAGCAGGTGGCAAGATCGAGAAAGCCAGCTACGAGGGCCTTCCGGAAGACGAAATTTTCCTCTATGAAGACGCGCTGCGGAAAGGCCGTAGTGTGGTGATCGCGCTCGCTGACGACGAGCCCTCTGCGGCTTCGGCTCGCGACATCTTGAAACAGGCAGGAGCCGAGACGGTAGATGCTGCACGCGAACAATGGTGGACAGGGTTGCGCAGTTCCGAAGCAACTCACTACACAAAATCAGGCAGAAGTTTCAGCGAGGACGAGGTGTTCTTCCGTCTGGGCTTCCAGGCAGCCATGCACGCCCGCACTCGCTGTATGGAGTTTGACCAGGTTTCAGGCGAGATGAATGCAGCTCTGGAAGACATCCAGCGTCGATATCCGGGAAAGCAAGTGGAAGAACCTTTTACCCAAGGCTATCGTCGCGGCCGCGAGCACTATCAGCAGCTCTGCGATGAAAACAAGAAGGCTGCCTGATTTCGACTTTGCTCAGGGGCGATAGTACAGATCTTCCAGCGCTTTCTGCACTTTTGCCGAAAGCGCTTCCAAATCCCGCACTGTCAACCCGGTAGTCGAGATGGGCTCGCCCACGCGCATCTCCAGTGGGCGGCATTTGATGTGGTAGGTGTCCATGGGCAGCAGTTCGTAGGTACCCACCAGGGCGACGGGCACAATGTCGACCTGCGCCTTGATCGCCAGGAAAAAGGCCCCCGGCAGAAACGGTTTTATCTCCCCGTCGGGCGTGCGCCCTCCTTCGGGAAAAATTACTAGAGGAAGTCCGGCTTTCAGGCCTTTTAGCGCGGCACGAATGCTGCTGATCGAATGGGAAGGATTCTGCTGGTCAATGCAGACTTGCCCGGAACGCTTCAGCTGCCAGCCCACTACGGGGTACGACAGCAGCTCTTTCTTGAACGCAATCCGAAATTGAAACGGCAGATTGACGTAAAGCACCGGAATGTCGAGCGCCGAAGCATGATTGGCCGCATACACGTGAGGCTTGGATGTGTCGATTTTGTCCAGACCGGTAACCGCGACCGGCGAAAAGATCGTCTTTATGATCAGCCACGACCAGGCGTAAGAGAACCAATGCAGCCGACGCCCACTCCGGTCCAGAAAACCACCCGGCAGCGCCAGCAGCCCCAGCACAAGCGTGTACAGCCAAATTAAAGGATCGATGATCAAGTACGACCGCAACCGGCTCAGCCAGCCATAGCTGCGCCCCGGAACCGCGTGTGGACTCTGTCGCGGACGAGCAATTGTCATCTCCTCTGGCCCGTCACGTTCCACCTGTTCGCTTCCGACCTGATCGACTGATGAATTCACTTCGCTCACACTTCCATTCTAAGAAAGTTGGACTCTTCTTCACGCACTCGCCCCGAGTAGGCCGATCACCTCACCCACCAGATAAATCGAGCCGGTCACTACCACCACAGCCTTGTCCTCAGCGCAGGCGCGAGAACGTTCCAAAGCCGCCCTGACTTCCGGCACGATCTCAATCTCAGCGCCCGTCCGGTTCCCCGCCTGCATTATCTCCTCCGGCGACGCCGCCCTGGGATTGTCTGGCCGCGTGGCAATCACCCGCAGGGCCAGAGGAAATAAGATCTCCGTCATCTCCGAGATTGCCTTGTCGCGCATCGCCCCGAAAACAAAAATCAGCGGACGGTCGTCATACAGCCCCGAAAGGGCTGATCGCAACGCCCACGCTCCTGCTGGATTATGCGCCACGTCCAGCACAATCTCCGGCCAACCATCTCTTGCGGGAAGAACTTGAAACCGACCCGGCCAGCGCGTCTCGCGAATCCCTCGCTCAATAGACTCCGCAGTAATCCCGGCGAGCCCCTTCTTGCTCAGTTCTTCGGCCGCAGCAATCGCCAAAGCCACGTTTCGTAATTGATGCCGCCCAACCAGCGGCGATTCGACGAGAATCTGTTTCCCCATCACCTGCAGCGGGTAACGGGACCGCCAGGAGTTGTTCTCGGTACTCGCGACTCGGGACTCGGTAGTGCCCGGCGACACCGGCGGCACATACTGAACCGCGCTGACACCTACGGCGTCCAGTTCGAGAATCGTATTCCCAATGACGTCATTCGCCTCCGGCTGTTGTGGCAGAGTCACGACGACTCCGCCGGGCCGAATAATGCCCGCCTTCTCCCGCGCAATCTCGCCCACCGTATTCCCAAGGAACTTCTGATGATCGAGCGAAATGTCGGCAATCACACTTACCAGGGGCTCGACCACATTCGTCGCATCAAGCCGCCCCCCCATCCCAACCTCGAGCACTGCGACATCCACACGCTCGCGGGCAAACTGCGAGAACGCAATGGCGGTCATCATCTCGAAAAAGCTGGGATGCCACGGTAATTCTCCAACTTCCACCAGACGCTCGGCCACGCGATCCACCTTTCCATGCAGCCGGGCAAAATCGTCGTCAGTGATTTCCACTCCGTTGATGCGAATCCGCTCGTTGATCCGTATGAGATGCGGCGATGTGTAGAGCGCCGTCTTCAAGCCCGAGGCGTGCAGGATCGACGCCAGCGTCGCCGCCGTCGAGCCCTTACCGTTTGTCCCGGCAATCAGCACGCTCGCAAACATCCGCTCTGGATGATTCATGGCCTGGAGCAGCACCCGCATGTGCGCCAAGTCGAACTTGTGCGACGGCGTCTGGGCCAGCTCGTGCCCAAGCGCAAACATGCTCGCGACTGCGGTTTCGTAGGACATAAATCGGAATTAGAGAGCTGATCTATCAGATTATCAGCCCAGACCATAATTAGGAGTAGCGCCGGCGTCTCGCCGCCCGCACCTCGACTCAGTTGACCGGAGCCCACAGGAAGAAGGCTTGCGGAATTGGGGGACGAGGCCGGTAATAGCGGTCGGCCGGCCGCCGAGACGGCGGGCGCTACGCCGCCATGAAATCCATCGCCCGCGCGATATAGGGTTTGAGCTGTTTACGCGGCACAACGGCGTCCAGCATCCCATGTTCCAGAAGAAACTCGCTGCGCTGGAACCCCGGCGGCAGCTTCTGCCGGATGGTCTGCTCGATCACTCGTGGTCCGGCAAAACCAATCAACGCCCCCGGCTCTGCGATGTTCAAGTCCCCCAACATGGCGAATGAGGCTGTCACACCTCCCGTAGTTGGGTCGGTCAGAAGGGAAATATACGGGACCTTGGCTTTGTCCAATCTAGCCAGAGCCGCTGAGATCTTGGCCAGTTGCATCAGGCTGATGACGCCTTCCATCATTCGCGCCCCGCCCGACGCCGAGACGATGATCAAAGGCGTGCGTGAATCCAGCGCCCGTTCTATCGCGCGCGTAATCGTCTCGCCAACCACCGCCCCCATGCTCCCGCCGATAAACGAATATTCCATCACGCTGGCGATCACCGGGCGTCCCAGCAGCTTGCCCTGCGCATTGATGACGGCGTCCTTCAGCCCCGTCTCCTTCTGTGCCTGCTTCAAACGCGACGAATAAGGCTTCAGGTCAACGAACTTGAGCGGGTCGGTCGACGAAATATCCCCGTCGAACGTGGTGTACTGGTTGTCATCGAGCAGCTGCGTGAGCCGGGTACGCGCATCAATCCGAAAGTGCTTGTCACACTTCGGACACACGTTCATGTTCTCTTCCAGATCCTTCTTCCATATGATCTGCCGGCAGCTCTCACACTTCACCCACAACCCTTCGGTGCGAACTTTCTTTTCACCCGAGGTATCCAGCTCACCGGATTCGCGCTTAAACCAAGCCATAAGGAAAGATTGAGCAATTTTGTAATTTGGTAATTGAGTAATTTGAAAACCGGCTCTATTAGGGTTTTCAATTACCCAATTACAAGATTACTCAATTACCAAATCTAGTACTCGATTCCTCTCTGCGCCATCACGCCCTTCTCGTAGGCATGCTTCACCTGGCGCATCTCCGTCACCGTATCAGCAATCTCGATAATTGTCGGGTGCGCGTTGCGGCCCGTCAAGATGACGTGCACCTGCTCGGGCTTCTTTTGAAGACTCTCCACCACCCTGGCTGGATCGAGCATGCCGTAACTGATGGCGTAGTTAATCTCGTCCAGCACCACGAGATCCCATTCACCCGACTGAATCGCCTTTTCGGCTTCAGCCCACGCTTCTTCGACCATGCGGACATCTTCCGGATCGGGCTTCTCGGCTCCAACCTTCACGAAGCCGCGGCCCATCTGTTTCATGACAAACTTGTCACCGAAGGCCTGCGCCGCATCCAGTTCGCCGTAGTGCCAGGAGCCTTTCAGGAACTGCAACATCAGCACACGCAGTCCCTGCCCGACGGCACGCAACGCCGTGCCCATGGCGGCGGTAGTCTTGCCCTTGCCGGGCCCCGTGTTGACGATGATGAGACCTCGACGAACGTCCGCCATGCTTATCTAGAGGTTTGATTCTACTAGATCGATCTCGGCCCTGCCCGGAATTGAGACCTCAAGTTGAGGATGGGTGGAGACCAACTTCCTGTCCACTACTGGACACCTCACACCGGGAGTGGACAGCTTGGTGGGAGCAACCGGTGCCTTCGTGCTCATTTCTCAACCAGTTAGTCCTGTTGCAAGCTGGAAGGGAGCTTGCACCAAATTACACAAAATGGGGCCCCACAACGACTAAAAGACAAACAAATTACCGCTCGATTTAGTCTGTCATGTTAGAAGGCGGACTCGGAGCGAAGGGATGCGACGCTCGCCGGCAGTGGGTTATCAAAATGATTTATCAAATCAAGAATTTTTCCACGGAACTCTTGCATCCAAAGTTGCGTAGCTCGGTCCAGCGGATCTCTGTCCCCTCGCAAACCGCGGAGGTCTCATGGTAGTCCACAAGTGTCTAGCGTTTTTGTTCTGCCTTCTGGCACCTCTGCCAGTACTGGCAGCACAGCGCGTCTCAGCTCGTCCCAAGCCTGCCATGGATACGGGAGACCAGGAATCCATCCGGCAAATCATCGACATGGAACACCAAGCGCGCGAGGCTAGCCTGCGTCGCGACGTCGAATTTTCGCAGAGAAACCTGGCGGAAGATTACGTCGCGATTACTCCTCTTGGCCAGGTCACGACCAAGCAAGACACCGTCTCGGCCCGCAAGAGCGGCCAGCTGAAATACGATACGATCAACGTCACCGATATGGTTGTCCGCGTTTACGGCGATACCGCTGTCGTAACCGCTCGCGCCGACGTAAAGGGCCATCAGCTCGGAGAAGACTTCAGCGGCCCCTAT
>CAZGSU010000018.1:0-17437 GCA_964528615.1 uncultured Acidobacteriaceae bacterium | reverse complement strand
AATCGTGATAGCACTCACAACCTTAGAATCGGCTCTTCACTTCGCGAGTCGGTTACAATCCGGAAGCAATGGCGCGATAGAGACTCGACTATCCGGGCGAGCCGTCCAGACTGTCATGAAATTGTAATGGTTGCACGATCAGAATGAATCGTTTCCAAGCAGAACGGATCAAATCGACCGATTTGTCACCCGCTGAAAAGAGGAGTAGAGTAGAAAATTTTCTAAACGGTTCAGAACCGGCCTGTGTATCGCTAAACCGTTGTACGGTTAAAACCTGTACTGAGGTTTGAAAGTTTGAAATCCCTCCCTCTCCGCCGTTTTCTCCAGCCTCAGAATCCGTGCTTCGCATTGAAAGGGACGAATTCCTCCGAGCAGGGAAGATGGAGGCCGCAGTTTGGTGAATAGACCTCGATTGTCAAGTGTTAATTCCAAGCACTGGCCTAACAATTTGAGACCTCATCATTAATGGTTGATCTGACTTGGATTCCAGTGAACAATAGGCAACGATTGGAAGCCCGGATCGACAAGCATTATGAGCACCACTGGTCGGCAAGCATCCTCTCGAAGACGCCGAAGTGTTCAAGACTTGCAGAACTTGCCGCGCTCTGCGGCTTTGTCCCAGCTTTATCGAGCGACCGAAGCAGCGGCTCCTCCCAACTACCCTCCCGAATCCATGTTTTCTCCTTCGCCGCTCTGGGAATGGATTCGAAACTATCTATCCTACCTCTTCAAAAAGAAGCACATGTTCCCGCCTTACACCGCCTCCCCTCAGAATGCACTTTATGATCTGCTAGACGAGAATGGGACGGAAAATGTTCGACTCAGCGTTGCGGGAGACTGGGGAACGGGAACAAATGAGGCCGCAGCTGTCGCGAGGCAGATGACGAATTTCAAACCGCACTTCACCGTCCATGTTGGCGACGTGTATTACGTTGGCGACCCTCCTTCCGTGAATGAGAACTGCCTAGGCACCAAGAATCCAAATAATAATTACGACGCGGTCACGTGGCCCATAGGAGCGAAGGGCAGCTTTGCACTGAATGGGAACCATGAGATGTACGCAAATGGGAGCGGCTATTTCGACGTTTTCATTCCGAATCTTGGTCTCCGTGATGCGGCGGGAAAAATGCTAGGGCAACAGACGAGCTTCTTTTGTTTGCAGAATAGATATTGGCGAATAGTCGCAATAGACACGGGCTACAACTCCACCGGTATCCTGTCAATCTTTCCCGGCCTCGGACTTTGTTGCAAATTGCCTGATGAGCTAATTCAATGGCTGACCCAGGTTGTTGCACCAGACAAAGACAATCGTGGCCTCATCTTGATGTCTCACCATCAGTACTATTCCTCCTTCCAAGAGCAATACAGGAGGCCTGCGCAACAGCTGTGGGCTGCCGGCATTTCAAGACCGGTGTTGTGGTTTTGGGGGCACGAACACCGGCTAGCCGGCTATGACTTGTACGGCCCCGACGATCTGAAGAGCTACGGGCGGTGTGTCGGACACGGAGGAATGCCGGTTGATCGCGGAACCCCAAAGTCCGGTCCTCCTGTTTCTTTTTATGAGAATCGGTTAGCCAAGAATGGTTTCGGCGTGAACGGCCATGTCAATCTGTCATTCTCCGGTCCAAATTTAGCCTCCGTTTATGTCGATCTGGATGGAAACCAACTTCTACGCGAGCAGTGGGTAGCTGACGAGAATGGAGCCGTACACCTGCTTTCAAAGCAGAAACTGATCGGTGACCCCGATTTTCACGCGTAGTTCAGCGATCCATCTCCTGTACGGCGCTGAGCTAATGTGCGGGAAAAGGGACCTGGAGCGATTTTCTACCCGCAGTTCTGGGCCCTACATTCACAGGATGCGTGAACTACGTCGGTACGGAGAACGGAACAAGATCTACACTTCATCTGGATGAATACATGAGGAGTCCATGGACTTTGTGAAGAAGATCCTAGAAGAAGCTCGAGTCCAACACGAACGGTACAAATGTAATTCTCCATTGCCGATTTGGCTTACCGCAGCAAACCAAATTATTGCGCCCTACGACACCCTCACCCGATTTGCCCAAGCCGACAAACGTTATCGGGGCTGGCACGCTCATCACGTAGTCGAATACCAAGATCTGGAGCGACTCGGGGTCGCCAGCAACTTTCCACACTACAAAGAACATCTATCCGTGCTCTTGCCGCAAGCTGCACACATTCAGCGCATCAACAGCGTTCTCCGCAATCAGGCCCCGATGCACGCTGTGTTGAAGGTGCCTGAGCTGCTGTCAGCATATGAGTCGGCATACTCGCTAATGGGTGATTACTGCGGAGGTGGTGCTCAAAAGATTAAAGCTGAACTCATTGCAATCGCTAAGGCAACCCTGAACCAGGCGGGGCTGGCTTAGAACACGCAGCCCACGACCAGTTTCTCTAAACTGACTGTGGAGACCGTCGAGGCTTTCGTGGCGGAGTCGCAGACACTCGTGCCGTCATGGAAGAGATCCGTCTAGGTTGCTGGTACGCAGATCGTAGCGGGCCACCGTTCACGCCACCAAGTCTGCTCAAGAGACTGTAGTAAAACTGTAGTAGTTCCATGTTCAAAACGGATCATTTCCAAGCAAAACGGATCAAATCGAACGATTTGTAACCTGTTGGAAAGAGGAGTAGAGTAGAGAACTTTCATAACGGATCAGAACCCGCCTGTGAACTTGAAAACCGGCATACCCGAAAGGGTATCGGGGGTTCGAATCCCTCCCTCTCCGCCAGACATGCTGGTTCGGGTTTCTACACTAACTTGCGAATCTGCTCCAGCAGGTCAAGCCATTCTTGCAGCGAATGCGCCTGGAAAGTCGGATCAAAGAACAGTTCATCGGCTCCAATCCGCTTGCATCCGGCAATGTCTTCTTTGATCTGCTCGATTGTGCCGCTGAAAATGGCTCGCTTGTCGCCCAGCGGTTTGCCGGTAATCTCCAGGTTAGCGCGCACCACCATGACCAGGGAGGAGGGGTCGCGCCCCGCATCCTTTGCCATTTGCTTCACCGCCGCGAACATTGTTGCCATGCCGTCGACGGGAACCATCACCGGATTCCATCCATCGGCCATGATCGCCAGGCGTTTCATCGCAGCCGGGGCAAAAGCCGCCAGATAGATCGGAGGATGGGGCTTTTGTACCGGCTTGCGATTCATATAAGACTTGGGAATCCGGTAGAACTTCCCGTGAAATTCCACTGGGTTGGTGGTCCAGATGGCTCTCAGCGCTTGCAAGAACTCATCCGCCATCGCGCCGCGCTGCTTCATGTCGGCACCGGTGGCGTCCATCTCGTCCTTGGACCAGCCCAAGCCAAGCCCCACGCGCAGACGTCCATTGGAGAGGAAGTCGATTGTAGTCAGCCGGCGTCCCAGGGTGACCGGGTTATGGTAAGGAATATCGAGCACACTCGTACCAAGAGTAATGGTCCTGGTGTGAGCAGCCGCGAAGGTCAGCGTGTCCAGGGGATCGAGGATGTATTTGTACTCTTCCGGCAGCGATCCGTCAGGCGTAACCCCATAGGGTGTCTGCGGTTTGACCGGCCAAAGTAAGCGCTCGATGGTCCAGAGACTGTGGTAGGCCAGAGCCTCAGCACGCTGGGCAACCTTGACCACAGCCTCTGCAGTGGCGACCGGCCCGATGTTAGGAAGAGCAAACCCAATTTTCATCGCAGAGAGTACCTTCCTGAATTATTTTGCCCGCTCAGCGTCGTTAAAGCGCGAAGTATAGGTGCGGTAAGTTTGCACCGTCAAGTCGCAGAGGATTCAGCCGCGCATGCCTGATTTGCCCGAATGAAAACGCGGAGATTTCCGGTAACCCTAGCCAATGGCGGTCGCCAATGTGGATTATGCGCTGAGACTGGAGCGAGAGAATCCAGGGCGGCAGGTGGCCGTGCTGGTGCCCGAACTTGTGGAAAGACGCTGGTACTACGTTTTGTTGCACAACAATCGTTCTTCTGCATTGAAGGCGCTCCTGCTTCTTCGCGGCAACCAGCGAATCACCGTGATCAATATTCCGTGGTACCTCAAAGGAAAATCTCCAGTAGCTAACCGAGCCAGGTTGCGTTGCTGTGGAAATTTGGGTCGTTGGACAAGTCGTATGGTGTACCTCTGAGCTGACCACCGCCGAAATTCATCCAGAATTAACCGTTCCTTAGTCAAGCAGAGACATCCGCCCAATACGCTTTCCCCGTTGGAACCGCCTTCACACGGAGGAAAGTATGGTACGTACGTCAGGTCCAAGAAAATGGCGACCGCGCGTGACTCTCGCGCTGTTGCTGACCGGGCTCATGTCGATTGGCATTCCTGCTTTGAGCCAAAGCGACAGTATCGACGCTATCGCTGACCATCAGAAAACCGCAACCCCAATCAAACACGTCATCGTCCTGATCGGCGAGAACCGTACTTTCGACCACATTTTCGCGACTTATGTGCCGCGGAGCAGGGATTCGGTTAAGAATCTGCTGTCCGAAGGCATCATCAAGGCCGACGGTTCGCCCGGGCGGCACTTTGCGAAAGCGCGACAATTCCAGGCCATTGCCCCGTTCAAAAAGAAGTACTTCATCAGCCTGAACGACGATGAGAAGGATCCCTACGGTATCCTGCCTGAGCCGACTCTGAACTTTGCGCCCATCCCGAAACCCCTGCCCGCCGGCGATCTTTCTTTCCAGCCATTGCAGTTCTTCCCTCCGGGAACGCCGACGAGCCTTCTGGCTGCAGTGGAGCCCTCGTTGGAGACGGCAGATCTGGGCCTGTTGACGACTGGAGTCGCGACGGGATTCACCCAGACTGTTGTTCTGCCCGATCCGGATACGCGCGTGGAGAATTTCAACGCGTTGCCGAACGGGCCATTTCCTCTGCGAGGAACCAATCTGCCATACGACTCCTATACCGGCGACACTACGCACCGGCTTTTCGAGATGTGGCAGCAGTCTGACTGCAATATCAAGAATGCCACTCGCCGGAATCCCTCAGGTTGCCTCAACGATCTCTACCCCTTCGTCATCACCACCTACACAAACATTCCCGACCCCTTCAGCGGCGGCGCCATTGATGACAACGGAGGCGGGAATTCGATGGCGTTCTACGACGTGCAAGCTGGGGATGTCCCGGTGCTGAAGCAATTAGCCGACGAGTACTCCATGAGCGACAACTACCATCAGGCGTTTATGGGCGGCACCGGCGCAAATCACGTCATGCTCGGTACCGGTGACGCGATCTTCTGGAGCGATGGTAACGGCAATCCCACCACGCCGCCATCTCACATCGCGAATCCCGATCCGCAGGCGGGCACCGACAACGTTTACACGGTGGACGTCGGGTTCGATGGCAACTTCACCACTTGTGACGATCCCTCCAAGCCTGGCATCAAGCCGATCCGGGACTACCTGCGATCTCTGCCTTACCATCCCGATCCGAAGTGCCAGAAGGGACACTACTACATGGTGAACAACGACTCGCCTGGCTTCCTTCCGGACGGGACGGTCGACACCGCCGGAATTGCCAAAGGCGCCTCGATTCCGCCGATCAATGTCCGCACCATCGGGGAAGCGCTCAACGAGAAACACATCCCGTGGGCCTATTACGGCGGGGCGTACAACGCCGCGGTTGAACTCCAGCACAATCCGACGAGCACCGATCCAACCGTGCTGGTGGGCGCCGCCTACTGCAACATCTGCAACTTCGAGTCCTATGCCACCGCGATCATGGGCGACCCCGATCAGCGCGCCGCTCATATCAAGGATGCGACGGATTTCTTCGCTGCCATCGATAACGACGAGTTACCATCCGTCTCCTACGTAAAACCCGACGGCTTGCTGGATGGGCATCCGGCGTCCTCCAAGTTCGATCTCTTCGAGGGCATGGTCAAGGACATCATGGATCACCTCACGGCCAAACCCGAACTGATGAAGGAGACCGTGTTCATAATCACGCTCGACGAAGGCGGCGGTTATTACGATTCCGGTTACATCCAGCCACTCGACTTCTTCGGCGACGGGCCGCGCATTCCGCTGATCGTGGTCTCGCCCTTCACCAAGGGCGGCCACATCAACCACACTTACAGCGACCACGTTTCAATCCTGAAGTTCATCGAGCGGAATTGGCATTTGAGGCCGTTAACTAATCGGAGCCGGGACAATTTCCCCAACCCGATTGCCACCGAGGATAATCCTTACGTGCCGCTCAACAGCCCGGCGATTGGCGATCTCTTTGATATGTTCCATTTCGAACGCCATTGAGATCGTAACCACCGTTCGCGAGAGGAAGCGGTGGTCTGCAACCGGAAGTTTCCGACTGAGACCCACCCTTTAGACCAGACGCCGACCGAGCCCTCGGGCACGGCCGGCGTCTGTATTTGTTGGATCAACGCACAATCAAAAAAGTGGTGGTTTGCGGAAGCGCAGTCAACTGATATGCCGCGGGCTATTCGTTGCCCCGGACGCAGGGAAGCTTGGTCGGCCCGGACGGGTCGGCAAAGAAGTCGAAGGTCAGGCGAACATTATCGGTCCGCATGCCCACGGGGCCATTGAGAGAGACGGCATCGTTTCCCAGAGAGCCTTCCCAAGCAAGTGTGCGATCTACAAGAACGCTCAGATGATCTTCCTGCATTTCAGCACGGAACTGGTGCGAACTGGCGGGGGTGAGCGCGGGGAGGGGAATTGAATGTTGGGGTTTTACGTTCCGATAACCCTGGTTGCCGCATTCCGCCGAGGTTTGTTTGCCGGGGTTGCGCTTGACGGACGCCACCAGTTTCGATTCAGGAGAGATTCTCCACATGACGTAGACGAGGTTGCACGCGTCCTGCGCGCGCAGCTTGAGTCCGAACTGCTGCCGCACGGTGCCGGAGCCGAGCTTCGACATTTCTTCGGTCGGCCCCAGATACCTGAAGCGGAGTTCCGCCACCTGGCTGGTTCTGAACTCCGTGTATGCGCGCATTTTCGAATCATCCACACGAAGCTGGCCAGAGCCCTGCGCCTCGATCTCGCCCTCGGTCACACAAAGCTCGCCACGCGAGATTTGCCGGGGGCCCGATCCGAAAACATTTCCCTGATACGGAAACATCAGAATGGCAGCAAGCAGCCCCGTTGTCCTGAGCATATTTCACCTCTTAATCTGTTGCTCTTTCATGGGTGGGGACTCGTCCTGATCATGAGAACTGCCAGAGTGGGCGCGAAGATCGACCTAGTCCTGCCGGCGAACTGATGGCGAGTCCGTCCCTTGGCCAGCCGCACGCTTGCCCGGTGAGCGCATGTCAACTACCTTGAATCCTTCGGGCACCTGGAAATACTTCGGGTCCGGCTCGGCCAGGCTCACTTCGGTCACCGTAAACGTCTGTGCCCCCACCCGCGGATCGTTGCGCTTGACCAGCATGTTGACCCCAAGGCGCGGCGAATACCAGAATTCCTTGGTGACCGATATGGGGCGGTCGTTGCCGACCACGCCCGCCGCAAAGACGCGGGTCTCCTGTGTCCCAGTTACTTCGACGCCGCTCACGTTATCTTTCCCCAGGTCCGAGCGCGTCAACACCATCTTTCCTTCTCCGGTCGATCCCGCCGGTTCCCTAGCGTCGGCGGGTGGACTTTCATAGTCCCTCAGCACACACACGTGGTTGCCGGGCTGGCAAAAATACTTGATGTGCAGGGCCGGGTCGCTGATCTCAATCCGCGTGAGCAGTGGTTCCGCCGGGCCACCCTTCGGAACCAGCGTTCGCCGTTCCTGGTAAATTCGCCCAGCGCTATCGCGCAGCACGACGCGATGATTGTGCCGGGTTACGGTGCTGCCGTCCTCGAGGGTTTTCGTCCACTCCGCCGTTACCACGCTGCTGAATGGCGCATGCTGCACGGCAGGAATCGTAATGTTCACAATCCGGTCGAAGGAGTCGGCGTCGGGAGCGTGGCCCGATACTTCAGTTTCTTGCGCGGAAAGGAGGGAGCCACAAATCGCCAGGACGGCGAACAAGGGCAGCAGAGCAAAGTGCTTCATAAGCCACCTACTGTGCGAGTCAGTATACCAACCAAATAACGCTAGGCTTTGCTGTGGGCCTGAACTGCGGAGCTTTGCTCCACTGGACAGCCGAGGGCGGCTGCCCCTACGCGTTCGGTCTACAGGCGGGGCTTGAGCGGCGAGGTCAGGCTGGAGAGTACGGTATCGAACACCACATCGACGAAGTCCTCATCGAGGGGGGCGTTGCGGACGAGCAGCCGCAGGTAGAGCGGACCATAGAAGATGTCGAGGATCGTGTCGGGATCGAGATCGGAGCGGATTTCGCCATCTTTCATTGCCTGGCGCAGCAGCTTACGGGCCTCCACCCGCCGGGGTTCGACCCAATGAGTGTGAAAAGCCTGCAGGATTTCCGGATCGGACTGGCCGGCGCCGATGACGTTGGCGATGATCTGACCGAGAGGACTGCGAAATATCATCGCCCACCGTTTCATCTGTCCGTGAATGGCGTTCTGAACGGAACCGGTCGCGGGGAAGTGCAATTCTTTGAAGACAGCCGAAGCGAAGGCATCAATCACCAGTTCGGCCTTGTTGGGCCACCAGCGATATACCGTCGCTTTGCCCACACCGGCGCGGGCGGCGACGGATTCGATGCGAAGGTCGTTAAAGCCATCCCGCTTCAAAAGCTCAATCGTGCCCTTGAGGATCGCTTTGCGAGCCTTTTCGCTGCGCGGCCGCCCCGGCCCGCGGGCCTTGACGTTGACGGCTAAATGGTGTCTTTGCATTAAATTACACTCTAACAGAATCTAAATCCGAGACGCAGCGTATCGCATCCAATAAACTCATATAGGGCCGGTTCCGGATTTTAAGGTTTTCCTCATAGCGTGCCGGAGAGATCAGGGAGTCTCAAGCATGTGGATTGTTGCTTTAGCCTTACGCAGACCCTACACGTTCGTAGTGATGGCTCTGCTCATTCTCATCCTTACTCCCATAGTTGTCCTGCGCACGCCGGTCGACATTTTCCCCGACATTAATATTCCGGTAATCAGTGTGGTGTGGAACTACCAAGGCCTCTCTCCAAAAGAGATGTCGGACCGGATCACCACTAACACCGAGCGTGTCCTGACCACGACGGTAAATAACATCGAGCACATCGAATCGCAGTCCCTGAATGGGGTTGCTGTGGTCAAGATCTTTTTCCGGCCGTCGGCGAACATCCAGACGGCGCTGGCCCAGGTCGCGGCGGTTTGCCAGACGATATTGCGTTCCCTGCCCCCTGGATCTACCCCACCTTTGGTGATCGAATATTCGGCCTCCAGCGTACCCATCGTGCAGATCGGACTGAGCAGCAAGACCCTGCCGGAGCAGCAACTGAATGACCTGGCGGTCAACTTCATCCGTACCCAGCTGATCACGGTGCCGGGGGCGGCCGTTCCGTATCCTTACGGGGGAAAAACGCGGGTAGTTGCGGTCGACATCGATACCCAGTCTCTACAGGCCAAGCACATGACTCCGGTCGATGTGGTGAACGCGATCTCGGCCCAGAACCTGGTCCTGCCTTCCGGAACGGTCAAGTTCGGGACCCTGGAAAACCAGGTGGAACTGAATGCCAGTCCGCAGACGATTGCCGAACTGAACGATCTTCCCGTCAAGCAGGTGAATGGCGCGACCATTTATGTGCGCGACGTGGCCCACGTGCGCGACGGCTTTTCGCCGCAAACCAACGTGGTGCGGCAGGACGGGGTGCGCGGAGCGCTTTTGAGCGTGCTGAAAAACGGCAGCGCCTCCACCATCGACATAGTAAAGAACGTCAGGAATCTGCTGCCGCAGGTGGCGCAAACCTTGCCGCCGGAACTGAAGTTGAATTTCCTGTTCGACCAGTCCTTATTTGTGCGCGCCGCGATCCAGGGAGTTGTCCGCGAGGCCATGATTGCAGCCTGTCTTACGGCGGCCATGATCCTGCTGTTTCTGGGCAATTGGCGCAGCACCATTATTATTGCGGTCTCGATTCCGCTGTCGATTCTCACCTCAGTAATCGTGCTCAGCGCCCTGGGTGAAACCTTCAACATCATGACCCTGGGCGGACTGGCGCTAGCGGTGGGAATACTGGTGGATGACGCCACCGTGGAACTGGAAAACATCGAACGAAATCTGGGCCTGAAGAAGGAACTCAAGCGGGCCATCCTGGATGGAGCGCAACAGATTGCAGTGCCGGCGTTCGTTTCCACGCTGGCGATCTGCATCGTTTTCGTGCCCATGTTCTTTCTGACCGGCGTAGCCCGCTTCCTGTTTGTGCCCCTGGCGGAGGCGGTGGTATTTGCCATGCTGGCATCCTATTTATTGTCGCGGACTCTGGTTCCGACCATGGTCATGTACTTGTTTCGCGGGCATGAACATGATTCGCAACGTCCGCCGACCAATGTGTTTGGCCGTTTTCAGGCGGGATTTGAAAGGCATTTTGAAAGCCTGCGGCAGGCGTATCGCAGTACCCTGGAAGGCATCATGGAGAACCGGGGCATTTTTGTTGCCGGGTTTCTGGGCTTCTGCATCTTGTCCGGAAGTCTCGTCTTCTTTCTAGGGCGGGACTTCTTCCCCCAGGTGGACGCAGGACAATTCCGGCTTCACGTGCGCGGGCGCGCCGGGTTACGCATCGAGGAGACGGCACGGCTGGTAGACCTGATCGAGCAGGAAATCCGGCATGACGTTCCCCAGAGAGATGTCAGCACCATCCTGGACAACATCGGTCTGCCCTATAGCGGCATCAATCTCTCTTACAGCAACGCCGGGACGATCGGTACATCGGATGCTGAGGTATTGGTGTCGTTGAAGGAAGGTCATCGGCCTACCGAAGGATACATTCGCAAACTGCGAGAGAAATTACCGGAGAAGTTTCCTGGAGTAGAGTTCTTCTTCCAGCCCGCCGATATCGTGAGCCAGATCCTTAATTTCGGCCTTCCGGCGCCCATCGACATCCAGCTGATTGGTCCCAATTACATCCAGAACTATGCGTTAGCGGAGCAAATGGCAAACCGTGTACGGCACGTGCCGGGAGCCGTGGACGTTCACGTCCAGCAGTTGATGAACAATCCTACGCTGCATCTGGACGTCGACCGGGTGCGGGCGCAGGAGGTGGGCCTGACGGAACGTGATGTCGCTCAGAACCTGCTGGTGTCGCTCAGTTCGAGTTTTCAGACTTCGCCTACGTTCTGGCTGAATCCGAAAAATGGCGTCAGCTACAACCTGACCGTAATGTCGCCGCAGTATCGCGTGGATTCGCTGCAGGCGCTGATGAACACTCCAGTCAACAGCGCCGGTGGCAACGCTCCGCAGGTGCTGGCGAACCTGGCCACAGCCACTCCCATGACGACTCCCGCAGAGGTGTCGCACTACAATGTGGCGCCGACCGTCGATCTGTACGCCAGCGTGGATGGCCGCGATCTGGGAGGGGTGGTCGACGATGCCGTGAAAGCTCTGAAGCCCTTCCAGAAGCAATTGCCACGCGGCACGCAGATGGTGATAAGGGGCCAGGTACAAACCATGGAATCCTCATACTCGGGGCTGCTGATTGGGCTGGCGATGTCGGTGGTGCTGGTTTACTTACTGATCGTGGTCAACTTTCAGTCATGGCTCGATCCGTTCATCATTATTACCGCATTGCCCGGAGCTCTGGCCGGCATTCTCTGGATGCTGTTCCTGACCCACACCACGTTGAGCGTGCCCGCGTTGACTGGATCCGTAATGTGCATGGGCGTGGCGACGGCCAACAGTATTCTTATGATTTCTTTTGCGCGTGAGCGCATGCAGGAGGGCATGCATCCGATCCGGGCGGCGATTGAGGCGGGTCACACGCGTATGCGGCCAGTGATCATGACCGCCCTGGCGATGATTATCGGCATGCTGCCGATGGCTCTCGGCTTTGGCGAAGGCGGAGAGCAGAACGCTCCGCTGGGCAGGGCGGTGATCGGCGGATTGGTGTTCGCTACGGTCGCAACGCTGTTGTTTGTTCCTGTCGTATTCAGCCTGTTTCACGGACGGCGGGTGAAACGCGCTTTAGCAGTGTCGCCGGAAAGATCATAACTTGGTGAAAGGGTCGATCATGAGTGGTCAAGTCGGGGGTATTCCCGTTGTTGAAAGCATGACTGCCGGGCCCAGGGAGCCGGTTCCAACCCGTTCCCGTTCGAAGGGACCGCGCTACCTGGTGCTGCTGATCGTGCTGCTTTTGACTGCCGCGGGGGCGGTGGGAATTGCGATTCGTCTCGGCGAACGCCGGGCCCTAGCGGAGGAAACTGAAGTTCTTGCCGTGCCCAGCGTCGTGGTGATTCATCCCAAGGTCGAAGCGGCGCAGCAGGAACTCATACTTCCGTCCACCCTCGAGGCCTTCACCTCGTCGCCGATTTACGCGCGAACCAACGGCTACCTGGCTCGCTGGTATCACGACATCGGCAGCAGCGTGAAAAAAGGCGAGCTGCTGGCGGACATCGATACCCCCGAGGTGGATCAGGAGCTGATGCAGGCGCAGGCGGCGCGCAACCAGGCGCAGGCGCAGTTGAGTCTGGCGAAAACTTCGGCAGAGCGCTGGGAGACGTTGCGCAAAATGGATGCAGTCGCGCAGCAGGAAACGGATGAGCGCTCGAGCGGGTATGTTCAGGGACAGGCAGCACTGGCGTCGGCCACAGCCAATGTGCGGCGGCTGGAGCAGCTCGAGTCCTTCAAGCACATTTACGCGCCGTTTTCAGGAGTGCTGATCAAGCGGAATACGGATATCGGGGCCCTCATCAATGCGGGGAACAGCGGATCGAACCAGGAATTGTTTGTGGTGGCGCAGATCGATCCCATTCGGGTTTATGTCGATGTCCCCGAAGCGGACGCGCCCGCAGTGCGCCCGGGGCTGGGGGCGGCGGTCGAGCTGCCCTCGCTTCCGGGGCAGCACTTTTCAGGAGCGGTAGCTCGAACTGCCGATGCGATTGACCCGGTGACGCGGACGCTGCGCACCGAGATCGATGTACCCAATCCCCGGGGACAGCTCTTTCCCGGCTCGTATGCGCAGGTCCGTTTCGCGGTACACGTTCAGGGCTCGCGCTTGTCGGTCCCGGTGAATGCATTACTGTTTCGTGCCGAGGGTCCGCGTGCGGTAGTGGTTGACGGTGATAACAAGACCCACCTCAAGCCGGTGGTCATCGGGAAGGACTATGGGACGGACGTGGAAATTCTTGGCGGGCTTGATCCGGCTGAGTCCATCGTACTGAACCCCAGCGATTCTCTGGAAGACGGCGAGCCGGTGAAGGCAATCCCGGAGGGCGGCCAATCATGAAGTCTCGTCTCCTATTTATATTGATTGCCGTCGGGCTGTGGAGTGCGTTGGCATTTGCAGCGGGACGCAAGTACACGAAGCCGGATGTGAGTGTTCCACAGAACTGGCAGTCGTCTATCCCGTGGAAGCAAGCAAGTCCTTCGGATGCCCTTCCCAAGAATTCGTGGTGGACGGTCTTCAACGATGCCGAACTCAACCAATACGAAGACCGGTCGACGGCCAACAATCAGACCTTGAAGGCCGCGATGTCACGGCTGGCGCAGGCGCGAGCTTTTGCGCGAGTCACCGCCTCGGGTTTGTATCCGGAGCTGGATGCGGGCGTATCCGGTTACCGGGAGCGCCTTTCCGCCAACCGTCCCTCCAACGGCGCAACCGTTATTCCTGCCGCGGTTACCCAGAACGTGTACAACATTCCTTTCACGCTGAACTACGAAGTCGATCTTTTTGGCCGGGTGCGGCACAGCCTGGAAGCGGCCAATGCGTCGCTGCAGGCATCGGCAGCGGATCTGGAGAATGTCCGCCTGCTGGTCAGCTCAGAGCTGGCCGCCGACTACTTCCAGTTGCGGGAGCTGGATGCCGAGATTGCGGTGGTGCTGAAGGCTATCGCATTTGAGAAGGAGGGATTGGACCTGGTCGAAAGAAGACATTCGGGCGGGGCTGTCTCCGGCCTCGACGTAGCGCAACAACAGACGGTGCTGGATTCGTCCTACACGCAGCTGGAGTTGCTGCGGCAGCAGCGGGCTCAATTCGAACATGCGCTAGCGGTGCTGCAAGGTCTGCCCGCTTCGCAATTCCAGGCTCCGGTGCGCGCGCTCGACGCCCAACCTCCGGCCGTTCCGGTTGCTTTGCCGTCGGAGTTGCTGCAACGGCGTCCGGATATCGCCACGGCAGAGCGGCAGGTAGCAGCAGCGAACGCCCAGATCGGGGTCGCAAAGGCGGCTTTCTATCCCAGCATCTCGTTGAGCGGCGGCGCCGGTTTCCAAAGCAGCGATATAGTTAGTCTGATCAACGCGCCTAGTGCGATCTGGTCGGTGGGGCTGTCGCTGCTGGAGCCCGTAATTGCAGGGGGACGGAACCACGCGCGACTGGAGAATGCAAAAGCTGTATATGACGAAGATGTAGCCAACTACCGCGAGGCCGCACTGGTGGCATTTCAACAGGTAGAAGACGCTCTTACCGGGATCAACACGCTGGCGTCGGCGTCCGATTCGCAACAGCGGGCCGTGGATGACGCCGAGCGTTCGCTGAATCTGGCCAACGCGCGTTATACCGGAGGCCTGGTTACCTATCTCGACGTAATCACGGCGCAGGAACAGGTGCTCACCAATGAGCGTCTGGGCGCGCAAATCCAGGGACAACGCCTGGTGACATCCGTTCTGCTGGTGAAGGCGCTCGGCGGAGGTTGGGATGGATCGAGCATCACGGCTGTCGGTGTGAAACCTTCTCTGAAGCAAGTGGTGCAGCAGTAAGAGTTTCCAGTTTCGCGTTTCCAGATTGCTTTTCGTAGCGCCGGCGTCCCGCCGGCTGTCGTGGAGGCGTCCCGCCTCCACAGTGGCGACGCCAATCAGGAACGACAAGTGCCGGTTTCCAGGGCTGATTTCCAGTTTCTGGTTTCTAGTTTCAAAAACCGGGCACCGGAAACTAGAAACTAGAAACCGGAAGCTCTTCCTCCGGCGAGACGCCGGCGCTACGCAACCCTAAAAAGTAAACTTCAGCGCAAACTGGATCAGCCTTGCCGGCTGGGCCGTCAGGATCTGGTTGAAGGTTGGCGAGCTGATGTCGCTATCAGGCAGACGGAAATTGGTGTGGTTGAGGATGTTGAAGAACTCTGCGCGGAACTGAAATTCCTTTGACTCCGCTACGCGAATGTTCTTGAAGGCGGAGAAGTCCCAATCTGCGTATCCCGGTCCTTGCGCGATGTTGCGGCCAGCGGTTCCGAATTGCTGAACCGGCGAGTTGGGGTCCTGAATAAGCCGCTGGAACGCACTGGCGTTGAGCCATGCGGTCGGAGTTTTCGGTCCGGCGTTGGGATTCTGTCCGGCAACAAGGTCGGGACGGTTCGCCGAAAATCCGGAGATTTCGGGCGCTCCGCCTTGCACCGAAACGTCGTTGGAATCGAAAACCGTGAACGGAGTGCCGCTCATCACGGTCGCGATTCCGTTCACCTGCCAGTTCCCGAGGACCTGTTGATACCAGGCGTGGGGCTGTCTCCAGAGCGGGAGGCTCCACTGGTAGCTCAGCACCAGGCGGTGACGGGAGTCGAACAAGGAGCGTCCACGTTCTGCGATCAGGTTGAAAGGATCTTGCGCCAGATCGTTTTCGCCAGCCACAGGTTTCGACGCCGACCCGGTCATGTTGAAGGATGAAGCGTCATCGATAGTCTTGGAGAAGGTATAGGAAGCGAGGAAGGACATACCGTGGCTGAAACGCTTTTTCAGGCTGGCCTCCATGGCGTTATACGACGAATTCGCGATGCCCGCGATCAGGCCGGTGGAGGAGAGCTTGCAGCTGCTGGCTGGATCCGCCAGCGTGCATCCGGAATAGAGGCGCCGCTGGTCGGCGTTGCTCGATGTCGACAAGGGGTCGCCAGCGGCGTCGAATCCCGGAACGTAGATGGCGGGATTGCCTTCGATGAAGCGCGGCAGCTTGGTTCCTTTTGTTCCCACATACCCGATCTCAAACAGCAGGTCGGAGCCGAACGATCGTTGAATGTTCAAGTCCCAGTCCTGCGCGTAGGGCAAGGGAAGGTTCGCCGCAACCGTCAAGTTAGTCAGCGGAGTTGCAAACTGGCCGTTGGGTGGAGGGTTGCCATTGAACGGAGGAGCTGAGTAGGGGTTGGCAAAATTCGGTGGCGGATTACTGAGCTGCAGAGTCTGCAGAAAGGGAGGAGCGCTGATTGGCGATTGCAACGGTCCGCCCTGACCGGTGTAGTACGGTTCGTAAAAGATTCCGTAGGCGGAAGTCACCAGCCACTTGGAGTTTCCGGTCGGGTCCCAGGCAAAGCCGACGCGGGGCGCGAACCCCTTCTTGAAGGTTGGGATCAGGCCATCGGGAACGCCCTTGTCCCCAGGATAAAGTATGCCCAGAGGCGCACTCGGGACCACGGTCGACTGCCGGCCGGGAATAAAGAGGGTTTGCCGATTCTTGATTTCGGTGTAGGGCGAGGGCAATTCATAGCGCAAGCCGAGGTTCATGGTCAGGCGCGATGAGATTTTGTAGGTGTCTTGCACATACGAGTTGAAGGACTGTCCGTTGATCCCGCGGGAAAAATCGCCACGGCCCTGGAGAAAGAAGATCGGCTGTCCAAAGAGGAAGGTCGCGAACGCGTCGGGGACCACGGGGAAAGGCACGAAAACAAAGAACCCGTTGGTGGCGATGCCCTGCAGGACGTTGACATGCAGGTGCTGATACCCGCCTCCAAACTTGAATTCATGGCGCCCGCGCACCCAGCTCAACGACGCTGAATAGTCATAGGCGTTTTCGTAGGTGTTGCGCGGCCCCGTAATCGGATCTCCGATGGTGGTGTAGCCATTCACCTGGATGAAGGGAGGACCGACGGCCACGTCCAGGCTTGGGTCGTACTGGAAGCCGAGGCTGCCGGGGGTGGTGTGGTTTGTCCGCTCTCCGTAGAGAAATTTGTTGCGCAGGAATGAGAAGCGGAAGACCCCGATCATCGCAGGGGAGAAGGTGTGAGTCTCCTGGGCTACGAAATTCTGGGCGCGCTGTTCTTGTCCGACAGGGAAGCCGGGCACGCTGGCCCCTGACGTGGGGATAGGATTGAACTGCGAGCCGTCACTGATGGCGTAACGGAAGTTGAGAATGTCCGAGGGTGACAGATAGTGGTCCAGTCGCACCCCGTACTGGTTTGAGTCCTGGCGCACGACTTGTGTCGAGGTAAAGACGTTGGTTCCGCTATTGGGGAGGGGGAAAAAATTCAGCAGGGTCTCCGACAGTGGATTAATGCCACCCGGGACGCCCACGGGAGGCAACTGATTGTTGGGATAGGGCTGGTTGAAAAAAACATTGAAGAGTTGCTGGTTAGGATCGTTGCAAAAGCCTCCGGAGAAACCCGCTGTGCACGTCGACGAGAAGTCGCCATTTCGCTGGGCCAGCGAAGGCACGGTTGAAGAGTCGGTTTCGCCCTGGCGGTTGTGGAACCCTTCGTAGTACCCG
>CAZGSU010000017.1:0-22008 GCA_964528615.1 uncultured Acidobacteriaceae bacterium | reverse complement strand
CTTCACCGACAACACCGAGGCGCTTTCGCGCGGCGTCCGTGCGCTGCGTCCCGGGGGCGGCACGGCCATGTACGACGCCCTGTACTTTGCCGCGCGCGACAAGCTGTTGAAAGAACAGCAGAACGGGCCCGTTCGCCGGGCAATCATTCTGCTCAGCGATGGCGACGACAACATGAGCCACGTCACCCGCGAAGAGGCCATCGACATGGCGCAGCGCGCGGAAGTGATCGTGTACACGATCAGCACCAATGTTACCGGGTCCAGGCGTAGCGGCGATAAAGTCTTGGAGCGCATCGCCGACGCCACCGGTGGCCGTTCGTTCTTTCCCTTTCAGATCACCGACGTGGCCAACGCCTTCGTCGAAATCCAGGACGAACTGCGCAGCCAATATGCGCTTTCCTATAAGCCTGCCGATTTTCATACCGACGGCCGCTACCACACCATCGAAATCATGGCGCAGAACCACAAAGGCCTGCGGGTGCGCAGCCGGCGTGGCTACTATGCGCCAGCACAATAAGCCTCATTGGCGGGATACTCGAGTACTCCCCTTCCCACACCACCCTCACTGGTCATCCCGAACGCCGCCCCGAGCCGCTTGCGCGGTGAGGGCAAGCTGAGGGACCTGGGTTTTGTGCGCCACCCGGAAGCACCGTTATACCGGCAAGAACCCAGATCCGTCGACAGTTTTTCTTCGCGCTTTGCGCGAGGAAAGATTGCTCGGGATGACAACGAAGAGCAGGTTCCCGTTCGATGGCTTCGCCCGGAAAAGCAGGTCCCTCCACTCCGCTCGCTTTCGCTTCGCTCCGGTCGGGATGACAGAGTTTGTGCGGAATGGGCTGGTTTGGCTAATTGCTAATTGCCAAGTGCTAAGTGCTGCCACCCTAATCTCGCTTCGCAACTGCGTAATAACCGGTGCGCGACTGGATCTTGTAATCTTTCTTAGTAGTGTGAATTTCCACTCTGCGGAAAGTTCCATCCAGGGCTGTGTTGGTTGGAGTGTAGCCGACGTTGTACTGGCTGCGTAGTTCCTGCGCGATCTGGTCGAAAGCTTCCTTCAGTTTGTCGACCTTGTTCCCTACTTCAATCACTCGTCCCCCGGTTTCGTTGGCCAGCTTCTTCATTTCGCGATCGCCTGAGTATCCCCCGAAACCGTAAAAGCCGCGATCCGCGATCAGCAGCACGTAGCAGATGGAATCCGACTTCTGGGCGGCTTCAATGGCCTCGGTGATTTTCAGCTGGCTGCCCTGGTCTTCGCCGTCAGTCAGCAGGATCATGGCTTTGCGCCCTACCTCCTTGGCCAGTTCATCGTGGGCCGCCAGGTAGACCGTGTCATAGAGCACGGTCCCTTTCGGGGTGGAACTGCAGGGCAAGGGACCGCCGCCGGCTCCGGGGAGGCCGCCGCAACTGGAAGGTGGAGCGTTGATGCGGGCGCTGTTGAGCGCATCCCGCAGGCGGCGCGAGGAGTTGGTGAAATCCTGCAGCAGATTGGAATCGACATCGAAACTGATGACAAACGCCAGGTCCTTGGGGCGCAGAATCTCACTCAGGAAATTGGCCCCAACTTCCTTCTCCATTTCCAGAACCCGTTGCTGGCTGCCGCTGGAATCGATCAGAATGCCGAGGGTCAATGGAAGGTCGGATTCGGCGGTGAAGTACTTGATCGTCTCAGGTTTTCCATCTTCCAGGATCTGAAAATCATCTTTGGTCAGATTGGGGATAAGCGCGCCCTTCCTGTCCTTGACGTTGAAGAAGAGCTGCACCACATTTACGTTGACCTTTAGCGTTCCCACCGACTGGTTCTGGTCGTCGCCCGGGTTGTCCTGGGTGTCCTGGTCCGAAGTTCCAGCCAGGCGGGGAAGTTGCTGGGCGGCGACCATATCCGGGAGGAAAAGGCCTGCGGCAAGCGTCATGACTATCAGCAAACCGGCCGCAAATGCTTGAAATCTGTCGACTTTCGGCATCCAGATATTATCTCGTAGTTTTTGTTAGTCTATTCCATCAGGGTTAGATGCACGAAAACACAAGTCTCAGCATCCGAAATATAAGCAGGTGCCGCCAGGCGGAGAAGGTGCCCGTGTTTCTGAGAGCCAGTCGTCGGTCGTTAGTCGTCAGGCGTCAGCCTGGGCGGTCTCTTTCAGCCGCGAGAGTTCTTGGGATAGCCTTGATGGTGCTTTGCCTGGCTACCGTGACGATAGCGGCGAAGGCGCAGGACCAGCAAAAGCAGAATATTCCGGATGCGCCGTCCGCCTCGCGCCCGTTTCCCAACGCGCCGCTGCCGTCGTCTCCGTCCAACCCTGGTTCCTCTAACGCTGGTTCGTCTAACCCTGGTTCGTCTAACTCCGGTTCAACTAATTCCGGGTCTCCACCTCCGAATCAACCGCCGCCCACAGGTAGTGACTCGTTACCGGAACCCACCTACGCACCCGGGGTGGCTCCGCCTGCGTTCAAGGTGACCACCGTGCCCGAGGGCGGGGCTACCGGCGAACACACGCCCTCGAGCGATGAGCTGTACAAGATCGTAACCAACGTCAACCAGGTGCTGGTTCCGGTGATGGTGAAGGACGACTCTGACCGCTTGGTCAACGGGCTCCTGTCCAGGGACTTTGCCGTCTATGAGGATGGCAAGAAGCAGAATCTGAATTTCTTCACCACTGACCCGTTTGCCTTGTCCGCGGCGGTGATCTTCGATGTGGGCATGCAGGACATCGCCGTACAGAAAGTAAACCAGACTTTTTCCGCCCTGGAAGGCGCGTTCAGCCAGTTTGATGAAGTCTCCCTGTACACCTATAGCACCAGCGTGTCCAAAGTGACTGACTTCGCAGCGGTAGGCCGGAAACTGAATGCGGCGCTGGATAACCTCAAGACCGTAAGCGGAAGAAATAACGGGCCTCCCGTGACCAGCGGTCCGCTGGGACCGCAAGGGCCAACCGTCAATGGCGTGCCAATCGATCAAAGCGCTCCCCGGGTCATCACGCCGGCCAAGGAATCCCATGTGCTGAACGATGCCATCGTGGCTGCGGCCTTGGATCTCAGCAAGCGCGATCGGGCCCGCCGAAAGGTCATTTTCATCATCAGCGATGGCCGCGAATACCGCAGCAATGCCAGCTACCGGGATACCCTGAAGCTGCTGTTGTCGCACGGAATCATGGTTTACGGCGTGGCTGTGGAGAGTTCCGCCATCCCCGGATACGGCCAGCTACAGAAGTTGCACGTGCCGCTCACCGGCTCGCGATTGGGCTACAGCGACATCTTGCCTCGATACGCCAATGCGACAGGAGGCGAGATTTTCACCGGGTTCTCGCGCGACGCGATCGAAAACACTTACGCCCGCGCGCTGGGCGATGCCCGCAACCAGTACACGCTGGGCTACCTGACCCACGCCACCCCGAGCAGCACCCACCGGGAAATCGAGGTCAGGGTTTCTCGTCCCGACCTGAAGGTGACCGCGAAAGAAGGCTATTATCCGGTAGGGCTAAGCCGCTGAGGGCCGAGATCGCTGATTTTAGATGGCAGATTTTAGATCGCAGATTTCAGACTGAAGTTGCCAGACAGCCTCAGAGCCGGATTCTGAAGTTACCCTCCGGGCCGGGCAGGTTTTCGATCTCAAATCTGAGATCTGCAATCTGAAATCCGGCCCTGGCTGTAAGAGCCTTTGGCCTGGGCCTACTTCCCAGAATCGGGACAGGGTTTAGCTAGTAACCGGAGTAACCTGCCGTCACCACTGGGGCGTGTGGTATAAAACCAGCAGCATCAAGCCAAATTTTTACCGGGAGAGGTTTGCGTTCGGCGCGAACATCCGCTGCCGGTTCCGAGGGAAGTCTTGAGTTTCATTAACTTTGCGGCCCGCGAGATCAACTGCAAGATCGTTTACTATGGCGCCGGTCTGGGCGGCAAAACGACGAATCTTCAGTTCATCTACCAGAAAACTGCTGAACAGCAGAAGGGCAAGATGATCTCGCTGGCAACGGAGACGGAACGAACCCTGTTCTTCGATTTTCTGCCGCTGGACCTGGGCTCGGTGCGCGGCTTCAAGACTCGCATCCACCTGTACACCGTTCCCGGGCAGGTCTTCTATGACGCCAGCCGCAAACTGATTCTACGCGGCGTGGATGGCATTGTCTTCGTGGCCGACTCCCAGGAAGAGCGCATGGACGCCAACGTTGAGGCGCTCGACAACCTGATGGCTAACCTCAAGGAGCACGGCTACGATTTCAACAAGATTCCCTACGTCCTGCAGTTCAACAAGCGCGATCTGCCCAACGTCCTGCCGGTCGACGCATTGTCCAAACAGCTACGTCGTAAGAACGAACCCGTGATCGAAGCGATCGCTTTCCAGGGCCCCGGAGTTTTCGAGACGCTGAAAGAGATCGCGCGGCAAGTGCTCACCGACCTGAAACAAGGCGGGTAGCAACGGCGGACTTCGGACGTCAGACCTCAGCAACGACCCTTCAACCTGCAGGACTGACGACGTCTCATCCATTACGAAGCTTATGGGAGGCTGCCGACGCCGCTTCTGGCAGACGGGCTTTTACAGTATCTGGCTCGGGATGGCTCCCGATGATTCACTTTTCTGCTGCCGACCCCGCCACCCAGGAAATCTACGCCTTAGACTGGCAGGCCCCGTGACTCAAGCCGGCGCGCCGGGCCGGCACGGATGCCCTGAATCGGAACTCTACGAACCTTTGTTTGTTTTGCGACCGCTCACACGTAGGCCGCACCGAGCATCTGGGCGACGCTTTCGTCGACCAGTTCGCGACGGTGCAGCTCCTCGAAGCGGCCGAGCAGTTCTTCGGCGTGGATGCGTCGCTTGTCGACTCCGCAGCAATCGAAGACGTTTCGGCCTTTGTGCATCATGACCAGGCGATTCCCCAGGTTGGCCGCCTGCTGCATGGAATGGGTAACCATGATGGTGGTCAGCCGATCACGGTCCACAACTTTTTGGGTCAGGCCAAGCACCTGGTCGGCGCTTTTTGGGTCGAGCGCGGCCGTGTGCTCGTCGAGCAGCAACAGGTCCGGGCGGACAAGGGTCGCCATCATCAGCGTAACCGCTTGCCGCTGGCCGCCAGAAAGCAGGCCGATCGGGGTCTCGAAGCGGTCCTCCAGACCCATTCCGAGATCGGCGACTCGATCACGCATCTGAGCCCGCAGGCGCCGGCCTAAAGCCCAGCCCAGGCGGCGAGGTTGGCCACGGCGGGAAGCCAACGCAAGGTTTTCGGCAACGCTGAGAGTAGGCGCAGTCCCGCTAAACGGGTTCTGGAAGACGCGGCTGACGAAGCGGGCCCGCCGGTGCTCCGGCCAGCGGGTGACGTCGCGGCCGTCAAAGGAGATGGCACCGCCGTCGACCGCCACCGATCCTGCGATCGCGTTTAGCAGCGTGCTCTTGCCGGAGCCGTTTGTCCCGATCACGACAACGAAAGCACCAGCTTCGATTTCGAGACAAACGTGATTGAGAGCGAACACGTCGTCGCCGGCGTTGCCGTCGAACCTCTTCACCACCTCATGCAGCTTGAGCATGGCGCACCCTCAGACGTCGGAGATTCAATTGGCGCGCCACGGAGGGGGTCACCAGCGCGGCGAAAACGAACGTGGCGGTGATCAGTTTCAAGTCGTTCGGATCCAGCCCCCAGCGGAGAGCGATCGCCACCATGAGGCGGAACAGCACCGAACCCATGACCGCGCCTACGATGGTGAAGCCCAGGCTGATAGAGCCGATCAGCGCTTCGCCGATGATGACGCTGGCCAAGCCCCAAACCACCATGCCGATTCCCATCTGCACGTCAGCGAAGCCTTGATACTGAGCAAGCATCGCGCCCGCCAGTCCGACCAAACCGTTGGACAATGCCAGGCCGAGCACGGTCATATTTTCGACACTGACCCCGAGGGCTCGGATCATCTGTGCGTTGTCGCCGGTAGCGCGCATGGCGCTGCCAATGTTGGTGCGAAAGAACCAATAAAGACCGCCACCGGCGATGCAAGCCGACAGGAAGGAAAAAAACAGCGAGGTCGAATCCCGCAGACCGATGTCCCATCCGAATACATGAATCACGTTGCCATGCACCAGCCACCGGCCCAGACTCTCGCCCAGCTTGGGAAGGGAGCGGCTGGAAAGCAGCGCCAGGTTGCTCTTGCCCATCACGTGGAGGTTGATCGAGTACAAGGCGGTGGTTGTAAGGATGCCCGCCAGTAACTTGTTTATGCCGAAACGGGTATGCAATACGCCGGTGGTCGCGCCTGCTACCGCGCCCGCGAGCGCGCCTGCTGCCGTGGCCAACAGCGGATTATGACCTTTGACTATCAGTATGGCGGAAACCGCCGCACCCAGCGTCAAGGAGCCATCGACGGTGATGTCGGGAAAAGCGAAAATGCGAAAGCTGATGTACGTTCCCAGGGCCAGCAGCGAGAGGATGAGCCCAATTGTCCAGGCGCTGACCAGGAGGTTCACGAGGACGCCTCTTGGCGAGAGTCGATTGCGGCAATCCAGCAAGCGCCACGCACGAATGTAGTTTCGCCGGCGCCGGTAATCGGGCGACGATCGTTGAGCAGATGGAGCACGGATGAGATGGCCTGTGACTGGAACGTACCGTGCGCGGTTGTCGCCAGTTCGAGAAACCCGCGCTGTATCGGCCGGTGAGGGAACAATGCGGTATGAAAATGGCCGACTGGGCATTGATCGCCGTCCATAGGGCGAAGGAAGGGAGCGAGAGCCGGCCACGGATCGGTGCTGGCAACGCCTCCCACCATTACTGTGCTTCGCATACCTGCGGCAGCCGGGAAGAATGAGATCCAGTCCCGGACCTGAGGAAAATCAAGCCGTGCCGCCGCAACCGCCGGCGAGGAACTCAGGGCGGCGCCCACCACCTTGGAAGCCTCAGCCAGCACCACAATTACCAGCGTCTTCGCCCCGGAGATCTTCAGGCACTGTGTAACCAGTTCGCGTAGTGGCAAGCGGGCATCGTGCCGGCATTCGAAGCGCAGCAGGTGCGTTGGCGCGCCATGACACTCGATGCCATACAGCACCTGTACCTCAGGAACGAACTTCTCGGTGGAGATCTGGTAGTCAGGGACCGAGGTCCCGTCGGTGGGGAGGAACGCGCAGCATCCGCCGACGGCAACGAATTCTCCGAAACGGCTGCGGCAATCCTCGTAGTTTGCGCCGAAGGCTCCAAGCCCGAAGGCGATGCTGGAATCAGACAGTTGGCGGGTCTGACAATGGCTTGCATCGACAGATCCGCTATAGATCAGGCGGGGATCACCAATCAGACGGCACTCCATCGGGCTTCCAGCAGCCAGTTTGTAAACGTCAATTGTCCCCGGTTCAATCTCGAGGGTTTGCGCGGGCGATGCTGCGGGCACACCAGCGGGCCGGCCGGGGGGGCCGAACAACAGGGATTCGAGCGCAACCAGCTTAAGCACGGCGCGAACCCGGTCAGAAGCCCTGCCGATCACGAAAGTGCCTTGAATGGCCTTGAGTTGCTGGTGAATGCGCACCAAGACGCCGATGCCGGCCGAGCTCAGGTAGTGCACTTCGGAGAGATCAAGCCGCAGATGGTGGGCTCCGTCATTCACAACAGTGTTGAGGTGTTCCGAGAGAAACTCGGACCAGTAGTTGTCGAGCCGTCCCTTGATGCTCAACTCGAGCACGTTACCGTGCTGTTGTTTGATGACTTCCATCTGCTTTCCCAGGGACATCGTTCGCGGCCTTTACCAGTTCGGCCGGCAAATGGATGCCCAGTTCCCGGGCAGCATCCAGGTTCACAGCCACGGAAGTTTTGGAGAACCACTCAAGCGGGATCTGGGCGGGGTCTTCGCCACGCATGACACGGGCAGCTAACGCCCCCGACTCCCTTCCCGATTCTTCATAGTCGCGCGCCAGCACAAGCAGCGCACCATCGGCCGCCTGCTGCCGCTGAAAAGCAAAAACCGGCAGGCCGGCATTGATCGCAGCGTGGTTGATGCTCCCGAATGCTGACGCGGTTAGATTGCCGGGAATCTGACAAATCGCGTCAATGTGGCGGCTGGTGAGCGCGGCTGCGGCATCTGGAACGTCGGTCGTCGTAGTCACCGGGAGCGCAACCACTTCCACGCCGTGCTTTTTTGCCTTTTCCGTAAACTCATCGAGCATGTAGACCATATTTATTTCGGACGGAACAAACAGTGTGCCGACCCGCTTTATTGCCGGGAACCACTTTCGAATCAGAACCAGCATTTCCTCGCTCGCCGGGGCGAGGTTGACCCCTGTAACGTTGGGCAGGTGATCGGTTTCATTGCGTCCGGCGCCGGCTACCAGTCCATTCGCCACATAGGTATACACAATGGGCAGCGACTGTCCGCGTTGAATGGCGGCCTGTAGCGTGGGTGTGGAAAACGTAATCAGCATGTCAGCGCCACCGGTTACGGCCGCATCGATCAAGGCGCTGACCGTTGCCATGTCTCCCTGCGCGTTAAGGACCTTGGCGGAAAAATCTCGGCCTTCTTCCAGTCCGGCCTCGCGCAGGCCTTCACGTACACCTCGCTCCGACTCGTTCACGTCAAGCACGTCGTTATATTGAATCAGGTAGAGCTTCCACTTTTTTTTCGTCGAGTGGGGAGCGCGCTTGGGATCGTCTGCGTGCGGATTTCTACGGTCAAGATCGGAGAGGAGCAGAATGCTGGAGGTGAAGAAGATGAGTGCGAGTCCGAGCGCAAGCCTTTTTGCACTTCTCCACACGCCCCACCTCACAGTCCGCAGTGCGCACAATACTGGTGGATTTGCTGGAACGTGTCAAGATTGAGAAGCAGTGTCTTCGGTCTGCAGTCGTCAGTCCAGGCTCGCCCGAGGCGGGAATACCCGTTCGCGTCGATCGAAAGATTGCAAAGTTGTTTTCCTGACGACCGACGACCAACGAGTGAACTATCGCAACTTTATCGACTTCAGAATCTGCTCGAACGTTGGCCGCAGCGACTCGAAATCTTTGTCGGGAGCGATCGAAACCATGTACAACAGGTTGCCGTCACGGCGCTGGAATGCGACCAGCCAGTCCCGCTCCTGTCCCGGACGTCCGCTCTGATCCTGGAGCGGCGAAGTCCCAATCAAATCTACTGATTTTCCCGAGATACCATTCACCCGGATGTTTTCGTCGTGCCCGATGGTGCGCAAGTCGGGGTTCGACTGGCGCAAAGATGCCAGCAGATCGTGAGTCGCCTGATCGAGGCTGGCGTTGGAATCTTCGGGCTGATAGGTATTGATCATCACTCCGTACGCCACTGCCGAGTTTGTCACTCCATGGGGAGGAGCAATCGTTACCGATGAATTCTTGTCGCCATATACCTGCCAGTTGTCAGGATAGGAGACGTCAAAGTCACTGTGGCTGAAGTTGCGCACGCCGCCGCTGGGCTGGACATCATCGCCGGAAGCGTCCGTGGCCGGGTTTTGGCGTTCGGCAATCTGCTGCGCGGTGAGCGGAGTCATGCCCCCGACGCGTTCCTTGATGTCGAGGAAGTCGGCGCTATCGCTGCGATAGCTGGTTTTTCTGGGCAGAGTTGCGACTTCCTTCGCCACCGCCTGGGCGCGATTTCCCGGATCAGGGTGGTCGCTAAAAAACTGAGAGCCTCGGGCGCCGCTCTTCTCTGCCAGCTTGGTGAAAAAATCCGACATGGCCCGAGGGTTGAAGCCGGTGTCATACATGATGTCGGTGCCGAGCAGATCGGCTTCGGATTCGGCTTTGCGGGAGTTCCTCAGGAAATAGGAGCCGAATCCAAACCCCAGCCCCATCTGCGCCATTTGCGCAAGAGCACCCTGGCCCATGGCTCCGCCCAGAATGGCCAGTGGAAGCTGTGCCGCCATCTGCTTGCTGGCCGCCCGCGTGCCGTGCCGCTGGACGACGTGGGAAATTTCGTGCGCCATCACGCCCGCCAGCTCGGCCTCATTGTCCGCCGCTTGGATAGTTCCCAGATTCACAAACACCGGCCCGCCGGGAAGAGCGAAGGCATTGATTTCTTTTTGATTTACAACGTGGAAGGTGTAGGGCCACTTTTCGCCCGGAGCATGCGCGGCCAGTTGACGACCCAGCCGCTGCACGTAGAGGGTGATCGGATCGGAGTCCGGGAGAATTGGTAGCTGTTTGCCGACCTGGGCAGCTGCCTGCTGTCCGGCCTGAACTTCTTCCTGGGCGGAAAACATGTTGAAGCCGTGCGAGGGCTCGACTCGCGCTTCAAGCATGGGTGCTGCCAAGACGATCGCAAGCAGCAGAGCCAGGCAGCGCGCGACGTTCGGGTTGAGCCTCATAGTTCCTCCTGGGAGGTTCCGCTTGCGGGAACTATATTTTCTCATCGATTAGATGCATCGTGACAGGCCGCGCGGGGAGGCTGTCCCAACGTGGTTTTGGTAAACCACACAAACAAAAGGGCGTCGGTTTCCCGGCACCCTTCAGGTTTATCGACTTAGTTTACAGAACTTTACTTTTACTTTCCGTCCAGCGTTCCGGTGGCGCCAAACTCGCGCCGGGCAACGGTCCGGGCTGGCCGGGCCATGGGAAGCGCTCCGGCTGCCGCGCCATGACGCTCCAGCAACATGGGAACCATGGCATTTTCGGCTTCCTTGATGAACATCAGCTTGCCTTCCGGGTTCAGGTCGATGCGAATGAAATCACCCAGTCTGACCTGTCCAGTAGCCACCAGGTTGGCCAACTGAAACACGATGTGCCGCTCGATCGCGCGCTTCAAGTGCCGCGCGCCGTACTTCGGATCGGTTCCTTCGTGCAGCAGAAAGCTCTTTACCTTGGGTGTGCAGCTGAAGACAAACTGGTTCGTAGCGGATGCCATCAAAATCCGCTGTTGTACCATCCCCAGTTCGATTTCCAGGATCTGCTGCAAATGCTCCGAGCGCAAGGTCCGGAATACTACCGACTTGTCGATGCGGTTCATGAATTCAGGACTGAATTTGCGCCGAGCCGCTTCGACCGCAGAGCGGTTGATCTTGTCGTCGAAAGCGGCGTCCACCTGGGTAGGTTTTTGTGCAAAACCCAGGCCGCCGTCAACCATATTGCTCATCTCACCCGCCCCCAGGTTAGAGGTCATGATGATGATGCACTGCGAAAGATCCACGCGGCGATTGTCGCCGAGCGTCAAAGTAGCTTTGTCCAGGATTCCGAGCAGCAATTGCCAGAGCGAGTCGGACGCCTTCTCAATTTCGTCGAACAGAAGAATGGAAAGTTTTAGTGTCTCGGTGTGCCACTGGTTGAGCGCTTCCTGGGTAAGCAAAGGATGCGTCTCACGGTGGCCCAGGTAGCCCGGAGGCGAGCCGATGAGCTTCGCGATTTCGTGCGAGTGCTGAAATTCCGCGCAGTCGATCTTGATGCAGGCGCGCGCGTCGCCGAACAAGGCCTCGGCCATGGCTTCTACAACCCGGGTTTTGCCCGAACCGGTGGGCCCGAGGAACAAGAGGTTTCCGACTGGACGGCCAGGAGGATTCAATCCCGCCAGGAACATCTGGTAGATTTCGACCACTTTCTCGACGGCCTGGTCCTGACCGACGATTCTGCGGCGAAGGGCGTTTTCGAACTCCCGGGCATCATTGGAGCGGCGCGTAGGGTCTAACATCGTGTTGACGACGGTTTTCATATGGTGTCTGGCCCTGCTTTTCCTTTCCTGGGCCCTTACATCCTGGGAGAGAGGGTCCCGCCGTCTCGTAATGAGAGAGGGACAAATTCTGTCACTCTTCCATCTTCGGCAGGCTGACTATTGCAAACCACTCGCCATCCGGCCGGCACTCTCAATCCTAACCTTCTGAGAGAGTTAGATGCGGCGGGTGGAGAAAGCGGACTATTTCACCCGCAGGGTGGGTTGGGGAAATGGAAATAGTTTGCCACTTGCCCGAGGTTTGCCGGAGCCTGCAGGGGGCTTGACCGGGCAGGATGGCGCCGCTGCTTTTCCTGTTGAAGCCCTCGCAGCTAAAGAGAACACAAAAGACCAGCCAGAACCGACGATGGAACCGGCATAGCACTGACCCGACGTTATCTGGCCCAGCAATTTGACCGACGGTAGCATCCGTGAAAACAGCGATTTCCACGGAGAATCAATTTGCGTTACCTCGGGCCCCGATCACTTTTCAGTATCCTGTTCATTTCCTTTGGTTTGGTTGCCTTCAACCTCGCGGCTGCACCCGCCGCATCTGCCCAAACCGTGCGTCCCAAACTGTTGCTTACATCCAAGCCCTTGACTCCTACCGTGCCGAAAGCGCCGGAACCGTCGCTGGTCTTGCCGGTAGCGCCTCCGGGGAGCGCCCTGTACGTGGCCAAGCGCGGAGACAGTATTCCGCTGGTGGCGCGACACTATCTGTCGCAAACCTCATATCTGACTTCCAGCGAACTGAGTGAGGCGATCCACAACGCCAACCCCGATTTCCACAGCACTTTTCTGAAGGCGGGTCAGCCCGTCATCGTGCCCGGCCTCTTGCCGGCTCCGATCGTCGAGAAGTCGGTTCCGGTTGACCGCGACTTTGAAGTGCGGGCGGTTTACCTCACCGGACTCATGGCTGCCAGCGACCACGGGATAAAAATCATCCGCCACTGGCGTGAAGTAGGAGGGAATGCCGTAGTGTTCGACATTAAGGACAGTGATGGCAGCGTGACCATCCCGTTCGATCATCCGCTGCTGGGCAATCACAAGCCATATTTCCATGACTTGCCCAAGTTCATTCGCTTTCTGCATTCCCAGAACCTGCACGCCATCGCACGTGTTGCCATCTTCCGCGATCAACGATTGGTCGAAACCCATCCCGAACTGGCAGTGAAGTCGCACAAGACGGGGCAGGCGTGGCGCGAAAACGGCAAGCTGGTCTGGACAGATCCTTCTCAGCCGAAAGTGCAGGATTACGACATCGCTCTGGCAAAGAAAGCCGCCGAGGCGGGCGCCGACGAAATCCAGTTCGATTATGTGCGCTTCCCGGCGGAAGGCGACCAGAAAGACGCGAGCTTCTACTTTCAGGCAGAGCATCCAGAGTGGCACCGCTCGGACGTCATTGCCGACTTCCTGAAGCACGCCTACGCCGAGCTTCATCCCACGGGAGTGCTGTTGTCGCTCGATGTATTCGGCATCATGGCCTGGCAGCGTCCGGTTGACCTGGCCCACACCGGTCAGGACATCGTGCGCATGGCGAAGTATTGCGACGTGCTTTCGCCCATGATCTATCCGTCACACTTCTTCGGCATGGATGGCATCGCTCATCCCGGGGACGCCCCGGAGCATTTCATCGCCGAGTCGATGGTGCGATTTGAGACCATCACTAAGGGCAGCGGCGTGGTCATCCGTCCCTGGCTGCAGGCCTTTCGCTGGAGGACCAAGACTTACTCGCCGAAATATATCGAAGCCCAGGTGATCACGGCGAAGAACAAAGGCGGAATCGGATTTCTGTTCTGGAACGCCGCTAACGACTACAGCAAACCGTACGTGGCGATGCCGGAGATGACCGCAGCCAAGGGGCAGTATTTCCGCGGAGACGAGTTGCCGGGCGGCGCACGAGCGAGTGTGGCGACCGCGGGTACTCCAGACACAGCTATGGTTCCCGCCAAGCCCTAGGTCCGCCGATAGAGTACGGAGGTCGCCGAGTTTATGGGACTAGGAACCAGACCGCTAGAACTCATACAACTCGGAATCGAGCGCCGTACCCCTCCGTCACTGCCGCTTCCCCAGCTCACTTCCGATGAGAAGCTGAAAGCGCAGGTAGGTGCGTTCGCAACCTTGGCCGGTTACGGCCTGACTCTCTGCGCAATCTTATTGGCGCTCCTGGGCGCCTGGGTGGCGTGCAGTCAATACCTTCTGCTAAGTTCGTGGAGCCGCGCTGATGCTGAAATTGTAAACAGCGAGTTGTACTCACAGGTGCTTCGCGTTGGCCCTCGCAATCCGAACCCCAAACCAATTTTCGGTTTTCGATGCACCGTCCGTTTCCAGGCCAACGGCCGTCTCTATGAGTCACGAGCGGATATTGGCTACCAGAAGTCGGCCGAGGACGAGATGATCAATTTCTATCTGCGCTTTCCTGCAGGCAGCCACACTACGATCGCGTACGACCCGGCAAATCCCAACAGCGTCAAACTGGCCCAAGACTTTGAGACGGCCTATGCCGGGGCGTTGACGATCCTGGGATACGCCGGCTGGCTATTCTTATTCGGATTTCCACTGGTTCTGGTTTCCCGGAAGTTGCGCCGGCAGGCGCAAAGCGCGCTTGACCAAGACTTCCCGACGCAACCGGATTTCGGTTGAGGATTCGGGGCAGGGTGGCGGGCAACTCGTCCCGCCACGCTGCCGATCTCTACCTTACGTTTGCCGAAATCTCACATTACACTGCTTGCAGGAGTATTTACGGTTATACGGGTTGCGCTGACCTTGCCGATAATATGGGCGACGTTGTGCCCCGACGTGTCATACGCATCCAGCGTAAAAAACCCGCTGTAGGAGTTTCCGTCCCGGCTCAAAGTGATATTTTCACCAATCTGGGTGGGGCCGAGGGGATTCCCAATCCCGCTGGGTGCGTTTTCAGTATCGTTCCCCAAAGCAAAGTGGTTGAGTTTGTAAGAAGACTTTCCCGTCCTCTTCCATATTCCCAGGCAGAAGTTCCCGTCCTGCGCCGGACGTCCGGAGTTCATGATTTCGGTCCCATCGCTGTGCCACTGCACGAATGCGTTATCGATGGGTGTGCCGTCTGGTGGCGCCATGCTTCCAGTGTTGCCCTCGGCAGTGAACTTTACCTGCCACATCCCCACGATCGGGTCGACGTCGTGATCAGAAACCAGCAGCAAAGAACCCTGCTGGAGGAGTTCATTACCTTGCCAGGATTGGGGTTGTAGTGCCTTCGGGTTTGCCAAGCTTGCACATTCGGCGTTGGCCTTTGCGATTACCTGTGTAACCTCCTTTCCCCACTTAAGCGCCATACGGGTATCTCTCCGCCTCGGTTATAATTCTTATAAGAAGTCAGGAGTATTCATGGCGATTCAAAAGACCGATAAAATCTGGCACAACGGCAATCTGATCCCCTGGGAAAAGGCCACGCTGCACGTGATGTCGCACGTGGTCCACTACGGGTCCTCGGTGTTCGAGGGGGTGCGTTGCTACGCTCCGCCCAGCGGCCCGGCGATCTTTCGAGCCAAAGAACACATGCAGCGGCTGCTGGATTCGGCCAGGATTTATCGCATTGACGTGGATTTTACCGTCGAGGATCTCATCGCCGGCATGGTGGACGTGGTCAAGAACAATGGCGTGTGGCCGTGTTATATCCGTCCGATCGTGCTACGCGGCTATGGCGAAGCGGGCGTGAACCCATTCAATTCGCCGACTGAAGTTTATATCTGCAATTATCCCTGGGGAAAATACTTGACGTCGGATACCCACGAGGGCGCGGACGTGTGCGTTTCCTCCTGGACGCGCATTGCTCCCAACACTCTCCCTGCCATGGCCAAGTCGGGCGCGAACTATATGAACTCGCAGCTCATCAAGATGGAAGCCATCATCAATGGCTATGTCGAGGGGATTGCGCTCGATGCCAACGGCTACGTGAGCGAAGGTTCGGGAGAAAACGTGTTCGTGGTGCGCAACGGCGTGTTGCAGACGGCGCCGCTGGGCAATTCCGTGTTACCCGGCATCACGCGGGACTCGGTGCTGCAGATTGCGCGGGACCTGGGTATCCCGCTTGTCGAAAGCGGCATTCCCCGCGAGATGCTGTACATCGCCGACGAAGCTTTCTTCACCGGCACCGCGGCCGAGGTCACGCCGATTCGCTCGGTGGACAAGATCAGCGTCGGCAAGGGCGTCACCGGCCCGATCACCAAGGCGATTCAGAAGGAGTTTTACGCCGTCGTTCGCGGCGAGAAGGCCGACAAGCACAAGTGGCTTACGCCGGTGCCGGTAGGCAGCAAGCAGCCGGTCAGCGTGTAAGGCCGCGCGACGTGCATCTGTTCAGGGGGCGCTCACTGCGCCCCTTCATTTTTTTTGGCGGGATCTTCGGCAGCAAACGAACTAGGTTCCGCACCATAGGACCTCCACCGGATATTTTGGAAAATGCGGTTGGAAGTCAGGATGCACATCTCTTCGCTGATTGCCTGGGCTATCAGCAAGCGGTCGAAAGGATCGCTATGGTGAAGTGGGAGGTCGTAAACCTTAAGGCTGTGGCTTTGAGTGATGGGGAGCGAGTGAATGCCTTGTTCCGCCAGTCGCTTCGGAACGTAGCGGACTGGCTGCCCCGGTAAGCGAAACCTCCCCAGTTTGGTCTTGATGGCAATTTCCCAGGAACTCGCCGCGGACAAAGATAAACCTCCTCATCTCCGCTGGCCAGAATTTCAAGGCCCGCTTTGCCGATTTTCTCTGAGGAGCCCACGCTCCAAAGCCACACCATGGTGTCGAGCAGGTACTTCATCTACGCTTCCGGCGTTCCAGTTTAGGCAGTTCCCCCCCAATAAAATGCTTTCAGCAGATCATCGGGCAGAGGTGCGTCGAAATCGTCTGCTACCCAGACTTGTCCTCGGTTCATTCCCAAGGGTCGAACTTTCTCTTTCTTGGGCTCCAGCGGCACAGGCGCGCCACCGGCACTCCCGCCCGCGAAATGGTCACCTCTTCCCCCGCAGCTACCCGCTGCAGAAGGCGCGAGAGATGGGTCTTGGCCTCGTGGATATTCACTTCCATGACCGGCATAAGTAGACTAAGTCTGTGGACTAAGTCAACAAAGTCACATACCCTTGCCCAGCTTGCCAGGTGGCACGGCTGCCCCTACGAATGCCGTGGTTCTTCGAGTCCCTACACCAGTTTGTCATCTTGAGCGGAGTCGAAAGGCCTGTTGTTTGCCTGCATCACCGCTCGCGCCGGCAAAGAGCAGGTCCCTCGAGTTCGCTTGGGATGACAGAGTTGACCGAGGGCGGGCGAGGGCGCCCGCCCCTACATACCCACGAGTCCCAAAAGCCCTGTCCCTTCAGCATTTCCTGGCATTACTTAGGTCATCTTGGGCCCCGTGACTTTTCGGTTCATCATACGGAAGGTTATTTGGGGGAAGTGTCGAATGAATATTGATGACTTGCTGCGCATCGCCATGGAACGCCGGGCCTCCGACTTGCATTTGAAGGTAGGCAACTATCCCCATCTGCGCATCGATGGCGAGCTGACTCCGCTGACCGACCAGCCTCGCGTCAGTGCCGAGGACATGTTGACCATGGCGTTCAGCATGATGTCCGCACGGCAAAAGCAGAAATTCAAGGAGACAACGGAAATTGACATGGCGTACGGCGTGGCTGGACTGGGCCGCTTCCGTGTGAACGTCTTTCAGCAGCGCGGCAACGTGGGACTGGTGCTGCGCGTGATTCCCACCAAGATCCGGGCGCTCGACGAACTCTATCTGCCAAAGATCGTAGAACAGGTTTGCGAAATGCCGCGTGGACTGATTCTGGTCACCGGCGTCACGGGATCCGGTAAGTCAACCACCCTGGCCGCCATGGTGGACCGCATCAACTCAACGCGCGCCGAACACATCATCACGATCGAAGATCCCATCGAATTTCTGCATCGCGACAAGAAGGGCTACGTGAACCAGCGCGAAGTGGAAGTGGACACGCCATCCTTCGGCGCTGCGCTGCGGGCTTCCTTGCGTCAGGATCCGGACGTGATTCTGGTCGGCGAAATGCGCGATCTGGAAACCATCGGCACCGCGCTGCACGCCGCGGAAACCGGCCATATGGTCTTCTCCACGTTGCACACGCTGGACGCGGTGGAAACCATCAACCGTATTATCGCGATCTTCCCACCGCCGGAGCAGAAGCAGATTCGGCTCCAGCTGGCTGCCGTGCTGCGCGCCGTCATCAGTCAACGGCTGGTACGCCGCTGCGACGGCGACGGCCGCGTACCTGCAGTGGAAGTCATGATCAATACCGCGTATATCCGGGAGTGCATTCTGGTTCCGGAAAAGACGCGCGCGGTCCGCGACGCCATCTCTGCTGGAACTTCGCAGTATGGTATGCAGACCTTTGACCAGTCGCTATGGGATTTGTTCCAGGCAGGGCTGATCAACTACGAAACCGCTTTGGAAAACGCATCCAACGCCGACGACTTCAAGTTGCGTATGCAGGGCGTTTCTTCCACCAGCGATATTTCCCGCAACGCCATGCAACAGACAGGTTACAGCGGCGGCGGGCGGTAAGGTCTTGCCTCTCCAAAAAACTTAGGGACGCGCATCAAGCGCGCCCCTTTTTTTTCGGTCACCACTTTCTTTTCACCTGAGGCGCTTGCTTTTGGCGCCGAAGCATCCAGGCGCGCCGCGCGATGCGCCCGCAGGGTGCTTAAATCGCTTGTGCCTGGCGCGCTTCCTTGCTCACCTAATATCCCACCGCATACTTCGAATGCTGGCATTCGGCGCTGCCCAGGATCACCAGCACATCGTGCAGCGACGAAATATCGAACACGCGGTTCAAGCGGGTGCGAGTCAGCATGTCGCGAACGATTCCCGACGGGTGCACCAGTTTGAGCTGGATTCCGTGGTTCCGGGTCCAGTGATGCAACGAGACCAGCGCGTTCAGCCCTCCCGCATCCATGAACTCCACCTCCGAAAGATCCAGCACCACGATGCGGGTGTTCTTTTCCGAGACCACCGCATTCCTCAGCGTGCAGACCTCTACCCCGCGCACCAGTCGTCCGTTGCAGTGCACCACCGCCACTTCACTGTTTTTCTCTACATCGATCGTTAGCATGACTGACTCCATGGTCTTGTTTTGTAAGAATAGACGACCAGGCTGGGAGAAAGTCACCAGCACGTCTGCCCGCTTACTCGTGAATTTCGCTCACGCTGGTATATACGTAGTTGGCAGCACAGGAGTTCCACGGACGTGGTGCGGTGAGCGCCGGTCCGGCTGTTTTTACAACAATTTACATGTTTGCGGTAAGGTTGCTATGTCGTTCCCTCGTCCCCAAAAAACTGATTCTGAAGATGTGCTTTATGAATATGCAGTGGGCGCTCTGGCTCGCCGCATGCGTTCTGTCGCTGAACTCAAGCGTCTGCTCCGGCCGCGAGTCGAAGCCGACACCGAATACGGCAAGACGCTGGTGGAGTTGGTCATTCGCCGCCTCAAGGACCAGGGCTATCTGAACGATGCAAAGTATGCTGCCGCGTACTCGTCATTTCGGCGCGACAACGAAAAGTTTGGACGCCGGCGCGTGATCACGGACCTGAAGGTCAAGGGGGTTCATGGTGACGTGATCGACAAGGCGGTGGATTCCGTCTACGACGAGGTGAATGAGGAAAAGCAGGCCCGCGATTACCTGCGCCGGAAACGGCTGCAAAAACCCAGGAACCAGAAGGAGGCGGCCCGCGTTTTCCGCCAGTTGATGCGCGGCGGATTCGCAGCTAAGACGATTTTCGCCATCCTGAAAAAGTGGGATGTGGACGATGAGACGCTGACCGCGCTGGAGGGTGAACTGGAATGAGCGCGATGTCCGGGCGAGCCATGCCTGTCAGGGCGCGTTGCGTTTACGCCTAAAATGCTGGATACTCCCACGGAACCATTTCTTTCAACAGGAGGATGTATGAAGGCAAGATGGATGTTGGCAGTCGCGTCGATGCTGCTCGGCCTGGCGTCGTTCGCCTACTCGCAAGGCGTCGCAACCGACGTCGACAAAGCGGCTGATAAGACTGCGGACGCAACCAAAGACGCAGCCAAAGACACCGCCCACGAGACCAAGAAGGTGGCCAAGAAAACCGCGCATGCGACAGACAAAGCAGCCGACAAGACCGCGGACGCGACCGAAGACGCGGCCAAAGATAGCGCGCACGACACCAAGAAGGTCTACAAGAAGACTGAGCATGGCACGGAAAAGGCCGCCGACAAAACCGCCGATGCGACCAAAGATGCAGCCAAAGATACAGAGCACGGCACCAAGAAAGTTGCCAAGAAAACCGAGCACGGCGTCGACAAAGCGGCCGACAAGACCGCCGATGCGACCAAAGACGTAGCCAAAGATACGGGCCACGTGGCGAAGAAGACGGGGCACGGCATCAAGAAGGGTGTGATGGATGTAGGCCACGACGTCAAAAAGGGCGCGGAGAAAACCGCAGACGAAGTGAAATAGCAGGTCGTCCCCGAAGGAGGTCGAGAAGTCGCCCGTCAGTTCACCGGCGGGCTTCTCGGGATCGCGTCCCGGAGGGACGCCTGATAGTCGCCCGGCATTTCAACGCCGGGTTGGCTAGGCACGACCATTCGCATCCCGTAGCGATGTCTGAAATCTATCCCCACACGTATTTCGGATCGTAGTCGATCGCGGTTTTTTCAGGAACGCGACAAACTCTTCCTCAAAACTCCGTTTCTGATGATGCTCGGCTTGCCGCTTAATATAGTCGATCGTTCGTGACCGTTGCGAAACTCCGACCGTGAACGCGCCGTAGCCTTCCTGCCACGAAAAGCCCTTGCCGTGATTCTCGTTCATCCACCGGCGGCGCCCTTTCGCCGATGCTAGAATCAAGACGGAAATCATGCTGACCGGCTCTGAAATTCGCCGTAAATTTCTGGACTTTTTCGTTCAGAAGGGACACCGCGAGGTGCATTCCTCGTCGCTCGTCCCGCAAAACGATCCGACATTGCTGTTCACCAACGCTGGCATGAACCAGTTCAAGGACATCTTTCTTGGCCTGGAAAAACGTGACTACACTCGGGCCACGACTTCGCAGAAATGTGTGCGCGCAGGCGGCAAACACAACGATCTCGAAAACGTCGGCTTTACCAATCGCCATCACACGTTCTTCGAGATGCTGGGAAATTTCTCCTTTGGCGACTACTTCAAGAAAGACGCGATCGCCTACGCCTGGGAACTGATCACCTCGCCGCAATGGTTCGGAATCGACAAGAACAAGCTCTACGTCACCATCTTTAAGGGAGAGGAAATTCCAGGCGCTGACATTCCGCGTGACGACGAGGCCGAGAGGCTCTGGCTCGAGGCGGGCGTACGCAAAGAACGAATCTTTGCAATGGGGATGAAAGACAACTTCTGGCAGATGGGCGACACCGGCCCCTGCGGCCCCTGCAGCGAGATTCATTACGACATGGGTCCGGCGGCATCCGATCAGGGACACGCGGATTGCGCGTTCGGCTGCGACTGCGGGCGCTACGTCGAGATTTGGAATCTAGTGTTCATGCAGTACGACCGTGACGCGGGAATAGACAAGAATGGTGTGCCGTGGTCCTCGTTCAAGCTGTTGCCCAAGCCGTCGATTGATACGGGAATGGGGTTGGAGAGAGTGGCGGCGGTGCTGCAAGGCGTGATCTCGAACTACGAGACGGATTTGTTCACGCCGTTGATCAAGCGGGCGGCAGAATTGACGGGAACGTCGTTGAAGAAGGAACTCGACAAGGAGTCGCACACGAAATCCGCGGCATCACTGCGGGTCATTGCTGATCACTCGCGCGCAGCGACTTTTCTGATTTCAGACGGAGTGCTGCCCTCGAACGAAGGCCGCGGCTATGTGCTGCGAAAAATCATTCGACGGGCGATCACGCACGGACGATTGCTGGGGCAAACGAAGCCGTTCCTGCACGAGATGATCTTCGCAGTGCGCGATCTGATGCAGGACGCTTATGCGGAATTGAACGAGTCGGTGGATCGCGTTTCCAGGAACGTGCTGTCCGAGGAGCAGCGGTTCGCGCATACTCTGGACATCGGACTCAAGAAGATGGAAGAGGCAATCCATTCTACTTCTGCGGCTGCGAATGTCTTGGCGGGGGAAACTGCGTTCAAGCTCTATGACACATTCGGCATGCCCCTTGACTTCATGCAAGACGCGGCGCGCGATCAGGGAATCGCCTTCGATCAGGCTGGCTTTGATCGCGCGATGCATGAGCAGCGCGAACGCGCCCGCGCCTCTTGGAAAGGTACCGCGAAGCAGACCGCGAACCCTACCTATCAGCAACTTCCAAAATCAGAGTTCGAAGGCTACCGCCAGACCCGTTCCAACGGCTGCGAGATCCTCGCCATCATCAGCAAGGGTCAAGGCGCGCAGGAACTCAAACCCGG
>CAZGSU010000016.1:0-20131 GCA_964528615.1 uncultured Acidobacteriaceae bacterium | reverse complement strand
CCTCCCTTCTGGACACTTACTGTTACCATTGTGCAAAACTACATGACTTTGGACTTGCGCTTCTTCAACGAAGGGCGGTACCATAATCGTGTTTCCAGCGGCCATGCTCTCTAGCTGGCCCTCCGCGCCCCCTGGCTCCAGACGCCATACGGACAAGAGATCATTCACGCGTGAGTTGCAGCCGCATTGGGTTTCCGGCACACGCTCCATGCATGTGCGCGCAGCAAGGTTGATCAGAGAAGGCTATTGATCCGACAGCAAAATGGCGTCCCCCTTCGGGCGGACGAAATGCAGCATAAAACGAGAACAATATGAATGTTGGACCCGGACACCCCTCCGGCGGTGGAGGAGGGAGAAGCAAGCGGCGACGTGGACGTCGTCCGCCCAATCGCGGTGGCGCGCCTGGCCGTGACCGTCAGCAACACAGCGGTATCTACAGCGCCCCCATGGACCACAGCTATCGCGCCGCCCTCGGCGGCAACAACGGGTCCAGGCCGGGGCGAATGCGTCCCGGATTCGCGCCCGCCTACGCTCCGGTCGAGCCCGAGCCGCTGCCGCAGGGGGACAATGGCAATTCCCGCATCTTTGCCTTCGTCGACGACCTGTTTTTCCAGGCCAAGATTCAGGAGACGGCGCGCAAGCTCAATGTGAAAGTCGAATTTGTGAAGACGGAAAAAGATCTGCTGGATCACATGAAGCAGAACGGGGAAGAGAAGCCGTCGCTCATTATCTTCGACATGAATAACGCCAACGCCAAACCCCTCACCCTGATTCCCAAGCTCAAGACGAAGTTAAAAAAGGGGACATCGATCATCGGATTTCTGTCGCACGTGCAGGGAGATCTGAAGATGAAGGCACACGAGGTGGGATGCGACATGGTGCTGCCGCGCTCAGCGTTCTCGCAGAACCTGCCCCAGTTATTGCGCCGTCACGGCGCGCCGGAAACTCCGCCAACAGAAGAGGCGAGGCCGATGTAGGTCGTGTGGCCCCGGGTCTTGTGGGGGACCCGAGACCATGTGGGACCGGGTCTCCGACCCGGTCAGGCGGCCCGAAGGGCCGCAGCCTGATCGCATATTCTGATCCTGCAGCGGTGCTGCGCACCGCCCGACCGGGTCCCTTAGACTTCGGTCAGGGCAGGCTCCGACCCGGTCCTACACAGTCTCTGAATCCCACACAGCCTTTAGTCCCAACTATCACTGTTAGCCCGGGGGCCAACTCAGGTTTCGCCCTCCGACCAGGTGCACATGCAGGTGGAAAACCGACTGGCCGGCTCCCGGCCCCACGTTCAGCACAGTGCGATAGCCGTCTTCGATGCCGCGCTTCCGGGCCAGTTCCGCAGCGGTTAGATGGCAGCGCCCGATGATTTCCGCATCTTCGGCTGACGCTTCCTTCAACCCCCTAATGTGTTTTTTTGGAACCACCAGCACATGCGTTGGAGCCTGCGGGTTGACGTCTTCAAAGGCGAACGTGTAGTCGTCTTCATGGACTTTTTTGGCCGGAATCTCGCCGGCGACGATGCGGCAGAACAGGCAATCCTTCATGATATGTCCAGTCCTCAGAATGGGGTTTGAAACTCCTTCGCGTTCTTTGCGGTCAAAAGCGCTTAACAGCAAAGTTCGCGGAGAAATTCCGCCAAATCTGCAATCTGCAATCCGAAATCTTAACTATAAACTCCAGCCCCTTTTCCGGCATGTGCCGATGGCCCGGCACCGAGAAGTGGAAAAAGGGAGAAAACTTTTGGCCCTGGGAAGAAAACTTTTTCCACAACCCGGGCGTCGCGCTGGAATGGAGCTCCTATTACGAAAGGGCGGTAATCATTGGCCGAAACCGCAATAAGCCGCTATTTTTCATAAGGTTACACAGTTGATTCATGGATGGTAACAAACTGGTTTTTTTGATGTACGACCTGCGTTAAGTCCCTTAATATCGAAGGATTGCAAGGACAGGCCTACGCTTTGGGTAACTTGGCCAGTCTCGTGCATCCATATCGGTATCCGAGTCGGGGATGGGGAAACAACCAGTGATCTTTAGGAAGCGCTTCTCGGTGTTGGGGCTGTTGGTCGCCTTTATTTTGACGGTGCTCTCCCATGATGGAATGGGAGCCACGGTCAGTGCCCGCTCTTTGACCGAAACCAAATCCAGATCCAGAAAAGTGAGTGAGGCGCCGCACGCGAGAAAGCGCCTGACCAGGCTCTCGCGCAGCCGCGCGCACACCGTGCGGGTGGCAGCTACCGTCCGCCGCCATCGCCGCCATTACTACGAGCACTTCACCGCCAGTTCGTTCATGGATGACAACTTTGAAAGCGATGTAACTACCGGCGAAGATCCGGTGGTTCGCCAGGCTGCGATTGACGCCCTGGGCAACATGAACGGGACCGTGCTCGCGATCGAGCCGACCAGTGGCCGCGTTTTGGCCATGGTTAACCAAAAATTGGCACTTTCGAGCGGCGCGCAACCCTGCTCAACCATCAAGTTGTCAGTAGCCCTGGCAGCGCTTAGCGAAGATCTGATTACGAAAGACACGGAAATTCGCCTGGGCAGCCGCAGCCGCATGAATCTCACCACCGCGCTGGCCCGCTCCAACAACGCCTATTTCGAAGCGCTGGGCCGCCGCCTGGGGTTTGAAAAAGTCAGCTTCTATGCTCACCAGTTCGGATTGGGTGAACTGGCTGGATACAACATTTCGGGCGAGCAACTGGGGACCTATCCGCAGGAAGAGATTTCGTCCAAGCTGGGCGGTGTAGGCAAGATGTGCTCCTTCGGAGAAGGTATTTCCATGACGCCCTTACAACTTGGCGCCATGGTTTCAGCCATCGCCAATGGCGGCACGCTGTACTATCTCCAGCATCCCGCTTCCGCAGATGAAGTCGCAAACTTTGAACCACGGGTGAAGCGGCACCTCGACATCGCGCCGCTGATTCCTGAGATTTCCGATGGCATGGCCGGAGCCGTGACTTACGGCACAGCCCGCAGCGTGCGAGTGAATTTCAACGAAGAAGAGATTCTGGGGAAGACCGGAACCTGCTCCAAGGCGGGCACCCGCTACGGGTGGTTCGCTTCCTATGCCAAGACGGATGTAGGGAGAATCGTAGTCGTTGTCTTCTTGCAGGGCGGACGCCCCACGTTCGGCCCCAAAGCCGCAGAGATTTCCGGACGCATGTACCGCAATCTCTATGACCACGACTTTTTCATACCGCGTCCAACCCTGCCCACCGATACCGCAGACGTGAAGACGTTGGGAACGGCGCAGTAAGGCGAGTTGTCAGTCGTCGGTCTTCAAGTCGTCAGCTTACCCGAAACCACCCATTGTCATCCTGAGGCCCGCGTTCGTTGCGGGCCTAAGGACCTTTGAATTCGTCGGCAGTGCCAGTGACGCTGGCTAGATGCACAGGTCCTTCGTGGGGAGTCCTCCGCGATGCGGAGGACTCCGCTGCCTCAGGATGACAATGAGGTAGTGCACAAATCCTGATCTTCGCGACGCGCTACCGTCCGGTAAAAGGCAGCCGGGGTTATTACCGGGTAAATTTACGGCACGGAGTGAGCCGGTTGAAACGCGGAGTGCGCTTCATCCTGGGCGTGATCTATCACGACCGCCAATAAACGTGCCGAGCCCTTACGCGGCTGCCGGGCGGACGCTGCGCTTGTAGTTCTTGACTGCCTTCTCTATACCAGGCGCGGCCTTCTTCAAGTCTTCAAGGTTCATGGTGGGATGCAACTCGACATGGGCGTTGAAGGCCAGAAACCAGGGCTCGGCAACTGCTGGAATCTGCGACGGGTCCTTCAGATCAAAAACGATGAACCCCGTTCTCTGTCCGCGGTCGTCGCAAAAATATGCGGCTTCGGCCTTCAGGTCGGCAAGAATTGAATCGATCGTCTTGGGCAAACTGCCATCGGAAATGGCAGAATTGCCCGCCTCAACTGGGATTGAAACTTTAAGCAAACAGCGCATGGAGCACCTCTCAGCGGCGAAGTCTAGCTCGCCGCCGGGGGACGGGTCAATTTGAACGAATCGAGCGTGATGTCGGCTCCTCAAGTGGTCTTTGGCCAAGACAAATCAGCCACGGATTTCACGGATCCGCACGGATAGAGACCATTTCTTGGCTTGGCTGATCCGTGCGAATCCATGGCTTTTCTTTGATGTGGGCCAACGGCCAACGACCAAAGTCCAACGACCATCTGGACGAGCCAGCCTCGCAATGACCTGAGTTCAGAGATAGCTGAGCCAGGCATCGCTGCGGCGCTGTTTCACGGCCGCAAACCAGCGGCAGAGCGGATAAAGCGCGAGCACGACGGAGGCCCAGATCACATAAATGACCGGCAATGAGTATCCCCATCCGGGCGGCGTCGTGACGGGAAACTGAGCGATGGTTGGCGACTCGAACATCCAGTGCGTTTGTCCGTAGCGCGCGTAGCACACCGCAACGGCGATCAGATGAATGAGTGGGAAGTGCAGCACGTAATAAAACATCGGTACTTTGCCGAGGACCAGCGCGGGCCGCAGGAATCGAGGCGTTCCATCATCAACCGCCCAGAGAAAAAGCAGCGCCGGACCGAGCGTCATCATGCACCTGCTGGTAAACGAGCCTGAGCGTGCCACCCTCGCTCAAGCCATGCAATCGCTGAAGCAAGGCGTAGCCCGCAGGCTGGCCCTACGGGCAGCAGATTCTTTCCGGGAGGCTCGCTACTATGATTTCAATCTTTGGAGCGAGCGCAAGTCTACGGAGACTGTCTCAGGCGCAGGCCATGGCCACGCCCTGAATCTCCGGGACAACCACCGTCTGGTCTCCTAGAAGGTGCCACGCTTCCATATAGGGCTCGTACTTGTGTCCCGCCACCGACGGCGACAGGATGATCATTCCCATGTTTCCTTTCACCACGATCTTCACTGGGATGATGTACCAGACATCTTCCGGAATGACATACGCCGCGAGAAAATCAAAGTCTTCCTTCGCGTAAGGCCTCCCCATGTGCAGATTCGGACGCACCGCGCACGCATACGATGCCTTGTCCCGGCACATGGTCGACTTCACCTGCACCCGCACCATCCCGCCGCCGTCTTCCACTCCAAAGTCATACCGCGACGAATCGCCCCAGGGTTTCGCGCGCTGTCTTTGAATCCGCCCTGGAGCGAGTTCGACAGCACCACTCCCTCTGCGTGTACGGATACGTTGTCATGCCTGAGCACGTGCATCTGCTGGTAAACGAGCCTGAGAGTGGCACGCTCGCTCAAGCCATGCAATCGCTGAAGCAAGGCGTATCCCGCAGACTGGCCCTAAGGGCAACCGATTCTTTCTGGCAGGCCCGCTACTACGATTTCAATCTTTGGAGCGAGCGCAAGTTTACAGGAAAACTCCGCTACATCCACAGGAATCCCGTGAAGCGTGGATTAGTGAAACGGCCCGAGGATTGGGCCTGGAGCAGTTTTCGCCACTACCTTAACGGTGAAGTGGGACGGGTGGAGATCGAATCGCAGTGGACGGCGCGAAAGAGAGAGCAGTTCGGGATTTTCCCTGCGGTGACAGTGCGGCTATCCGCAGAAAATCCCCGCCCAAGCAAAGCTTGGACGGGGCACCCTCGAGAGTCGGAACGGGCCCAATAGGCTGCCCAAACAACGACTATCTTCCAGCTTTCCGCTCGTCCTTCTCGACCACGCCGTCCTTGATGTAGATCACGCGATGCGCGAATTCGGCGATGTCGTGTTCGTGGGTGACCAGCACGATGGTGTTGCCGTTGGCTTGCAGGCGGTCCATCAGGGCCATGATTTCGTTGCCGGTCTGGGAGTCGAGGTTGCCGGTGGGTTCGTCGGCCAGGATGATCGACGGACGATTCACCAGGGCCCTGGCGATGGCGACTCTCTGGCGCTGGCCGCCGGAAAGCTCGTTAGGCTTGTGCATCATTCTGGATTCCATGCCGACCGAGGCCAGCGCGTCTTTGGCGCGCTGCACGCGCTCTTCGCCGGGGACGCCGGCGTAGATCAGCGGCAGTTCGACGTTGTGCAGGGCGGTGGCGCGGGCCAGCAGGTTGAAAGTCTGAAAAACGAAACCGATTTCCTTGTTGCGGATGCGGGCCAGTTCGTCGTCGTCCAGTTCGCTGACCAGTTGACTGTTCAGCCAATATTGACCTTTGCTCGGTGAATCCAGGCAGCCGATCAGGTTCATCAGCGTGGATTTTCCCGACCCGGAAGGTCCCATGATGGCAACGTACTCGTTGCGCTGGATGCGGATGTTGACCCCGCGCAGCGCGTGCACCTGCTGCTCCGACCCCATGTCGTAGGTCTTCCACAGGTCTTCGGTGCAGATCATGCACGATTCGGGAGGAGCCGACACGACGGGTTGCGCGATGTTGATGACTTCAGCGGTTGCCATTTTTCTCTCCTGGTCCTCTCGGGACACCTGCCCGCTCCGATCTTTCTCTTCTACTCCTGCGATCGCATCGGCTGTCTGTTGGACGAGCAATTACGATAGTCGTTAGTCGATGGTCGTTAGTCTCTAGCTTTGGCCAACGGCCAATGACCAACGGCTAACGACAAAGCACTAGCTTTCATCTTCCTTCTTCTCGGGAACTGCGTTGTCTATTTTTACGCTTGCCCCTGGGCGCATCGTGCGCAGTACTTTGTAGCTGCCGGTGACGATCTCGTCGCCCGCTTTCAACCCCTTGAGCACTTCGATGTCGGTGACGCCGGTGACACCGGTCTCGACGGGCAGGAATTCCGCCTTGCCGTTTCGAATCACGAACACGCCCTGCACTTCCTGTTTTTCCCGATCCCGCTCTTTCTGATTGGATGCGTCGTTCTGAGACGAAGCGGCGTGGACGGCATCCTTGTCGTTACCGCTCGCGTCCAGATCGGCCTGCGATCGAACCGTGAGTGCCTGGATGGGAATAGTAAGGACATTGTTGCGCGTGGCCGTGGTTACCTTGGCCGTGGCGGAAAGCCCGGGGCGCAGATTCTCCGGCGCATCCTGCAGCGTGACCACGACCTTGAAATCTTTTGCTTCCTGGCTGGCTGAAGTCTGTTGTGAGGTGGACACGCCGGTGGAGCGAACGATGGCGTTGTTCCCGATCTCTGTCACTACTGCTTTGAAAGTCTTCTTCGGAATCGCATCAATGCTGACTTCGGCGGGTTGGCCCAGGCGCACATTGACGATGTCGGTCTCGTCCACTCTCACCTCGGCGGTAATGACGGACATATCGGCCAGGGTCATGAGTGTGCTGCCGGGAGAATTCTGGATTCCGATCACAACCGTCTCGCCTTCACGGACCGGCAAGTTGGTGATCATGCCGTCGTAAGGGGCAGCATATGTCGTCTTCCGCAGCACGTCCGCAGCATGTGTCAGGTTGGCTGCGTTCTGCGCGATGTGGCGGTCAGCCGAGTCTTTCTGCGCTTTGGCCTGGGCGACGCGCGCCTGGGCCTGCGCCAGTCCTGCCCGCGCGGTTTGAAAGGCGGCCTTCTGGCTGTCGTATTCCGATTTCGCGATCAATGCGTCTTTGAACAGACCCTGAGCGCGAGTCCAATCGAGCTGGGCACGTTCGTAGTCGGATTGCGCGCGGTTCAGATCCGCCATGGACGTGTTCAGCGCTGCATCGGCAGCGATCGCATCGGTGCGCGCTGCTTCGAGTCCGGCCTGGGTGGCGTTCACGTCGGCCGCGGACTGCACGTTTTCCAGTTGTGCCAGCAATTGCCCCTTCTTTACCCGGTCGCCTTCTTTCACGTAGAGCCGGGTGATTTTGCCGAAGGCGTTGGCGCCAATGTTGACGTAAGTCTTAGGCTTGATCTCGCCAGATGCGCTTACAATTGACGCCAGATCGAGCCGTTGGGCTTTCCCAGTCTGCACCGTGACCACGCCTTTCCGGCTTTGGTGCACGGCGAAGCTTGCAATCGCGAGTACAGCGATGCCGACTCCGATCCCAATCCCAATTTTTTTCCCGGTGCTCATCGCCCCTTGCTACGCCTTTAGCCTGCCACGAAGCTTCTACGACACAAGTCGCTCCACCGCCCCACTTTTGTCGCGGGCCGCAGTCACACCCGGATTTCCGGCGCTAAACCTCGGCGTTACACAGGGACACGCCATCAGATACGGTATTGCGGGTGCAAAAGTTCCTGCGGGACAACCGACATGCGGGTACCCGGCCCCAGAGCAGCCAGGCTGGGCATTGATAACAAATCAATTATAGCTTGAGCCGGGGCGAGAACTAAGGAAAACCTTGCCCCTCGCCGGCAGCCCGGGAGGACGGCGAGCCAAAACCCGGATTGGACGCCGATTTTACAATCTTTACAATCGGTTAGAAGGCCTCACTTGGCCTTGCCTTAGTGCCGCCAAAGTCATAGAATGACTAGCCAAGAGCACCGTCGCAAGGAGTACCCCCTTATGTCCCGGGTAGGTTTTGCCAATCGCCTTTTCGTCGTCCTTGTTTTGCCGGTCCTGATCTCAGGGGTTGTGTTCTTTGCAGCCGCGCAGGAAGCCAAGGAAGACGCTGCCGCCGCGTCCACATCATCCCAGGAAAAGGCGACCCCGGAAGCCGATCCCCTCAAGCGTCCACTCACCGATAAGCAGAAAAGGCAGAATGCCAAGTCGCTGAAGGTGGAGTTGAGCAAGACCTATAAGAAGTGGCTCGACGAAGACGTACGCTGGATCATCACCGACGAAGAGCAGAAGGCATTCAAGCTGCTCTCGAATGACGAAGAGCGCGACCAGTTCATCGAAGCTTTCTGGCAACGCCGCGATCCGACTCCCGACACCATCGAAAACGAATTCAAGGAAGAGCACTACCGGCGCATGGCCTACGCCAACGAACATTTTGCCGCCGGCATCCCGGGCTGGAAAACCGATCGCGGCAGAATCTACATCATGTACGGCCCTGCGGATGAAATTGAGTCGCATCCTTCAGGCGGATCCTACGAGCGCCCGATGGAAGAAGGAGGCGGCGAGACTTCCACCTTTCCGTTTGAAGACTGGCGCTATCGCTATCTGGAAGATATAGGACAGGAAGTCATCATCGAATTCGTCGACACCTGCATGTGCGGCGACTATCACATGACCATGGACCGGTCGGAGAAGGACGCACTGCTCTATACGCCCAACGCCGGCCTGACCCTCTATGAACAGATGGGCATGGCGAGCAAGGCCGACCGCTTTACCGGCGCTGGTCTGGAGCGACTCGGGACTGGGCCCTTCAGCAGCAGCCAGCAGACCAAGCAGTTTGACCGCCTGGAACAGTTCTACAAGCTACAAAAGCCGCCGGCAGTGAAGTTCAAGGACCTGGAAGAAGTGGTCAGTCACAAGATCAGCGTGAACCTGATGCCGTTCGATGTGCGCACTGATTTTGTGCGGGTGACTGGTGACACCGTGCTTGTCCCCATCACCATCCAGGTGAAAAATCGCGACGTCACGTTTGTGAACAAGGACGGAGTGCAACGCGGCACGGTCAATATTTTCGGGCGCGTGACCACGTTGACGGGCAAAGTGGTACAAACGTTTGAAGACACGGTGCAGGTAGACGTTCCGGCGGAGCTGCTGCCCAAGGTTACGGAGAACTCATCGGTATACTGGAAGGCGCTGCCGTTACGGCCAAGCTTGTATCGCATCGACGTCGCAGTGAAAGATGTGAACGGCGATCGCTCGGGATTGTGGAGCAGCCGGCTACCTGTACCCAGCTTCGATGACGATAAGCTGGCATCCTCTTCGCTGATCGTCGCCGATACCATGCAGCCGGTTTCAACCAAAGAGATCGGCACGGGTATGTTTGTGATCGGCAACACCAAGATCCGGCCGCGCGTGGCTTCTGCCAATGGCAAGCCGGTGGCATTCAAGCGCAACCAGAAAGTGTATTTCTGGATGCAAGTCTACAACCTCGGGGTGGACGACAAGACGCATAAACCGTCGGCCACAGTCGAGTATGATGTGATCAACGCGGCCACGAACAAGGCCGTGATTCACACCGTGGAGTCTACAGATCAGATGGGCAATATTGGCGACCAAGTGACCCTGGAAAAACCTCTCTCGGCTGCCAGTCTTGACCCCGGGGTCTATCGCATTCAAATCAAGGTGAACGACAACATCTCCAAGCAGACGGTGGATCCTTCGGCAACTTTTGCCGTGGAGTAACTGTAGAGCTTGGTCTCCTGAGGTGTTTGTAGTGACGCTGCGGAAACTCGGGTTCAATCTCGGGTTATTGGGGATCGCGCTGACGCTTCCACTGGTGGCGGCAGATCGTTCAGCCGCTGGCTCTATTTCGGGTTACGTGCGCAATGCTGCCGGAGTGCCGCAGATGGGCGCCATGGTCGAAGTGCTGGGTTCAGCCGCCCACAGTCTGAAGGTTTTTACCGACGAGAACGGCTTCTATTCAGCCAGCGGCCTCCTGCCTGGGGTTTATAGCGTAAAGGCATACTCTCCGTCGTTCCTTCCGACGTTGCGGGAGCGGGTGGGCCTGCGTCCGGGCAGCAGCGTGCTGGTGAATCTCAAACTCAGCGGCCTGTTTGAGGCGGTCCAACTGCCAGCCCTGCGCGGAGTCGGCACCGATGATGACGACTGGAAGTGGGTGCTGCGTTCGGCTTCCAACCGACCAATCCTGCGCATGCTGGATCCTTCCCGGGTTCCGGCAACCGAAGCGGACGCCGATTCGAATCATGATAGCCACGACCTGAAGGGGACCCTGTCATTCGTTGCCGGTTCGGCATCAAGTGGCTTTGGAAGCGCTTCCGACATGAGCACGGGCTTTAACGTGGAGAGGTCGATTTTCTCCACCGGAACCGTGGGCTTTCAAGGCAATGTTGGTTACGGCAACGGCTCGCCCAATGCAGTGCTGCGTGCCTCTTACAGCCATCCCCTAGCCAATGGATCGAAGCCGGAAATGGCGTTTACCATGCGGCGCCTGGCGGCTCCGGGGATCGATCCGCACATTACAGCTCTGCAGGCGCTCGCACTTACGGCTTCGGATCAATTCACGTTCGGAGATGTTCTGGAGCTTCGCTTCGGCAGCGAGCTGCAAACCATCCAATTCATGGGACGCGTGACTGCCTTCCGTCCTTTTGGGTCGGCCGATGTGCATCTTTCACCCAACACTGTGCTGGAGTACCGTTACGCCACCTCGGAGCCTGACAGGCGTCTGGATAAGGGCTTTGCATCGGCTCCGGCGGATTTGAGCGAATCCGGTCCGCACATGAGCCTGGCTGGTTTCTCACCGACCCTGGAACGCGCCCACCACCATGAAATCTCGTTGTCGCACCGCATGGGGGATACCAACGTGCAGGTCGCGATGTTTTCTGATCGCGTCGCTGATCCGGCGCTGATCGGAGTTGGCGATGCTTCTTCCGACAGCGGAGAGGTCCTGCCCGACTTGTATTCCGAGACCTTCACCTACCGCGGAAAAGAGCTGGACGCACGCGGAATGCGGGTGGTGCTGCAGCGCAAGCTGTCGTCAGACCTTACGGCTACGCTGGACTATGGATACGGCGGAGTGCTCGATCTGAGCCAGACTAATCTCGCTCTGCAGGAAGCGCGCCGGGCAAGCTTTACACGGGATCGCCACACCGCGGCCGCAAAGTTCAGCGGCACCCTGCCCCGCACCAAGACGCAGTGGATCACTTCCTACCGGTGGATCAGCGGGCAGGCTCTGACCCCGGTGGATATGTTCAACAGCTCGGCAGGGCAGTCCGATCCTTTCCTCAATATTTACCTGCGCCAGCCCATCCCGGGCACCGGCTTTCTTCCCGGACACATGGACGCCATAGTAGACGTGCGCAATCTGCTAGCCCAGGGGTATGTGCCGGTGTTGGGACAGGATGGCCGTACTGTCTACCTGGTGCAGTCGGCGCGCTCCATTCGGGGCGGCGTGGCCTTTAGCTTCTAGAGGCAGTCGTCACTAGTAGTCTTCAGTCGCCGGTCTTCGGACAAAACCCAGTTTGCCATGCGAGGGTCGAGCGGTTCGGATCCGTCCCTTCCAATCGTTGTGTATCCGCGGTATCGATTCGCACGGCGCAGTTCGGCTGCATAGCTATTACGACATGCCCGCCTTGGGCGAATCAATCCCCGACCCAACATCGAGAAGGTTCGTTCGACATTGAGTACCGCGACCATCGATGGTGACAATTGCCTGGGTCTGGTTGTCGGGCCAAATACCGCTCGACTGACTAGAGCCGCTCACCCGCGGACCGTCATGGAATGAACTTCGGCGTGGGTTGCACGATTTACCGCTGAAAATACTGGCGTAGGAACTGGTCCGCTTCCAAATGTCCGATGGACGCCATCGGTAAGACAAATGACGGGGCAGCGGGGTATAATCGGCGGCAATTTAATAGCAGACAGGTTCAACAGATGTTTGGCTCGCGGCGACCAGGTGTTTTTGCCAGCTGTTAAAGGAGAATTCCCATGAGAGTGAGGACAATCCTCGCTTTTTTCGTTTTGGCCTCGATTTCACTGTTTGCCCAGACCTTTCGCGGCACCGTGTTGGGGACGGTCACCGATGCGTCGGGGGCGGTCGTGTCCGGCGCCAAGGTGGTGGTGCGCAATGTGAACACGGGCCAGGATCGCACCGCGCAGACCAGCGCCGACGGTAGCTATAGCGTTCCGGAGCTTCCCATCGGCATCTACACGGTCACGATCTCGCAAAGCGGTTTTCAGACCTCGGTCACCAGCGGAGTGGTTGTCGATGTGGCCACCGAACGACGGGTGGATGCGGCGCTCAAGGCTGGGCAAGTTTCGCAGACGGTCGAGGTCTCAGGCGAAGAGTTGTCCCAGATCGAGACCACGTCAGCAGAACTGGGCGGCACACTCAGCGCCGAGGCCATTGCGAACGTTCCGGTCAATGGACGCGACTACACCAAGCTGATCTATCTGAATCCCGGCGTGGCCGGCTCGCCCGACCAGATCAGCGATTCTCCCGGATCGTTCGGTACATTTTCCATGAATGGATCGCGTGGACGGGCCAACAACTTTTTACTCGACGGCACGGATATGAACGACGGATATCGCAACGATCCCGCGATCAATGAAGCGGGTGTGTTCGGCGATCCGGCGACCATCCTGCCGATTGATGCCGTAGCTGAGTTGCGGGTGCTGTCGAACTATGAGGCCGAGTACGGCCGTAACAGTGGCGCGGTGGTCAATATCGTGACCAAAAGCGGCACCAATGCGTTGCACGGCTCGGGGCTCGAGTACAACCGCACCAGTTCGGTTGGTGGGGCTCGCAATTTCTTCAACACGGAGGGTGCGCAGGACCCTTTCCACAACAACCAGTTTGGCGGTTCACTGGGCGGGCCCATCTTCAAAGATCACACCTTCTTCTATGTGGACTACGAGGGACAGCGCGAGTCGGGCGCGCAATCGGGACAGAGCTGCGTACCGGACCCGACCGTGATCGCGGCTGCCGAGGCCGACATCGCAGCCAGGGGCGAAACTGTCAGTCCGGTCATGGCGGCGCTGCTGGCCAGAAGTCCCTGGCCGGCTCCGAATATCGCAAGCGGCGTCAGCGACGACAGCGGATGTAGTGTTAACAATCTCGCCATCTCCACCCGCTTCAAGAACCGCGTGGATAGCCTGATTACGAAGATCGACCACAACTTCAATGCCAACAATCTGCTGACCGGCCGCTACTATTTTGGAGACAGCGACCAGAGTTTCCCCTTCGCGCAGCTGGCCGGCGGACTTCTGCCTGGTTTCAACACGGTAACTCCAACCCGGGTGCAGTTGGTGTCGCTTTCTTATGTAAAGGTGGTCAATGCCAATCAGGTCAATGAGGCGCGGCTGGGCTGGAACCGTTTTGTGGAAGGCTTCTTCCCCGAGGACAGCAACTTCGATCCTTCGTCGATCGGGCTGAATACCGGTGTGACCTCGCCCTTCGACTTCGGTCTGCCGCACATCTCGGTGGGAGGCTATTCCCCGATTGGCGCGACTAATTCGATTCCCCGGTCGCGTGTGGATTCCAACTGGCACTTCATCGACAACTATTCGTGGAAGTCCGGCCGCCACGACGTCAAATTCGGATACGAATTCCGCAGAACGACGATCCAGTTGATCCAGGACAACACGTTCCGTGGTAGGCTCGGCTTCGACAGCATTGCAGATCCTTTGGGCGGACCCAACACTTTGTCGCCGCTGGAGGCTTTTCTGGAGGGCATCCCGGACAGCGGCAAGCAGACCCAGGGCAACACCCGACGCCATTCCTTTGAAAATAATCATGGCTTCTACATTCAGGACAGCTTCCGCTTGACCTCGCGCTTCACCGTGAACTACGGCGTGCGCTGGGACTACTTCGGAGTGGTGGGCGAAAAGAACCATCTCTTTTATCAACTGGACCAGGCCAGTGACAGCGTAGTTCCGACCAACCAGCTGTACGACAAGGACTACAACAATTTTGCTCCTCGCTTCGGCTTCGCGTATGACCCGCGGGGCAAAGGACAGACCGTGATCCGCGGCGGCTGGGGCCTGTTCTACGACGCTTTTGCCCAGGATATCTTCCTCGGGCACGTACCCTATAACTGCGCGTTTTGTCCGGGACCGGCTTATACCGGAATCGGTCCGGCCGCGATCGGCTCGGCGACCCCTGCGGGAGGCGCGATCACCGCGGGTTCGCCGGTGTTCTCCGGGTTCTCCGGGTTGGGCGATTTTTTTGGCACCGACCCGCACATCCGCACGCCATATACGCAAAATTGGAATTTGAACCTGCAACAGCAGCTGGGTAAGGCGGTCTTCCAGATCGGGTACGTGGGCGCGAAGGGAACCAAACTCTTCCGTTTCCGCGACATCAACCAGCCCAGCCAGGCCCAGATCACGGCCTTTGACACGTCCACGGCTCCGGGAGGCCAGTGCTTTGGACTTACTCCGCCCAACTGTCCCATCGGCGGCTTCGATGGCCCGGATGGCGTGAATTTCAACGTGCCGCGAACCGTATTCCCCAATTTCTTCTACGTCAATCAGGAAGAATCCACGGCAGGCTCGACCTACCACGCTCTCCAGGCCAGTCTGCGCATGAATAGCTGGCATGGGTTAACCACGGGGGCGAATTTCGCCTGGTCACACTCGATTGACGATGCCAGCGACAGCGAAGACTTCGTCCCCAACGCCGCGCAGCCCAACAACAGCCTGGCGGCAAACCTGGATCGCGGCAATTCCAACTTCGACATTCGACGCCGCTTCAGCTGGAACTTCGGTTACGAGTTCCCCAAGATGAACGGAAACTGGTCCCGGCTGAAAAATGGATGGGGCGTTGACGGCGTGGTAAACCTGCAGGACGGCCAGCCCTACCAGCTCAATTACAACTTCGAGGGCGATTACTCAGGATCCGGGGAAGGCTTTGACCGTCCGGATGTGGTCGGTCCGATCCGCTATGGCAGTGGGGCGTTCGGCGTTGATCTTTCGTCCTTTCAGGTGCCCTGCACATTCGGTAACACGACGGGTCTGGGCGCCGGTGGCGATAGCGACTGTGGCGCTGGAACTCGGCACTTTGGCAACCTGGGGCGCAACTCGCTGCGGGCTCCTTCCTTCAAAGAGTTCAATTTCTCTGTCTTCAAGAACACGGCGGTCACCGAGCGCGTGATACTGCAGATCAGGGCGGAGTTTTTCAATCTGCTTAATCACCCCAACTTCGCCAACCCGAATTTGCCGAACTTCATTACCGACCCGGCAAATAACGGACTGGATGCGGCTGGGCGCGGCATCGGTTTCCTGCCGCTCACGGCTACCGGCGACGTAGGCATCGGCAACCCGTTCCTGGGTGGCGGTGGGCCACGGGGTGTACAGTTCGCGGCCAAGGTCACGTTCTAGATTCGTTAAGGAAACTTATCCGGCTCCTCTTGCGTGAATTCAGGAGGAGCCGGTTTTCTTTGTGCGGCTGAATTTCGTCCTATGCACCCGAGTCGCTGGCCCTTCGTACCCGCACAGGGACTTTTTCGGCTCGCCCCTCCGTGCTAGCTTTTTTCAAGGATCACAAGACCCAAAACTGGTGGAAGATGTTGATACGCCGTGCCCATAGCGTCTGCGTCCTCATTTGCCTCTCGCTGGCACCGTTTTCTTTTGCCCACCACATCAAGCCGGGCCTGACCAAGGCTTTACACATCACCACATCCTCGCCGAAAGCGCGCGACTTGTACGTGCGGGCGGTGACGGACTACGAGAACCTGTATCTGGAGCGGGCCAACATCGGATGGCGGGCGGCAGTCGAAGCCGATCCCAATTTTGCCGTGGCCTACGCCTTCATCAGCTATAACAGCCGCAACCCCGCCGAAGCGGCGGCGGCGCGGGAAAAGGCCAAAGCGCTCGCTGTTACAGCCAAGGTCACACCCGGAGAACAGCTTCTCATCAAGTGGATCACCAGCATTCAGGAAAACAATTTTCTCGCCGCCATTCCAGCCATGAACGACTTGCTGGAGATGTATCCCAAGGACAAGCAACTCGCCTACATGGCCGGGAACTGGATGATGGCGCAAAACAATTACGAGCAGGCGCAGAAGACGCTGGAGCGGGCGCTGGCCATCGACAAAAACTATCCTGCGGCCCTGAACGATCTGGCCTACTGTTACGCCCACGGTCGCGAATTTCCCAAGGCTTTCGAGATGATGGAGCGCTATATCGCTGTGCTCCCCACTCTACCCAACCCGCAGGATTCCTACGCCGAAATTCTGCGCATGTCGGGTAACTTCGATGGCGCGCTCGAACACTACCGGGCAGCATTGAAGATCGATTCGGAGTTCGACTATTCCCAACTCGGCCTGGGCGATACCTACGCAGTGATGGGAAACCAAGAGCAGGCGCGAGCGGAGTATGAAAAAGCCATCCAGCATGCCCACACCGACGCGGACCGGCTGGCTTACGCGCTGCAGGCAGCGACCACCTGGGCGCGCGAGAACAATTTCGCTGAGGCCGACAAAGCCTTTGCGGCAGTCGCCGAAAAGGCCCACGCGGCCGGGTTCGACCTGACCGCAGCCCAGGCGCATCGCATGATGAGCCTCTACCAGCCTGACGATGTCGCAGCATTGCAGCATCTGGAGGCAGCCGAAGCCGCGCTCGCACGGCAGGCGGACCTGTCGCAATCCGAGCGCGACGATGAACGGGCCCGGATTTTGCGCTACCGGACAGTTCGCGCCGATCACGCTGGGAACCAGGAACTCGCCAGGCAGACTTTGCAGCAATTGGAATCCATGGCTGGCACCACCCGCAGCGCGGTGGTTCAAGGTTCGTATCATGGCGCGGCAGGGGCCTTGCTGATGACCCAGCAGAAGGTTCAGGAAGCGATTGCCCACCTGGAGGAAGACGACGACAACCCCTACTCGCTGGAATTGTTGTCGCGTGCCTATTCGAGCACGGGCGCCGCAGAGAAAAGACATGAAGTCGAAGTCAAATTGCGCGCTACCAACGCACCTACCATGGAGCAGGCCTTGGTCGTCCCCGGAGTTCGTTCGCGTCGGCCTGAAGGCGAGTGAGTTAATTTCCTCTTAGAAACGCCCCTGGGCGCGACGAAGATTCCAGTTCCATTAATATTCACTCCGCCCTTGTGGTAGGCTCCAGTTCTCATGCCGGACACCAAACGCGAACGTCGTTCCGGACGACGCCTTCCGGTGCGCTTGCCAGTCTCCATCAAAACGCAACCCGGCAAGACGCCGCCCAGTAAGACCCAGCCCAGTAAGGCGCAGCCCGCCAATACCGAGCCTGGGCCTGGAGATGCCAGCGGCTTCACCCGCGACCTGAACCGGAGCGGAATCTTCCTCTATACCGACTCTCGAATCGTGGCCGGGAGCGAACTGGAGATGGTCCTGATTCTGCCGCCCGAACTCACTCACGGCGTCAAGCAGTGGGTATGTTGCCGGGCTTCGGTGGTGCGGGTGGAAGACAGCCAGGACGGCGGAAATTTTGGAGTGGCTGCGAGCATCAGTAGTATCGAGATTCTGCCCGAAATTCCGGTCTAATTCCTGAACAGAATGACGTTGCACCGTCCAGGGTGCACCCGCACCCAAAGGCTCAGGGGGGAGAAGAAATTCTCTAGTGGCGGGAAATGCCCGCAAAATCTTGAATTTTCTAATGCATATGCATCAACTTTGGTGCAATAATGCTGGCCCTTGAACTGCTAAGGTTCAAGGAAATCAGATTCCGAAAATTCTGACTTACCAAGAATTACCATCTCAGAAATTCAGGTGGTCGTATGTGGTTTGAAAAATTGTTTGGCGGCATGCTGCGCGTTCTGACCCCGCTGGGACCGCGTTACATCAGGCTTTCCATCGGCCAGCGGATCTATCTCATGTGGGTGTTTCGTCACTTTCAGGTGCTGCCGCTCCAAGTGCTAAGTTCCCGGCAGCGCCGGGTGGTCGATGCATTGTGCGTGGAGCCCAGGTTCGTCTCGCTGACCGAATCAAACGGATGGGAACCGCCCATCCTGGGAACCCTGGAGCGACGGCCACCAGTAGAAGTGGAAACATTGCCGACGCGCCGCCCCAATACCGCCATCTCCGACGCGGTATCGTCGTTTGCCACCGAACTGCCGCGACGCTGAACGCGGGAGAAAAACCCGCAGGCTGTTCGTGATCGGCAGATTGGTCGCTGCGCCAACTTATCACTGCACTGCATCGTTCCTGTGTCTGGCGGTTAGGGCGCCCGCAATCCGCTGTGTTAAAATCCGTTTGGGAATTCGCGAATAGCTGATCGAGTGGTTCCGGCAAGCAGCTTCCTGGCTGCCGCAATGAGGCCATCGCCCGCAACCCGCGACGAGATCGGCGGGTCCCCGGGGCTGAAACTCAATCCACAGATGGGCGCGTAGCTCAATTGGCAGAGCAACTGACTCTTAATCAGTAGGTTGAAGGTTCGATTCCTTCCGCGCTCACCATTCTTTTCAACAAGTTGCGTGCGACAAAATTAGGTCAACTGATTCTTGGTCAGTAGGTCACGAATTTTCCGCCTTCTTTTCAATAAGATTCGTAGTTTGGCAATTCCTAGCTGTGCCTCAAAACGTGTCCCACACAGAGGTTCCCGCTTGTTCCGTAACCCTGCTCGAGCATTTCGGCACACGTGTAGGGCAGCCTACATGGTACCGACGCGAGGTGCAGTCAGCCGTTGTACCGAAATCTACAGTCTTTGAACAAGAACGGACTGACTGGCAGTGAGTCGAAAGCCGGTTTGCTGGGCTTCGTAAATCCGTGTGCCAAATGCACAGTTTCACCCGGCCTGCGAGCGTGCCTGTTGCACCATTTCCCCCAACACTTTCCGAGTTTCAGCCGGATTGCTTGCCTCTCTCAGGAATGCGATGCGGGCACCACGCAAGCCATCCGGGGTCTTCATGCGGACATGAAAACCGAGGCGATCGACCGCAGTCATCGTTGCTTCCTGGGAGTCGATGTGAGCAAATTCCCGGGCCAGCACGACGAGCGTATCCTTGTGGTCGGCGTTCATGTGCTGACTGATTTCGGCCATTGAGTCAGCAAGGGGATCTGGTTGACTGCGGTCATAATCGGATGCCGATACCCAGCCCATCACCCCGAAGCCGCCCACGTAGTACACATCAATGACGTCCATGCGGTAGAACGAAAAGTCTTCAAAATCTACCCAATACTTGCTGTTGGCGTGACGCTCCAGGTACAGCTTGCGCGCGTCGGCCAACTCGGTGTTCGGTACCGGCAGAACATTTCCTACGAGGGTGACCCTCGATGCGCCGAGCGGTTCACCCTCGGTGTCTTCCTGGGTAACAAGCAAGCTGGCGCGGGGGTCGGCCTGCAAGTTCTGCGTGTGCATGGCCATTGTGCTGATAAGGAAGATGGGACGGCCGTGACCGTCCAGCCCGTAGGGCATCACCGAACCGAACGGGAAACCCGGCTGTTTTCGCGATAGGGTTGATAGGCTACCCATGCGGCCCAAATACAACAACGTACGCGCACGCTCCGCGAAAGTAGGCTCCGGGACCGGAGGCTGGTCGCTCGCTGGCCCAGGCCCCGCATGTTTTCTGCTGGACGAGGTTATCATTCGTGGCCTTCTCCTATGTTTCTTCGTCGGGCGGACCTGCGGCGCCGGCGAGATCCTGCGGCTTGATCTTCTCGACGTTGAATTTTGCCGCGCGCTCTCGCATGGTCTTGAGTACCTCTTCAAGTGGAGGCGGTTCGCCCTTAATCCAACGCAGCGGGTTGATGCGAGCCACCACGAACGAGCGCAGGTATGGG
>CAZGSU010000015.1:0-69519 GCA_964528615.1 uncultured Acidobacteriaceae bacterium | reverse complement strand
CAGAATCACGCTCGAGATGATCAAGTGGGAGCACTCGGTTTTTGCGCTCCCGTTTGCTCTTTGTGGAGCGATGCTGGCTGCGGGAGGCTTGCCTGCCTGGCATCAGCTGGCCTGGATCATCGTTGCCATGGTTTCGGCGCGGTCGGCAGCGATGGCGTTCAACCGGCTGGCCGACGCTTCGATTGATGCCGCCAACCCTCGTACCGCGATTCGCGCTTTGCCCACGGGATTGCTTTCGCCTTCGTTTGTTACGACTTTCGTCCTGATTTCCTGCGGCATTTTTGTGTTGGCGGCGTCGCAGTTGAACCGGCTGACGCTCTGGCTCTCTCCGGTGGCGCTGGCAATCGTGCTCGCTTACTCCTATGCGAAGCGGTTCACGCGCTTCTCGCACTTATTCTTGGGACTTGCGCTGGGCATCGCGCCGGCGGCGGCCTGGATTGCGGTGCGCGGATCCTTCGATCCCCGTATCCTGCTGCTCACCGCGGCAGTTACTTTCTGGGTAGCGGGCTTCGACGTGCTCTATGCCTGCCAGGACTATGAATTTGACCAGCAAGCCGGTTTGCACTCAATCCCCCGGTACTTTGGCATAGCCCGGGCGCTGTGGATCGCCCGCTTCTTTCACCTGCTCATGCTGATCCTGCTGATGGGGCTGGTAGTAGTTTTCGGGCTGGGCAAGCTGGCGGTAGCCGGCGTCATCGTGGTGGCGATCCTCCTGGCTTATGAGCATTCGCTGGTTTCGCCAACCAATCTTTCCAAACTGAACGCGGCGTTTTTTACCATGAACGGAGTGATCTCGGTCGTGTTCTTTGTATTCGTCGCGGGTGACTTGCTACTAAAAAAGTAAGCGTGCCGTAGCTCACGTGGGGACACAGGCCCCGCCTGTCTGGCCTGGCGAAACTCGGCAGGGAGGGCGGTCGGAAAGGTACAACTTCTTATTCCCAGTTTGTCCGCCGTATAGCTTCCAGTGCAACGGTGCGATATCATTATTTCAGATGCAGCCGACGCGCTCATTTCAGACAGACGATCCGAAGCTACAGCTGATTCACGCCAACGTTCTGGCTGGCGAGCGCCTGAACGAAGAGGATGCTCTCGCCCTTTACCGTACCGGCGACATTCTGGCCGTAGGCTGGTTGGCGAACCATGTCCGCGAACGCATGCATGGCGACAAGACATACTTCAATGTCAATCGCCATCTGAATCCGACTAACGTTTGCGTCGCCGCCTGCCGTTTATGCGCCTTCGGTCGCAAGAAAGATTCGCCCGGCGCTTACACCATGGCCCTCGAAGAGGCGTTCGAGACCGCCGCTTCCGGTTACACCGAAGCAGTTACGGAATTTCACATCGTCGGCGGACTGCATCCCGATTTGCCATTCCAGTATTTCCTCGACCTCATCTCCGGACTCAAGCAGCGTTTTCCTCAGGTCCATCTGAAAGCCTTCACCATGGTCGAGGTGGCGTATCTATCCAAGCGCGCCAAGCTCTCGATTCGCGAGACGCTGGAACAACTGAAGGCCGCGGGCGTGGATTCGTTGCCGGGCGGGGGCGCGGAAATTTTCGCCGACCGCGTACGTCATATCATCTGCGATCACAAGATTGACGGCGACCAGTGGCTCGACACCGCCAAGCTGGCGCATCAGATCGGCTTGAAGTCGAATGCCACCATGCTCTACGGTCATGTTGAGAACGACGAAGACCGTGTCGACCACCTGCTGAAACTCCGCACCTTGCAGGACGAAACGCACGGGTTCCAGACTTTTATTCCGCTGGCGTTTCATCCCGACAACACGCCACTACAGCATTTACCAAAGACCAGCGGCATGCTCGACATTAAACAGATTGCAGTGAGCCGCCTGGTGCTCGACAACTTTCCCCACATCAAAGCCTACTGGCAGATGATGACTCCCAAGATCGCCCAGATTGCGTTACGTTTCGGCGCGGATGACATCGACGGCACCGTCATTGAAGAAAAGATCTATCACGACGCCGGCGCTACCACTCCGCAGGGCATGCAACGCAAGGATCTGGTCCGCCTGATCCGCGAAGCCGGCAGGGAACCAGTGGAGAGAGATACGCTGTACCGGCCTGTGACCCGGACGGAGACGTCGGTCACGGTAGCGGTGTAACGAGCCGCTTCCTCCCTGTCTTGTCATCCTGAGCGAAGCGAAGGACCTCTGCATTTTTCGTTCGCTCCATAAGATCGACATCCGTCGGAACGAAGGAATGCTCGAAGTAACGGCCATTGCCGATTACGGCTAATGCGCAGGTCCTTCGCTTCACTCAGGATGACGAATATATGTAGCGGAGTATTCCAAATTTGACGCTTTTCCTTTTCCCAGCAGGTATAGAATGAAGTTGTAAGGACGATGAAGCTTCACGGGACCCGCTACCCGTGTTCTGAGGCTTAGTATGAATGTCCATATCAGCTATAAGCTGCGCAAGACCCCGGATCTTGAAAAAGAAATCCATCACATGGTCGAAAAACTTCGCAAGCGGCTGCAGGTATTTCGGCCCGAACTGCTGCATCTGAAGGGTGTAGTGGAACAGAATTCGCCCCGCGAAGGCACAAAGGTAGCGCTGAATCTGCGCCTGCCCTCGGGTCAATTGTCGGTGCAGCAAGTTGCCCAGACGCCGCTATCGGCGATCAAGAACGCTTTCGACGACCTGTTGCAGCAGATCACGCGCCACAAAGACCTGTTGCGCAGCTCGCACAAGTGGACGCGGCGCCGATCGGCCTACTCCCGCCTGGAGAGCCAGGTCGCCTTTGAGGACACGCTGGCGGCGATACAGCCGTCCACGATCTCAGCCGACGATATACGCTCCTATGTGAATGCAAATCTCTCCCGGCTCGAACGCTTCGTCGAGCGTGAGCTTTATTTTCGCGAAGCCGCCGAGCAGATCTTTCCCGACACCGTGACCAAGGAAGAAGTGATTGACGAAGTGATTGCCGGCGCCCTGAGTGAGAACGGGGACAAGCCGGAAAAGATGGCCCTCGAGCCCTGGTTATACCGGTTGGCAATTCATGCCATCGGAGATCTGCAGGCGCGCAGTTCGGATCACGTCTTGTCAGTGCCGCTCGAAGACTCGGCCCGCACTCCCAACGTTCGCGCCAGCGACGAGCCGGAACTGCAGTTCCATCAGCCGGACGAGACTCTTACCCGTGAAAGCGTGATCGCCGACCGGCGCACCGCCACGCCCGAGGAAATCGCTTCCTCGGACGAGATGAATTCGCTGGTGGAATTCGCCTTGGCCGCAGCCAAGCCCCGGGACCGCGAGGTTTTTATCCTGCACACGATTGAGGGATTTTCGGTGGCGGAAATCGCCGCCATCACCGATCGCAAGCCGGAGGCGATCAGCGCTTCGATCACCGCCGCGCGCGAACATTTGCGGCGTTCGCCACCCATCGCCAATCGCTTCAGAAACAGCATGCTCCCGAATACCGGCACTCACTGATCCCAGCGGCGGCACCCGGAAAGGCGTGGAATGATCACCCGTGAAGACATCCGTGAACTGGCGCAATTCCAGGGCAATGGCGCAGATTGCGCAATCAGCTTCTATTTTCAGCCGGCTAAACCGCGGAACCAGGCGCACCGCGAGGACGCGATCCTAGCTAAGGATCTGGTTCGCCAAGCCCTGCGCGAGGCCGAGAAGAACGGCCGGAACGGATGCGCGCGGGCTGACCTGCAACGAGTCCTCGAGCTAGCCGCCGGATTGCACGGAAATCAGGCGCGCGCCAAAGCCGTCTTCGCCTGCGGCAGCCGGAAGATCTGGCGCGAATTCGATCTCCCGCCACTGCTTCCAGGCACCCGGCTTTTCGTTAATCGCCGTTTTCACTTGAAAGCGCTGGCGGTCGTTCTGGGCGCGCAACCACGATTGTGGGTGGCGCTGATTGACCGTCACCGCGCCCGCCTCTTCGATCTGCACCTCGATGAACTGAAAGAACGCGAATCCCTTTTTCGTGCGCTGCCTCGCCGCGGGCGCGGCGATGGGTTCGCAGGGTACGACGCCGGTCATGCCGAACGCAGCGTAAACGATGAGATCCTGCACCACTTCAAGAATGTGGCGGAGTATTTGAGACAGGCCGAGGAGAAGGGGGCCTTCGACAGCCTCATCGTCGCATGTCAGGACTTCAATTGGCATGAGTTTGAACCGCACCTCCACCCCTACGTCAAGAAAAGACTACTGGGACGCTTCGTCGCTGACGTGAGCGCGACCACCCACGAACAGGTCCGCGAGCACGCTGGCCGCATCCTGCGGCAATCGCTCGATCAGCGCCAGCATGATCTGGTCAGCCAGGTCCTGAGCCAGGCCAAGAGCAACGGACTCGGCGTCACTGGTCTGCGCCGCGTGCTCCGCTCTCTCGAAATGGGAGAAGTACAGACTCTGCTGATGGCGGAGAACTATTCCGCGCACGCGGTTGAATGTACCGGCTGCGGCCATCTCGACGCCCACATGGTCCGCTATTGCCCGGTGTGCGGCCGGGGCACGCAGGAACTGGAGGATGTGTGCGACGCCATTATTCCGGCGGCAATCCGTCGCGATGTTGAATTGCTCTACGTGAAGGAGGAGCGGGAGTTCGATCGCGTGGGCAGCATCGCCGCCCTGCTCCGCTTCCGCGCCGATCAGAGCAAGGGTGGAATCGCGATAGCCTCATAGAGAGGGCAGAGACCATGTGGGGGGTCTCCGCCCCGTCCGGGCCGAGCGAAGCTCGGCAGTTTTCCTTTCCAGAGTGGAGCCGCAGTCTGAGTCTCCAATAACGGCCGTGACGTACCTCCGGGGGCTGAAGCCTGTCCCAAGACTGCAGCTCTTATGCAGGCCTGAAGGCTGCTCCACCCTTCGAGAAGCCGCTGCCGCATATCAGACTGGCAGATAGCAGTTCACAGACGATGACCGCACAGAGCCCAGCCTCTTCAAACTGACTTACTCATCGCCGTCCCGCGCGAGACGACATCCCAAGACGCCGTGATATTCTGTCCGGCTTCTTCCTCATCTCGGAGAACGGTGGAGGACAGGAAATGATTTTCTCGCGCCGCGACTTTCTGGCTAGCGCCGCCCTTGGCGCCGCATCTCTCGGATTAGAGGGACAAGATCACAGCAAGCCTGGCTTGACCCAGGGAGAGTCGTCGACCGCGACAAGCAAGCGGCCGATTATTATCTCCTCCGCAAACGGATTCGACTATCTGGATGATGCGTTTGCATTTTTAAGAGGCGGGGGCGACACGCTTGACGCGGCACTGAGAGTGGTGAAGGGCCCGGAGGATGATCCCAACGAAGACAGCGTCGGGCTGGGCGGACTGCCCAACGAGGAAGGCGTCGTGGAACTGGACTCCTGTTGCATGCATGGTCCGACGCGGCGGGCCGGTTCGGTTGGCGGCGTGCGAAATATCAAGAACGTTTCGCTGGTGGCGAAGGCCGTCATGGAACACACCGGACATGTCATGCTGGTGGGCGAAGGCGCTGAGCGCTTTGCCGTCGCCGAGGGTTTTCCGCGCGAAAACTTGCTAACCGAACGCTCCCGCAAGACCTGGCTGCTGTGGAAGGAAACCCATTCCGATTGGTGGGGGCCGGGTTTGGCCGATCCAAATTGGAAAAAGCGGATGCGGCCGGTATCCCAGAGCGAGGAGTTTGAGCGTCGAATCGAGCGTATGAAAGAAATCGCTGCCGATCTGGGGATTGAGCCGGAGCAGTGGATGGCGGCGATTCGCAATGTTGTATTTCCTCCTACCGGCACCAGCCACTGCTCTGCCCTGAACGAAAACGGCGAAATCTCAGGGACCACGACCACCAGCGGCCTGGCCTGGAAGCTTCCCGGACGGTGCGGCGATTCGCCCATTATCGGCGCCGGCTGCTATACCGACCAGGATGTGGGCTCGGTGGGCGCCACCGGGAGCGGGGAAGAGAACATCAAAGTCGCCGGCGCTCACACTATCGTGGAGAACATGCGGCATGGAATGTCGCCGCTCGATGCCGGCATGGATGCGTTGAAACGCATTGCGCGGAACTACAACGGCGACATGGAGCGGCTGCGCTTCATGGACATGAGCTATTACGTGCTTCGCAAAGATGGCGCCTACGCCGGCATATCACTGTGGGACGGATACGAGGCTGGCAAACCTCACAAGATCGCGGTGCACGATGGCATGAAGCGTGCGGAGAAGACGATAAGTCTGTTCTCCGGCGTGTCGCGGAAATGGCCGCCGCCGCCAGCTTAGGGGATCGCAAATGATCCAGTTGCCCATCCACACTATTACAGTGTACACTATTTCAGTATGAAGAACATTACCTTGAGCGCGGATGAAGCCTTGATAGAACAAGCGCGACTTGTGGCACGGGCACAGCACAAGACCCTAAACACCGCCTTCCGGGAGTGGTTGGAGCAGTATGCCGCGCAAGCCGGGGGGGGCGCCGCCGTGGACGCCCTCATGCGGCGTCTTCGCCACGTGCGTTCAGCGGGACCTTACACCCGAGACGAGATGAATGAGCGGTAGATTCTTTCTCGATACCAACATCTTCGTCCACTCTTTCGACGCCAAGGCGCCAGCCAAGGCCAAGCGGTCTTCACTCCTCATTCGACAGGCCGCGGACACTGGCAAGGGCATTGTCAGCTATCAGGTAGTGCAGGAGTTCTTCAACGTTGCCTTTCGCCGGTTCGTGCAGCCTATGAATGTGGCCGAGGCTGAGCAATACCTGATCACTGTTTTTCGCCCGCTTCTGGCAATTCACTCCTCGCCTGCCCTCTACGTCGAGGCCTTACGGATCGGTGAGAAGTACCATTTTTCGTGGTATGACAGCCTGATCGTGGCCGCCGCTCTTGAGGCCGAATGCAGCCTTCTGTACAGCGAAGACCTGCAGCACGGCCAGAAAATCGAAGACTTGCGGATCGAGAATCCATTCGCCTGACCAGGATGGCCGGTGTGGCGCGGGCGCCCTCGCCCGCGGTTCTTGATATTGATTTTGTCTTTGACCTTGGCCTTTCATACCCCCACCCCGCGGGCGAGGGCGCCCGCGCCACACGAGCACGCCCTTACACGAACCTGACCTTTACATCCGGTCCTTTCTCCAGATGAATGCTGTCGATAAATCGCACTTTGCCGGTGCGCAGGGTGAGGATCACTGATGAGGTTCGCGTGCCTTCACCGAAGAACCGTACCCCTCTCATCAGGGAGCCGTCGGTCACGCCGGTTGCCGCAAAGATGAGCTGCTTGCCCGGTGCCAGGTCTTCGGCTTCGTAGATTTTGTTCTTGTCTTTGATGCCCATACGGGCGATGCGCTCTTCCAGTTCCGGCTTGTCGATCACCAAACGGCCCAGCATGTAGCCATTCAGGCACCGAATCGCGGCTGCCGTGATCACGCCTTCGGGGGCGCCACCCGAGCCCATAACCGCGTGTACGCCGGTGCCGATGACCGCAGCCGCGATGCCGGCAGAAAGATCACCGTCGCCAATCAGCCTGATTCTGGCGCCCGCTTTGCGGATCTCAGAAATGAGCTTCTCATGCCGCGGCCGGTCCAGCACGATGATCACCAGATCCTCGACGTCGCGATGCATACGTTTCGCGATGTTTTTCAGATTGTCGATTACCGGCGCCTCCAGATCCACCGCGCCCTTGCACGAAGGTCCGACTACGATCTTTTCCATGTAGCAATCGGGGGCGTTGAGCAATCCGCCGCTCTCCGAGGCGGCCAACACGGTGATGGCGCCAGGCGCGCCTGTAGCGCACAGATTCGTGCCTTCAAGGGGATCCACCGCGATGTCCACCTCCGGCACCTCGGTTCCGTCGGGAAACTCCGCACCCACTTTTTCACCGATATAGAGCATGGGCGCTTCGTCGCGTTCGCCTTCACCGATCACGATAGTTCCGCGCATGGGGATTGAGTCCATCGTTTTGCGCATGGCTTCCGTTGCCACCTGGTCGGAAAGTTTGCGCTCCCCTTGCCCCATGGTGTGTGCGGAAGCGATGGCCGCGGTCTCTACCACCCGCAGAAATCGTGAAGCAAGATCACTTTCGATGTTTCGGCCAAATGTTCGGGCCTTGCTTTCAACTTTGGTTGCCATTCGTGCCTCCCTGAATGAACGCGCGGTCAAAGACTATACCCTCAGACCGATGGACAGGGAAAGTTACCGGCGGGGACCGTAGCGGACCAGTTGAAAGGGATGGAGCAGGCGCTTAGACCTGCATAGGGCTTCTGTTTCGTCGAGATCTCAGCCCTCGGCTCACTGCAACGGCTGAAGCCGCATCAAGCCGCTCTTAAGTGCAGCGCTGAAGCGCTGCTCCACCCAAAATCAATGCGCACGAAAATCACAATGCGCCGAAAATGAACATCCGGAGATTCGCTAGAGTTTGTTGAGCCCATCCAGCGCGGCCACTTTGTAGGCCTCGCCCAGCGTGGGATAGTTGAATACTGCGTCGCGGAAATATTCGATGCTGGCCCCCAGCGTGAGTACGACCTGGCCAATGTGTACGATTTCGGCCGCACGGTCGCCGATGACGTGTACGCCGAGAAGCTGGAGCGAGTCGGGGTGAAAAAGAAGCTTCAGCAGACCTTGCTCATCCCCCAGCATTTGTCCCTTGGCCAACTCGGCATAGCGCGCCAGGCCTACTTCATAGGGAATCTTGTCCTGGGTAAGCTGTTCTTCCGTGTGTCCGACCATGGAGATCTCAGGAATCGTGTAGATGCCGTAGGGAATCTGATTGGCCGGCATCTTGCCGGGAGTGCCAAACATGTGGCAACTGGCGAGGCGCCCCTGCTCCATGGAAGTACTGGCCAGAGCGGGAAACCCGATCACATCGCCGGCGGCATAAATGTGCGGGACGGCGGTTTGAAAATATTCATTGACCGCGAGTTTGCCGCGCCCGTCCGAGGCCAGCCCGGCGGACCCGAGATTGAGCAGATCGCTGTTGGCCTGACGCCCGATGGTGTAGAGCAGGCCTTGGCCGTGCACGTTTTTGCCGCTTTCCAACTTGGCGAACACCCGGTCCCGGGACTCATCGAGTCCCACCGAGACTACTTTTTCTCCCAACCGGAACACTGTGCCCAGCTGGCGCAACTGGAAGCACAGGCTCTCTACGATTTCCCGATCCACGAAATCGAGCAGTGTGGGCCGCTGGTCGAGCAGTGTGACCTTGACGCCCAGGGCAGCGAACATGGAGGCGTATTCCAGACCGATGATTCCGGCACCCACGACCACCAGATCGCGCGGCACTTCGTCCAGGCAGTGGACCTGGTCGGAATCAAAAATCCGTTTGCCGTCGATTGGAATATCGGCGCTGTGCGCGGGACGCGTACCGCAAGCGATCAGGATGTGATGCCCGCGAAGCAGGTGGGAGCCGTCGTCGTTCTTGACTTCGATGGTATTGGGGCCGATGAATCGTCCTTCACCCTCGAAGGTTGCCACATAATTGCGGCGCAACTGAGCCTTGATCACCTCGACCTCGCGCGCCATCACGGATTGCGCGCGGAAAGTCAGGTCCGACATGGCAATGCGGTCTTTTAATACGTACCCCCGTCCATAAAATGTGCGCTGGCGGAAACCGCTCAAGTACAACACGGCTTCACGCAAAGTCTTGCTGGGGATGGTTCCGGTATGAACGCAGACACCACCCATGCCCTTGGTTCTCTCCACGACCGCCACCTTCTTGCGCATCTTGGCAGCACAGATGGCGCCCTTTTGGCCGGCGGGGCCGCTTCCAATCACTATCAGGTCGTACTCGTTGACGTCCATAATCGCGTTTCGACTCTTTTCGTGGCAGTGTTCAGGCGGTCGATGGTTGAAGGAGCAGGCACCCGTGCTCTACTATGTCCCGCGCCTGCTGAGGGGAGAAGCTAACATTATTCCGTCATTAACGGAAGAGTCGAACGGGCCTGAATGCGCGCTGTAACAGTCTGTTAACAATTGGGCAGTACCATGACCCGATACGGCAGCACCCCGTACGGCAAGACCCGGTATGGCAGGAGAATCTCGCCGATGTCACGTATCCGCCTGGATGACCCTCGCAACTACTTCAATCGTCACGAATCCTGGCTGGCATTCGACCGTCGAGTTCTGGAAGAAGCACAGGATGAAAGCAATCCTTTGCTCGAGAGAGTTAAGTTCCTGGCTATCACCGCCAGCAATCTGGATGAATTTGTTGAAGTGCGCATCGCCGGGCTTCTGCAGCAGGTGGAACACGGAAATCCGCTTGCCGGACCGGATGGGCTAACGCCCGCGGAACAACTGCAACGCCTTGCCCGGGAAATCCATTCTTTCGTGACCGACCAGTACGAGTGCTGGAACAAAAAACTCCTGCCGGCGCTCGCCCGGGAGGGAATCCGCATCCTGTCGGTGGCCCATCTGGACCGGACCGGCAAAGATGCCATGGATTTATTCTTCACCCGTCAGGTTGATCCCATTCTCACTCCGGTAACCATTGACCCTTCGCACCCGTTTCCCCACGTGATCAATAAGGCCTTGTGCGTCGCCTTCCATCTGCGTCAACGTTCCAGGCCCGGTACGACCTATCTCGGGGTGGTGACGGTGCCGCGTAAACTTCCCCGGCTGGTGCGACTTCCGGGTAAGAGCGGCAACATCGATTACATTTTCCTGCACGACCTGATCGAGACCCACACCCGCAATCTCTACAAGGGATATCAGGTGCTCTCCTCGGGCGCATTTCGTGCCACCCGCAACAGCAATCTGTATCTCCACGAGGAAGAATCGCGCAATTTGCTCGAACTGGTAGACTCACAGTTGCACAGCCGCCGCAAAGGCGACGTGGTTCGGCTTGAAATCGAGGCCGAAGCGGCGCCGGAGATCGTCGAACCGCTGTCGCAGCAATTTCGCCTGCAGCCCTGGCAGATTTTCAAAACGCCGGGCCCGGTGAACCTCTCACGTTTGTTTTCTCTGGCGGACCAGACCGCGCGTCCCGACTTGAAGTTTCAGCCGTTCACACCGAAGAGCCTCACCTTCACGCCCAAGGTCACGAACGTGTTCGAGGAGGTTCGAAAGCGCGACGTTCTGCTGCATCACCCCTACGACTCTTATGAGCCGGTGGTGGCTTTTATCGAGTCAGCCGCGCAGGATCCGCAGGTGCTTTCGATCAAGCAGACACTGTACCGGACGAACGAGAACTCTCCCATCGTGCGCGCCCTGATGGAGGCGGCGCAGACCAAGGAAGTCACGGTAGTGGTGGAGTTAAAGGCCCGGTTTGATGAGGCTTCAAACATCCGCTGGGCGCGTTCGCTGGAAGAGGCTGGGGTCCAGGTATTTCACGGGCTGGTCGGTTTGAAAACTCACTGCAAGCTGGCGCTGCTGGCTCGAGCCGATTCCGACGGTGAGATACGGCAATATGCCCACCTGGGCACGGGCAACTACAACCCGTCGACAGCGCACTTCTACTCCGATCTGAGCCTGCTGACGTGTAAGCCGGAAATAACCTCCGCGGTGCACGCCGTGTTCAACTTTTTGACTGCCCGCTCGGAGCAAGCCGACTACAAGCCACTCTTCGTCTCGCCGATCGATCTGGCCAAAAATTGCATTGAGTTAATCGACCGGGAGGCCAGCCATGCCCGGCGCAAGCGCCCCGCTCGCATCATCGCCAAGGTGAATGCGCTGCTGGACCAGCCGGTCATCGAGGCCCTCTACCGGGCTTCGCGAGCCGGGGTTGAGATCGATCTCATCGTTCGCGGGGGATGCGCTCTGCGTCCCAACGTGAAAGGCCTCAGCCACAGAATTCGCGTGCGCAGCATTGTGGGAAGATTTCTGGAGCACAGCCGGATTTTTTATTTCGAGAATGGCGGCGAACCCGACATGTACCTGGGCAGCGCCGACTGGATGCCGCGCAACCTGTACGAGCGGGTCGAGGTCATGTTTCCGGTCAGGGACCGCGCGCTGCGCGAGCGATTGTACGGCGAGATCCTGCAGAACTATCTGCGAGACTCGGCCAAGAGTCGCTTCCTGCGAGCGGACGGCAGCTACGTCCGCGCCTGCAACTCCGGTAACTCCAAACCCAGCCGCAATAGCCGTTTCAACGTCCAGGGATTCTTCATCGACCTGGCGGAAGGTCGAAACGAAACTGAGCCGCCTTCCGAGACTCCCACCGAGGCAGAGATGCCGGGTGACCAGAATGCTGCGTGACCAGAATGCCTTTTGAAAACATCCGTTCCCACTCATGCGGTTCTTTGGACATTACTTCCGCGTTTGCCGCCACACACTTGCGAATCTTCCTCGGTTTCGCAATATCGTAGAATGCAAATCATGAGTGAAGCGGACTTCCGCGGCGCCAGTTCTGAGCAGTTTCTCCGGTTTCCCGACGATTTTCTGTGGGGTGTCTCCACGGCCGCGCACCAGGTTGAAGGCGACAATTGCAATCAATGGTCGGATTGGGAGCAGGCGGGACGGATCAAATCCGGGGATTCCTGCGGCAAGGCTTGTGACTGGTGGGAGAACGCCGAACGTGACTTCGATATCGCCCGCGATCTCGGGTTGAAGGCCCTGCGCCTCTCGCTGGAGTGGAGCCGGATCGAGCCGGAGGAGGGCCACTTTGACGCTCAAGCTATCGGCCGATACCGCCAGATGTTGGAGGGGCTGCATCAGCGGGGAATTGAGCCCATCGTTTGTCTGCATCATTTCACCCACCCGCGGTGGTTTGAGAAGCGAGGTGCATTTCTCCGGCCGGACGCGCCGAAATTGTTTGAACGTTTTACGCGCGAGGTGACAAAGGCGGTAGGAAATCTTTGCCGGATGTGGGTCACGTTCAACGAGCCTAACGTCTATGCCGCGTGCGGATACGTGGTGGGCGAATTTCCTCCCGGCCGCAAAGGCGAATTGCTCAATGCGCTGCGCGTGAACAGCATTCAGGCACAAGCCCACGTGCTCGCCTATCGCGCGATTCACGAGCTCGTTCCCGATGCCCAGGTGGGTTGGGCCCAGCATTACGTTGTGTTCGAACCCGTGCGCGGGATTCTGGATCGATGGGCAGCCAGCCTGCTCGACCGATTTTTCAATAACGCATTTTTTGAGTTGATCGAAGACGGCCGGCTGGCTTTCCCCTTTGGCATGCTGGGCGGACACGATAGGGAAGCAAAAGGTTGCTGTGACTTCGTCGGCCTGAACGTGTACAGCCGGCTGCACGTAGCTTTCGATCTGAGGTACGTGAGCACGCTCTTTACCAACATCTTTGTGCCGGGGCATGTTCCGCAGGGGGATCAAGGGGTGGAAAAGCCCTATGGTGAAGCCTATCCGCTGGCTGTTGTACGGGCGGTCGAGCGGGCGGCCAGACTGGGCAAGCCGATTTACATCATGGAGAACGGCGTGCCCGATGCCGAAGACCGGATTCGACCCTGGCTCATCGTCAACGTTCTGCGCGAGCTGCACGGGCTGATCGAGCAGGGGCATGACATTCGCGGTTACCTGCACTGGACGCTGACTGACAACTTCGAGTGGAATGAAGGCTGGAAACTTCGCTTCGGCTTAGTGGCGCTCGACCCCGATACCCAAGACCGAACTATGCGCAGCAGTGCAAAGTTGTTCAGCGAGATCGTTCGCAGCAACCAGCTTGCCGACCCCACGGCTGATAAATACCCTCTGGTTTCGAAGACCGTACCATAACAGGCAACGACTACGTAGGCCCGGACGCCCTCGTCCGGGCAGGCGAGCAAGCCTCGCCAGTTTAGCGGGGCAAGGGTGCCAACCTTCTCATGAAGCAGCCGTGTTGAGGAGGCGCTTCGGCGCTCTTCTCCGCCACGCGGTCCGCAGCGCGGCTTCCAGTATGTCCCGTGGAACCTTGGCCAGGAGCACACGGGTCGCTCCCATCCGTCCCCATCCCTTGGGGACCGGGGAAAAGATCCTGGGCTCGTCCTCGACCATGCCGGCCTGCTGCTGGGGCGTGAGCAGCAGCACACCGTAGCCTTCAGATTCGAGCGCGAGCGTGGCGAAGATTCTTCCCCCCACCCTGAAGTCGGCGGCTCCAAAATGCGATCCTTCCACCGCTTCCGGCAGGCTCAGGGCGATACGTCGAAAATCCGCTGCGGTCACAGTTTCCGCCTCCAGTATGCCTTTTGACGATAAAGAGCATACAATGGCCCGCAATCAAGGGGACCCTGTGAATCGCAACCCCCAAGCGAAATCCACGTTCTCCCAAGGCATACTGCACGCGCGATCGACGAGTTCCGGAAAGGCACCCATGCGAACCAAAGCGATTGTCGTGATCTTTCTGCTGTCTGCAGGGCTGGCAGCCGAAAATCTGGAAAAGGCCCAGAAGAAAGAGCTGGAAGCTGAAGTCGAAGCCATGACCGCGGAAGCGCAACGGCTGGAGCGATCAGGGCAACTGGCAGAGGCACGGATCAAGTATGCCGAGTCGCAGGCGCTGATCGAAATGAAGGACGTGACCGACGCCCTCAAACACCTGGATGAAGAAATTCACAGGCGGGCCAAGGACGCGCTGAACGACTCAAGCGAGCTCTACGAGTCGCACAAGTTCAAGGAGGCTGCCGCCGCTCTCGATGACGGCATGAAGCTGCAAGCCTTCCAGCCGGTGCTGGCGTACAATCTCGCGCTTTGCTATTACCAGCTGGGCGAACGCGGCAAAGCTGTCGAGTACCTGGGGAAGGCCAGAGAGGGCACAGCAGATCCGAAACAGAAAGAGAAACTTTCGCAGCTTCTGACCTTCTTTACCACGGGAGAGAATGGGTCTTCGGTGAACGACAGCAATCGGGATCGAATCAGCCGGGTGAACCATCTGGCCGACAGCGTCGGAGTCGAATCATCGCTGGAAGATGAAGAGGGAGCCGAGAAGTCTTTCTCCGAGGCTGACACGACCGCCTCCGACGGTTCATCTTCTGGTGCTCCCACTTTACAACCGTCGACCCAGTCTTTACTGAGCACGAACCGGCCAACCAACACGCATAGCAATACCAGCGCGGGTCACAGGGCGAGTTTGTGCGATGCGCTGGCGGAGCTAAAGAATACTTTGTCGACCAGCCCTGCAGCTACCTTCAACCTCGCCAATTGCGCCGAAACCAACGGACGCACCGCGGAGGCTGTCCGGTTGCTGGAGAAGTATCTGGAAATGGCGCCCAACGCGCTTGATGCCGATGACGCGCGGGCACGCATCGCCGATCTTAAATCACTGCTGGGCTTGCCGGGAAAGAACGGAGTGGAGGTCCGGCGGCTCTATGCGTCGGTGTATGACTCCCTTGCAGAACGCAAATACGACCGCGCGCTTACCGATCTGAGCAAGGCCGACGACATCGTCCCTGAATTCACCCTGACCAAGTGGAAACTGGGGCTGCTCTATGAAGCCATGGGGGACGTTGATCAGGCCCGCGAAAATTTCACTCGCTACCAGCAGTTAACTTCCGACCAGAGCGCGAAGGACGAAGCGAACCTGCACCTCACCACCCTGGACGCAAAGCGTGACAAATATGATGAGGAGGTGGACGAGGCTGAAGACATTGTCGCCGATTTGTTCAACCGGTCAATGAAGCTGGCGTTCAATGGGTCGGAGAAGCGCAGCGCGGTGCGGGTAAAGCGTGCGCAGGTCAAGAAGAAGAAGGAACAAAGCAAGGCACGCAACCGCGTAGGCGGCTTTGCCATCCCCTACGCGTATGCGCAGCAGCAGTTGAAAGAAGCGAGCGAGCATCTTCAGGTTGCGCTCGCGCTCTTCCCTCTGGGCGCGGAAGCCAACGAGCTGATGGGACTGGTTTTCCTGCAGGCCAACGACGGCCGCTCCGCCACCCGGAGTTTCGACGTAGTCGCCAGCCAGAACCTGCCGGTTCCGTTTTATGCCGAAATGCGCGGCCACAAACAGGACCAGGCGGTGAAGTGCGAATTGAGTCGGGACCGGGTAAGGCTGATTTCCCTGTCCTCTTATGACAAGAAGGGGAATGCGACGCCACCCAGCAAGCCGGCGGGCGAAGATGGCCTCGGAGACATGGTTATGGAACCGGGGGCTCCCCGCCAACAGGGTTTCGAATCTCTCGATCTAACCTTGAGTGAGATCAAGCGAGTGGAGACCGACAAAGGGATCCTCAAGCTGAAGCTTACTCAGAAGGAAATCACGTTGGCGCCGATCTACCTGCCCTCGTTTACACCGGTTGAAGGTCCGCAGGCGCGCCGGTTCGCCAACAACTATACCCGCCTGTTTGTGCGCTATCCGGGACTGGAGGACTCCAAGCTGGGAACCGAAGGCATGAGCGGAGGCGAAAAGTTCAGGATGGGTTACAACATCGCCACCGCCAGCGTGGACATGGCAATGTTTGGCTTCAGCGGAATTGGGGCGATCTCAAGCGTGCAGGACGCAATCTCGATTGCTCGAACGGTACACGCGGCAATGGCGTCGTTGAGCGTCAGCTTCGCCACCTGGGAAAAAAGCGTGGACGATCAGCAGGAACTTCTGGCTGGCAAATCGTTCAAGGCCATACCGATCCAGCCAGTGAACCTAGCGTTCGTGGCAGAGGCCAAGTAGGAACAGTGGGCGCGGGCGCCCTTGCCCGCGCGGTTGGTGAGTCAAACTCAACATCAACGTCAAAGGCCGCGGGCGGGGACACACGCGCCACACAAGCCTGCAACTATTTTGATGCGTCCCATCCAAAACTTTCATCCAATGCACCCAGAAGCAGATTGACAGACTTGGGCATGCTAACTAGGATGAATGGATTCATGTCGGTTTCCTGCCATATGCGCGGCCAGTGTTGTACCTGTTGTTGTACGGGTGCGTCCACTGGCGCCAGGGAGCTGCTGACCTAAGAATCATTTAGAAATCGGCAATCATACCCACCGCCAGTGCACCTGCTGGCGGTGGGTCTTTTTTTGCCCCAAAAACTTCTATGGCAAATGCAGTTACAGAAACCAAGGCGCAGCGAGTCGAGCGCCTGAAGCGGGAGAAGAACCCCTGGGAAGGCCTCGACGACATCCGGCGCTTCGCCCGCGAGGGCTTCGACTCCATCACACCCGAGTGGCTGGGTACATATTTCCGCTGGTGGGGCGTGTACACGCAAGGGGATGGCGTCGGCGTCATCGGCGGGAAGAACGGCGAGGGCAGGGCTCTGCCGTATTTCATGGTCCGGATCCGCATCCCCAACGGGCTGCTTCATTCCCACCAGCTGCGAACAATCGCCGGGGTAACCGAGAAATACGCGCGGGGGACGGCGGACCTTACCGTGAGGCAAAACATCCAGCTGCACTGGGTGACGATTCAGGATCTGCCCGACCTGCTGGAGGCGCTGTGGCGCGCGGGTCTCACCACCATGGGCTCCTGCGGCGACGATACCCGCAACATTACCGGATGCCCGCTGGCCGGAGTTGATGCCGATGAAATCTGCGATGCGTCATCGCTCGCGCTTGAAGCCAACCGATTTTTTGTAGGCAACGGCGACTTCTACAATCTGCCCCGAAAATTCAAAGTCTGCATTACCGGCTGTAACGTCTGGTGCGCGTATCCCGAGATCAACGATGTGGGTTTTACCGCAATTCGTCGCGGCGGCGCAGCTTCCGAGATTGGTTTTTCGCTGCGTGTGGGCGGCGGGCTGTCGACCGATCCTCATCTCGCGCTTCGTCTGAATGCTTTTGTGCATCGGCACCAGGTGATCCCGGCGCTGAAGGGCGTGGCAGAGATCTTCCGCGAGAGCGAAAGGTTGCGCGAGAACCGGGAGCGCGCCCGGCTCAAGTTTCTCTTCCTGAAACACGGCTGGACCGCCGAGAGCTTTAAGGATGAGCTGGAACGGCGCATCGGATTTCGTTTCGACCCGGCGGCGGAGGAAAAACCGCCCAACGACATTTACCGCGACCACGTGGGAATCCATCCGCAAAAGCAGCCGGGATATTCGTACGTGGGAGCCGCGGTGCTGCGCGGGCGGATTTCGGCCAGGCAGATGCGCGCTGCCGCGGATCTTGCCGACCGGTTTGCAGCGGGGGAACTCCGCACCACAAACATGCAGAACCTGCTGATCGTGAATGTGCCCGACCGCAATGTCGCGGCGCTGGCGAGTGAACTGGAAGCGCTGGGCTTGCCCGTCGGCGGTTCGCCGTTCTGGCGTGGGGTGGTCGCGTGCAGCGGTTCGGAATTTTGCAAAATCGCGATTACCGAGACCAAGAGTTTTTCCCGCTGGCTGGTGGGAGAACTTGAAGAGCGACTGCCTGGCTTTGAGCAGCACCTGAAACTTCATGTCACGGGATGCCCCAACAGCTGCGGCCAGCACTGGATCGCGGACATTGGTATCGAGGGCAAAAAGATCAAAGTCGACGGCGAGCAGAAGGATGCCTACTACTTCTGCGTCGGCGGCGCAGTGGGGCTGCATCAGTCAGTGGCTCGGCCCATCGGATACCGGTGCCTGGCCAGCGAAGTGCCGGACGCGATCGAACGTCTCCTGCGACGTTATCTTGACGAGCGGTTTACGGACGAAAATCTACGCCATTTTTTTGCGCGGCATAGTGACGAAGAGCTGCGCGAATGCCTGGCGGGCAAGTTTCTGGCGGCGGTGGCGCGGGATCCGTCACCCGGGAAGGTGCCGCATGCGGTGGAGGGTTAGAGCATGAACGGCTCGAGTGCAATGAGAGAGCGAACCGCAGCGGCTGAAGTCGTGCCGGGATGGTTCAGTCTTTCTCATCGTATTGCTCAGTCTCAGCACGTTGCTTGGTCGGAGCAAGTTGCTGTCGAGCCTTCTCGGCTCGTCGCGCAGTCGTGGGAGTCGGTGACGCGATGACTTTGTTTCCCATGTTCATGAAGCTCGAAGGGCGCTCGTGCCTGGTGGTCGGCGCCGGGAGTGTCGGCGAGCCCAAGATCGGCAGCCTGCTGGCATCCGAAGCGTCCGTGCGGGTGATTGCGCCGGCGGTGAGCGCGACCGTGGCTGAGTGGGCACAGGCGGGATTGATCATCTGGGAAGCTCGAGAGTTTCGGACCTCCGATCTCCACGGGGTGTCCCTCGTGATCGTGGCGACCTCCTCCCGCGATGTGAACGAGAGCATTTTTCGTGAAGCCCGGCGGAGGAACATCTTGTGCAACGTGGTCGATGATCCGGAGCATTGCGACTTCTACTATCCCGCGGTGGTGCGGCGCGGCGACCTGCAGCTTGCCATCTCGACGAATGGGAAGAGTCCGGCGTTAGCGCAGAGAATCCGCCGCGAACTGGAAATGGAGTTTGGACCGGAATATGGCGAATGGCTGGAAGAGTTGGGAAAGATCAGGCAACAGCTTTTTGCCAGCGGGATGAACCCGGACGATCGACGCCGTGTGTTGCACGAACTTGCCAGCCGTGAGGCTTTCGAGCGGGCACAGTCGGTACGAATCGGTATTGACCCGGTCGATGTTGAGCCAACGGGTGCGGGAGCCAAATTATGACGGGTAAAGTTTATCTGGTGGGAGCGGGTCCCGGCGATCCGGAGCTGCTGACGTTGAAGGCGCTCAAGCTGCTAAAGTCAGCCGATATTGTGCTGCACGATGATTTGATTAGTGCAGAAATTCTCGCCTTCATTCCGTCCTCGACACCGGTGCACAACGTCGGCAAACGTTTCGGACGCAAGAAAATTAGCCAAGAGGACATTAATGCGCTTCTGGTCCAGAACGCGCTGCTCGGCTTGCAGGTGGTGCGCCTCAAGAGCGGAGATCCGCTGATCTTTGGCCGCGCCGGGGAAGAGATTGAGGCCCTGCGCGCAGCCGGCATCGACCTCGAGATAGTTCCGGGCGTCACGGCTGCACTCGGTGCCGCGGCGCGCGCGCAGATTCCACTCACGCACCGGCAGGTTTCGTCCACGATCGTGCTGGTTACCGGTCATCACGCCGGCGCCGACGAATTTGCCGACTGGCCGGCAAAAACACCGACTGACGCAACGGTTGCGGTCTACATGCCCGGGTACGACTACCGGAACACGGCCGAGCAACTGCTGCGGGCCGGCCTGCCGGGCACAACGCCCTGCGCCATCATTTCGCAGGCTACCTCAATCCAAGAAAAGATTCATTTGACCACCGTTGAGGATTTGCACCAGGCGCCGCGGCTGCCGGCGCCGACCCTGCTGGTAGTTGGCGAAGTGGTGCGGTGGGCGAAGCCTGCGGAGTTGCGCGAGCAGTTTGCCTGGCACAGCGGCGCACCCGGGTTGTCGCGCGACGAAACCGGTTTTGAGCAACGGGCTGCTCGGGAGCGTGCGGAGTGAGAGAGCATCTGGAAATACAGTCCCAGGCCGAAAGATGGCGGCCGGAAGAAATACTGAGTTGGGCGTTCACCACATTTAAACAGTACGTGGCTATCGCATCGGGCCTTGGCGTGGAAGGAATGGTGTTGCTCGATCTGGCATCCAGAGTACGGCGCGATTTTCGAGTCTTTACCCTGGACACGGAGTTTCTCTTTCCCGAGACCTACGATCTGATGGACCGCGTCGAAAAGCGTTACGGAATCAAGATTGAAAGGGTATACAGTACGCTGACGCCGGAGGAGCAGGAGCGCGAGCATGGTCCGGCGTTGTGGAGCCGGAATCCTGACCAGTGCTGCGGACTCCGCAAGGTCGAGCCACTCCGCACCAAGCTGACGGAATTGCGCGGCTGGATCACAGCGATTCGTCGCGACCAGACTTCATCCCGCGCCAGTGCCGGCAAGGTCGAGTGGGACGCGAAATTCCAACTGATCAAGATCAATCCGATCGCCGACTGGACCTCGGAGATGGTCTGGAGCTACGCGGTCAAACACAATGTTCCCTATAACTCGCTGCACGACCGGAACTATCCCAGCATCGGATGTACGCATTGCACACGGGCTATCCTTCCGGGGGAAAGTGCGCGTGCCGGCCGCTGGGCCGGGTCCGAAAAAACCGAATGCGGGCTGCACGTCGTGGCACCGGCGATCAGTCCTCTGGTGGAAATCAAGAATTCTCAAATCAAGACTTCCGTGGTTTGTGAGGAGAATTGAACCAGAATCATGAACCACCAAGGACATTAGGGATCACGAAGGAATTCGCGGTTAAGCCTAGGGTTTTCCTTCGTGTACCTTCGTGTCCTTGGTGGTTAGAGCCTTCTTCGACCGAAATCGAGCTGCCCGAAAAATCCATTAGCCTCATCGAAATTCTCGATTGTACTTCCATCCTTAATTGACGATACACACTGTAAAGATGAGTCCGAGTCACTTCACCACTGACCACGACGCCTGCGGTGTCGGCTTGGTTACCCAAATCGGAGGCGGGGCCTCGCGCGAGATCGTGGAACGTGCGTTGGAGGCCCTGATCCGCCTGGCGCACCGGGGTGGGGTAGATGCGGATGGAAGAAGCGGTGACGGCGCCGGCCTGCTCACCGCGATCCCGGACAAATTCATGCGCAAGCAGGCGGGTATCGACCTGCCGCCGGTGTATGGGCTGGGGATGATTTTCCTGCCGCCGGGCCGGGAACAGGCAGCGCGAATTTCAATCGAGGCGCAAGCGAAAGCCAGTGGCTTGAATTTCCTGGGTTGGCGTGCGGTACCGACCGACCCCGAGGTGGCAGGTCCCCGCTCCTACGAGGCTTTGCCTGTAATTGAGCAGTGTTTCTTTGCGGCACCGTCAGACACCGGCGACTTTGAGGGACTCCTGTTTCATTTTCGCAAGGAAGCGGAAGCCCGCGCTCCCCTTGGAACTTACTTCTGTTCGCTGTCATCCCGGACCGTGGTCTACAAAGGGCTGCTGACGCCTTGTCAATTGCCCGCGTTTTACGCCGACCTGCGCGATCCCGATTTTGACAGTACGTTTGCGATCTTCCATCAGCGCTACTCCACCAACACCCAACCTAGCTGGTCGCTGGCTCAGCCGTTTCGTTTTGTGGCACACAATGGTGAAATCAACACCATCAGCGGCAACCGCCGCTGCCTGCGGGCGAAGTCGCCGAAGCTGCTGCGTGATCTCCGATTCTCGGACGGTGTGCGCCTGCTGGAGGAGAGGGTCAGCGATTCGGCAAGCTTCGATAATGGGTTTGAACTCTATCTGCGCCAGGCGTACACGCCCGCTGAGGCCATGCTGGGCATGGTTCCGCCCTCCTGGGAGCGCTCTCCCGAGGCGGCGCCGGAGCTGCGCGGTTTTCTCGAGGAGCATTCCCGGCTGCAGGAGCCGTGGGATGGCCCGGCAGCTCTGGTCTTCACCGACGGCTGCACGGTGGGTGCCAAACTGGATCGCAACGGGTTGCGGCCTCTGCGTTATACCCTGACTTCGGACGGTTTGCTGGTGGTCGGGTCAGAGGTTGGAATTGCCGATCTGGATGATAAGAAAATCGTCGAGAGACAGCGTCTGGGTCCCGGCGAGATTCTGCTGGTGAATCCGGCGACCGGCCAGTTTGTCCGGCCCAAAGATTCTTTGCGGCTGCGCGAAGGAATTCGTGCGGTTTCGTCCGTACCTCCGGTAGTGGTTCCTCCAACCGAGCAGCCTTTTCTTGAGGCCACTGCAGAACCGAACCAGGTAATGGCCGCGTTGGGCTGGAGCGGAGATCAGTTCCGCCTGTTATTCCAATCTCTGGTGGAGCAAGGACAAGACGCAGTCTGGAGTATGGGAGATGATGCGCCGCCAGCCTCGCTCTCCAGCTTGCGGCGGCCGCTTTGGGATTATTGCAAACAACGGTTCGCGCAGGTCACGAATCCTCCGATTGATTCATTGCGCGAGACTCACGTGATGTCCCTGAAAGTATTTCTCGGGCCTGCCGCGCTCAACTCGCCGCTGCTCGATGGCGGGCAGTTGGAGATGTTAGAGAAAGAGCTGGGCGGCTCCGAGAGAATTGAATTTACGTTTCCTTCTGCCGAGGGCGGGGAAGGAGCCAAGGCCGCACTGGCACGGCTGCAGGAGGCTGCAAAGGCCGCGGCGGAGAAGCTTGCGTCGAAGCGGGCGCCGAAGGGTGGATTGAAGAAAAGACCCGGGCTCATCGTGTTGACCGATCGGGGTGTGGATGCGAAGCGGGCGGCGTTGCCGGCATTGCTGGCCCTGGCCGCGGCCTGGAAGGGGATGGCCGGGGCGCAGGACGTTCCGCTGGTGATCGAAACTGGGCAAGTAATCGACACTCATCACGTGGCGCTGCTGATGGCCGCGGGTGCGAGTGCTGTGTTTCCTTATCTGGCGTTGGAGCAGGCTGCGGGACTCCGGCCGGACGGCGCGTCCAGCTATCGCGGCGCGGTGGAAAAAGGCTTGCGCAAGGTGATTGCCCGCATGGGCATTTCGACCATCGCCAGCTATCGCAACAGTCATCTATTCGAGATCATTGGCCTCGATCCTGAGGTTTGCGAATTCTTCGAGGATGCCAGTTACTCGCTCGCGGGCAAGAGCCTCAGCGACCTTCTGCAGGATTGCGTTGACCGTCACGATGCAGCTTTTTCTGCGCCCAGCGCCCAGTTGCAGGACAACGGACTCTATCGCTTCCGCCACAACGGCGAGCGGCACGCCAGTTCGCCGGAGCTGGTGCGGCGAATGCATCGCTTTATCAAGGCGCCCACCGAAGAAAACCGCGCCGCCTTCATGGAGCTGAGCCTGCAGAAAGAGCCGGTGGCGGTCCGCGACCTGCTGGAGATGGTTCCAGACAAACCGCTGCCACTTGAGGAAGTTGAATCGGAAGCTTCCATCCTGAGCCGCTTCAGTACGCAAGCCATGTCGCTGGGCGCGATTTCACCGGAGACACACCGCACTCTTGCCATCGCCATGAACCGCCTGGGCGGCCGCAGCAATACCGGCGAAGGGGGAGAAGATCCGGAGATCTATCGCGAAGGTGGAGAAGCCAATAACCGGGTGAAACAGGTGGCGTCGGCGCGGTTTGGTGTGACCGCGGAATATCTGGTTCATGCCGACGAACTGGAAATCAAAATTGCGCAAGGCGCCAAGCCCGGCGAGGGCGGCCAACTGCCGGCCAGCAAAGTGAGCGTCTACATCGCGCGCTTGCGGCACGCGGTGCCCAAGATGATGCTGATCTCACCTCCGCCTCATCATGACATTTACAGCATCGAGGACCTGGCGCAACTGATCTATGACCTGCGTGCGATCAACCCGCGGGCACGCATCGGCGTGAAACTTGTTGCCAGCGCGGGCGTCGGAATCATCGCTACAGGTGTGGCCAAAGCGGGAGCTGACGTTATCACCATCAGCGGACACGATGGCGGCACCGGAGCATCGCCCATAACTTCCATCAAGAATACCGGCCTGCCCTGGGAAGTGGGCCTGCGCGATTCGCACAGTGCGCTGGTGAAGGCCGGGCTGCGTGGCCGGGTACGTTTGCGGGTGGATGGCGGGTTCAAATTCGCCCGCGATGTAATCATCGGCGCGCTGCTGGGTGCGCAGGAATTTGGTTTTGGCACCGCGTCTCTGCTGGCGCTGGGATGTGTGATGGCGCGGCAATGCCATCTCAATACCTGTCCGGTCGGCATCGCTACGCAGGATGAAAAATTGCGCACCCGCTTTGCGGGAAAACCGGAGATGGTCGAAACCTACTTCCGGGCGGTGGCTCAGGACGTTCGTGAATTGCTGGCCAGTCTGGGAGCTGGTTCAATCGACGATATTGTCGGCGACGCGCACCGGCTGCGTCCGCAAACTCCGCAAGCGGCAGCAACGCTCGCCGGGTTGCTGGATCCAATTGTGAGTCCGCACCAGGTGGCGGGTCCAAGCGAGGAAGAGAGCAGTTTGTATCTCGAGCTGAATCGCACCTTGGGCGACGCCGACATTCGTGCCTCGCGCCGCCGCCGTTTTCCGATTACCAGCTCTGATCGCGCAATTGGGGCCCATTTGAGTGGAGAAATACTGCGCCAGGGCCTGGGACAGGAAGGTGACGGCCCGACCAAGTATGAATTCGTCGGCAGCGCCGGGCAGACCTTTGGCGGATTCCTGATCCGTGGAGTGAACTTCCGTCTTCAAGGTGAAGCCAACGATTACGTTGGCAAGAGCTTGTCCGGCGGCACGATTGCGATCACCGCCGGCGACGAAGCGTCATTGCGCGGGGACGTCCTTGCCGGCAACACTTTGCTCTACGGCGCGACCAGTGGTGAACTGTACGTCGCAGGTCGTGTCGGCGAACGTTTCGCCGTCCGCAACAGCGGGGCTCTCGCGGTTGTCGAAGGTGTAGGCCAGCACGGTTGCGAGTACATGACCGCCGGCGTCGCCGTGATTCTAGGGCCGGCGGGAATGAACCTGGGTGCGGGAATGACCGGTGGGCTGGCCTATCTGTTGCGCGACTCCGTTGGAGGATACGGATACAACCAGCACTCGGTCCGCCTGTCTCCGATCGAAGTCCGCGAAGAGCTGTGGCTCCGCCGGGTGCTGCGCAAACATCTTCGTCTTACCGGAAGCCCGCGTGCAGCGGGTTTATTGAACAACTCCGCGCCTCTGCCTTTCTTGCGCGTAGAGCCCCTGGCTCTGCCTTGTTCCATAGCCGAAACCTGGGCCACGATTCTCACCCGGCTCAAGCGGCCGGCGGCGACTACGGTTTATGCGCCGCGCCCGGTGGCTTCGGAAACATTGGCAGTAGTGATGAAGGAAGGGAAACTGGTCACCTCCGTGCAGCCCGGGCTGGTCTGAAATGGGCAGTACCAGTTCTTAGATTGCAGTTGTCAGTTCTCGGTACTGCTCGAACCTTTCATTATCATTGGCAGAGTTGAAACTCGGGTCTGCTTGTCCGTTATAATCTTCCACTACTCATGGACTTCGACCAGTTAGTGACATTCCTGGAAGTGGCCAAGCTGGGCAGCTTCTCCCGCGCCGGGCAAAAAGTTTTCCGCTCGCAGTCGGCGGTCAGCGCGCAAATCCGTCAATTGGAGCAGGAGTACGGCGACCGGCTACTCGATCGCTCCGGCAAAGATGTGACCCTGACGCCTGCGGGCAGAGTGCTGTTCGCTTATGCCGAGCGCCTGCTGCAGATGCGCGACGAGTCGCTGCTCGCAGTCGCTGACCAGGGAACGAGCCCCCGTGGCACGCTGGTGATCGGCGCTAATGAAGCTACCTGCCTGTACGTATTGCCCGATGTCTTCGCCAAGTATTGTCATTTATATCCCGGCGTACAAATCAGCATCTATCGCAACTTCAGCTACAAGATCGTGGAAAAGCTGGAGAATGGCACCATCGACGTGGGAATTGTGACCCTGCCGGTGAAATCCGCTAGCCTGAAAACCCATTCTATTTTTCGCGACCAGCTCATGCTGATGGTGAGCCCGCAGAACGCTCTTGCGAAATTGGAAGTGGTACCGGTGAGCGAGATCGCCAAGCAGCCTTTGCTGCTGCCCAAGACCGGCTATAGTCGCCGGGTGATGGACAAGTTATTCCGTCCCTACGCCTCCCACCTCCAGGTCCGGATGGAATTGCCCAGCGTGGGCATGATCAAGAGCTTCGTCGCTGCGGGGCTGGGTGTTTCGCTGATCAGCTCGAGTTTTGCCCGCGACCAGGTGCTGGCCGGGAGGGTAAAGCTGATCCCGATCAAGGAAGAGGAGCTGTGGAGGGAGTTAGGAATCGCCTACCGGCGCGATCGTACGCACACGCGCGCAACTTCAACGTTCATCAGTACGGTACGGCAGCTGGCCACAGCTTCCAAATAGGGTCGTGTTGAGCTTATCGGATTTGTCGATTCCATCGATCATAATTTCAAATTTCTGTTTGCCCCGAAAAATTGCTACTGTAGGGCTAGTCTCTGTAGCCTCAGAGGTCTTTGATCGCGCTGTCTGTGGTCGTGAACGAAATTTCGAACCCAGCTGAGGGGGTGTAGCGATGAATGAACTGGAAAGCAGCTTGAACAAGATCCTTGAAGATCATCAGCACGAAAGCGGTCTCCATGTAATTGGAGGCAGGCGCCGGTTGGTGGATCGTCTGATGCAGTTCTTTGAGGAATTCAAACCGGACACTCCGGAACCGAGATTAGGCCGGGAGCAGCACAACTAGCTCCCCGGTCCGAGGCAGCAAGTAGTAGCGAGCGACAATCATGAACTCAATTGCCCAGAAGGCTAAGCGAATTACATCGATGAGCACAGGCACGATTACGTGCCTTCTGGGGGAGGGCGTCTGGTGAGCTGAGTAACACAAAGTCTTAGCAGCCAACAAGACCCACCGCCAGAAGGACCTGGCAGGTGGGTTTTTTATTTGCGCCGACATCGATGTGAATCAGCCGATCACAAGGGAAAAGTGAAGGGAGAACGCCATGAACGATGGATCCGAAGCCAGCAGTGAGCCGTCGAGTCGTCAATTGGAATGCGTGGTCATGAAATTTGGCGGTACCTCGGTAGAGGACGCCGCAGCCATTCGTCGAGTGTGTCAGTTGGCGGCGCGGCCTTCGCCCTACCGTCCAGTATTGGTGATCAGCGCTCTCTCCAAGGTAACCGACCAGTTGATGAATGCGGGCTGGGCCGCGTCCGAAGGCCGTCTGGAGTCTGCGCGGGAGAGTCTTCAGTCGCTTCGCTTGCGGCACGAGAGCGTCGCCCGGGACCTCCTTGCCGAAGAAGAATGTGGCAACCTGTCGCGTGAATTGGCGGAAGAATTCCAGCTTCTGGACGATGTGTTGTGCAAGATCGCCTGGGAGAAGGCATTCACTCCGCAATCTCAGGATCGATTGTTAGGAGGCGGCGAGGTGCTGTCGTCAAAGCTGCTGCACCGTGCGCTGCGAGCTGCGGGAGTGGACGCCGCCCTGGTGGATGCGAAGCAGTGCATCGTTACCGACGCCGCCCACACCCGGGCCACGCCGCTGTGGCCAGAGACCAATGAGCGACTTAACGCGATTCTCCTCCCGCTGCTGGACGCCGGGCGCGTCCCGGTGATGGGCGGCTTTGTCGGCGCGACCCGAGACGGCATTCCTACCACTCTCGGTCGCGGAGGTTCCGACTTCAGCGCTTCGATCGTCGGCGCTGGATTGCACGCCAATCGCATCGAGATCTGGACCGACGTGGATGGCATCATGACCACCGATCCCAACCTGTGCGCGGACGCCCGCCGGGTGGCGCGCATGAGTTTCGACGAAGCTGCCGATCTGGCTTACTTCGGTGCCAAGGTTCTGCATCCGGCTACTCTCGTACCCGCGATGCGAAGCAACGTCCCGGTGTGGGTGCTCAATTCGCGAAACCCGGACGGCCCCGGAACCGAAATCGTGGCCCACTGCGAGAGCAGCGGCGGGGTCAAGGCGATTACCGCAAAACGAGGCGTGGCAATCGTAGACGTTCAGCCGGTGCGCTGGTTCGCTCCCGAATTGCTGCGCGAAGTTTTCGATGTCTTCGAACGTCACCAGCACAGCCTCGACCTGCTTTCGGCTTCACGCGGCAGCCTGGCGCTGCTGGTGAGCTCGGTGACGGCGCTCCCGGCAATCGCCGAAGAATTGAAGGGGATGGCCAATGTTCGCTGGGAAAACCACAAGGCGCTGGTCTGCCTGGTGGGAGAGCAGGTTCGCCGCCATCCTGAGATCGCGGGCCGGGCCTTCCGCGCGGTTGGTGATATCGACGTCCGCATGATCTGTCAGGGCGCCTCGGAGCGGAACATCAGCTTCCTGGTGGACGAATCCCAGGCGGTGGAGGCGGTACAGCGTCTGCATCGAGCGTTTTTCTCGATGCCACCGGCAACTGAATACAGCCCCTCGCTGGCCATGTGCCAGGCCGAGGGAGGCTGGTAGAGAGCGAACGCGGGTCTGGCGAGCGGTGACTCGCACCTCAAGCCTCTCATGTCGTCGGGGATCTGGCGTGCATCATTCCGGTGTTCGCTCGAAGCACAGCCAGCCCGCGCTTTACAGTCTTCGTGGCCAGCGAACAGAGAGCAGCGATTCCCCGCGCACTTCAGATCACCCGTATCGAAAGTTTTACTTGACACCCTGCCCACATCCGTTACCATTAATGAATAATTATTCATGCAAATGAATAGTCATTCATACACATGAGCAAGCCGCTGCGACAAAAGGTCATCCTGGAACTGCTGGAACGGAGTTCGGTGGGGAGCCAGGAAGACCTGCAGCGCGCGCTCAGCAAGCGGGGATTGAAAGTAGGGCAGGCCACGCTTTCGCGCGACATACGCGAGCTAGGCCTGGTAAAGACCGGGGCCGGATACGTGATGCCCGGGGAAGCTGCGTTTGAGCCAGCACTACCTCCGGTTTCGCGCCTGGTGCGCGAGTTTGTGCTCGAAGTGAAGGCGGCGCAGAACCTGCTGGTGATCAAGACCACGGTAGGCAGTGCGCAGCCGGTGGCCGCCGCGCTCGACGGCCAGGATTGGGAGGAAGCCATCGGAACCATCGCTGGTGACGACACAATATTGATGGTGTGCTCTGACGCCAGGGGCGCGAACCGGCTGGCGGCGCGCATTCAGGAGATGCTCGCCTAGGGGCACCCGATCATGACAGCCAAACTCAAGACTGCAATTCTGGGTGCGACCGGCTATTCCGGATTCGAACTGGCCCGCATTCTTCTGCGCCATCCCGGCGTCGAAACCCCGGTGTTGCTTCAGCGTTCCGGCGAAAGTGCTTCCACCGCCAATCTTGCGGAAATGTATCCCGCAATCTCCGGCAACGGGGGCTACCCGCTACAGGCGCTGTCCTGGCCCGAATTGCAGCGCAAGAAAATCGAGCTGTTGTTTCTAGCCACACCGCATGAAGTATCACGCGAACTGGTCCCGCAGGCGATCGCGAGCGGGATGCGCGTGATCGACCTCAGCGGCGCCTGGCGGTTGCGAGAGGCGCAGCACCGCGCCGTTTATGGCTTCCGCGATGCGGATGCGGTTGCGGCTTCCGCGCTCACCGAGAAAGCGGTGTACGGACTTCCGGAGCTGAACAGTGACCGGATTCCCAGCGCGGCGCTGGTAGCGAATCCAGGCTGCTACGCCACCTCAGTCATTCTTGCGCTGGCCCCCCTTCTCGCCGCGGACATGATCGATCGGGAGAGGGGAATTATTTCCGATTCCAAGTCCGGCGTTTCGGGCGCGGGCAAAGAGGCGACCGCTCGCACCCACTTTGTATCGGTGGCCGACAATCTTTCCGCGTACTCGGTCTTCGGGCACCGCCATGTAGGAGAGATTCTCGAGCAGTTAAAGCTGAACTCGGGCGAACTGATCTTCACTCCTCACCTGCTGCCGATTCCGCGGGGGATTCTTTCCACGATTTATGTGCACTTGAAGCGCGCGACAAGTCCGTCCGAGGTGGAGTCCTGCTTCAAGGATTTCTATGCCGGCAAGCGTTGGGTGCGGGTGTTCTCGACGCCGAAGCTGCCGCAAATCCAGTTTTCGCTGCATACCAATTACTGCGATCTCGGATTTTGCCTGGCGGAAGATGGCCGGCGCTTGGTGCTAGTGTCCTGCATCGACAACCTGCTAAAAGGTGCGGCTGGTCAGGCGGTTCAGAATATGAACCTCATGTATGGGTTTAAGGAAGAGGAGGGTCTGCAGTGAAGGTTGTGATCAAGCTGGGCGGCGCAGCACTCGAAGATAAGTCCACGCTGCAAAAGTGTGCGCGCGCCATCGTCGAGTTGGCGGACGACGGACACCGCGTGACCGTGGTGCACGGTGGCGGGGCGGTCCTGACACGGACGCTCAAACTCCTGGGCAAGGAAAGTGATTTCGTAAATGGCCTGCGGATTACAGACGCGGAGACGCGCGACGTAGCTCTGATGGTGCTGGCGGGAATCGTAAACAAGAGTCTGGTGGCGGCAATTGTGGCTGCAGGTCGTCCCGCGATTGGTTTGTGCGGTGGCGACGGCATGTCGTTCCGCGCCCGCAAAAAGCAGACACCGGGCTACGACCTGGGCTATGTGGGAGAAATTTGCTCGGTCGAGCCGCGCTGGCTGGACGCCATCTGGGGGCAAGGTGGAATTCCGGTCCTGTCTTCGGTGGCGCTGGGTTCCGACGGTGAGTACTACAACGTAAATGCGGACCAGATGGCCTCGGCCTGTGCTGTCGCCTGCCACGCCGACGCGCTCATTTTCCTGACTGACGTAGCGGGTGTGAAAAATGCCGAAGGCACGGTGATGCCGTGGCTGAACACCAAGCAGATTTCCGCCATGGTCGAGAGCGCGGAGATTGCAGGCGGCATGTTGCCCAAGCTCGAGGCCTGCGGCCAGGCGCTCAAGAAAGGTGTAGGGCGGGTACGCATCCTGCCGGCAGCTCAGGCCGACACGCTGCCGCAGTTCTATCTCACCAAACTCTATGGCGGCACGGAGGTAACGGTCGCATGAGCCTGGCTGCCGTCATTCGTTCCGAATCCAAGTTGCTGCTGCCGACGTATGACCGCCAGCGTGTTCTGTTTGAGCGCGGACGCGGCGTCTATCTCTGGGACTCGCGGGGCAAGCGTTATCTCGACTTCCTCAGCGGGATCGGGGTCAATGCGCTGGGTCACGGGCATCCTGTGATTCAGGCGACGCTGAAACGCCAGGCGGGGCGCCTGATCCATGTGTCGAATCTTTTTTTCCATGAGTTCCAGGCGGAACTTGCGAAACGGCTGACCAAGATCTCCGGCCTGGACAAGGCATTTTTTTGTAATAGCGGAACCGAGGCCTGGGAGGGCGCTCTGAAGATGGCGCGAGCCTACGCGCGCACCCAAAATAATAACGGGCACAAGGCCAAGTGGCGCCTGCTGGCGCTGGAGAATTCTTTTCACGGACGCACCTTCGGCTCGCTGGCGACCACTGGGCAAGAGAAGTATCGGCATCCGTTTGCGCCCCTGGTCCCGGGTGTTGGTTTCGTCGGGTTCAACGAAGTCGATGATCTCAAGCGGCAATTTGATGGCAGCGTCTGCGCCATTTGTCTGGAGACCATTCAGGGAGAAGGTGGAATCCGTCCCCTGAGCGCCGAGTTTCTGCAGACGGCGCGGCAACTGAGCGAGCGCACCGGAGCGTTGCTGATACTCGACGAAATTCAATGTGGACTCGGCCGCACCGGTCGTTATTTTGCCTATGAGCACTACGGAATCAAGCCTGACATCGTCACGGTTGCCAAACCTCTGGCCGCAGGACTTCCGCTGGGGGCGCTCCTCACGACCGATCGGGTCGCCAGCGGCATGCATCCCGGAATGCATGGCACCACCTTCGGCGGAGGACCGTTGGCCTGTGCGGTTGCCATCGAATTTCTCCGCGTCCTGGACGGGATGATGGGACACATTCGACAGACCGGAGACTACTTTCACGCAAAGTTGGAGGGTCTGAAAGCCAAACACCCTTATGTGCAGGAAATTCGCGGCATGGGCCTGATGCTGGGCATGAACCTGGATTCTCCCGACAGGGCAAAGGCGGTAGTCACACATTTGTTGGACCGCGGCATCCTGATCAACCGCACGCAGGATACGGTGCTGCGCTTTTTGCCGCCGTACATCATTCAACGCACTCACGTGGACCAGGTGATCCGGGCCTTGGACTCGGCCCTTGCCTCCACTGAACCGAAAAAGAAAATCAGCAGCAACGTAAAGCCAATACCAAGGAGACAATCACGGTGAGCATCCAGCCACAAACAAGCCAGGTCGTAACTCCGCCGGCAACGTCGACCTTTCCAGGGCGGGACCTGATATCCATTCGCGACCTCAGCCCGATTGAGGTTGAGACGATCTTCCATCTGGCCGGTTTACTGAAGGCGCGTCCCGCGAATTTCAGGACCGCACTGGCCGGCAAGCAGATGGTGATGTTTTTTGAAAAGCAATCTTTGCGGACCCGCCTGACTTTTGAAGCGGGTATGGCCAGCATGGGCGGTAACGCGTTCTTCATGGACCAGACTGCCGGTCGCCTCGACGCACGTGAAAAGCTGAGCGACATCGCCCATAACGTGGAACGCTGGATCGACGCCATCGTGTTGCGTACTTACGCTCACAGCACGGTCGAAGGAATGGCCGAGCACGCCTGCGTGCCGGTAATCAATGCGCTAAGCGATCTCGAACATCCCTGCCAGGCGCTGGCCGATTACTTCACCTTGATGGAAAGGTTCGGCGATCTCAAAAAACTATGTCTCGCCTACGTGGGCGATGGCAATAACGTGGCTCATTCTTTGCTGCTGACCGCGGCCACTCTGGGCTCTCGGATTCGCATCGCCACGCCTCGCGGCTACGCACCGGATGCGCAGATCGTTGCCGATGCGCAGGATATTGCACAACAGACCGGGGCCAGCATCGAGATCCTTAACGACCCGAACCAGGCTGTGGACGGGGCAGACGCGGTCTATACTGATGCCTGGACCAGCATGGGTCACGAGCACGAGGAGCCGGAACGAAATCAGATATTCCCGCCCTACCAGGTGAACCAGAAGCTTGTGGCTGGCGCGGCGCCTCACGCCGTCTTCATGCACTGTTTGCCCGCGCACCGCGGAATGGAGATCACGGACGAAATAATGGACTCCGACCGCTCCGTGGTGTTCGACCAGGCGGAAAGTCGCCTGCACGTGCAGAAGGCGATCCTGTTACTGCTGCTGGGCGGCAAGGTGGGCCGAACGAATTCGAGGAATGCGAATGCCTGAAAAAGTGGTTCTTGCTTACTCCGGGGGACTCGACACCTCCATCATTATTCCGTGGCTGAAGGAAAACTACGCCTACGACGTGATTGCCATGGTCGGAGACGTGGGCCAGAGGGACGACATCGAAGCCGTAGTCGAGAAAGCGTACAAGACCGGCGCCAGCAAGGTGATCGTCGAAGACATGCGCGAGGAGTTTCTCACCGGATATGTATTTCCAGCGCTGAAGGCCGGAGCTGTCTACGAACACAAGTATCTGCTAGGCACCTCTTTGGCGCGACCGGTGATCGCCAAGCACCAGGTGGAAGTTGCTCGGCGCGAGGGCGCGACCGCAGTTGCGCATGGCTGTACCGGCAAGGGCAACGACCAGGTCCGCTTCGAACTTACTTACCAGGCGCTGGCTCCTGAACTGAAAGTGATCGCGCCGTGGCGGGAGTGGGACCTGAAGTCGCGCGAAGACTGCCTCGACTACGCGGAGAAGCACGGGATCCCCGTGGCCGCCAGCCGGGAAAAGATTCACAGCCGCGATCGCAACCTCTGGCATATCAGCCATGAGGGCGGGGAACTGGAAGATGCGGGCAACGCTCCTCTCCCCAGCACCTGGCAGTTGACCCGTTCGCCGCAGGATGCCCCCGACCGCGAGGAGCAGGTCGTCCTCGGCTACGAGAAAGGAGTTCCGGTTTCGGTGAACGGCATGAAGCTCGATCCGGTTTCGCTGGTCGAGTTGCTGAACGAGATCGGCGGCCGCAATGCCATCGGTCGGATTGATCTGGTGGAAAACCGGTTCGTGGGTATCAAGTCCCGCGGTTGTTACGAAACTCCCGGCGGAACTTTACTGATTGCGGGACATCGTGAACTCGAAGCGCTCTGCCTGGAGCGCGATGTGATGCACTTCAAGCAGCACATCGGACTGAAATATGCCGAGCTGGTGTATTTCGGCCTGTGGTTCACTCCGTTGCGAGAAGCGCTGGACGCATTTGTCGAGAGCACGGAGCGAGATATCACAGGCACTGTAACTTTGTCTTTATACAAAGGCAACGTGTCGGTGGTAAGCCGCCAGTCCGAGAATTCGCTTTACCGCACCGATCTTTCGTCTTTCACCATGGGCGACAGTTACGACCAGAAGGACGCGGAAGGCTTCATCCGTATTTTGGGTTTGCCGTCGCGATCGCGTGCACAGATTCGCACGACCCCCAAGACAGAGGTGACGAGATGAAGATGTGGTCGGGACGCTTCCGCCAGCCGCTCGATGCTGATTTCGAGCGCTGGCAGCGATCCTTCGAATTCGACCGGCGCCTGCTGCGGGAGGAGCTGGCGGCCAGCCGCGCCCACGCCGGCGCGCTGAAGAATGCGGGAGTGCTGTCTTCGAGCGAGCTGATCAGCATTCTTCAGGGACTGGAGCAGATTGCAGAAAAGGCGACCTCGTCACCCGTATTCCTGGACGACAGCGAAGCGGAAGATGTGCACCACTTTGTTGAGAAGCAACTGGTCGCGCTGATTGGCGATACCGGTTACAAGTTGCATAGCGGGCGCAGCCGGAACGAGCAGATCGCGACTGAGCTTCGCCTTTATGTGCGGGCCGCCATTGATCAGACACGATCGGATCTTGCGGACCTGCTACTCGTTCTCCTCGACCGCGCCGACCAGTCCGGGAATTCCGCCATGCCCGCCTACACTCACCTGCAGCGCGCCGAACCGGTGCTGGTGGCGCACTGGCTGCTGGCCTACGTCGAGATGTTTCTGCGGGACGCCGAGCGCCTTGCTGACTGCCGCAAGCGTCTGAATCTTTCTCCTTTAGGTTCCGGGGCGGTGGCTGGCGCTACTTTGCCGCTGGACCGTTGTGCCATGGCCGATGAACTTGGTTTCGATGCGCCAACCGCCAACAGCATCGACGCAACCAGTGATCGTGACTTCGCGCTGGAGTTTGTCGGTACGCTTTCGGTTCTGGCCGTGCACTTGAGCCGCTGGGCCGAAGAGATGATTTTGTTTTCGTCGCAGGAATTTGGATTTATCCGGCTGCCAGAAGCGTATTCGACCGGAAGCAGCGCCATGCCGCAAAAGATGAATCCCGACTTGCTGGAACTTACGCGCGGCAAAGCGGCCCGCATCATCGGAGACGCGACCGCCTTGCTGGTCACGTTGAAGGGCTTGCCCCTGGCTTATAACAAGGACCTGCAGGAGACTCAGCAACCGATCTTCAATGCCGCTGGTACAGTGCTGGCCCTGGTGCCGCTGGCTTCGGGCTGGATGAAGGCTGTGGAATTTGATTACGACCGCATGCAGTCTGCTGCGCAGTCCGGATTTATGAATGCCTGGGCGGGAGCCACCTATCTGCTCCGGCGCGGGGTTCCGTTTCGCCTGGCACACGAACAGATCGGCAGAGCGGTCCAAACCTGTATCGAAAGAAATTGTGAGCTGGCGGACTTGCCGTTGGAGGAATTACGCCAATTGAACCCGGTCTTTGACCAGGATTTCTATTCCTGCCTGACTCTGCAGTCGGTGCTCAATATTCACGACGTCCCCGGGGGCACGGCCCCGGCGCGAGTTCGTCAGGCCATGGTTGAGGCGAGGAAAAAAGTGGAAGCCATAAGGGAGGCCGTCCATGCGCACGCGTGAAGCCCTTCTTCCCGACGCCGAGCAGATCCACGCGCTGATCGCGGCCTATTCCGGAGACGGAACGCTGTTGCCGCGCACCTTTGCCGAGGTCTGTGAGAACGTGCGCGATTTTGTGGTACTTGAAGATGACGGCGAGATCATCGGCTGCGGCGCCCTCCACCTCTACGGTCCTCACTTGGCCGAGATTCGATCGATTACCGTCGATCCAGCCCGCCAGGGCGCTGGAGGCGGTGAGCGTCTGGTCAAGGCGCTGCTGGCCCAGGCGCGCAAGCACAACGTCAGCTCCATCTGTCTGTTCACTCGCATCCCCGAGTTTTTTGCGCGCATGGGATTCGCCATGGCGCAGCGCGAAGACTTACCCGACAAGATGCACAAGGACTGCGTCGTCTGCCCCCGCTTTCACTGTTGCGATGAAGTCGCCATGGTACGCGGCGAACTGCCCAAGTTCGCGATGCTTCCTCAATCGACCAGCTGGCTGGTGAAGATCGAGGTATGAAGTCTCGCATCCGTCGGACCCATGTAGCGACGGGCGTCCCGCCCGTCCGGCACGTGACATCATGGACGGGCGGGACGCCCGTCGCTACATCAGCCCCAAAAGCAATTTATGTGCCCGCAGGATTCAGTTTTTCGGCTGCCTCTGCCGGAATCAAGTCCAGCGGACGGCCCGACCTGGCACTGGTCGAGGCTTGCCCGGGCACGGCTGCGGCTGCACTGTTCACGAAGAATCGAGTCGTGGCCGCTCCGCTGGTGGTCGGACGAGCTGCGTTGTCAGCCAGCCGCGGCCGGGTGCGAGCCGTGATCGTCAACTCCGGCAACGCGAACTGCGCTACCGGGCCGTCCGGTATGAACGCTTGCGCAAGAGTCTGCCGCGAGCTGGGGCGGTTGCTGGGGATAAAGTCCACCGAGGTTTTTCCCTCCTCCACCGGAATCATCGGCGTTCCTCTGCCGGTGGATAAACTTCTTGCCCACCTCCCTCAACTGATGGCAGAGCGCGAAGCCACGGAACAGGGCGTTGATCGCTTCACACGCGCCATCATGACCACCGACACGCGGCCAAAATTGGCAACCGCGGCCTTCCGTTCGGGAAAACAGTCGGCGAAATTGCTGGGGATCGCCAAGGGCGCGGGCATGATTCATCCTCAACTCGCGACCATGCTGGTATATGTGTTCACCGACGTGGCGGCCAGCCCTGGTGAGTTGAAGGCTCAGTTGCGGCAGGCCTGCGAACAGACTTTCAACTCCATCTCGGTCGATGGAGACACCTCCACCAACGATACTGTCCTGCTGCTCGCCAGTGGCCGAAGCGGCGTCGGCCTGAAACACCCTGCCGACCGAAAGAAGTTTTCCGCAGCTCTGCTGCAAGTCTGCCACTCTCTGGCCGAGCAGATCGTCTCAGACGGCGAGGGAGTGCAGCGTGTCGTTAGGCTCTCGATTGAGCAGGCCAAGAGCCGCAACGAGGCGCAGCAGGTGGCGCGCACCGTGGCCCACTCTCTATTGGTGAAGACCGCCTGGGCGGGTGCCGACCCCAATTGGGGGCGGATTCTGGCTGCAGTCGGCAGATCTGGCATCGCTCTCGATCCCGCGCGCGTCAGTATCCTGATCGGCGATCAGATGGTGTGCCGCAACGGGGTGGGGTGTGCCTTCGATGAAAAGCGTGCGCACCTTGATCTCGCACAGCCAGTCTGCGAAGTCACGGTCCGGCTTCAGCGCGGTGGCAGTTCCATCCGGTTTCTGACCACGGACCTGACGGCTGAATACGTGCGCATCAACGCGGACTATTCGACGTAGTCCGACGCGGAACCTGCACGTAACCGGTTGCGGAATAATGCGAGCCAATGCTCAATTGCTACTTGTCCGCCGCATGGGACTAGATAGGAAGGTCAGAGCGGTAAGGTTGCGCTTAGTGGATGTATCTTCTGAGCAACAGGAAAAATGCACCAAGAATCGTTGCCACTACGGCGAACGGCACCAGCGTATTTAAGTATTGTGGTATCCCATCGCTCCACACTGTTGCGGCGATGAAGAAACACCAGAAGCCCAGCACGAGCGCCACTCCGACTTTCTGGATGACCGGAAGCTGCGACCATCGCCCTTCGTATGTTTCCTGAGTGGGTCTTTGACGGGAAAATCCAGGGGGTCTCGCGGCTCGTCCTTGCGTTGTTCGTCGGTCATTATTTTAGTCAGGCTTCAGGCAGCAGTGCCTCGATTATTACAACTGCTGCACACGAATACTGTATGCCGAACTGAAGCCGTTCCACTACAGTCTTTCACGCTAACTATGACCCAAGAGCACTGGGAAAGGCGTATTTCCGCATGTACTTTTTTTTCACGGGCTGGCGAACGTCTATGGGCGAATTTTTCCCCAGGTCTACAGCATTTTCCGGATGGTTCGTCCGAAGGATCGGAAGTATTAATGGAAGTACCCCAACGCGAAGGAGCGAACGGCAGGCGTCGGATACCTCCCCACAACCGACCGGCGCCTGCCACTCCTGTAATTCTCTTGGTTGCCTGATTCGTTCGCGGTCAACTGAAAGCGGTTCTCCGGTCGGGAAAAAACGTGCCCCCACCCAACACCGTCTCCACAGCCTGAACCAGATCACGGGCGGCGTGTCCTTTGGCCACCGCACCGCGAATTCCTTCGGTTCGAAAATGCGGATAAAGATCATCAGACAGGTGCAGGGAGAACAGGATTACGGGAATTTGAGGCTGCGTTCTCGTAATCTGATTGGCAGCGTCGATGCCGTTCATCACGGGCATGCTGATGTCCATGATGATTACGTCAGGATGAAACTGAACCGTCTTATCCACCGCCTCCTGGCCGTTGCTGGCCTCCGCGCAAACACTCCAGCCAGGCTGAACCTCGAGAAGATTGCGAATTCCCAGCCGCATCACTTCATGATCGTCGGCCACCAGTACGCGGACCCGCGGATGGGGTGAACTATAAGTGCTGTCGGTTGCTGTATTCACGTCGTCGAGTCTGCCAGCCTCGGAACCTGATAAAAACTACGGTACGGTGATTTGAGCGCGGGAATTTGAGTTCGCGCTATCGCCATCCAAGCCGGCCAGAGATAATGAAATCGATGTCCGAGAGTAGCTCCAGTAATTTCGTCAAACAATGGCCCCTGAGTGCAGGTGGTTGGCACAAAAGTGTTAAGGGAAGCGTTGATAGTGGGTCAGTTTGGAGCTGGACACGACTTGTCGTCTCTAGCCACGCAAGGTTGTCGTCCTGAGCGCAGCGTTTCGTCCCGCGAAGCGAGACGAAAGCAAAGAGAAGGACCTCTGCATTCCGCTAATCTTTACATAATATCTGCTTAAATCCAGCGTGGAAGCAAATCCGCAAAGGTGGCGCGGGTTCGGGCGCCGCTCTGGTCAGGAATGCATGGGTCCTTCGTAGGGAGTCCTTCGCGCCGCGCAGGACTCCGCTTCCTCAGGATGACAAGCGAGTAAGAGATCAAACTGACCCACTGCTGAATCGCTGATGGCCCTCGGGGAACCGCGGGAAGTCCTGTATCCTAACCAGTCGCTGCCGATGATAGCGTGTCTGCGGGGACACCAGACAAATGAAAACTACACGCCGATGCTCAAGACTGTTTGTTCTCCTCTGCTCCTGGTTCTTAGCGCCATCACTTTTTGCTCAGTCCCAGCCCTCAGCCGATCTCATCCTTCGGAATGCCAAGGTCTGGACCGTGGACAAGAGCAATCCCACTGCCCAGGCTGTTGCCGTGCTTGGTGACCGCTTTGTGGCGGTTGGTACGAATGCGGACATCGAAGCCTGGCACGGCGCTCGCACACGCGTGATCGATGCCGGCGGCCGGCGGCTAATGCCGGGTCTTAACGACTCCCACGTGCATTTTGTCGACGGAGGGCTGGCGCTCGACCAGGTTCAACTCAACGATGCCACCAGTGCCGAGGAATTTGCGCGCCGCATTGGCGAACGTGCCCGGCGAACGCCGAAGGGTGAGTGGGTCGCCGGAGGAGACTGGGACGAGACCAAATGGACTCCCGCCCGGATGCCGACCAAGGAACTCATCGACCCGCTTACTCTCGACACTCCGGTATTTGTGATGCGCTACGACGGTCACATGGCCTTGGCGAACTCGGCCACCCTGCGCCTGGCAGGCATAACTGCCAAGACTCCAGATCCTCCCGGCGGTGTCATCGTTCGTGACGCACAAGGCAATCCGACCGGCGCGCTCAAAGACGCTGCCATGGACTATGTCTACAAGGTCGTGCCGCCGCTCACTCACGATCAGCGGGTGCAGGCGGTGAAACGCGCGCTGGCGCACGCCGCGTCGCTTGGCGTCACCAGCGTACAGCACATGAACCCGGAATATGCGGACATCGCGGTTTACGATGAGTTGCTCCAGCGCGGGGAGTTGACGGCGCGCATCTATGCGGCGCCGCTGATCCCCGGCGTCGACGATCAGGTGAAAATCGGCATCCGGCACGCCTTCGGCGGTCCCTTCCTCCGCATCGGCGCACTCAAGGCCTACGCCGACGGTTCTTTGGGTTCGTCCACGGCCTACTTCTTTGAGCCGTTTTTAAATCAGCCCAACAATCATGGCCTGCTCTCCGATGAAATGCATCCGGTTTCGCTGATGCGGGACCGAATGATGAGGGCTGATGCCGCGGGCCTGCAGCTCTGCACTCACGCCATCGGAGACCGGGGCATCTCGATGATTCTCGATGTCTACAGCGAAATTGTGAAAGCCCACGGAGAGAGCGACCGCCGCTTTCGCATCGAGCATGCCCAACACATGGCTATTAAAGATTTCGATCGCTTCGCCCAATTGCACGTGATTGCCTCGGTCCAGCCTTATCACGCCATCGACGACGGGCGCTGGGCCGAAGAACGAATCGGCCATGACCGCGCCAGCCGCACTTACGCTTTCCGGACCTTTCTGGATCATGGCGTGCGCCTAGCTTTTGGAACCGACTGGGAGGTGGCTCCGCTCAATCCGATGCTCGGGCTGTATGCAGCGGTTACGCGCGCGACTCTGGATGGCAAGAATCCCAATGGCTGGTTTCCTGAACAGAAACTCACCCTGCCAGAAGCCGTTGAGGCCTACACCATGGGTTCCGCCTACGCCGAATTCCAGGAGAACGAGAAAGGCTCGATTACAGTGGGCAAGCTTGCAGACATGGTTCTACTCAGCGACGACATCTTTGCGATCGATCCGGTAAAAATCCGCGACGTCACAGTAAAGACTACGATCGTGGGAGGGAAGATCGTGTGGGACGCCAGTGACAAACAATCGCACTGAACTCTTGATCGTTGCATGGCTCGAGCTGTCATTTCCCCCAGCGTGACCTTCTAAAGCGCCGTGCCGACACGCCTTTTTGCCGAGGGCGGACGATGTGGATATCATTGACAATGCGGGGTGATCTGCTATTTTCCACGTGCCCGGCGCATTACTTTCAATCGCATGTTGGGCCAAATCCCTTGCCGGCAAGGCTTTTTGCACAGATAAGGATGTACTAATGGCCATCTTGACTCGTTACCAAATCGGGCGTACCTTCCATTAAGTTTTCCTGACAATCGGTACGGTTCGCGGAAAGCCGTGCCCGTAGCCACTTCTAGACCGTTCGGCTGAACGCAGCGCCATCGAATCCTGTTCGGTGGGGTCAAACCGGTCGGAGCAAGTCGCGCCTCTCCCAGCAATACAAAACCTGGCCAAACACCGTGAGTGTGTCCAACGCGCATTGGAGGTGCAAGGTGGAATACAGAAAGGTTCTAGCGGTTGTGGGGCTCGCTTTGACAGTGATTGTCAACACCAGAACGCTTGAGGCGCAGCATGATCCTGGGCCCCGAAAGGGTCCTGCAGGAGCGGGTGATGTCTTACCCAAATCGAGCGACAATGAGAACGCTTTCTTTAACGCCGCGATTTCGGATTTCATGGAAGTGGATTCCGTGTCGGGGTCGATCCCAGGGGAAACGGGCAATGGTCTGGGGCCGACCTTCAATGCCAATGGCTGTGCGGTGTGTCACGCACAACCGGCCGTGGGAGGCAGCAGCCCAGGCATGAATAGCCCGCAGAATCCGGTTCCCAATCCGCAGGTAGCGCTCGCTGGCCTGGATGGCGCGGTCAATACCGTCCCGTCGTTCATTACCGCCAACGGGCCGGTGCGGGAAGCCCGCTTTATCCGCAATCCGGACGGCTCGGCGGATGGCGGAGTACACGGGTTGTTCACGATTATGGGTCGAAGCGATGCCGATGGGTGCACGCTTGCACAGCCGCCCTTTGCCCAGCAACTGGCCAATCGCAACGTGATTTTCCGCATCCCGACACCGACCTTCGGACTCGGCCTGGTCGAGGCCACTCCGGACTCGACTTTGCAGGCTAACCTGGCTGCAAATCGGGGGATCAAGTCTCAGCTTGGCATCAATGGCAGTTTCAACATGAGTGGCAACGATGGCACCATCACACGCTTTGGCTGGAAAGCGCAGAACAAATCGCTGATGGTGTTTGCCGGAGAAGCCTATAACGTGGAACAGGGGGTTTCGAACGAAGCCTTCGCCAACGAACGCTCCGCAGTCGCGGGTTGCGTTTACAACGGCTCGCCGGAAGACGCTACCAAGATGGTGACCGACGATGGCAGCCCCACCGGTTCGGAGTCGCAGTTCGCGTCGGACCTGGTGAACTTCTCCGCTTTCATGCGGCTTCTGGCGCCGCCGACACCGGCGCCGCCGTCCACATCAACGGCGAACGGTGCCAGCCTCTTCAATGCCGTGGGCTGCGCTTTGTGCCACACCGCCACTCTGACCACAGGGTTGTCGAAATCGGCAGCCATGACCAACGTCACCTATCATCCTTACTCCGACTTCGCCCTCCACCACATGGGATCGGGGCTATCGGACGGCATCAACCAGGGAGCAGCTGGTCCGGATCAGTTCCGTACTGCTCCGCTTTGGGGCATTGGCCAGCGTCTGTTCTTCCTGCATGACGGTCGAACCTCTGACCTGTTGCAGGCCATCCAGGCCCACGCCGATTGCGCCAACTCCAACACGCGCTCGTTCCAGTCCTCAACCAGCCAAAACTGCAGCTCGGAGGCGAACCTTGTAATCCGCAGATTCAATTCGCTCAGCCGATCGCAGATGCAGGACGTGCTGAATTTCCTGCGCTCGCTATAACATGTCCGCTCGTTCAACCCCGGATCGCGGAGGGCTTCTGTGAAGCTCTCCGCGGTCCTCCCCGTTTCTCGCAAGCAGATTTCCGCCTGCTGGGGAATACTGCTGTTCCTTAGCTCGCTGCCGGCCCAGGCTACTGCGGCCACTGCCTGCGAGTCCGCTCCTGCCATCCGGGCCGAACTCGAAAAAGCCAACGCGGCTGCCAGTGGCCGGGACTTCGACAGGAACGTTGCTCCTTTCCTCGCTCTCCGCCAGCGCCATCCCGATAACCTGGTGGTGCACGAGCGCTATCAGGACGCGGTGCAGCGCTACGGTATTGAGGGCCATTTAAGAAAGTTGACTGAGGATTACCAGGTGCTTTCCCTCCAGCACCCGGACGAGCTGATGTACAGCTATCTGTACGCTCGCAGCCTGATTGGCCGCAACACCGCGTCAGCGATCCAACAAATGTTGGAAATCGTCGCTGATCATCCAGAATTTGCGCCAGCTCACCGATCTCTTGCCGAAATTTATTTTTCTGCGGCTTTTCATGACCAGGAAAAACAGAAAGCGGAGCTCGCGCATTTTCTCGCACTTTGTCCCGGATCTGCTCTGCAACTGCGCCCGGTGGCGCTGCCGGACCCGAGTCCTCTAATTGTCCAGGCGGAGCGCCTCCTGGCAGAGAACGGTGATCCTGACCGCATTGTCGCACTGGCCCAGCAAGGCATTCGTGACGACGAGTGGCGGTTACAGCGTATCCGTCCTTTCGATTGGTACAGTGTCGACTACAAGCGTCAGAGCCAGCTCGAACTGCAGACGAAATACTGGAGATTCTGGAGCCTCCAGGTTCGCTGTGAGCGCCGGGCTGGTCGGCCGGAGCAGGCCTCTCAGTTGCTCGCACTGCTGGAGCAGCGGGCGGCATTGCTGCGGAATGATTCGGGTCCGGCGTACTGGGACGCCTTAGCCATCCTGGTTCGTTTGTACGAAGAAGGAAACCAGAAGCAGACAGCCGCCGAGAAACTCGACTCCATGCAACAGTTTCTTGCCAAACATCCCGACCCACAGCACACCGCCCAGATGGAAGATCTGCGAAATTTGATTCAAGGACAGAGCAAGTAGTGATTGGGATCGGTGGAATGGCTGAGTGGAAAACAGCTGGATCGATCAGCGCAACTGGCTTTCGGTTCGGAGCAAATCGTCCATCGTCTCCCGGCGCCGGATGAGCTTCGCCGATTTGCCATCTACCAGCACTTCCGGAGGACGCAGACGGGTATTGTAATTCGACGTGAGCACCATACCGTAAGCACCCGTGTCCAGGATGGCGAGGAGACCGCCTTCATTGGTGACAGGCAGTTCGCGGCCCCGGGCGAAGAAATCGCCGGTTTCACAGATTGGACCCACGACGTCCACAGTTTCAAGTGGCGCTGATTTGGCATCCAGCCACACCGGAACGATTTCGTGATATGCATCATAAAGTGATGGCCGCACCAGATCGTTCATGGCCGCATCCACCACCAGAAACTGCTTCGGACCGTTCGTCTTCCGGTAAAGCACCCGGGTAAGCAGAGCTCCCGCCGGGCCAACCAGGGCGCGGCCCGGTTCGAGCAGCAAGTGGACCTTCAAGCCACGCAAGGGGCGCAACAGGGCTGCAGCATAGTCCGCAACCTGAATGGCAAACCCGGGCAGCTCCTGATCCTCGTAGGCGATGCCCAGGCCGCCGCCCGCGTCCACGTATTGGATACGATGGCCATCCCCGTACAACACGCGCACTAGGTCCGCAACTCGTTCCATGGCCAGCGCGAACGGCTGCACGTCAGTGATCTGCGAGCCGATATGAACACTTACGCCTTCGACCCGGAGATATCTTGTCCCTGAGGCCCGGGCATAGAGCTTTCGTGCCTCGGCGATCGGAATCCCGAATTTATGTTGATGAAGTCCGGTGGAGATATAAGGATGAGTGTTGGCAGGCACGTCGGGATTCACCCGCAGGGCGATTCGCGCACGTGCCCTGGTTCGGGCTGCACATTCCGCCAGCCTCCATAATTCGGCTTCGCTTTCCACGTTGAAGAGCAGAACGCCGGCCTGGAGTGCGGCCTGCATCTCTTCGGTGGTCTTGCCCACACCAGAGAACACAACCTTTTTGGCCGCGCGACGATCCACGCGCAACACCCGCTCCAGTTCTCCGCCTGAGACCACATCGAAGCCACATCCCATCTCTGCCAGCAGGCGAAGAATCCCCAGACTGGAATTCGCTTTGACGGAATAGCAGACGGTGTACGGAACTTTGCGGAAGGCATGTTGGAAGCTGCGCGTGCGCTCGCGAATGGTGGATGCGGAATAGACGTAGAGCGGCGTGCCAAAGCGTTCCGCCAACCGCTCCAACGGAATCTCATCGCACTGGAGCGCAAACCCCACAGACCGCCGGCGGAGCAGGCCCTTGCGGATTTCACGGTAGGAAAAGGCCGGCGGACGGCCCCGGCTCCGGCTCGCAGTACGGTTCACTTGCGCTTGGGTTCGCCTTTCAGCTTGATGGCCACGACGGTTTCGTCATCGAAGGCTTCTTCGCCGGCGGCGTGTTCGGTCACAGCCTTGAACAGCGACTTGACCACGCAGTCGGCGGAAATCTCGGCGCATCCTGCGATAACCTCTTCCACGCGGCCCCGTCCGAACATGTCGCCGGCCTTGTTGCGAGCATCGAGAATACCGTCGCTGAAGAAGACGAACATGTCCCCCGGCTTCGCTTTGAAGGTGAACTCGTCATACTCAGCATCGTCGAACAGGCCCAGAGGCAAGCCGGTGGCTTCAATAACGTCAATCTTGCCATCGTGGACGTACAGAGGGCGGGGTAATCCCGAATTGGCGACCTGCAGTGAGCGGTTCCGGTCGTCCCACACGGCATAGATCAGAGAAACGAACTGGCCTTCGATGCGCCGCTCTCCCAGGGAAAAATTGACCGCCCGCAGCATCTCGGCAGGGCCAGGCTCGATCGGAGCGTGAGAGCGCAGAATGCCGCTGACAAGCGCCGCGTAAATCGCAGCCGGTGCGCCTTTGCCGCTAACGTCCCCGATCACCATTCCCAGGCGCGATTGCGAGTAGTCGACGAAGTCGTACAAGTCTCCGCCAATGGCGCGCGCGGGCATGAACTTGGCCGCGACTTCCAGGTTGGCGATCTTGGGTAAAGCGTGCGGCAACAGCCGAAATTGCAATTCCCGCGCCAGCGCCAAGTCCCGCTCCAGGCGCTTTTCCTGACGGGCGATTTCTTCATAAAGGCGAGCGTTTTCGATGGCAATTGCCACCTGCGCGGCCAGAGTAATGACCGTGCGTTTGTGGTCTTCTGTAAAAAATCCACGCCGGGTATGTTCCAGATCCAGCACGCCGATCACTTTATCTTTGTAGATCAGAGGCACGGCCAGCTCCGAGCGGGTCTCCGGATTCAGCAAAATGTACCGTGGATCCTTTCTGACGTCGGGCACGAGCACGGCCTCGCGATGCTGTACGGCGTAGCCGACGACGCCTTTCCCCAGGGAGATGTCGTGCTTGAGCTGTATGTTTTCCTGAAAGCGCAACGAAAACCGGTGCTGCAATTTTTCTCCCGCTGCGTCGAGCAGAAGAATGCTGAACATCTGATAGTCGATCAGGCGGCTCAAGAGTTCAGCGATGCGCTTGAGCAGTTCGTCCACATTCAGAATGGAGGTAAGTTCGCGCGCGATCTCGTTCAGAAGGACCAGGGTGCGGGCCTGGCGGGTGGTACGGGTGTACAGCCGAGCATTCTCGATTCCCACCGCCATGCGCGACCCGATGAGGGTCAAGAGCCGCTTGTGTTCCTCCGTGAAGCGGCCAGCCTCCTGCGCTTCGAGATTCAGCACCCCGATGACCCGGTTCTTCACGATCAGCGGAACTGCCAGCTCCGAGCGCACGTCGGCGACAGCCGGGATGTATTCGGGATGCTTGGAGACGTCGTCCACCAGGATGGCTTCGCGCCGCTGGGCCGCCAGTCCAGTCACGCCTTCGCCAATTTTGATCTTGATTCGCTCGGCCACTTCACGCGCGTATCCAACTTGGAAACGCATGCGAAGGTCCTGCGTCTTCTCGTTGAGCAACAGGATAGCAAAGATTTCGTAGTCGATGACTTTGCGCACCAGTTCGGCCACGCGCCGCAGCGTAGTGTCCAGATCGAGGGTGGTGTTAACAACGTCCGCCACCTCCAGCAGCAGCGGTTCGACCTTCAACTGTGGATCGGATTGGGTGTCAGCAATTTCCACTGACCTTCATGATAACAGCCGTCCAGTTGACTCGGACTCGGCCGTACCTCTCGCACCAACTTGTTGATTGCCAGAACCGGTAGGAGCGAGGGTTTGCGCCTGGATTACTCCCTTGGCACCACGCAAATATCCGGAAGATTGCGGTATTTCTCGGCGTAGTCCAGTCCGTAGCCCACCACGAACTCATCCGGAATGCTGAAGCCCACATAGTCCGCCTGGATTGGCTGTTTGCGGCGCGAGGGTTTGTCCAGCAGCGCCGCGATGCGGAAAGATTGTGGACGGCGCGCCATAAGCAGCTTTTTCAGATATGTCAGTGTCAGTCCGGTATCCAGAATGTCTTCTACCAAAATCACGTTCTTGCCGATCATGGACTGGTCCATGTCCTTGGTCAGGCGCACTTCACCGGTGGAGTCCCAGCCGGATTTCAGCTCCTGGGCCGGGCTGGGGCGGTTGCCATAACTGGAGACTCCAATAAAATCAAACGTAGCGTCGATCTTGAGCTGGCGGGACAGGTCGCTGAGAAAAATGGCCGCGCCCTTCAGCACGCCCAGGAGAATTACGGACTGACCGGCGTAATCGCGGTTGATGTCGGCGCCCATTTCCGCCACACGTTGGGCGATCTGATCGCGTGTAATAAGGACCTTCAGCTCAGCCATGGCGATCCATATTAAACTACCGCAGTAGGCATTTGGCACTTGGCATTTAGCTAAAACCTGTGGCCTGTCGGCACGGGCCAAGTGCGAATTGCCAGGTGCTGCCTCTAGGACTTCACAACTATGAATCTTGCCGGAATCAAACTTACATGGCTCGGTCATGCGACATTTCGCATGGAAACCCCCGGGGGCAAGACCATCCTGGTCGACCCCTGGGTGATGGGCAATCCCATGTGCCCGCAAAAAGACAAGGACGTAAAGCACGTTGACATCATGCTCTGTACCCACGGGCATTTCGACCACATCGGCGATGCGGTAGAGATCGCAAGAAGGCACAATCCTATCGTGGTTGCCATCCCCGAACTGGGCCACTGGCTTGGGAAAAAGGGCGCGAAACAGGTTTCGGGCATGAACAAAGGCGGCACGCAGAAGGTGGGGGACATCAAGGTCACAATGGTCCATGCCGATCACTCCTGCGGTATCACCGATGGCGACGAGATCGTCTACGGTGGCGAAGCCTGTGGCTACTTGATTGAGTTTTCCAACGGCGTGAAGATTTATCATGCCGGCGACACCAACGTATTTGGCGATATGGCGATCATTCATGACCTGTACGCGCCCGACATTGCGATGATTCCAATCGGCGATCACTACACCATGTCGCCGCGCGAAGCCGCTTACGCCTGCAAGCTGCTAAAGCCCAAGACGGTGGTTCCCATGCACTTCGGCACCTTCCCGATTCTCACCGGCAGACCGGCAGACCTGCAAAAGTTGGTGCCGGGCGTTGAGATAGCGGAGATGAAGCCTGGAATAACAATTTCCTAATCAAGAACTAAGGAGCGGACTTGGCTAACCAGAAAGTTGTCGACAATGCTGCCTGGCGCATGGGCGGAATTACCGTCCCCGCCGTCGAGGATTACATCTACTCCCTGCTTCCTCCCCGCGACGAAGTGTTGACCGAGATCGAGGCCGAGGCCGCCAAGCGGAACGTTCCCATCGTCGGTCCCGCCGTTGGCCGCATCCTCTACCAGTTGGCGCTGCTGATCGGCGCCAGGACTGTCTTCGAGCTGGGCTCCGCCATTGGTTACTCCACGATCTGGTGGGCGCGCGCGGTGGGCGAGGGCGGCCGCGTGATCTATACCGATGGCGACCGCAAGAAAGCTGACGAAGCCCGCGGCTACTTTGACCGGGCCGGAGTGAGTAAACGAATTACGCTTAAAACCGGCGACGCTCTTGAACTGCTCTCCGAAGAGAAACAGCAATTCGACATCATCTTCAACGATGTCGATAAAGAAGACTACCCCCGTGTGTTCAAGCTGGTGCTGCCACGCCTGCGGAAGGGCGGCCTCTTCGTTACCGACAATGTCTTGTGGAGCGGAAAGGTGGCGCAGAAGAATCCGAACGAGGCTTCGACCAAAGCGATCCAGGAAATCAATCGCCTGTTGTATAAGTCGCCGGACTTTTTTACCACGATCCTGCCCATCCGCGATGGAGTAGCCGTGGCAATAAAAAAGTAGCTGAGAACCGGGAACTACCAACTGAAAACTGGGTTTTTGTCTTTCTGGTTTTTGTGGGAGGAAAGGCTAAATCGACTTCACCGGAATCGCCGTCACATCGTCCACCAAGCCAACTTCCTTCTGCAGAAATGGCTCGGCATAGGTAACGCCCCCCAGCATGCCATAGAATCGGGCCATGGCTTCGATGCGTGAACGAATCTCGTCCCGGGCAGGGAAGATACCCTTGCCCGCCTCCTGATCGCTGAATTGTGACTTGTAAGCCATCAGGGCCTGAAGCCGGATTTCAAACTGTTCGGTGACGTCGACGACGAAGGTCGGCCGCACATCGTAATAGAGGGTAGCGTAGACGATTTTGAACGGGCGGTGGGGTGACGTAGCGCCGGCGTCCCTTCGGCTGTCCTGAGCGCGTCCCGCCCTCAGCTGAGGTGCGGTCTCGGCTCCAGTGTCCAAATCAACACCCCCGGGCGAGGGCGCCCGCGCCACACCTGCATCAACATCCAGCTTGGCAAGGCCTGCCAGGAAGCATGCCTCATATCCGAGGATGGACGCCGTGTAATGGTCTGGGTGCCGTCCTTTCCAGTAGGGAAGTATGACCACTCGCGGACGTTGCTCGCGAATCACACGCGCAACTTTCAGGCGATTTTCCCAGGTGTTCTCTACCCGACCGTCGGGAATATCGAGCGCGTCCCGCCACGACGCGCACAGTATCTTTGCAGCTTCCGCGGCTTCGCGGGCGCGATCTTCGGCGCTGCCGCGCGTGCCCGTCTCGCCCCGGGTGAGGTCGAGAATTCCGGTGCGGTATCCGCGCTGTGCCATTTTCAGCAGCGTGCCGCCGCAGGTCTGCTCCACGTCATCACGGTGAGCGGCGAGGGCGAGAATGTCGAGCGGAGCGCTGGACATGTCAGTCGGGAAAGAATACAGATATGCCGGAACGGATAGCAACCGGCACGGTGTCCTGGCAAATGTACCGACTTTCGCCCTCCAGAGCTTGACAAACCAATCCTGGCGACGCATCTTGTGCACGACCACCTCTTGTCCAGAGCATGGGCAAACAAAACGCGCTAACCGGCACACTGCATGGCGTATAGGAGGCCGACATGATTCCGCAATCCACGATTCAGAAGTTCAGGGAATCCTTCCGTGGCCAATTATTATGGCCTGGCGAACCGGGCTACGACCCTACGCGAGCTATCCCTAACGCCATGATCGACCGGCGGCCAGCCCTCATCGCGCGGTGCGCCGGGGCGGCTGATGTCATCGCATGTGTGCGTTTTGCGCGCGAGCACGATCTCCCCCTTGCGGTTCGCGGCGGAGGACATAGCGTTGCTGGGAAATCGGTTTGCGAGGGTGGTCTCATGGTCGATCTTTCGGCCATGAAAGGCATACGGGTCGATCCCGCGCGGCGAACTGTGCGTGCCGAAACAGGCCTTAAGCTGGGCGAATTCGACCGCGAGACGCAAGCCTTCGGTCTGGCTACAACTCTCGGAGTGGTCTCAGCTACTGGCATCGCGGGGCTGACATTAGGCGGCGGCTGGGGCCATTTGCATGCCAAGTATGGACTTGCTCTCGACAACGTCATCAGCGCGGACGTGGTCACTGCCGACGGTCGCCTGCTCACCGCGAACGCTTCAGAAAATCCCGACCTCTTCTGGGGTATACGCGGCGGCAGTGGCAACTTCGGAATCGTGACCTCGCTGGAGTACCGCCTCCACGAGGTTGGACCCATCGTGGGTGGCGCCATATTCTATCCTGCGGCAAAAGCGAAGGAAGTAATGCATTTTTGGCGGGAGTTTGCGGCGGAGAGTCCCGACGAACTGGTTACCCAGGGCGGTTCTTTCAATCTTCCGGACGGCGTTCCCGTATTTGCCATTGCCGCGTGCTACTGTGGCCAGGTTTCGGAGGGCGAAAAAGTGCTGCAGCCGTTGCGGAGCTTCGGCTCGCCGATCGCCGATGCCTTTGGCGTCATGAGCTATGTGCAATTGCAGAGTATGTTCGATCCATTCTTCCCGCCGGGACGTCTTACCTATGTGAAATCGAACTTCATTCCCACCCTTAGCGACCAAGCCATAGATGCCCTTGTACGGTACGTGGGCAAGAGCCCCTCTCCGTACTCTTTTGCGCCGTTCATGGAACACTGGCACGGAGCGGCCACCCGAGTCGCGCCTACCGAGACTGCCTTTCCTCATCGGCAGTACTCGTATAACTTTTTTGCCTGGTCGAATTGGGTTAGTCCGTCTGAATCGGAAAAGAATATCCAGTGGACACGCGAATGTTGGGAAGCGCTGCGGCCATTTCTGGCTGCGGACTCCTACGGCAACTACCTTGCCGACGAGGGCGAGGCAGTAGCGCGCGCAGCTTACGGACCGAACTACGACCGCCTGGTCAGCTTGAAGAACAAGTATGATCCGACAAACTTCTTCCGCCTGAACCACAACATCAAGCCTTCTCAGGAAAATCCCGTGAAAATCAGCGCCTAGATGTGGACGCTCGCGCCGTAGGTCGCTCGACATCATCGCGGCGGCCGGCGGAACCAGAATGTCGAGCGCAGTGCTGGACATGTCAGTCGAGATTGCCCTGCTCCAGAACCACATTCTCGCGCACGATCAAGCGATGCGCCGCCATTTCTTTCAACGTCGGCAAGACCCGGCTCACGTGTTCGTCGGTGTCTACGAAGATGACAATGACCGGCAGCTTGCCCCCGGCATCGACAAAATGACTGGTCTTGACTTGCTGCCGGCCGAGAAACCCGGCGACGGCGTGCAGGGCGGTAGCGGCGTACACATTCTCTTTCCGTAGATAGTTGAGGATCTCCATGTGCAGAGGCCGGTGATGCCACTGGTCCGCTTCGTTGAGGTAGATGGTGACTTGAACTGCCATTCCGTTTGGCATTTTACAGCACCCTCGCTAGCGCCATACCTGCCAGCGCTCCGCCCAGGCACAGAAGATTGTTGCTGAAGAAGTTCGAGAACATCAGCAGCCATTGCCCCTGTTCGAAGTAGGCCATGGTTTCGAAGGCGTAGCTGGAAAAGGTGGTAAAAGCGCCGCAGAAACCAACCACGATCAGCAGGCGCCAGCGTGGATCAATCAGTACACGTTCCGAGGTCCAGACCACGAAGAAGCCGACAATGACGCTGCCGGCGACATTGATGACCAGCGTACCGTAAGGGAAAACCGGTCCCAGCGCTTGCGCCGCGTAACGGCTGATAAAGTAGCGGGCATTGGCGCCGACGATTGCGCCCAGGGATATGACGAGGACATCGAGCATGGAGTTCTCCGCTTCAGGGTTGGTAGGAGTCATCAGCCCCGACGCGGGCGGTTGTGGCGAACTCCATCGCCGTAAGATCATTTTACCAGCACGGCCCGGTCGCTACCCGTGACTTGAGTAATCTAAAATATCCGTTGTGGCCGTGGGCGGCGTGCCCGCGCATCAGGGCGCGGACGCCCGTCCTACATCGAGAATCATTACTTCTTTCGCTCTACCAGAAAGCGGGCCAGATCCTTGAGAGTCTCCGCCCGCGTTCCAAAGCTCTCGAGCGAGCTGAAGGCTGACTCTACCAGCACGCCCGCTTTCCTCAGCGATTCGTCCACACCGAACAATGCCGGATAGGTTACCTTCTCGGCCGTCATGTCTTTTCCCGCCGTCTTACCCAGTTGCTCGGAGGTCTGGGTCACATCAAGTACATCGTCCACAATCTGAAACGCCAGGCCGATGGATTGCCCAAACGACCGCAGATTGCCAACTCCGTTATCATCCGCGCCGACATAAAGCCCTCCACTGACAACGCTGGCTCCAATCAGAGCGGCGGTCTTGGAGCGATGGATGTACTCCAGCATCGCAAGATCAGGCTTGGTGTGCTCGGCTTCGAGGTCCACGACTTGGCCGCCGATCATACCCTCCACTGTGCCCGTGCCGTGGGCGATTTCTTCGATGATGCGCACGCGAGACTCCGCGGGACACTGCAAGCGGGACAATACTTCATACGCCTGAGTTTGCAACGCGTCGCCCGCCAGGATGGCAATGGCCTCACCATACACTTTGTGGCAAGTGGGCCGGCCGCGGCGGAGATCGTCGTTATCGAGCCCGGGCAGATCGTCGTGGATCAATGAGTATGTGTGCAGCATTTCCAGCGCGGCGCCGAGTTCTTCAATCCCGCCGGGAAGGGAACCCGCGATCATTCGGCCGGATTCCATGCACAGAATGGGGCGGAGCCGTTTGCCGCCGGCGAACACACTGTGACGCATGGCCTTGTGGATCGAAACCGGATGCTGGGTAGCCGGAGGGAGCAGGCGCTCCAGGGCCGCGTCGGTCAGCGCCTGTCCCTGCTCCAAAGTCAGCTTGAGCATGGGGCTGAGTATAACAAGGAGGTTGCGGTCCCTTATTTATTGCTTCTTGTGTTTCGCTGGTTTGGGCGCGAAGTAACCGTGGCGTGCCTGCAACTTAAAGTCATCGTGGTCGACTCTTACTTTCAACCGATGATAGCTGCCATTTTGTTTGATGCCCTTGATGGAGAATTCGAGCAAGTACAGACACTCCGGCCCCTCCGCCAGCCGCGTGAAACCGTCTTCGAGATCGTTGCTGTTGTGAAAGTAAGTTCCACCGGTTCCGTCCGCGAGTTCCGCCATTACATTTTCATTCGATGACATCGAGCTGCGGCGGTATTCGGATTTAAGCTGCGTGGTCTGGGCCGAGCCTTTGGTCCTCTCGCTGGCTTCCATCTCGGTGGTATACAGACCTCGCGCATCCAGCGCGCTGACCGTCACGTTGGACTGGGCCGCCATATCCATGATCTCCGATTCCTCCGCCCTGGATTCCGGCGTGAGTATAAGAAAACCGGGCGACACCAGGATCAGCGTATGCTGGCCCGGGAGCACTGACATCCGGCGCACAAATTCTCTGAACGAGGAGAGCGTGACATGAACATCCTGCTCGCCCATTGCCAAAGTTCGAGTGGCAGCCGATTCCACCATTCTCTCCGCTATATCGCGCATCTGCAGGCCAGGCGAACAACTGAACATTTCGTCGATCGCGGCCTCGAGTGCAGCGCTGTTGTGCTTATTCTCGATCAGGTCTGCATGGTAGTAGTCGATATCCGGGCATTCCTGCCCTGATGAGTGGTATAGGCCCTGCGGCTGCAGTTTCATGATCGCTTCCTGTAACGCGCTTCGATCGCGGGTCAAACCGCTGTTGATCCGCCCCGACATAGAAACCACAGCAGCCATGTCCGTTTTGGTCAGCGACTCAGCCAGCATCTTCGTGGATGCCTTCTGGGTTTGCGATAAATCGCTGGCACTCATGTGCATGTCGTCAAACAGAAAAACAATGAAACGCTCCGGCACATTCGTCGCCTTCGGGGAGCCGCTGGGAAGAGGCGTGGGTTTAGCCGCGCTCGTGTTACTCTGAATCGTGGCCCGCTGCTGAATCGTGAAACCGGTGATAGCCTGCGGCTTGTCATTGTCAAAAACCCGGAAATCTTCTCTCTTCAGATTGCCGACGGCACGCCCTCGACCGTCGCGGACGAGCACAGGGACTAGGACCACATCTACTCTGCTTTCAATTGTGAACGTGCCATTCTGGGCAGGGATATCTTTCTGCTGTGCCACCAGGTGCGAACCCAGGAGGAAAGCCGCGCAGGTTCCGACGATAGCCGGGAAATATCTTGCCTTGGTCTTGATTGGAGAATTCTACTCCGCAGAGGGTTTTGTATCTCAATTGTCGCGAGCGCAGACGCCGTGTCGTGCCCGCTCAGGCTAGTCACTTGCGCGGGGGTTCGAAAGCTTCGGCTTGAAGTTTTCCGTTCTGTTTCAACAGGATTTCTACTTTGCCTTCGGCCTCTTCCAGTTCCTTGCGGCACGCGGCGGAGAGCTGCATGCCTTCCTCAAACAGGGTCAGGGATTTCTCCAGAGGCACATCGCCCTTTTCCAGTTCCTGTACGATTTTCTCCAGCCGCTGGAGGCACTCTTCGAATTTGGCCAACGCAGTACTCCTGCACCTATTCTAATATCAGGTGGTGGCGCGTGGGGAGGTCCCCAGGGCTTCCAGAACATCCGCGGCGGAAGTATATCGTCCCGAGGGCGCGCTGATCTGGGCCCCCTGCACCATGTCGCGAACCGCGATCAGCATTTCGCGGGCGATAGCAATGCCTTCCTCGCGAGCGGCTTCCGGAGTTTTGGCTTTGGCCATGCGTTCCAGGATTGCATCTGGTACCGAGACCCGCAGCTCGTTCTTCATGAACTCGGCGTTGCGAACGCTGACCAGCGGCCAGATGCCCGCAACCACCGGTATCTTGCAGTGCTCGATCCGGCGCAGGAAGGTTTCCAGCAGTTTGAGATCGAACACCGGCTGGGTGACTGCGCACTCCGCTCCCGCTTCAACTTTGTACTCGAAGCGCTTGATCTCCTCGTCGATATTGGGGACGCCCGGGTTCGCGCCCACGGCGATCACGAACGAGGTGCCGACGCCCAGCGGATTGCCTCCGATATCGAGGCCGCGGTTCAGGTTGTGTACGATGTTGACCAGGCCGATCGCGTCCACGTCAAATACTGCCGTGGCATCAGGATAGTTCCCCATCTTCGGTGGGTCGCCGGTGATGCAGATCAGATTGTGCAGGCCCAGCGCCGAGGCGCCCAGAAGGTCGGACTGGATGCACAGCACGTTGCGGTCGCGACAGGTGTAATGCAAAATTGCCTCAATACCGACTTCCTGCTGCACCAGCAGGGAAAGCGCCTGGTTGCTCATCCGCGCTGAAGCTCGCGGACTATCCGGAATATTGATCGCATCCACCCCAACCGACTTCAGGAAGCGCGCGCCTTCAATTTCCTTGCGGATATCGGTTCCCTTGGGGGGAACGATCTCGACCATGGTGAGGAATTCTCCGGATGCGATCCTGGCGCCTACTTTGGACCGTTTTTCCAGCGGAACGGCGGGAGCAGCTGCGACCACGGCCTCGCCCTTTGTCTGCGCCGGAACGGCCTTGGCGCGGGCCTCACCCACACGCAAAGCCGATTTCATGACCTTGATGTGCTCGGGCGTGGTTCCGCAGCAGCCGCCCACCAGGCGAACCCCCGCAGCGACGAACTTGCGGGCATAGCTCGCCATATACTCGGGCGAGCATAGATAGATATTTCGGCCTTCAACCGAGCGCGGCATACCGGCGTTGGGTTGGGCTGCCAGGGGCAGGGAAGTGAGCGAACGCACGCGCTCGATGACGTCCAGCATCGCCACCGGGCCGACACTGCAGTTGCAGCCAATCACGTCGGCGCCCCAGCTTTCAATCCGCGGCGTAAAGCTTTCCGGAGTCGATCCGTCGAGACAGTTCCCATCCTCGTCAATGGTTACCTGGGCCACTAACGGAATCTTCGGATCCACGTCCCGGGCTGCCAGAATCGCCTGGTGAAGTTCCTCGACGTAGCCGAACGTCTCCAGCATCAGCAGGTCAACCCCACCTTCGACCAGGGCTGAGATTTGCTCGCGGAAGGCGGCACGGGCTTCCTCGAATGAGGTCTTGCCCAGGGGCTCGATGCGGACTCCCATCGGGCCGACCGAACCGGCTACCCAGACGTCGAAACTCTTGGCTGCTTCTCTCGCCAACTTGGCCCCGGCCAGGTTGATTTCGCGGACCCGATTTTCCATGCTGTGCCGGGCCAGCCGAAACGAATTTCCACCAAAAGTATTGGTTTCAATAATTTCCGCACCCGCCTGCATATATTCATGATGCAGGTCGCGGATAAGGTCGGGCTGAGATACGTTCAGCTCGTCGTAACAGCGATTGATAAAGATTCCCTTGGCATATAGCAGCGTCCCCATGGCGCCGTCGCACAGCACCTGGGATTGCTTAAGACGGGCTAGTAAATCGGTAGCCATATGACTGAGAATACAAGATGAAGGCTACTTTTGCATTACCGGTGCACGGATATGGCTGCGGATGAAGAAGGGGAGTAACCGGCCGTGCTGCCTAGTGTCGCTCTGCTATAATCCCGTTTCTTGCATCTAAGTCTCCATTCCTCATGTTCCTGGGAGCTCCTGGGTTGAAGAGAGCTACGCTCGCCATTCTGGTTCTGACGGCAAGTACCGCCATTCTGCTCTCTTGCGGAAGCAACTACAATCCCACCGGCGTCGGCTCAAACACGGTGGCGAACCCTGCCACCATCCGGGTGCCGGTCTTCGTTTCCAACCCGCTTTCTCCCAATGGAACCAGCAATCAGGCGGTCGTGAATGTGGTGAACGGAGAAACCGATCTAATCTCCCCAAACGCGATTCCGCTGGGGTCGAGCGCCCCGATGCCCGGGATGATGGTGCTTTTTCCTAATAAGCTGTTTACCGCGGTTTTCAGTTCCTCGAACAATGCCGTCGTGGTGATCAATAATGCGACCCAGACCCTGAGCCAGAGTTCCTCAGGAGCAACGATTTCCGTTACTTTGCCTGACTCCACCGAGAGCATTGTGGTCGGGCCGGACAATGCCTCCGGATTTGCGGCCTTGCCCAATTCGCCGATTCCGGGGCAGCTCCCCGGGCAGCCCCCGGGGCTGGTGGAAGCGCTGGACTTGGCGAATGGCGCAGTCTCGGCAGGAATTCCGGTGCCCGGCGCCCGTTTTGTGGCATTGAGCCATAACGGCAATCGCCTGCTGGCCCTGGGAAACCGTGCGGATACCATCACGGTGATCGCACCCACTTCGCTCGGCACAGCCACAGATCCCCGAACCGATGTGCAAAGTCCGCTCTTTGATCACCCAGTTTGGGCGACTTTCAGCAATGACGATTCCACGGCTTACATTCTGAACTGCGGCCCCGAATGCGGAGGCACCACAGCCGGTGTCACCCTGCTGGACGTGAACAGCAATGTGCCTGGGCCCACGATTCCGTTAGATGCCGCCACCGTCGGATTGCTTTCCGGCAACACCCTCTACGTTGCGGGAACCAAGCCGGGAGCGAACACCTGCGCTGGTTCTTCGACGCCGACCCTGGCCACCACCTGCGGCGAGGTCTCAGTAGTTGATCTGGTCTCGATGACGGTCAAGGCGACAGCCATAATTACCGATGGCAACCATAACCACATCGAGTTGGCGTCGAATAACCAGCTGTTTATTGGGGCCCGCACCTGCACCAACATCAACGTCGCCGGCAATAGCGGCAGCGAGGTTCGGGGCTGCCTCTCCATCTTCGATACGGGCAAGCTGACGGTCGTGGTCCCGCCCGCCGTGGGGGATGTAACGGGAATTCAGCCCATCAGCCGGCGGAATGCGGTCTACGTGGTACAGAACGGCGTGCTGGATATATACGACAGCACCACCGACCAGCTGCAAAAAACACAGGTGGATATTACCGGGCAACCGGTGGATGTGAAACAGGTAAACTGAGGAAAGCAGTCGTCAGTCGTCGGTCATCAGTCGTCAGCTCCCCAACAACAACGAATCTGGTTTTCTCTGCGTTCTTTGTTCTTTGCGATTCCTTTGCGTTCTCTGCGGTTAAGGCTTTTGAGCGCAAAGATCGCTGAGAAAATGCAGAGTTCGCAGAGGAAATCCCCGCCCTGACGACTGATGACCGACGACTGCCGACTACTTCGGTTCCAACACCAGTTCGTGTTGCCGCGCAGCGACGACGGCTTTCGGAGAGAACGGTAGCTTGAAGGTGTAGCCCTCATACCAGGCTTTCCACTGATCCATGTAGTAGGGGCTGAGAAAGTTTCCTGCCTCGCCGGTGACGAGGTTGAGCGTCGATTGATCCAGGTCGGAGAGGTCTACCGTCAGTCGCTCCGAGGGACCGTGGCTCCGCGAAACCGCCTTCACGGTATAACTGCTGCCAGACTGCGGTTGAACTCCCGGACCGGTCCAGCGTTCGAGCAAGGGGATCTTGCCCAGAATCGGGTGCCGGATTTCTACCGGATGAAACGGTCCCCAGTGCCACGAGGCCAAATCCGACGGCGCCTCCGGTGCGCTCACTGCAGCATCCACCGCTGCTGCCAGCAGGTCGTCAAAGCTGGCATAGGATTCCGGCAACCAGAATTTGGGCTGATGCTCAAGCACGTTTTCCAGCCATACCGACTGCATGCCCCAGGCATAGGTTCGCCAGTTGAGCCCCGTGGAAATCGCGTGGGGATCACTCGGAGCAGCGCCCAGCCTGGGTTCCAGCAGCAGACGCGTCAACTCCATCCGGGAACGATAAGCGATGGTGGGAGCGGCCGAATCGGCGGTCATTCGACCGTCCCATCCCCGCATCAATTCGGCGGCCTGCTTCGCCCGCGGAGACGGATTTTTTGCGTGATCGACGCCGTACACAAATCGCTCCGCGAAGAAACGTTCTCCTTCGGAATGAATATCCAACTGCAGCGCCAGCATGTCGGCCGCGGAAAATTTCTTGCCTGATTCCAGCACGCGATAGATTCGGGCGGTGCGCCAGGGCGCCTCCCATCCGCTGCTGATCGAGTACGGATAGTGATCCGGCGTAATGCGGCCATTTGCTGTTGCAATGATGCCTGCCGGCGGATTGTAAACACTGGGCAACTTGTCGAATGGGACGTAGCCGGTCCACTCATGCGCGTTGTCGCTGCCATTCTCAGGAAGGCTGCCGTCGCCCGAAGCGCGGATGGGAACCTTGCCCGTGGTCTGGTATCCGATGTTGCCATCCACGTCGGCGAAGACCACGTTCTGGCCGGGAGCATCAAAGTTTGAAAACGCGGCCCGGAACTGTTCCCAGTTCTGCGCCGAATCCACGTCGAAAAAAGGAGCATGGGTACCGTCGTACAGCGTCCAGCGCAGCGCCAGCTTGCGAGTTTCACCCGGAACCAGTTCGCTGATGATTGGTCCGTGGCGTGTGACCTCGACATCCATGGTCACATCCGGCTTGCCTTTGACATGAATTTCTTCACGGCGGTGTCCCGCTGGTTTCCATCCTTCGGGCGTTAGATATTGATCGTTCGGATTGAAGATTTCGACGTAAACGTCTTCTACGGTTGGCCCGACATTGGTGAAGCCCCAGGCGATGCGCTGGTTGTGCCCTACAATCACATAGGGCACGCCGGGCAGAGTGACCCCGACGACATCAAAATTACCGCTACGAAGATGGGCCTCGTACCACAAGTTGGGCATCTGGTGCCCCAGATGCATGTCATTGGAGAGTAATGGCTTGCCAGTAACTGTGTGCGCTCCGGAGACCACCCAGTTATTCGAGCCGACCACCATGTGCGCGTCCGAGTCTGACTCCGTACTGCCGGCAGGACTCTGAGGATGTCCCTCGTTTCGGGAGACCGAACTATCCACCGGAGCGCGGCCATGCCGGTCTTCATCTCCAGTGTCGTGGTCCTCCATCGTGGGGCGCGGCACGGTTGGCGGCCGATCGCGCCAGGATGAGTTTACGTACAGATCGCCTGTCAGTTCCGGACCGAGCTTCGCCAGGATCTTCTCACGCTCAAGCGCGTCTCGGTAAGGATAGTGGTTAAGGTCTTTCACCATCTGCGCCGCGATCAGGGTGGAATCTTCCGGCACCCACCGACGTGGGGAGTAGCGCAGGATGCGGAATTCGATCGGCAAGCGGTCACGGTGAGAGTCGATATAGGCGTTCACGCCTCGCGCGTAGGCCTCGAATCGGTTGTGGTCCGCTGCCGATGCGATCGCAAGCGTCTTTTCCGCCGCCACTCTGAGCCCCAGAATTCTCTGCTCGCGATCATGTGCAAGAAATTCGCTCCCCAGAATTTCAGAAATTTCGCCGCCGGCGAAGCGGCGCATGATGTCCATCTGCCAGAGCCGATCCTGCGCTGTGACATATCCCTGCGCAAAGAAGAGGTCGTCGAAGCTGGTGGCATCAATCGTGGATACGCCGTGAGTGTCTCGAGTTACAGTCACTCGGGCGGAGAGGCCGCGAAGCTTCAGATTGCCGTCCAGTTGCGGCAGGGCGGAGCGCGCGATTGAGTAGAACCAGGCCAGCACTCCCAGAACGGCAAAGAGGACGACGATCAGGAAAAACGTTAGTACCCGCCTAAACCTGAGCCGCCCGCGAGGAGTTGAGATCGGAGTGCTGACGGTCGCCATGGGGAAATTCGATTCTATGGCTTAGCCGTAGGGGAAGACAAATCGAAGTGAGGAGGGAAGGACGTCAGCTTTGATTCGGTTCTCCCGTTATCCGGGGCACTGCAAGGCTGTCATCCTGAACACAGTCTTTCGTCCCGCGAAGCGGGATGAAAGCAAGTGAAGGACCTGTGCATTCCTGCCGCCCTCACATGCAGTGTCGGTGCAAATCCAGCGCGAAAGCGCATCACCGGATCTGGAAGAGCTTTGGCGCTGCGATCGTCCTGCAGTTCACAGGTACTTCGTCGGGAGCCCTTCGCCTTGCGAAAGATCAGGATGACAGGGTGTGAAAGTCGAAACCGACCGACTACTGACCGCAGACGCGGGAAGCCTGCCCCCACATAAATCAGCTGATCGGCCGCAGCTTCATACAGGAGTCGTGATCGGGAATCGCGGCTCCATCGAAGTCGACACGCACCTCGCCATCTTCGGTCGAGCAGAACGTGCGGAGACCCGTTTGATGGGGCGTGGCAGGGACGGCAGTCACCAGGTACTGGGAGCCGTCAGCCGACCTGGACATGGCGAAAACGTACCCGTTTTTTCCCGGAGGCTCGGTCGAAACCGCCAGGCGTTCATCAATCAGGCAGGCCGTAGCTGGACTGGCGGTGCAGGGGGATCCGCCGCCCAGTGACGCCAGGTCGGGAGCGTATCCGATCTTGGGATAGGTGGATTGATAGGTTACCTGCGCAGTGTTGATGGTCCTGATCGCGGCAGCCGCTGAGGCCTCGTTCGCCGCAGTCCGTGCTCGCAGCAAATTCGGAATCGCAATCGCGGCGATGATCAGGATGAACGGGATCAGGGCGATTCCCAGGTATCCCAGAACCAGGCCCGCGATCGCCAGGCCCCTGCCCCCGATCCTGCCGGCGCTCTTCTTGATTTGTGAAAGCGCGATGTGTCCGAGGACGATGGCCGGGATGGAGAGCGGGAAAAAGAGGAAGATTCCAAGAACGAGACTAGCGATGGCCATACCGCTGGTCTGCTGCGGAGCGGCAGCACCTGGCTCGCCAGTGAAGGTTTGGGAAGGAAGCCCGCCCGCGCCTGCATTCGTAAGCGCGGCTTGCTGGCCACACGCCGGGCAAAATGTCGCGCCTGCTGAGAGCGTCTGACCGCATCGAGAGCAGAACAAGCCGTCACCCCTTGCCGCAACGGACTCTGTTAGGGGAAGCTTTCAACCCTTTTGGGCAGAGTTACAAAATCGCTGTCCCCATGCCGTTCGTGCCAGTTTCGTGGATCATACCCCCACAGCACTGGGTCTGCGTTCACAAACTGCTTCCGGTTGCGTTGGCGAATCTTTTTTGATAACGTCCGCCGGACTCGGCGGGGGCATTGCTAAATGTCGAGGCCCGCCACCTTGTTCGCAGGAGACTGAATTTCCATGCATGCCATCCTGGTGTCGGAGTTGGCTTTTGGGTCCGTGCGACTCGCGAGCATTATTTTCTTGCTCGATGACGATGCCAATCCGTTTGTCGCCTGCGGATGTCTGGGCTTCTTTGGCATGGTCATGGTTGGCATCCTCGCGCTGCATGTCGCTCTGCTGATCTGGGTAGCGCGGGATGCGAAAAGCCGGGGTCTGCCCAACGACATTGTATGGATGATTCTGGTGATGCTTACGGGAATCATCGGCTTCATCATCTACCTCGTCACGCGGCCGCAAGGCAATCTGGTAGCCTGCGCGCATTGCGGAAACAAGCGCCTCCAGGTGAGCGCAAGATGTCCACACTGCGGAAATCCCTGAAGCACCCGGGAACCTATCTCGCGCTCCTGACTTTGATCGCGGCCACGGTGTACGCCGATAGCTTTCGGCTGCCAGATCATCAGGTGTCGGCGCGTGCCTACATCTGCCTGGTGCATGGCTATCAGAGGACAATCCGTCCACAGTTAGCCGGGTTCGTGCAGTGTCGCTTTTCCCCTACCTGCTCCCGTTATTCGACGGAAGCAGTGCGGAGGTATGGTCTACGACGGGGGCTTGCCCTGACTGCCGCTCGCCTTTGGCGTTGCCGGAGCGACGTTCCAATGGGCAGCCGTGACCCGGTTCCCTAAGCCTTTCTCTCCCCTGAATGCTGTGGATCATGTTGATAGGGAAGGCGCTGCCGAGTTATGTCCTCAGACTGCGATGGAATTGGCTGGGGCAAGACCGATTTTTCCCCGCGCTTCGGCTTTGCGATTCTGTTTGCCTTGGACGGCTGATTCTGCTAACTTTCGCGGTTCAGGAAGGACCGGACGGCTGGTGTCCGGGTGGCAAGTTGCACAAAGACAGGTGCAAGGGAGAACTCAATGGCTTTTTGTAGCGGGTGTGGAACGCAGATAGCGGATGGCACAACTATGTGTGCGGCATGCAGCAGCCGTACCGCGCCGCCACCGGTCGCAGCGGCCCAGGGCACAACCGGTGGGATGACAGACAATGTCGTTGGCATGCTGTGCTACATCACCATCGTTCCGGCGATTATTTTTCTGGTCATGGAACCCTACAACAAGAGCCGGTTCGTCCGGTTCCATGCCTTTCAGATGATTTTCTTTTGTGTGGCCCTGATTGCGATCTGGATCGGCCTGACCATCATCGGCTTCGTGCCGGGCCTGATCTTTGTGACCTTCCCGCTGCACATGGTGGTGTGGCTGGGATCGTTCATCATCTGGATCATCCTGCTGATCAAGGCCAACCAGGGACTGATGTTCAAGCTGCCGATCATCGGCGACCTGGCGGAAAAACAGGCCAATGCCATGTAGTTTAGAGCCCGGCGGTCGTACTTTCGCCGGCCTTACTCATACTTCCGGTCTCTGCCACCAGTATGGCAGAGACCGGTTTCACTTCTCCTCGCTTGACATATCTTCTTCGGAATGGCATTCCTATTAGCTTTTGGTTCGCATCCGTGCTCCGGCACTTCAGGCGCGGGACGCAGGGCCTTTAAGGGAAACGCTTGAAAGTCCGGGTCTTCTATCACGACAAATGCTTTGACGGGGCTTGCTCGGCCGCGCTGTTTTCGCGCTTTTACCGGGAGCGTATCCGGAACGACGTCAGCTTCGTCTTCTCCGGCCTGCTGCACCGCGCCGGCTCGTTGTTCGATGAACGGCAGTTCGATGGTGACGAAAACGCCATCGTGGATTTCAAGTACTCCAGCTCCCCCAAAATCACCTGGTGGTTCGACCATCATCAAAGCGCGTTTCTCACTCCTGAGGACGCGGCCCATTTCGAACAGGACCAGAGCAACCGCAAGTTCTACGATCCGGACTTCAAGTCCTGTACCAGCTTTATCGCCACCATTGCGGAACAGCGCTTTGGCTTCGATCCCAATCCCGTAGCCGACCTGGTGCATTGGACAGATATCGTGGATGGCGCCATGTATCCTGATGCCAAGACCGCTGTGGAGATGAAAGCTCCCGCCATGAAGCTGACCATGGTGATCGAGTCGGCACAGGATTACAGTTTTGTGCCGCGGCTTATTCCGCTGCTGGTCAGCAAGCCGCTGGCAGAAATTCTGGAAGAGCCTTTCGTGGCCCCCCTGCTCACCCCCTTGCTGGAACGACATCAGCGTTCGATCGCGGTGCTGCGGGAGCGCATCGAGTCCAAAGACGGTACGCTGTTCTTCGATATCACCGATCACGACCTGGAGGGTTACAACAAGTTCGTACCTTACTATCTGCACCCGGAATCGATTTACAGCGTGGGCCTGAGCAAGAGCAGCTTTCGGGTGAAGGTTTCGGTGGGATCGAATCCCTGGGCACCCTCCGAGCCGACCGTCAACTTGGCTAAGGTTTGCGAGCGCTACGGCGGCGGCGGACACGCCCGGGTGGGTGCGATCTCGTTCGGAGTGACCGAGGAAGAAGCGGCGCGCAAAGCCGCGCGTGAGATTGCCGAGGAACTGCGCGCCAGCGTCCGGGGAGCGGTACGTTGAAACGTAGCGCCGGCGTCCCTTCGGCTACGCTCAGGACATGCTCGCCGGCTGTCTGGCGGGCGTCCCGCCCGCCCATCGGGCCGCCGGGACCGCGGCGCCACGCGTGAAAGCTCCACCAAATCCCATCGTTCTTCGTACCGAACATCTGGGGCGAACCGTCGGTGGAAAAATTCTGGTGCAGGACGCTAACTTTGAGGTCTACAGCGGGGAAGTGCTGGCCATTGCCGGGCCCAGTGGCTCGGGCAAGACCTCGCTGTTGCGGCTGCTGAATCGGCTGGATGAGCCCAGCACTGGAACCGTGTTCGTCGAGGGCATCGACTATCACAATATCGAGCCCAGAGAATTGCGCCGTAAACTCGGAATGGTAACCCAGCGTCCGTATCTTTTTCCTGGTACCGTGGCGGAAAATCTCCAGTTCGGACCCGCGCAGCGTGGCCAGACGTTGCCGCCCGAGGCCATCGAAGAGTTGCTGACCCAGGTTGGTCTCAAAGGGTACGCTGCACGCAACGTGGCGAATCTTTCCGGAGGGGAAGCACAGCGCGTTTCCGTGGCGCGCACGCTGGCCAACTCGCCCCTGGTTCTACTGCTCGATGAACCTACGTCGGCTCTGGACGAGGCGGCCAAACTGGAAGTTGAAACTACGATCCGGAAAGTTGTGCAAGAACAGGGACTGACCTGCGTGATCGTTACCCACGACCTGGTCCAGGCAGCGCGAATGGCGGGGCGGGCCCTGCTGCTCGAGTCCGGACACATCGTGGGGGAGGGACCGGTGGGGGAGGTGCTCCGTGCTTAAACTGTTCTTCCACACACAGCTACAATTGGGTTTCGCTCAGGCTTCGGTGGCCGCGCTGGCGGCGCTTGGAGTGGTGCTGCTGGCTCGCCGCCGCGGCATTCATCTGGAAGGTGAAACCTTGATTGCGATGGTTCGGGGACTGGTTCAGATCATAGCGGTAGGGTCAATCCTGGTGGTGCTTCTGCGCGCTCCCCGCTGGACCAGCGGTCTGCTGCTGGCCGGAATGATTGTCGCTGCGGGCGCAACGTCGGCCCGCCGCGCCAAAGGGATGCCGGACGCCTTTCGGGTTTCTGCGTGGGCCATCGGGTTCGGCGCCGGCTCGGTGATTGCGTTGATGACCGCCCTGGGGGTGATCGATACCGCCATCACTTCGCTGGTCCCGGTAGGCAGCATGCTGATCGCCAATGCCATGAACACCAACGGCCTCGCGCTGAACCGCTTCCGCTCGGATGTTATCGCTCACGTGGGGGAAATTGAGACGGCACTGGCATTGGGGGCCGAGGCCCGCAACAGCGTTTCGACCTATGTGCAGGCGTCCTTCGAAGCCAGCCTTATCCCGGCCATCGACTCGCTTCGTTCTCTGGGCATCGTATGGATTCCCGGCCTGATGGCGGGCATGCTGTTGTCGGGTGCCCGTCCGGTGTACGCGGCCATTTACCAGTTTGTGGTGCTGGCCATGATTTTCGCGGCGTCAGGGTTGACCTCGCTGAGCAGTACCATGCTTATCCGGGGCAGGGTATTTTCAACGGCAGAGCAATTGCTGCTACAACCGGGAAGGTAATCGCGGTGCTCAAAATGGGAGAAGTAGCGCCATTGAACATGGAGCATGCCAGAACGACGGCACAGCGGCGGCGTGCGGCCGGGTTGCGGACCGTAGCCTCGCTCGAACTGGGCAAAGGCCTGGTCGTGCTGCTGCTGGGGTTCGGCTTCGTCTCGCTGGTTCACAAGGACGCCTGGGATGTAGCCGAGACTTTGCTCCATTTCCTGCACGTCAATCCGGATCGCCGCTATGCCCAGGTCTTTCTGAACCTGGCAGACAACATTACCGACGCAAAACTATGGGCCATGGCAGGTGGGGCGCTGGCCTACTCCATCGTTCGTTTTGTGGAGGCCTATGGGCTCTGGCTGGAACGGGCCTGGGCGGAGTGGTTTGCCCTGATCTCAGGCGCGCTTTATGTGCCTTTCGAAGCCTTTGAACTGGTGCGGCGACCGAACATGATTCATCTTGCCGTCCTGCTCATCAATCTTGGAATCGTGCTCTTTATGCTGTATCTGAGACTGTCGGCACAGATGGAATCTGCTTATCCGGCAGGACGCTCCGGTTAGCCCGTTCCCGATTTGAATTTCAATGTTGATGCCTGACATGGAAAATTTCGTTCGCGATGCGGCCTCGTGTTCGGACGGCCAGTTGTCAGTAATCAGCCATCAGTTTTCAGCACGATCGTCAAGCACGGCCATGGTTCGAACTGCTTTGATTGCAGTGCTCCTGTGCGCTCCCTTGCGAGCTGAACAGATTTCGCTTCAGGCCCTGGTTACTCCTTCCACGACGATTTCCAGGGACGGCCGCCCGGTCACGTTTGCGCTTCACGGCTTCATCGAATTCAAGTCATTGGCCGAGATGTTTCCCTACATCGAATCCCAGACCAGGCGCTGGCCAAACGGCCTCGACCCAGCAGGAAGGCAAAGACTGGCGCGCGAACTCGTGCGCCGTGGCATTGAGAGTCGCGTGGTCTCCATGACCGATGAACGTCCGCTTGAGACTCTTGTGACCCACACCAGTCAGGAACTTAAGCAAGTGCTGACACAGTTGAAGGAGCCGGTGCCGCCCGGATACGCCGAGGCTTTTCTGGAAGTGCAGGAAAAATGGAAGCATTCCCTGAACTGCTGGAGTGCTGCGCCTTCGATACCGGCACGTGTGCTCTCCAACTGGTATCCGATCGAGGAAGGCATCCAGCTTTACGGCGCCACCTACGATTCGACGGAGCACTTCTGGCAGGCGTTAAAGTATCACCCCGACACCACGGTTGCCGATCTTGCCGAACTGCTCGGTGTTCTCGAGAAAAAAGACTGGAGCCCCTGGCTGGCTCGCCTGGATGATGATCCCAAGCTGTACCTGCCCAACGCTTACGCGGTAGAGTTCCTGCGCCACAATCTGGCGGCGGAGCGATTGCGCTGGTTTCGAAGCGAACTGGCCGCTCATGGCCTGCACCCGATCGATCGCGCCCGGTTGACCCAGCAGCGCGGCGACACTTCATTCCGCTTCAGTGCGTTTGAAGAAAAAGTTCTCTGGGGCGATCTGGCCGACCTATTCCACCTGGTCTACATTTTCTCTCCCTCTGTCGACGATCCCATTCGGAAGAAGCTGGCCGAACATCATTTTGACGCGATTTACCTGGGCGAACGCAGGATGGGTTTCATCAGTGAAGAGTTCCGCTCGCTGATGCTGGAAATCTGGAGAGTGAAGTATCTACAAATGCCACGCTTTCGCGAGGTGATCAGCTCCATCCCGCTGGAGTTTCGGCTATCGCACTTCCTGAACGACGGCGACTCGCCCGACATTCCTATTCCTGTCTACGTTGAATATTTGAACCAGATCCGGGACCTGGCACGCGCAGGCCGCTGACGAGGTCTCGGGGCGCGGAGGCAGGATTTCGCTCTTGCGGTCGGAATTCCGGCTTCGCCTGCAGCGCCCGAAGCTTCCGGAAACAAAGTGGCCCCGCGCCGTCCCAGTGAAACCGCGGCTCGGGGCCTCTTTACGGGGGGAAGACATAATATTGTGTCAGGACAAAGGAACGCTCTGCTAAAAAAGGCCTACTCCGTCGCTTTCCCGACGAAGCGCGTGAGCTTTCCGTTTCACGCCAGCCCTCGGTTCCCGCCTCGTAGCCACCCATCCCCAATGAGTAGTTGAGTTGACGAATGATCTAAGCGACATGGAATTGATCGTGCACTGAATCGCGTCGGCGGGAACGTTTGGCGTTCGAAGTTGTGGTTGGCAGCCAGGGAAATGGGGGGTAAGCCTCATCGCTAAGGAACTGACTGATCACGGCTTAAGAACACGCTGGCGGGGGCAAGACGGTTGAGCGACGAAAAGAATGACGATTCATTTCATTAACCGAATCCAATCGTCCATTTTCGAACTCAAAGGTCCCGGCCTGAGCATGGAATAGTCTCCGCCATGAACATGTCCTAGGATCTACGGCTTCAGGCAGGCTGGCATCGATCTTGAGCCCGCGGCCAGCACAAATTTGGCGATGAAAAATGTGAGCATCACCGGCGGCGCCACCGGAGTACGGATCAATGGTTCGTC
>CAZGSU010000014.1:0-49479 GCA_964528615.1 uncultured Acidobacteriaceae bacterium | reverse complement strand
TGGACTTCCGACGTTGATCGATGGCTGTTAGCGCAACCAACTCGAACCGCCGTGTACGGACCCGTACGCACGGTGGTGTGGCAGGGGTCGGCGGGTGACCGCCGCCCCTATGCCGATCTGACGGGCAATCCAGAAGTCATTGGAACTCATTGTCAGTTTCTCGTTGCGGCGACCATCCAACCAAAATAAGGAACTTTGTGGCGCCAAATGCGTACCACGAGCATGCGTCTAGTCCTCCTCCTCGCAGCAGCTGCGTGGCTTTTCTCATGTCCTACCATTGCTCAAACCCAGAATCAGCGATCCGATAACAAGACGGTTGCCAAACAGGCTCCGTGGCCACTACAGCTCGAAATGCACGTGCCGTTCGACCCTACGGCGTTCCCTAGCGGGCCGCACGTCTATCTCATGTACGAGCTGCATTTGACGAACTTCATGCCAATGCCCATCTCGCTGAGTCGCATTGAGGTGCTCGACGCCGATGCGGGAGCGTCCAAACCGATTGCGACCTTTGAGACGGCGCAACTGGAAACCATGTTGCAACCCTTGGGGGGCAAGGCACTTTCTGACCCAAAAGACAGGCTGGTTATCGCCGACGGCCAGAGCGCCATCGCCTTTATGTCAATAGCGCTTGGCCGAGGCTCGCCTATCCCGAACAGGCTGCTCCATCGCGTGACCACGGCTTATGCTCCAGAAGAAGGCGCGGTCATTTCCACCCATCACACCGAGTTGCATGTGCTCGGGCCGCCGGTAGAAGGGACAGACTGGCTTGCAGACGATGGGCCGAGCAATGATCTGGATAATCATCATCGGCGCGGCGTTGTCATCCTTGATGGGCAGCCGGTGGACTCGCGCCGGTACGCGATCGACTGGATGCAGACGAGGGACGGAGCGTCATTTTCTGGCGATGCGCGCGACGTCCGCTCATATTACTCCTACGGCAAAGCAGTATTGGCGGTTGCTGACGGCCGCATTGTCACCGCGAGAGATGGCCTACCCGATAACGTCCCTGGACACGGCGACGCGTTCCACCCGGCAGTGCCCATTACGTTGGAAACAGTGGCGGGAAATACAATCACGCTCGACCTGGGTGACAGCCAGTTCGCATATTACATGCATCTGCAGCCGGGAAGTTTGCGGGTGAAGCCAGGGGATCGCGTGCGGCGCGGGGAGGTGTTGGCGCGTGTTGGCGGTTCTGGAGACGCTCGCGAGCCGCATCTGCATTTCGAAATCACCACTTCGTCGAAGCTGCTGGCGGGTGAAGGCGTGCCCTATCTTATCGACCTGTACCGGTGCAAGAGCACGGGTGACGGGCCCGCGGAACTCCACACCCACGAGTTGCCACTAGATCACAGCGTCGTCACATTCGGGGAAGACAGCCGCAAATGATGCAGAGGACCACAGTTGGACTCTGGTCGTGTGACGGGGCAAACCGGGAACCATTTCTGGCAGGTCCGATCGCACTGTTACTTCCGGCGTGCCGACCGTCCTGCTGAATTGGAACCCTTACCGCAGAAGCCTGGCGCCGTCACGCCGTGATAGGATGCAGCCATTCTACCAACGGGAGCGCCATGAACCCTGTACATAGGCGCCAGATCGAGGAACTGTACCAGGCGGCGCGCGATCCCGCCAGGCGCGCCGAAGTACTTGCCGCAGCCGACCCGGAGCTGCGCAGGGAAGTCGAGTTGCTGTTGGCCCAGGATTCATCGAAGACGGGGGATGCGGCAGCTGATGTGGTGGGCCCGGGCTCTCCGGCGACTGTCATCACATCAGGCGTTCAAATAGGACCTTACAAGATTGAGGGACTCCTGGGCGCTGGCGGCATGGGTGAAGTGTTCCGTGCTGTAGATACCAAGTTCAACCGGCCGGTGGCGATCAAGTTCCTGTCCGCGGAACTGGCCGATACCGCGGCGCGCCGCCGGTTCCAGCGAGAGGCACAAATGGCCTCCTCCCTCAACCACCCGCACATCCTGACGGTCCACGACGCCGGCGATTTCGAAGGCCGGCAATACCTGGTGACCGAGTTCGTGGACGGCGGCACACTGCAGACGTGGGCCAAACAGGAGAAACATGGGTGGCGCCAGATCGTGGAGCTGTTGGCCGGCGTAGCCGACGGGCTGGCGTCCGCGCACACGGCCGGAATGCTGCACCGCGACATCAAGCCCGCCAATATCCTGGTTGCAAAGAATGGCTACGCGAAACTGGCAGACTTTGGTCTGGCCAAGCTGCAAGAGCCATCCGACCCGGATGGAGGACGCACTCTCACCGGGGGAGGAACGCGTCCCGGGCTGCTAATGGGAACGATCCCGTACATGTCTCCAGAACAAGCTTCGGGGGGAACTGTCGACGCCCGAAGCGACATCTTCTCGTTCGGAATCGTACTGTACGAAACCCTGGGCGGTCAGCGGCCCTTCATCGGCGCGACAGACCTCGAGGTGCTGCAAAAGGTCATCCACGCGACACCTCCGCCGTTGCCGGAGACCGTTCCCTCGGGGCTACGGAACATCGTGGAGAAGGCGCTCGAAAACGACCCGGCGGACCGCTACCAGTCAATGCGCGACCTGGCGGTGGATTTGCGCAGGATGACTCGGCAAAAGGAACCGGAACCCCCGGCTCCCGCGGTGGTTGCCCCGAAGGGGTATGCCTGGTTGCCTTGGGCGCTGATAGCGGCGCTGGTGGCGGGATTAGGTGTGTGGATCTTTTCCCATCGGCGCCCGCCGACAGTCCAGAATCCACTTTCCAATGCGCAGTTCACACGCCTCACTGACTTCGACGGAACCGAGACGAACCCCGCTATCTCCCCAGACGGGAAATTCGTAGCATTTATCTCCAACCGGAGCGGCGCGTTTGATATCTACCTGATTCAAGCCAACGGTGGCAGCCTTGCGAACCTTACCCAGGGTCGGATGGGAGATGCGCGCGGGCCCCTTCGTGACGTTGGATTCTCAGGGGATGGGTCGGAGGTGTGGAGCTCCGGAACGGAAAGCAGGAGGCTCATGCTCTGGCCGCTGATGGGTGGAGCACCGCACAATTTTTTAGCGGAACATGCTGCCGAGGTTGCATGGTCGCCCGATGGTGCCCGGCTCGCGTATCACACATGGGATCCTGGCGACCCCGCGTTCGTAGCGGACCACAACGGCGCCAATGATCGTCAGATTCTGAAAAGCCAGCCTGGATTGCACAACCACTTTCCGGTCTGGTCGAAGGATGGGCGCTGGATTTATTTTGTGCGCGGCCGGCCATCCACGCAAGAGATGGACCTGTGGCGCATTTCGCCGGATGGGCGTGAACCGGAACAACTCACTCATCTCAATACCGATATCGCGTACCCGGCTCCGCTCGACGAGCGGACGGTTCTGTTCGTTGCCCACGACGAAAACGGGGCCGGACCATGGTTGTGGGCGTTCGATCTGGAGACCCGAACTTCGCAGCGCGTGAGTTCGGGCTTGGAACAATACACAGCCCTGGCCGCTACGGCGGACGGCCGGCGCCTGGCCGCGAGTGTGGTGAACTCCCGGGTCAACTTGTGGAGCGTTCCGATTACCAGTCGCATTGTCGAAGAAAAGGACGTGGCAGCTTTCCCATTACCCACCGCGCGCGCTCATGCGCCGCGCTTCGGGGGCGGATCGTTGTTCTACTTATCGTCGCGGGATGGGGCTGACGGGCTGTGGAGCTATCACGACGGGCAAGTGCTGGAGATCTGGAAGGGCTCGGAAGGCGCGCTTCAGTCAGCTCCAGCAGTCTCAGCGGACGGGAGCAGTGTTGCGTTCGCCCTCAGGCGGGAGGGGAAGCGACAGATGCACGTCATCGCCGCGGATGGAACCCGACTCCATCCTCTTTCGAGCGCGGTCGATGTTCGGGGCACGGCTTCCTGGTCTCCCGACGGCAAATGGATTGTCGTGGCCGGCAGCGATCACGATGGAGCGGGCTTGTTCAAATTACCCGCAGACGGCGGCGCGCCAATTCGAATAGCAACAGGATCGTTCCAGGATCCGGTATGGTCCCCGCGCGGGGACCTGATCGTGTATGGCGGTACCCAGGTGTTTACGGTCATGCCGCTGCTGGCAGTGCATCCGGATGGTACGCCGGCGAAGCTGCCCGAAATCAGCGTGCAGCGCGATGGTGAGCGGGTGCGGTTCCTGCATGATGGCAAGGGCCTGGTTTACATGCTCGGAAATACGACGGCCGGGCAGGATTTCTGGCTGCTCGACCTGGGCACGATGGGCTCACAGCGTTTGACCCGGCTCAATAGTCCCGCCGCGATGCGGACATTTGATGTCAGTCCCGACGGCCACCGGATTGTCTTCGACCGGTTGCGGGAAAATTCGGACATCCTGCTCATCGATCTTGCGACGAAGCAGGCTCGGCAGTAGCGAGGTTGGTAGAACTCCCGATCCCGCATTAATACCTGTTCGCCGGCTACCTTTTTGGCGACCCTTCGCCCTCAGCGCGCCTAAACGCGGAACCGAAGTCACTGTTGTGGGGCGGTGAGCCCAACCTCTGTGGGTAAGAAATCGTGTATGACACTTTGTATCGACCGTCTGGACGGAGATCGACTTTTGGAGGTTCCCACACCGGGACAGACGGGGATGCATCGAGGCTTGCCTTCTTATTCATCCGTCTCGTGTAGGTCTCACCTTCGGCCAGCTCAGGACAGTCACTAAGCTGCCGCTGGCAATACAGCGGGATCTTATATGTCCAACCATTTTCCGTAGTGAGGATTGCATTCGTCCGGGTGAACCGAAAAGGAGAACTGGCGATCCCTGAATTGCCATAAGTGCAAACGGGAACGGCTTGTCCGGGTTCACGAGGAGGCGGATCTGACTCGGCGGGAACCGGCACCCCGCAGGGTATCGAAATGATCGACCCGGAATCGGACGGGCTGGTCAGGGTGCCTCTTCCTGCGAAGGTGTCGATGACCAGAATCTTCACGTTCTGCTGAGAGGCTGAAGCCGCAGCCGTCAGGGAGAGCAACACCAAAAAATACAAATGCCGGCTCATTGCTCCTCCGACACGTCTTCAGTATATGCCTTGAGGCTTTTCCATGAATCCCTTATTGCGATCGCTTGTCTAGGCGGAGCTTCGTCGCCAGCATGGACATAGCAGAGGGCCTATGTGAGACTCGCGCCCTCGGGGGACTGCGAGTTGGAGACGGCGAAAAGTGTTTCGTCAAGCTCCCCGACGTGTACCGGCGTAGCCAGGCTGATCAATACCGTCACTGCAAAATTGAAACACAGTGCAATGAACCCCGCGTTCAACCCGTGGTACGGGTCGCGTCCGGTAAGGATCAGGGCCGCGGTAAGGGAAATGCCAGTGGCCAGCCCAGCAAGGACGCCAGGCGCGGTCACCCGTCTTGAAAAGAGTCCGAGCACAACGCCAGGAAAGAGTTGCGCTACCCCGTCGTACCCCAGCAGGAGAAGCGATACCAAGGTTGCTGAGCTGTGGATGGCGAGAAACATGGCGCCGGCGGTAAGCACCAGCACCATAATCCTAGCGAGCCACCCGACCTGCTGGTCGGTCATGCCCGGCGCCAGGATGGGGCGGCAAAGGTTTTTGGCGAACATCGTCGCGCCGGTCAGGAGTTGGATTGCGGCCGGGACCATCGCGGTAAGGGCTCCCGCCCCACCCACCACGCCCAGAAACCACGCGGGAAAGGTTTTTCTGACTATCGAGAGCATGGCCATATTGCTGTCGCTCATCCCCGGCAGGACCAGGACGGCGGTAAAACCTACAATGAACATCAGCGGCATGGTGATGCTGTAGAGCGGCATAACGATGGCGTTACGGCGGAGGATATTGCCGTTTCGGGCCGTAAAGCTGGCCGCGAAAAATTGCGGCCACATGTAAAAAGCTGCCGCCGTCAACAGCACTGACGAGATGTACCACCCGTGACCGAGATCCGCGGTCGCGCCCGGCATGGTTAGGTGACTCGGCTTGGCACGGGCCAGGGCGGCAAACATTGGACCGATACCGCCGAAATACAGGTATGGCACCGCGATACCCACGAATACCGCAGCCCCCAGCAACAGAACATCCTTGATGATACTGACCCAGGCCACGCCGCGGACGCCGCTCACAAACACAAATGCCGCCACAATGGTGAAGGCGATGATCATCGCCGGAGTACGGTGAATCCCGCCAAAGCTCGCGACTTCCACGATGAGTCCCAGCCCGGTGAGCTGAAGTTGCGAATACGGGAGCAAAGAAACGACTCCCACCAGGGCAACGAAGGCTGACAAGTACCGGCTGCCATATCGCACCTGGAAAAAATCGGGCTGCGTCTGCAGGTGGTGTTTTCGACCGATTTCCGAAATCAGGGGAAGGATATAGAAGGCAACCACGCACATCAGGGGTTGGTAGGCGAGGATGTACAGCACCGGCCCACCCTTGGCGTAAGCCCAGCCGCTGGCGCCCAGAAATGTGAAGGTGGTGTATTGCTCGCCGGCCATCAGGAGCCAGACCAGCACAACACCGAAACCCCTGCCCCCGACCGTCCATTGTTCCAGGTCCATTTTGTGATGAGACCTGGCATAAAAACCTGCGCACGAACCCACCGCCACAATGCCTGAGATTATGGTCAGGGCCACGACGCTCGAGCTCATCGCGTACCGCTTCCTTCGCGAGGCGACCGCTCAGGGGTACGGGGCGCGTCCAAGCGAGGCGCATCTACGCGATATGCTCCCCACAAACAGAGAGGCGTGAGCAGCAGCCATAAAATCAGCCAAAAGAAATTAAAGGGAAGGCCGAAGACCATGGGATAGACGCGATCCCAGAGGGCAACCGAGAAACAGGCGCCAAGGAAAGGAATCAGACCGAGGAGAAGCGACCCGAGCGATGGACGTTTCAAGCACGTCTCCTTCAAGCTGATCGCGGAATTGTAGCAGGAATATTCGCATGCCTCGATCGCGGATCTGGCGGGGCTTTGGCGCTGCTATCGTCCCGCAATACACAGGTCCTTCGTCTGGAGCCCTTGCGAAGGACTCCGCTTCCTCAGGATGACAGGGTGTGAAATTTGAAACTGACTACTACTGGCCGGTTTGTTTTCGCCAAGTACTCTTCAAGCTCACTAAGTCACTTCTTTTTCTTTTCCTTCTTTTTGCTCGAATCGATGGCCAGGTCTTCGACGCCCTGGCGATCTTCGAGGTCGGCCAGGAGGCCGGCGTCGCTTAGATCGAGAGGATGGGAGTGTTTCCAATCATGTTGTACGACTTTGTGCAGGCGGCTCACGACCTCGTCATCCCTCACCTCGATCGCTAGTTCGCGGCGGCTGTCAAAGCTGCCAGGGGCGAGGTTGATGGACCCCACGATGGCGCGCAGGCCGTCCGCCAGCAGCATCTTGCCGTGAAGTTTGAGGTGCCTCATCTTGCGGATCTTGATGCCGACGTCGTCCATGACGCGCAGACCTCCAACGCCCTCGATCAGCTTTTCCTTCTTGAGGGTGTGGGGCGGGCGGGACATGACATGCACCTTTACTCCACGCATCTGGGCCCGGACAAGGTGTTCGATGATGATGGGATCCTGGTAGCGCTCGTTTTGCAGGAACAGTGAATGTTTTGCGCCATCGATGAATGCGGCGATCCGGTCGCGGCCGTTTCCCTTGCACCAGATCAGGTGAGAGTTTTCCCCCCACCCGAAGTCTTTCCGGCTCCAGTCGGCTTCGAAACACTCGACGATTTCGTCGACCTCGTGAGCATGCGAGGTCACGACGGCATAGTCCCGGGTCTCGGTCAGGTTCTTGGTCTGCCAGTTGAGCGACTTGACGAATGCATGGGTGTCGTCGACCACCATGGACTTCTCGTGAGTAACGTCGTATGCAGGGTTGCTGTCGAGGACGTCGACTCCGCCCGCGATCAGGGTTTTTTTGGACTTCTCGTTGTCTTCTTCGCCGCTGCGGCGCGCCGGATTCAGCATGACCCGAACATTTACTCCACGGGCCCGGGCGGCAAGCACCGCCTTGAGGAGTTCCGGGTCAGAGAAGACGAACATTTTTATGCGGAGTGATTTCCCTGCTGCGTTGATAGCATCAAGAATCGGCTGCGCGGAGTCATCGGGCAGCACAATCAAAGAGCGCGACACATAGCCTCCAGGAAGTAGAAACGGTTCTGATATTGAGCAGATCGCGAACTGCAGCGCGGGGATTCATCTATTCCGGCTCAGGGCTGGGCTTTTGCGGGTGCCGTTTCGAACTGGGTGCTGCAAAGAGCAGCATAAATTCCTCCCAGCGCCAGCAACTGTTCGTGAGTGCCCTGCTCCGCGACCACTCCTCCGGCCAGAACGATGATCTTGTCCGCGTCACGAATTGTAGTCAAACGGTGCGCGATTGTGATCACGGTGCGCCCTTTCATCAACCGTTCCAGCGCCTCGATGACTAATCTTTCGGACTCGGTGTCGAGGGCGGCTGTGGGTTCATCGAGGATCAGAATCGGATTATCGCGAACCAGGGCGCGGGCAATACCGATACGCTGCCGCTGACCACCGGAGAGCGTTTCCCCGCGTTCGCCGATCAGGGTGTCGTACCCCTGAGGCATGCGCGCGATGAACTCATCTGCATTCGCGAGTCTGGCAGCTTCCACGATTTCGTCATGGGTAGCGCCTTCGCGGCCGTAGGCGATATTGTCGCGCACAGTTCCCCGGAAGAGCACCGTCTCCTGCAGGACGTACCCGATCTGACCGCGCAGCCATTGTAGCTTGTAATCACGAACGTCCACGCCGTCGATCTCTACCTTGCCACTGGTCGGATCGTAGAAGCGCGGTATCAGGCTAACGATGGTGGACTTGCCGCCCCCGGTGGGACCGACCACACCGACCAATTGACCCGCCTCAATACTGAAGCTTACGCCTCTCAGGACGGGAGATTCCGGATCATAGGCGAACCTTACCTGGTCGAATCGGATCGCTCCACGAACCGGCGCCGGGAGTTGGCGCGCGTCCGGGCGTTCCGGGATCACGTTGTCGGCATCCAGAATGGCGCGCACCCGGTCCACTCCCACAGCCGCCTGGGCGACGGAATTGGTCATGCTGGCAAGGTCTTTTACCGGCTTGAAAAATTGCGTCAGGTAGGAAAGAAAAACAGTCAGGGAACCGGCGGTCATGGCGCCCGCAAGGATGAGCGCCGAGCCCCGCCATAGCACGATGGCAGTGCACCCGGCAACCGTTACAGTCACGATGGGCGAAAGCAGAGCCTTTACACGGCGGGCTTTGAGCGCGGCGTCCACTACCGCTCGGCTGACTTCACCCAGCTCTTTCTGCTGGTAATCCTGACGGCCAAACGCCTTTACCACACGCATCGACTCCAGGTCCTGCTGCACCACCGAGACGATGTTGGCCTGCTGCTTGCGTACTTCATGGGTGGCCGCCTTCACCGCTTTCTTGAACCTCGACACCAGAAACAGCATGAACGGTGTGACCGCCACGGCGATCAGAGTGAAATCCCAGTTCAGCCAGAACATGATGAACAACATGCCGACGATGGTGAACAGGTCGACGACGATGCCGAGGGTGGACGAGGAGGCAAAGTTCTGGATGGTCTGCACATCCGACGTGATCGTGCTGAGAAGAGCGCCCGTCCGCTGCTGATCGTAATAGCTGAGCGACAGGTGCTGAAGATGCTGGTAGGTGCGAATTCGCAGGTCATTGGCAACCCACTGGCCCACGCTTTCGGTGTAGTAATTAGCGACGTAGGACGCAGTCGCACCCAGCGCGGCAATGACCACAACCGCGATCGCCGCACCGATCGCGATGCTCATCTTGCCATCGCCCTTCAGGAATGTGGTGAGCAGGTGGCTAAGCCATGCAGGAACTTTGTGTGTGCCAACTACATTGTCGAGGACTACCTTCAGAGGCCAGGGCGCGGCCAGACTCATCACCGTCTGCACCAGCATCGCGCCCAGTATGACGCAAAGACTTCCGATGTATGGCCGTATTAAGTCACGGACTAGGCGTAGCAATGGGGCGACTCCTGGCGCGGCACCGAACAACCAGCAAACCAACGCAGCATCGAATTGTAAGCGATATGCGTATCCCGGTGGATTGGTGCGGATTCCGTCGGGGGCAGTTGACCTTCCCCTCTGGATTGCGGCGGTTACAAATCCGTGTACTCATGGACGTAGTCTTTAAAAAGGCCTGTACCGGCATACATGGTTCGAACCGGAACCCGATCCGCGTTCTTTGCAGTTCTGACCCACACCCAGGCAGAGTTGATTTCTGCGCTGGTGAAATAGCGAGTCTCGGCCTGAAGCACCGCGGTTCCGGCCAGCACCATCGCCACTACTTCTTCCCATCCGTCGGCTCCGACCACCGCCAGCCGGGCAATATGGTTGGTATATTTCTGCAGAAAGCGTATCTCAAGCCAACGCGCCTTCCAATCCGCGCCCTCCATCTGTGAAATGTCCGCCAGCACTCCGATCGGCCGCTCCTTCCGTTCCGCAATAATGAATTCAATTTGCGGCTCGAAAGCTTTCACTTCGTCAGCCGTGATCCTTCCGACAACCCTGAAACCGAATGCTGCTCCCTGGCTCTCCTTAAGTCTTTCAATCATGCGTGGAAGTCTCCATTTCGCTTTGCATCCTGATTGTGGAGAAAAATCTGATACGAACCATGTGTCATTTGCTCAAAAGTTGTATTTGCGGATTTGGACACTGTCGTTTGGACGGTGCCGCTGGGCCTGGCGGTGGAGGCACTCCCGAACCCACCATACGATCTTGGGGAGGAGGATAACGGCCCACGAGAGCGGGGCAAGAGCTTCTTTTTTTGTACAGTTCTAAGGTGTCCGTGATCTGGTGTGGAAGCATCTTTCCTATTCCTGTGACAATACTCTTTCAGAGTAACCTGAGCACCGAGTTACGCTCGTAACTCAAGAGCGGCGTCCGCTGAGAAGAAACGCCCTGCTTGATAGGACTTCCGAGCCGGGTCGCCCGAGGCGAACGCATCCTGGCCGCAGAAGTAACCTCTGTGCCTTTGGCATCGCAACTGCTTTCACTCCTTGCAGCAGCCCTGAAAACGGGCTGAACACCCCCGACACGGTTCCCGCATTCCCCTGAGACGCCCATCGCGACTGGGCAAGTCCGCAGATGCGGTTTTGCACCAACGCTGTTTCGCGCGGCACAACTTCTGCCCTGTGTAGTCATGTCAAAATTTATCAGTATTCGTGCTTTGCCCGTATGCGTCGCGCTCGTGGCCCGGCGGTCGCCAGTTGGACCAAACAGTAAAGAGAAACACGCTGCCACACTCGGCTCTATTTGTCTGGTCGTCACGGCTCTGACATTGTTCATTGGTTGTGGAGGCGGCGGAGGCACGATTGGCGGGGGCCATGCGTCCGTGGCGCCCGTTGTGTCTTCGATCTCCATCTCGCCGACGGCCGCCACAGTTTTAGTCGGGTCCACACAGCAGTTTCAGGCGGTCGCCATGGATCAGGACGGCCAGCCGATGCCCGCGACCTTCATTTTCTCGTCCTCTAACAGTGTGGGTACGGTTAGCAGTACCGGTCTGGCAAAGGGCATCGCCGTGGGCGCTACGACCATCACGGCAAGCACTGGCGGGAAGACCGCGTCGGTATTGCTGACCGTGGTTGCCGTTCCCCCGCCCGCGCCGGTCCTGATGCAGATCAGCGTCTCGCCGTCAACCGCGTCGATTCAAGTGGGACAACAGCAAAGTTACAGCGCGGTGGGGTATGACCAATTCAACCATGTGATGAGTGGAGTCGCGTTCACGTGGGCTTCCGATGGCAGCAGTTCGATCGCGACCATGAACGGCAACATAGCGACCGGAGTATCCGCAGGTGCGGTACACGTCACGGCGTCAGCTGCGGGCATAAGCAGCGCGCCGGCATCGCTCACCGTGCTCCCGCCCCCTCGTGTGTTGACCGCCATTACCGTCACACCGGGTGCGTCCTCGATTTCTACCAGCGGGACACAGCAGTTTACCGCCATAGGCTATGACCAGAACGGCGCAGCCATGAGCGGGATCGTATTCGCGTGGTCGACCTCCAATCAGAATGTCGCGACCATCAGCGGCGCAGGCCTGGCTAGCGGCATATCCGTTGGCACAACGCAGATCATGGCATTTGCGCAAGGAGTGAGCAGCGGCGGGGCCAGCTTGACGGTTACTCAGCCGGCCTCGGTCCTGACGTCCATCGATGCGTCGCCATCCACAGCTTTCATTCAGGCAGGAGCAGCACAGCAATTTGTGGTTGTTGGATTTGACCAGTATGGCAATGCCATGACCGGAATCACGTTTGCCTGGTCCAGTTCGAATACGAATGTTGCAACCGTAAGCGGCATCAATTCGGAAGGTGAAACCATCGGTGTGGCGAGCGGCATCGCGGCGGGTTCTACCCAGATCACGGTGAATGCCGGTGGGGTGACAGCGACAGTTTCTCTCAATGTCACGGCTCCGCCTCCGCCACCTCCTCCGCCGCAGGTAAACGCTATCAGTGTCGTTGCCTCGGATAGTTCCATCAATGTGGGTGGGACTCAGCAGTTTAGCGCCTTCGCTACGGATCAGTATGGGGCAGCGATGAGTGGAGTTTCGTTTAATTGGACGTCGAGTGATCCCACTGTGGCCAGCGTGGATGCGAACGGCCTGGCCACGGGCGTGGCCGCCGGTACGGCGCAGATCAGCGCATCCGCACAAGGTGTAAGCAGTAACGCCGTGTCGCTGACGATTGCGCCAACTGTTGCCAACTGTCCCTTAACCGTTACCAGACTGTCTCCTTCTATGGCATTGGTCGGCAGCGGAGACCTGATTTCCCTGACCATCACGGGGAACGGCTTCTTGAATGGCGCCCTGGTCAATTTTGGCTCCAACATCCTGACCCCATCCTCGATCAGTCCTACGACAATTACGGTGACGGTGCCTGCGGCCGAGTTGACCTCGGCGACGCCGGCAAATCAGCCGGTGCTCGTGACCGTGACCAACCCGGCGCCCATTGCCGGGACTTCAGGCTCGCTGCCCTTCACAATCACCAATCATGGACTGGTCTCGATCGATTTTGACGACGGATATCAGTCCATGTACGACAACGGCCTGCCGATTCTTGATGCAGCAGGTCTAAAGAGTACGCAGTACATCATTACTCAACGGGTTGGGACCGAAGAATACGTCACGCTGGATGAAGTGATACAGATGTACAACAACGGCCATGAGATCGGAGCGCACACCAGGACTCACCCGAGCCTGACCACGCTTACCGCAGCGCAAATGACGGATGAGGTCGCGGGATCGAAACAGGATCTCATCGCGTGGGGCATCACGCCCACGACTTTTGCCTACCCTTACGGAGCCTACAACGCCACCGCGGAAGCGGTGGTCAAGAGCGCCGGGTTTCGCGGTGCTCGTGATTCTGACCTGGGTTACAACAGTTCAGCCGTCGGGCTTTCTTTCGGCGGACCGCTCGATCACAACACCTGGCCTCTGGCCGTGTGGAGCGAGGCTGCGGAAACCGACATGAACACCACGCTCGGGAACATCACCTCGGAAATTGACTATGCCGTCGCCAACAACTTGTGGCTGGTAATTCTCTTTCACCGGGTGGACGAGACCGATCCCTGTTGCGCCAGCATCAGTGTGAGCCACGAACTCATTCAGGGAACGGTGGATTATCTGGTGCAGCATCAGGTCCCCGTCGTCACCAACAATGAAGGCCTGATCATCGAGAATCTCAACGCGCAAAACTAACAGGTTTCCCGGGCAGAGGAAGTAGGCGTTAGGGGACAGGACTCCTGCTCAATTTGAAAGCGCTTTACCAGACTAGGAGTTCTTGCGGTTGAACCGGCACAGCGCCTGATTTCCGCGCATCTTGCCGCAGGCCAGGGCCATGGTTTCGAAGGCTCGTTCGTAGCGGAATTCGGGCTTGAGATAGGGCTTCTTGGGCGTGCGCTGGCTATCGCCTGAAACCGGCCCTTCCCTGTTGTTCTTCCGAGTCATAAGAGAGCAAGCGCCTTCGCTTCCGTCAGAACTGCTGTCATGACAGATTTTTGCCAGTCTAACATCAGTCGGGTGTCAACGGGACCGAGGTAATGATTCCGTCTGATAACAGGAAAGGTACGGTTCAGGGCAGCCGCAAAGAACCAAAGAAGGCGGCAATATCCGCGGCCAGCAGTCCAGGCTCCTCGGCCGCGGCAAAGTGGGCTCCGCGTGGCATTTCGGTCCAGCGTTGAATGTTGTATCCCCGTTCGATCCAGACCCGTGGAGGGAAGGGCGCCTCCAGAGGGAAGCGCGCGATGCCGCAGGGTACGCGCACCCGGTCGCCTTTCTGGAAGTGCAGCGGCGCTTTCTTGGTTTCGTAATAGAGACGGCAGGAGGAGTGGATGGTTTCAGTCATCCAGTAGAGGGTGACGTTGCCAAGCAACTCGTCCTTGGTGAAGCGGCGTTCCACCTCACCGTTGCAGTCCGACCAATCGCGAAACTTCTCCACAATCCAGGCAGCCAGAGCGGCAGGAGAGTCGTTCAGGGCATAAGCGATGGTTTGAGGCGTGTTTCGCTGGAGGTGCGCGTAAGCGCCCCAGTCGGAGTACCAGCGGTCGGCATCGTCCAGAAATCCTTGCTCGCGGTCGTCAACTGCCTCTTCGGGGGCCAGGTATGGCCGGTACGAACCGGGAATGTAGTTGAGATGAATTCCCAGCACGCGGTCAGGATGCCGCCAACCCAGGATCGTGCTCACCGACGCGCCGAAATCGCCTCCCTGCGCGGCAAAACGCTGGTAGCCCAGTTCTTCCATCAGCCCGGCCCAAAGCTCGGCGATACGAAAGGTGTTCATACCGGCGCGCGTGGGGCGATCTGAAAAACCAAAGCCCGGAAGAGATGGGACAATCACGTCGAAGGAAATTGCAGGGTCACCGCCGTGATTCGCGGGATCGGTAAGCAAGGGGATGATCTTGAGCATCTCCAGGAACGATCCCGGCCAGCCGTGAGTCAGGATCAGCGGAATCGGAGCAGGTCCCTTGCCGCGCTCGTGGATGAAGTGAATGCCGACACCATCGACGGTGCAGCGATAGTGATGAAAAGCCGACAGTTTTTTCAGTTCAGCCTTCCAGTCGAACTGGTTTGCCCAGTAGTCACAAAGCTGCCGCATATAACTGAGATCGACGCCGTACTCCCAGCCCGAGCCAGGAATTTCATCGGGCCAGCGAGTGCGGGCAAGACGCAGGCGAAGGTCATCAACGGCGGCTTGGGAATATGGCAGGGGGAATGATCCGATGTTCAATATTGTAACCTGTGTTATTATATTAGACGGTTACAATAGAACTGCGGGACGCGACCTGTCAAGCGGTTCTTCTCAGCGAGGGGACCGAAGACAAGAAAATGAACTTCGCATTTGTTGCCGGCAACCTGGCTCTGGATTTCACCAACCTGGTCCACAATCACGAATCCAAACATCCGGAAAAAGATCCGGAAAACGATCTGAAGACGTACGCGGATCTGATTGCCTGGTGCCATCAGGCAGGGCTGCTCAGTCATGGTCAGTGCCGGCAGCTGAAAAAAAGGGAATCTGCCCAGGCGACCGCTGATTTTCAACGCGCCGTAGGTCTGCGCGAGAATCTTTATGAAGTCTTTTCCAGAATCGCTCTCGGGCAGATGGTTCGCCCTGAAGCGCTGCGGCAGTTGAACGGACATTTCAGGGAGGCGATGGCGGCAGCCAGTCTGAGGGGCGGCGGCAAACGCTTCGAAGTGACCTGGAACGACCGCGGCGCTTCGCTGCAGGGGGTCTGGGGAGAGATCACTCGCTCGGCCGTGGGTTTGCTGACCTCGGATCGTCTCCACCGGGTCCGGCAATGTGCCGGCGAAAATTGCACCTGGCTCTTTCTTGACAGCAGTCGCAATGGCATGCGGCGCTGGTGTGACATGCAGGCTTGCGGGAACCGTTTCAAGGTGCAGCGCTTCCGGCGACGGAACGTAGGTAGATGAGGAAAATGCGGTCCGATCAGTTTGATCCTGCTTTGACACCCTGCCTCAAGCCCGGCGAGCGACGCGATTCGCTTTTGGGGTCGTTCTGTTTTGGGACTTTCCCAAAAAACTGGCTGCCGACCTCTCGGCCGTGTCATCCGAAGGCCTTTCTCGAAGGCTAACCCCAAACTCTTGACGATTGAACAGGTATGGCACACCTCGATTGCCCGCCTGTTCCACTCGTTTCCCTCCTGCTGGGAAAGAATTCACTCCAGAAGGGATTCCGTGGTTTGGCATTACTCCCGGCGTGCCTGATACTGTCGGGCCTGATTGTCCTGACTGCTTGTGGAGGTGGCAGTTCATCGCCCAGTGCGAAGGGTGTGAGCATCTCTGCGTCGCCCTCCACCGCAACCGTTGTCTCGGGAAATACCCAGCAATTGATTGCCACGGTAAGCAACACTTCGAACACCACGGTTGCGTGGGCGGCAACGTCGGGAACGGTGAGTGCGTCGGGTTTGTTCACGGCGCCCATGGTAGCTTCCCCGATTCGGGTCGACGTGACCGCAACCAGCCAGGCCGATTCCAGCCAGAGAGCAACTGTTGTCTTGACGGTGAACCCAGCGGCCGCGGTGCCGCCAGCCTCGCTGCCACACTCCGTTTCGCTGGCCTGGCGGGGCGCAGGGACTGCAAATGTCGTCAGCTACAGCGTGTACCGCTCGACCATCGCGGGGGTTTCGTACGGGCTTCTGGCCAGCGCCCTCGGCACGGCGTCTTACGACGATCAGAGCGTGCAATCGGCTACGACCTACTACTACGTTGTCACCGCGGTGGACGACCAGGGACGAGAGAGCGCTTTTTCGAATGAGACCCGCGCTTCTGTCCCGTAGGCGGCTACGAGTAAAACACTCCCGGCTGTTAGCATGAAAACGTGACTCGCGCGAAATCTTCCCGGCGAGTGGGCCTGGCGCGTGCGCTTTCAAAGCTTGGTTACTGCTCACGGTCAAAGGCATTCGATCTGATCCGCGCGGGCAGGGTCCGACTGAACGGCGCAATTCTCCGTGATCCCGAAGCCCCGGTCCGCCTGGAGAAGGACGGCATTGAAGTCGACGGTCAGCGGGTGGCAACCCCTTCCAGGATCTACCTCGTCCTGAACAAACCGCGGGGCGTGGTGACGACCGCCTCCGACGAAAAGGGGCGGCAAACGGTATACGCGTGTCTGGAATCCAATCTGCCCTGGGTGGCGCCGGTAGGGCGGTTGGACAAGGCCAGCGAGGGTCTTCTGCTGTTGACCAATGATTCGGAATGGGCGGCGCGAGTGCAGGAGCCCGCGACACATTTAGACAAGACTTATCACGTGCAAATCGGCAGGGTCGCCGACACTGGTTTGCTGGAGTCGATCAGGCGGGGAGTGAGAACGGAAGATGGAGAAGTCCTTCACGTCAGGAGCGCTCGCATCCTGCGCGGCGGGGCGTGCAACTCCTGGCTCGAAATCGTTCTGGATGAAGGCAGAAATCGCCAGATACGGCGGATGCTGGAAGCGCTCGGGATAGAAGTTCTTCGGCTGGTGCGGGTCGCGATCGGGCCGCTAGTGCTGGGGCAGCTTCCCAAAGGGTGTGTTCGCCCGCTGGCCGTCGAGGAGAAGCAGGCGCTCGACCACGCACTGCAAGCAGGAGCGCGAAGGAATTGAGAGCGGTCCGACTCCGGTCTTCAATTTATGAATGCGATGATTCATGAACGCGATGCTTTATGAATGCGATTGAAAAATTACTACGCGATGGACGCATCACCGTACGTAAGGCCGGGTCTCCCGACCCCGAGGGCAGATGCGTCGTCTATTGGATGCAGAGAGCGCAGCGCGCCACCGGCAACTCCGCTCTCGACGTGGCCGTTGAGGTGGCGAATGAACTCCAACTTCCAGCGGTGGTGTTTTTTGCTCCGATGCCGTTTTATCCCCACGCGAACCTTCGGCATTACCGCTTCCTGATGGACGGTATTCCGGATATTGCGGAAGGCCTCATCCTCCGGAATATCGGATTCGTCCTGCGCGCTTATCCCGATCACAGTCTGCTCAAGTTTTGCGAGGAGACACGTCCGGCCATAGTGATTGGTGATGAGAATCCGATGCGCGAACCGGAGGGGTGGCGCGTCAAGGTGGCGGCAAAGATCCGGGTGCCTCTATGGACGGTGGATGCAGACGTGGTCGTGCCTTCAAAGCTCTTGCTGAAGGAGCAATTTGCGGCACGCACCATCCGGCCCCGCATCCATGCACTTCTTCCGCAGTTCATGGTCGTGCAGAAAGACCCGAGGGCGCATGTGCGCTGGACTTCTCCGCCACGCCTGGGTTCGCTGTCTGTGCACGAGGATTTCATGGCCAGATGGAGATTGGACCGCTCGGTGGCACACGCGTCGGGCTGGCACGGGGGAAGCAAGCAGGCGCTGCGCGCTCTCAATGAATTTGTGCGGAAGCGTCTTGCTGCTTATCCAGAGGCTCGAAACCATCCCGAAGTGGACGGCACCAGCCGGCTCTCTCCTTATCTTCATTTTGGCCATATCGGTCCACAGACGGTGGCACTCGCGGTGGAGCACAGTGAGGCGCCCGCCAAGGCCAAGCAGGCATTTCTCGAGCAAGTTATCGTCAGGCGCGAACTTTCGGTCAATTTTGTCCGGTTCAATTCTTCATACGACTCCATGGAATGCCTGGAGCCCTGGGCGGAACGCTCGCTCGCTGAGCACGCCCGCGACCGGCGCGCCGTTACCTATAGCGAGTCAGAGATGGAGCAGGGAACGACCCACGATCCCTTGTGGAACGCGGCTCAGAAACAGATGGTGTTAAGAGGCTGGATGCACAACTACGTGCGCATGTACTGGGCAAAAAAAATTCTGGAGTGGAGCCCGTCCGTATCTGAGGCCTATCAGCGCGCGGTTCGGCTCAATGACCGTTATGAACTCGACGGGCGCGATCCCAACGGCTATGCGGGAATCGCCTGGGCCATCGTCGGGAAGCATGACCGGGCGTGGTCGAATCGCCCGGTTTACGGAAAAGTCCGTTATATGTCGCTGGCCAGCACGAGGCGAAAATTCGACTCGAAGCGTTACATGGAACAGATCGAGAAACTGGAAAGGACGGCGGCGCTCGATTCTGCTAGCCGCACGCTTGCATGAAGTCAGACTGAGCCAGCACCTTGGCGGCCAGTTCGAGCTGGTGGAGATCGTCGAGGGTGAAGTCTGGTCCGGCAGAAGCCAGATCGAACCCCTTGTGGCAGATCTGGATGACTCCCAGAACTTTGTTCCCCTCGTCGAGCACCGGTGCGGACATCAGCTTATGGATTGTGGCGGGAGGAAGATCCCCACCTTGCTCTCCGCCCGGCTTGATGCTTTCAAAGATGCTGGCATGCTTCACCTTGGTGAAGTTGTTAAACAGCTCGACTTTTCTGGTGACCGCGGTGTGGGCGGCGACCGCCGTCGAGCTGGATATCGGAATCGATCCCGCGGTGCTCAGCTCCTGGGGAAACAGAAACTTCAGCAGGCCATTCTCCAGGCGCATGAGGGCGACTTCGGTTCTCCGCACACCGAAAATCTTGGCCAGCTCGTCGCGGCATGACTCGGGAGTGTTGGCCGGGGCCAGCCGAAGTTGCGACGCTTTGGCATCGAGCGCAGGCGCCGCGGCCGCTGCCCCTGATCCAGCTTGACCGGAAGTTTTGTTATCTCGTCCCATCATTTGACCGCAGCAGACAGAAATAGAAGATGCGCGGTATCCCCATGCTGACGCGATATCGGGCCGGCATCAAGTTACCGAGGTACTTCCGTGAACAGGTTCGTCTGCTTATTCGTCCCTGGTCAGGGGAAAATTCTTTTCGCGCCAGCCCCGAATGCCGCCGTCCATGGAGAGCACGTTGGTGTAGCCCATCTTCTGGAGATTGTCAGCGGCTAAAGCGGAGCGATAACCGCCACCGCAATAAAGGACCAGGGGTGTGGCGAGATCCGGCACGCGTTCCTCAATATCGCGCTCGATGATGCCTTTGCCCAGGTGGACGGCCTTGGGCAGATGATCCTTGGCGTACTCGCTCTCTTCCCGCACATCAACCAGGAGAAAGTTGTCGCCGCGGTCGAGTCTGACTTTGACGTCGTCCACGGTTGTTTCCCGAATGCGCTTTCTGGCATCGTCGACGATTTTCAGGAAACGAGCGGAATGCTGATGTGCCATGGGACTCCGTTTGGAGAAAGGAGAGAGTTATTTTAGCGAAAATCAATCGGCGCGGACAGCCCGGTCGCGAGGAGCGTGCGCTTCGCTCGAGTCTCAGAAAACTGCCGAGCTTTGCTCGGCCTGGACGGGCGAGGGCGCCCGTCCCTACACGGTCTCGGCGACGGGTGAATCGGCGGTTGTGGGGCTGAGAAGTTTTTTCAGATCGAGTTCCAGCTTCAGCCGATCTTCTTCTTTGAGATCGACGAATTCGAAGGGCTGGAGACAGCCCTGGGTGGCCCACATGGGAAACAGCATGGCAGCCTTGCTGCGGATGGTGCTGTCGCCGATGTGAAATATCACCTCTACCTTGATGCCTTCATTGATGGGGTTGTCCAGGTGCAGCAGGCCGCCGATAAAAGAAAGCTGGTGCAGGCGGGCCCGTATCTGCCGTCCATTTTCCAGTTGTACTAAAGCCAGAATTGTCCCTGCGAGTTTGACTCGAGGGGCCCGGCGGGCATCTTCGGCGTGTTTGGAATGAGGCATGGCTTCATTTCCCACTATGACATTCGTTGTCCCACAACGGCAGATTACGAAAGAACGCGGCCCAATACCCGACCTCATCTTCGCTTTGCGTTCGCTTTTAGGGGCACCGGTATTTTTGGGAAGCGCTGTGATCGGGTGCCAAGCATGCAAGGCACCACTCCGTAAGGTTAGCCCCGTCAGGGTTTAGAGAACTGCCGGAGTGTGCGCTTCCGCCATAGGTCCTTACTGGTAAGCGGCAACCGATTACCTGGGTTACTTTACCTGCGCCCGGCGCAGCCTTAAGCTGCGACCTTATGGCCTTCAATGCCTTGCTGATGTGCCGCGAACAACCCGCACTGCGGGTCGTAGGCACGGCCCTCGACGAAGTCGGAATGGAGCAGGAAGTTTGTCCATCCGCAGCCGAGGCTCTGGACCTCACGGTGCTGCGGCACTACTCGGCGCTGATCCTGGATTTCGACCTGCCCGGCGCGGCGACGGTGGCCCGCATGGCGCGACTGGCGCCTTCGCATCGCAGGCCGGTGATCTTCGGGATGATCGGGGCCTTTACCGAAATAGCCGAGACATTCCAGGCCGGGGTCAACTTCATTTTCTACAAGCCGCTGGCCTTCGACCAGATCGTCCGCTGCCTGCGCGCGGGCCGAGGGTTCATGCGGCCGGACCGTCGCCGGTCGGAACGGCAAAGTCTGGAATCGCTGGTGTACTTGCAGTTCGGAGTCGCCGCGCTACCCGCCATGGTGCTGGACCTGAACCAGAGCGGCCTGGCGTTGCAAGCGCCCGAGCCATTGCCGCCGGTGCAACTCGTGCCCATGCGCTTTGTTTTGCCCGGTACCGAGCACATGGTGGAAGGCACTGCCGAGGTGGTCTGGGCCGACGATGGCGGACGGGCGGGCGTACTCTTCTCGCGGCTGACCGCAGCTTCACGAAAGTATCTGAAGCAGTGGCTGGGGAAACGAGACGCCAGGAAGAAACCGCTTGTGTGCGCTCTCCGGGGCGAGACCGTCTCCAGACAGAAAGTTCGAAGTGAGAAAGCTCGAAGTGAGAAGGTCCGAAGCGAAAAGGTACGTCGCGCCGCCGCCGGTTCCCGCTAGATCTCCTTTTCGCGCCTGACGCTCGCCAGGCGTCCTTCCCGGCATTTCGCCTTCAATCGCATGCTAGACTCAAGTCACTCCCGACTGACCTTGCATGCGCGAACTGACGTTCCTCCCTGCTGTTTCCATGGCTGAGCAGATACGGCGAAAAGTATTGTCGCCGGTCGAACTGCTCGAAGCTCATCTCGCCCGGATCGAAGAATTGAACCCGAAGCTCAACGCCTTTGTACAGGTGGATGCCGAAGGGGCGCGGCAACAGGCGAGGCAAGCGGAAGCGGCAGTTGGCGGCAGTGAGGAACTCGGGCCCCTGCACGGGGTCCCACTCAGCATCAAGAGTTCGATAGAAGTTGCCGGGCTGCGGTGTGAGTCAGGGACAAGACTGCGTGCAGGCTTCATCGCCACCCGGGATGCACCGCTGGTAGCGCGTTTGCGCAATGCGGGCGCAGTCATTCTGGGTACAACCAACGCTCCGGAACTGCTCATGGCGTGGGAGACCGACAATCTGCTTTATGGACGGACCAACAGCCCCTGGGATCTCTCGCGCACACCTGGCGGATCGAGTGGAGGCGAAGCGGCGGCCATCGCGGCCCGCATGTCAGCCGGAGGAGTGGGAAGCGACGGCGGAGGATCGATTCGCGTGCCGGCGCATTTCAGCGGAATTTGCGGATTGAAGCCCACTCCCGGTCGCATCCCTGCCACGGGACACTTCCCGGCTTCGGCGGGTCCATTTGCGCTGTTGGGTGTGGTGGGGCCGATGGCACGAACCGTCGCTGACCTGAAGGTCCTGTTCGAGGTCATGCAAGGCCCCGACGATGGCGATCCCTCGGCGGCTCCGGTGCCGGTGCGCTGGCCCCGGGAAGAGGATCTGAAGCGGATTCGCATTGGTTATTTCGAAGACGATGGCCGCACACCGGTCACAGCGGAAACGCGTGCGACCGTGCAAACCGCTTCGAAAGCGCTGCAGCGCGCGGGATTTCAGATGGAACCTTTCCGCCCCGACGGCCTCGAGCAAGCCCGGCAACTGTGGTGGAACCTGTTCGGCGTCGCCGGCGGAATGGTGCTCGGTCCCGTGACGCAGGGACACGAGTCGGAGATCGGACCGCTGCTGAAGCAATTCTCCAATTGGGTTGCCGCCGAGCCCTCTCATACCGGCGAGTCGCTGCTCGAAACCTGGCTGCAGCGCGATGTCGTGCGCATAAAGATATTTACCCAGATGCAGAAGTATCCCGTCCTGCTTTGTCCGGTGGCCGCGATTCCCGCATTCCGCCATGGCGAGCGCAGCTGGCAGGTTGAAAGAAAGACCGTGAAATATCTCGACGCGTGGAGCTATTGCGAGTGGTTTAATTTGCTGGGTACTCCCGCTGCCGTGGTGCCGGTGGGGAAATCGCCGGAAGGTTTGCCAATCGGTGTGCAGCTCGTGGCCCGCCCGTGGCAGGAGGAATTGGTACTCTCTGTTGCTGCGGCCCTGGAAGAGCAATGCGGCGCCTGCGGACCGCCTCCGATTTAGTCGCAGCACTGATAGTGCTTTTATACTATTCTGCAAAATTCCGGCGGCGGGATAGCCTGTCTCCACCATGGTTCTGATTGCCGGCGCAAGTGTGCCCGCCGGCATGGGTTAGTTCAAGAAATGTCACGGTTGCAAACCTCCCGCCATCGCGTGCTCGCTGGGTTGATCATCTTTCTGTTCTTTTCTGCAATCTATCTGTACACCTTTCCCCAGCCGAACGTTTTCTATGCCGTGGTGGTCCTGTTGCATGCTGTGGCTGGCGTGATCGCATCGGTCCTTCTCGCGGTCTTCTTCTATCGCCTGCTCCGGAATGGAAATATGGTCTCGGGCCTGGGGTGGACCCTCATCTCTGCGGGCGCAATTCTGGGGCTGGTGCTGATCAAGGTCGGGACGCCGCGGTACGAGTGGAACTGGCTGTATCTGCATATCATTTTGTCGCTCGCCGGAGTCGGTTTGCTGTTGGCGCAGTGGGCTGGCAAGCGGGGCTGGCTGACCTCCGGTGCGAGTGGCACGCTGGCGCGGGTCGTGATCTGCCTGACGGTGCTTGCCGGACTCGGCTTCGCCGCCCGCTATGTGCGGGAATCGCGCTGGCTGAATCGGGGGCGTATTGAGAATCCGGCCATGCCGCCGACCAGCATGAACGGCGAAGGCGACGGACCGGACGGCGCATTTTTCCCCAGCTCAGCCCAGGTTTATGGCCGCCAGAAGATTCCCAGCAAGTTTTTCATGGAATCTGAATCCTGCAAGCGCTGCCACGAAGATATCTACAACCAGTGGAACAGTTCGGCGCACCATTTTTCGTCGTTCAACAATCAGTGGTATCGCAAGAGCATCGAGTACATGCAGGACACGGTTGGCACCAAGCCTTCCAAGTGGTGTGGCGGCTGCCACGATCCTGCGGTGCTCTACAGCGGGCTGATGGATACGCCGATCAAGGAGATTGTGCATCGCCCCGAGGCGCAGGCCGGGCTGGGATGCATGATGTGCCACTCCATTGCCGACGTGAAAAGCACCATGGGACAGGGCGACTTCTACCTGGAGTATCCCAAGCTGCACGAACTGGCGGCGACGCAAAATCCGCTAGAGCGTGCTCTGCATGATTTTCTGGTCAAGCTGAATCCCGAGCCTCATCGCCGCGTGTTTTTGAAACCATTCATGCGGGAGCAGACGGCAGAGTTCTGCTCCAGTTGCCACAAGGTTCATCTCGATGCGCCGGTGAATCACTATCGCTGGTTCCGCGGCTTCAACGAGTACGACAACTGGCAGGCCAGTGGCGTTTCCGGGCAGGGTGCGCGGTCTTTCTACTATCCGCCAAAAGCTCAGCAGTGCGCCGACTGCCACATGCCGGCGACTCCGTCGAACGACTTCGGCAACGTGGCAGGCCTGGTGCACTCGCATCGCTTCCCGGGTGCGAACACTGCGTTGCCGACCGCCAACGAGGACGCCGAGCAACTGAAGATCACGGAAAATTTTCTGAAGAACAAGATCCTCAGTGTAGATATTTTCGCGCTCTCTGCGGCGCGGGCAGAGGTGAAAACGGGCGGGTTCAGCCAGTCAGAGCTTTCTACCACCTTTGCGGTAGGCGAGGAGGCGGAAGCGAAGATTACGCCCGCTGCGGAAGCTGAAGTCGTGCCCGTGACAGCGCCGCTCAGCCGGGTACAGCCTGTGGTCCGCCGCGGCGACACAGTGCGCGTGGATGTAGTGGTGCGCACGAAAAAGATTGGGCACTTCTTCCCCGGTGGCACCGTCGATGCCTACGACACCTGGCTTGAGCTCAAGGGCACCGATGACAAAGGCCAGACCCTATTCTGGAGCGGAATGGTCGAGGACAACGGCCATGGTCCGGTGGAGAAGGGCGCGCATTTTTACCGCTCCCTGCAAGTGGACGCGCACGGCAACCGCATCAGCAAGCGCAATGCCTGGGCTACGCGCGCGGCGGTCTACGTGCGATTGATTCCCCCCGGCGCTGCGGACACGGTTCACTACCGCCTGCACGTCCCGGAGAACGCCGGCGACAAGATCACGTTGCATGCTCGCATGTGTTATCGCAAGTTCGCCTGGTGGAACACACAATTTTCATTTGCCGGGGTTCCGGATCCCGGTCAAGCGGATTCGGCGGTCACGCCCGACTATGACGACCGAACGTTTATCTTCACTGCTCCGCTGAAGGGTGTCTCCGCGAAACAGGAAAAGATTCCCGACCTCCCGATCATCACCGTGGCTGAGGATGAGGTCACGCTGAATGTGGCCCCGCACAACGCCCCGGCGGCCCAACCGAAGGAAGTTTTGCAGGCGGACGACTGGCAGCGCTGGAATGATTACGGCATCGGCCTTTTCCTCCAAGGTGATCTGAAAGCTGCGGCAGCCGCCTTCCAGAAGGTGACCGAGATTGCGCCCACCAATCCCGATGGCTGGGTAAACATCGGCCGTTGCGCCGTTCAAGAAGGCGACATGGACCGCGCCCGCATCGTGCTGGAGAAAGCCCTGTCACTGAGCCCCGACCTGGCACGAGCGAACTTCTTCTATGCCAAGGTCCTGCGCAGCGATGGCGACTTTGACGGCGCGGCGGATCGCTTGCGGAAAGTTCTGGTTCAGTATCCCCGAGATCGTGTGGCTCTGAACGATCTAGGACGCATTCTGTTTCTGCAGCGCAAATATGCTGAGGCGGTGAAGGTGCTGGAGTCCGTGCTCGAAGTCGATCCCGAAGACTTGCAGGCGCACTACAACCTGATGCTGTGCTACAACGGCCTGGGGAATGAGAAGTTGGCCCATGAACACCAGGTCCGCTACTTGCGCTTCAAGGCGGATGAGTCTTCGCAGGCGATTACCGGACCGTATCGCCAGCTCAATCCTGAGGACAACAACGAGCGTCAAAACATTCATGAGCACGTGTCGGTAGCGTTGCCGAGTACGAAGCAGGCGACCGCCGCTGCTTCGACTGCGCGCAGGCCGGGGCTCAGTCATCCGTTCGCTCAACATGCGGTGCATACATCGCCCGGGGCAACTGAATGACAAAGGGCCTGGGTTCGTGCGCGGAAAAGCCCTCCACTGCTCAGTTCGGATGTCCCTCAGGGGCTGAGGCCTGGAGTTGGCGAGAAACCATTTGTGCAGGGCTGAAAGCCCTGCTCCACCCTGCGCTCACAGGCTGTCTTGCAACCATTCTGTTGCTGGCTGGCATCGCGTCAGCTCAGCGCATCCAGTTCCGCGATATCACGGCCGAAGCTGGCATTCATTTCGTTCACAACAACGGCGCCTTCGGGAAGAAATATCTTCCCGAGACCATGGGCCCGGGCTGCGCCTTTATCGACTACGACAACGACGGCTGGCCCGACATCGTGCTGGTAAATGGAGAGAGCTGGCCCGGCCATGCGGGCGCGGCCACCAGTCTCAAGCTCTATCACAACAATCACGACGGGACTTTTACCGATGTGACCCGCAAGGCTGGGCTGGCGATTTCCATGTTCGGCCTTGGCGTGGCGGTGGGCGACTACGACAACGACGGCCGTGATGATCTTTTCATCAGTGCGCTCGGCCAGAGCCACCTGTTTCACAACAACGGCAACGGAACGTTTTCCGATGTAACCAGGGGAGCTGGCCTATGGGGCCCGAACGAGTTTTCTACTGGTTCCGCCTGGGTGGACTACGATCGCGACGGCAAACTCGACCTAGTGGTGGCGAACTACGTGCAGTGGTCGATCGCGGGTGATCTGTTTTGCACTCTAGACGGTACCCGCAAGTCTTACTGCACGCCTGAGTCCTACAAGGGAACGTCTGCGCGGCTCTGGCACAACTTGGGCAACGGCAAATTTGAAGACGCGACCCAGAAGGCCAAGTTTTACGATGCCACCTCGAAGAGCCTTGGTGTCGCGATTCTCGACTACGACAACGACGGCTGGCCCGATATCCTGCTCGCCAACGACACCCAGCCCAACAAGCTCTATCTGAACAAGCACGACGGGACTTTTGAGGAAAGAGGAGTCTCGGCGGGAATCGCCTTCAGCGAAGATGGTGTGGCCCGTGCCGGCATGGGCGTGGATGCCGCCGACTACGACCGCTCCGGCCATGCCAGCATCATCATCACCAACTTCGCCAACCAGATGCTTTCTCTCTACCACAACGAGGGCAACGGACTGTTCGTAGACGAAGCGCCGCGGTCGGAAGTCGGTCGCGCCAGCCTGGTGACGCTGGGCTTTGGCTGCTTTTTCTTCGACTACGACAACGACGGCTGGCCCGATATTTTTGTCGCCGACGGACACATTGAAAACGAGATCGAGCGGGTGCAGAAGCGAGTGAGCTATGCTGAGCCTCCGCACCTGTTCCGCAACCTGGGCGCGGGAAAGTTTCAGGAAGTCACACAGACGATGGGTGCCGTCTTTGCCAGTCCAAAAGTGGCTCGGGGCGCGGCTTACGCCGATATCGACAACGATGGCGCGCTCGACGTCCTGGTGACCACCAATGGCGGACGGGCTTACCTCTTTCACAACGAGGGCGGCACCAACAACAGTCTGCGGGTGAAGCTGCAGGGAACAAAATCGAATCGCGATGGCATCGGCGCGTCGATTCGGGTCACGTCTGGGGGCATGCAAGGAAAAGACCAGCAATGGCAGATGTTGCGCAGCGGTGGCAGCTACCTGTCGCAGAGCGAACTGGTTGCCACCTTTGGCCTGGGCACTGCCGCAAGGGCCGATTCCCTCGAAGTACAATGGCCCAGCGGGCAGACCGATAAATTGTCGAACGTCAGCGCGGGCCAGACAATTACCATCGAAGAAGGCAAAGGTGTAGTGACAAACCGGCCGTACTCCAAGCCACTGGCGCTGCGGAAATGATACGTAAGGACGGCAAGGCTCAATAGCCCGGCACTTCTCAGCGCTCCGGCCCTCTTTGTGGTTAACTTCCTTATGCTTCGACGGATTCTCATCGCCATTGCAGTCGTTGGAGTGGCCGCACTCGGAATTTTTGCGGCGAATATGCAGAAGGCGGCAACTTCGTCTCCCAATCCCAGCGAAGCCGCGCGGCTGAACAATCTCGGCGCGGCCTACATGAACCAGCAGCTATTCGAGAAAGGCCTCAAGTCTTTCCAGGAAGCCGCTGCGCACGATCCCGGCTTGCAGGTCGCGACGTTAAATCAGGGCATCGCTCTGCTGAACCTGGCCCGCATCGATCCGGCGAAGGCCCTCATTGAATCGGCGGTGAAGAACAGCCCCGACGACCCTCATGCCTGGTTCAATCTCGGATTGCTGTACAAGAATTCCGACAATCCCCAGGGATCCGTGGACGCGTTCCGGCACGTCACCGAGATTGATCCGAATGATGCCGACAGCTGGTATTTTCTGGGAGCCGCAAATGCGCAACTGAAGCAATATCCCCAGGCCATCGATGCTTTCCAGCACGCGCTCAAGCTGAACCCGCTGCACGCTTCCGCCGAGTTCGGCCTGGCGCGCGCCTACCAGCAGTCGGGGGACGCGGCCCAGGCTCGAGAACACCTGGTCCGCTTCCAGCACATCACGCAGAACAAACTGGGCTCGCCGATCGGGCTCGCTTACGGGGACCAGGGAAGATATTCGCTGGTGGAGGAATCGCCCGGGGCAATGCAAAAAGTGCCGCCGCAGATTCCTGTGCGCTTCGTGGCGGTGACGGATGCCGCGGGACTGACGTCGAAACCCGCAGCGAGTCGTGCGAATGATCTTGCGTCGTATCTCGGACCGGGTGCGTGTTTCCTCGACTATGACGGCGACGGCAAACCAGACGTTTTTCTGCCGGACAACGGTCTGCAAGGCGGCATGGCGCTGTATCACAACCTGGGCGCAGGCAAGTTCGAGGATGTCACGAAGAAGGCAGGGTTTGATCGTGCGGTCCACGCCATCGGGTGCACTGCCGGCGACTACGACAATGACGGCGCGACTGATCTGGCGGTAACTCTCAATGGCAGCGTGCTTCTGCTGCACAACGAGAAGAACGGCACGTTTAAGGACGTTACTGAAGCTGCGGGCATCAAGAATGACGGTCTGAATGTCGCTCCAACGTTCATTGATTATGACCACGATGGCGATCTGGATCTCTATATCACGAGGTACAAGGAGGGTGCAGCCTTTGATCCTAGAGGCAAGGCCGGCGTAGCTGGTGACAGCTACGGTTCCAACGCTATGTGGCGAAACAATGGAAATGGGACCTTTACAGAGGTCGCTCAGTCCCTTGGCCTGGAGGGGCTCACGCCAAGCATCGCGGCGGTTGGCACCGATTGGAACAACGACCGAGCTGTAGACCTGGTTGTAACTAGTCAAGTTGAGCCAATAACGATTTTTGAAAATCCTCGAGAAGGCAAGTTTGCGATGCGGCAGACATGGCCAAAGGTAAGTCCGGGACAGTTTGTCGGTGTCACGGTCCTCGACTTCGATCACGATGACTGGATGGATCTCGCTTTTACTCACTGGTCAACAGGCATCACGCTGTGGCGGAACAATCATGGCAAGACGTTCGAGCCTGTAGACCTTCCCAAGACGAACTGGGTCCGCGGCTGGGGCGTCGCTGCCTTCGATTACGACAATGACGGTTGGGTCGATCTGGTCGCCGTGGGCGAGACCGCTTATGGCAAGGGCGAAATCCGTCTCTTCCGAAATCTTGGCCCTGACGGTTTCAAAGACGTCACTGCCGATGTTGGTCTGGACAAGATTCAGTTGAAAGATCCTCGCGCCGTCATCACCGGTGATTACGACGGCGATGGTGCCACCGATTTACTCATCACCCAGAATCGCGGTCCGGCGCTCCTGTTGCGCAACGAAGGCGGAAACAAAAACAACTGGCTGCGGCTCTCGTTCAAGGGCCTGGCGGACAACAAGAGCGCGATTGGAACCAAGATCGAGGTCTTTGCCGGAGCGAATCGCCAGAAATTTGAGATCGCGGGATCCTCCGGCTACCTGGGCCAGAACTCGACCGACTTTGTCGTCGGACTGGGCCAGGCCAAGGAAGCCGATGTTGTACGCATGCTGTGGCCCTCCGGAGTGATCCAGGATGAAATTCAGATTGCTGGGCTGAAAGGCCATAGCTTCCTCGAAATGGATCGTCGTGGGAGTTCCTGTCCTACGCTTTTCGTTTGGGACGGCACTCACTACGAACTAGTCGGGGACATGCTGGGCGCGGGCGTGGTCGGCCACTGGGTTGGGCCCAACCAGCGGGACATTCCGCGACCGACGGAATACATCAAAGTGCCTCGCAACGCGATTCGTGAGAAAGATGGCAAGCTCAGCTTCCGTTTCATGGAGCCGCTCGAGGAAGCAGTTTACCTCGACCAGGTAAAGCTGCTGGCGGTGGACCATCCCGCCGCCGTCGACGTATTTCCCAACGAGTATTTCGCCAGCAGTCCGCCCTATCCGCCCTTCAAGGTGGTCTATAGCCGCGATGCTCGCCCGCCTGCGGGAGCGTGGGACGAGCACGGACACGATGTCTTGCCCGACCTGCTGGCGCACCGTTTCTTCGGCGATTTCGAGGTGGAGCGCTTCCAGGGTTTTGCCAAAAGGCACAGCTTGGAACTCGACCTCGGCGAACCCTATCGCGGTGGTCCACTCTGGCTGCTGATGCACGGCGAGATTGAATACTTCTCCGCCACCAGTATGTACGCCGGGTACCAGGCGGGTATCGAACCGGTCGCGCCCTATGTCGAAGCGCAGGACGCCAATGGAAAGTGGATTCGTGTTGTAGACGACATGGGCTTTCCTGCAGGCGGTCCTCGCACGATGACCGCGGATCTGACCGGCAAGCTGCCGCAGGGGACGCAACGGATCCGCATCACCACGAACCTACAGATTTACTGGGACAACATTCTGGTGAATCGCACGGCGCAGGAACAGAACTCCCGGCTAACGCCGGTTCCGCTGGAGCGAGCCCAATTGCGCTACCACGGCTTTCCGCTGAAGATTGAAAACCAGCCGCCGGGCAACGTGTTGTACGTGTATGAAAAAACCAGTGCCACCGGCCCTTACACGCGTCCCGCGGGCGCTTACACGCGCTACGGCGATGTGCTTCCGCTCTTGACTGGCTACGATGATCGCCTCGCGGTGTTTGGGTCGGGAGACGAAGTGGCTCTGGATTTTGATCCCGCGAGACTTCCGGCCTTGCCCAAGGGGTGGGCACGGGATTACTTTTTCGTCGCTAACGGCTACGAGAAAGACATGGATTTCTACGCCGCTGAGGCCGACACCGTGCAGCCGCTACCCTTCCGCACTATGGGAACGTATCCGTATCCGAAGGGCAGATCGTTCCCTCTGGATGACGCGCACGTGGCCTACTTCCTGAACTACAACACGCGGCACCTTTCGGGAAATGAGCCGAAGGCTTTCCGTTTCGACTATCCGCACTGAGCGGAGTTCCGGTTGGCTCCGAAAAACTGCGGAGCTTCGCTCCGCTGGGCGGACGAGGGCGTCCGCCACTACGTGCCTCAGCGGAGCTGACTGCAACTAAAATTCACCAGAAGATCAGTACCAAATCGTTTTAATCGTTGACAGCGCCGCACGCGGCATAATCCAATACGCGGGAATGGCAACCACTTCTACCGGGACCACCTCTTCCCCTGCCCTACGCCTTCGAAGGTCACTTACGCTTTGGGACCTGATTCTTTACGGCATCATCGTGATCCAGCCGACGGCGCCCATGCCCGCCTATGGGGTTTTCAGCAACGCCGGTGGAGGCCACGTCGTCACGTCCATTCTGATCGCCATGGTCGCGATGGTGTTCACTGCGATGAGCTATGGGCGAATGGCGCGAGTCTACCCGAGCGCGGGCTCGGCCTACACCTACGTGGGCCGCGAGCTGCATCCCTCGCTCGGGTACGTCACCGGCTGGAGCATGACCATGGATTACATTCTCAATCCCTTGATCTGCACCATCTGGTCGGCCAAGGCCATGGCTGATTTGTTAAATGGAACCCGTTATCAGATTCCCTATCCCGGGCTGCTTTGGCCCATATGTTTTGCGATGCTGTTCACGTTGCTGAATCTTCGCGGGGTCCAGACTTCCGCCCGGATCAACCAGATACTCTGCGCGATCATGGGCGCGGTTATCCTGGCCTATTTCTGGTACACGATCCGGTACATTTTCCATTTGCCGCAATTCCCGGAAGCCTATTTCTTACGCCCCTTCTACAACCCGGAGACTTTCACGGTGAGCCGGGTATTTCACGGCACGTCGGTCGCGGTGCTCACCTATATTGGTTTTGACGGGATTTCCACCCTGTCGGAAGAAGTAGAAAATCCCAAGCGCAATATTTTCCTGGCGACAGTGCTGGTTTGCGTCATCACCGGGCTTCTGGCTGCGGCTGAAGTTTATGGCGTGCAACTTTTAAGCTCCCAGTACATGTTTTCTGCGGCCGAAGTCGAGAACGCATTCAGCCACGTGGCGGCGATTGCCGGCGGGCCTTTGTTAACCAAGGTCATCAGTGTGACGCTGCTGGTTGCGACCATCGGTTCGGGCATGGGATCGCAGCTCGGCGCGGCTCGTCTGCTCTACGGCATGGGACGCAGCGACGCCATTCCCAAAAAGTTTTTTGGCGCCATCCATCCCCGGACCCGGATCCCGGCCAACAACGTTATTTTTGTTGGCGCGATTGCGCTGATTGGCGCTTTTCTCATCACGTACGATGTCGGCGCTGAACTGCTGAACTTCGGCGCGCTGATTGCATTTATGGGCGTCAATATTGCGTCGCTGACCCACTACTACATTCGCGGCGAAGACCGTAGTCCGTGGCAATTGATCCCTCCGGTCTTGGGTTTTCTCATTTGCCTCTTCATCTGGATCCACCTGTCGAAGATGGCGATGATCGTCGGTTCCATCTGGATGATTACCGGCATCGCATATGGGGCCTGGAAGACGCGCGGTTTCCAGGCTGAACTGGTGAATTTTGATGTCCCCCCGGAAGAAAGCTGAAGCCTCTGCAAAAAGGCCGCTCGCCAAAGACGCCCGCCACTCCTAACTCACCCAATCTAGAAACTTGTACCAGGCCCCGGCGAACGGCAGGAACCAGGGGGTTCCGTTGTAGAGCCCCAGTGGCGCGCCCGGGAACGGGATGCCGACGAACGGATTTTCCGGCTTCTCTCCCGCGATCAGCTCCGCCATCTTCTGTCCTTGCCAGGTAGCCATGGCAACGCCGTGCCCAGCGTATCCCACTGCGTAGTAGATACCATCCATCTGCCCGGCGTGGGGCATGATGTCGAAAGCAAAATCGAGCGTGCCGCCCCACACGTATTGGACTCTTACGTCGCGCAACTGGGGATAAACATCGATCATGCCAAGGCGCAGGATTTCGGCGCTCTTGCGGATGGAATCCACGGTTTCAGGGAAGAAGGCGGCCCGTCCGCCAAACAGCATGCGATTGTCGGGCGTAAGCCGGTAGTAATAGAGATAATTCTTGGAGTCGTAGATCATGCGATTGCGCGGGCTCAACTCGCGCGCCAGCGTCTCGGGCAAGACTTCGGTGGTGATGATGTAAGAGCCGATAGGAATGATCTTCTTTCGCAGCGCGGGAGTTGCCGCGCCCGTGTATCCACTGGTGCCGACGAACACATCGCGCGCCTGAAGATTGCCGCGCGAAGTGATCAGCTGCCAGCCCTGCGCCCCTCGCCGCTCGATCTTTTCTACCCTGGTGCCTTCAGAGATCACAGCGCCCGCCTTGACGGCTGCGCGGGCCAGTCCGGCCACGTATCTCACAGGATTCAGGCCGGCACTGACTTCATCCACCATCCCGCCGTAATAAATCGTCGACCCGATTTCGGATTGCAATTCGCTGCGCGGAACTACCCGCAACCGGTGGTTGAATTCCCGGGCAATCACCTCGACCTGGCGGGCGTAATCGTCAAAATGTTTTTGTTTGCAGGCGACCTCGAGATGTCCGCAACGCGAAAAAGTGCAGTCGATATTTTCCTCACGGACCAGTCGCTCGACGCAATCCATCGACGCCAGCGACGCCGCGTACATGCGCTGGGTGCGCTCGCGGCCATACATCGAGATCAGTTTGTTCACTCCCAGCTTGAGCCCGGTGAGCACCATGCCGCCGTTGCGCGAACTTGCACCCCAGCCGACAGTTTCAGCTTCAAGCACGGCAACCGTTGCCCCGCGTTGCGCCAGTGTCCGGGCCGCGGACAGGCCGGTGAATCCGGCACCAATCACGGCCACGTCTGCACTCTCGGGCGGGCGCGCCGGAACGCTTGGCGGCGTTTCCAATGTAGTCAGCCAAAAGTTGTGTTCCTTGATGGGCATGTTGTATTTCTCTTAGCTACAGCCGCTTCTCGCGGAGGAGTCGCCCGCGACCACACGGCGCGGAAGCATTGTAGTGTACCGGGCAGCAATCAAGGCTATGTCTGTTACCCCTGTGCCTTGAACCCTGCCACCAATCCCCTTAAACTTAAGTTATGCACGTGCATGGCAGCCCCGGTGGCAGCGAAAAGACTTCGCGGGTGCTGCGAGTCTCGCTGGTCGTAACCGCCGTCTATATCGTGCTGCTGGTGGTTGCCGGGATTCGCGCCCACTCTCTGGCGCTGCTCTCCGAGGCTGGACACAATCTTTCGGATTTTTTTGCCTTGCTGCTTTCCCTTACAGCTGTATACCTGCAGTCCCGCCCGCCCAGTTCCACTAAGACTTATGGCTACCATCGGGCCGGTGTCCTGGCGGCGTTGGTGAATGCGGTATCGCTGGTTGCGGTCTCGGGATTCATTTTCTACGAAGCGTTCCGGCGTTTGCAGAACCCGCAGCAAGTGCATGCGGGCGTAATGATCAGCGTAGCCGCGGCCGGCGTGGTGATGAATGGGGTGATCGCTCTGCTGCTCTACCGTGCCGGGCGCGACGTCAACATCCGGAGCGCCTTGCTGCATGAAATCGGGGACACGCTTTCGACCGGAGCGGTCATCCTGGGCGGCTGGGCCATCATGGCCACGGGCAGGTACTGGATTGATCCCGTGCTTTCGGTGGCGATCGGTGTCCTCATCCTGTGGTCGGGATTCGGCATCGTACGCGAGACTCTTAACATCCTGCTCGAAGGAACCCCGCGAGGCGTCAAGCTCGAGCGGGTCGAAGCGGCCATGCGCCGGATCGATGGAGTGAACGACGTTCACGACCTGCACGTATGGAACATCGGGTCGGAGACGCGCGCACTCTCCTGCCACATCTCCATCGAGGACATCCCGCCATCGGTCAGTGAGCGCATTCTGCGGGATTTAAAGGAATGTCTCCGGCACGACTTTCAGATCACCCACACCACCATCCAGTTCGAGAACGTGGACTGCGAAGTCGCGCATGGCTGCGTGATTCCGGTAGCGGAGTCGGCGAGCACCAAAGCACACCGTCACTAACAGAATTGCTGCTTTCCTCGAACACACTCCGCTTCACGATTACAAACATCTTTTTACAATAACGAGACATCGCCAGCGCATCTGCCCTGCCCTGAATCAAAACATTCAAACGCACTGAAGATTCTTCAGAAACAGACCGCGGTCTAAGCAATGAGCAGGCACAAGAAGGCGGCTTGGAGCTGGCCTGATTCACGGTGGGGGGTGTGACTGAAGCCGTGGAACGGGAACGCTCCAAGATCGACTTAGGAACTCAACCAACGAGATTTCACGAGGAGAAATCATGAAGAAGTATTTGTTGGGCGCATTCATTACGTTCACCGGTCTGTTCGTGCTGGCCGCAGGAGCTCAGGCGGCGACAGGCGACGTTGTGGTGCATATCAATCAGGATTTCGTGGCAGGGGGAAAGGCCTTTCCTGCTGGGACGTACAAAGTCTTGCAGGATGTCACGGGAACGGGTCAGGATCTGATTCTGCGCGGTGAGCAGGCAGGCGAATCGGCGTTCCTGGTTCCAAACACGCACGACTCGTCGTACCCGCAACGGCTGGCAGTGAAGCTGACGCGAGTGGGCGACGTGTACTACCTGAGCGAAGTGGCGACTGAGCTGGGGGTCTACACTTTGGCTCAACCGTCGGTCGTAACTCGCACGGCCAAGGCAACGAATCAGTCTGTGTCTCCGTCTGGAAGCAATTAGTTCCGGTTGGAGCGCTGACAGAGGTAGCGGTGACGGCAAGAGCCAGGGCGCCCTGGCTCTTGTGCTTTCAAAGGTTCGGCGGACGGACGAATTTGCTGCAGTGGGTGTGAGCTGGCGATGCGAGACCAGCAATCTCGTCAGTTTTGCTGACGATAAATCTCCGAGACTCGTTCAATCGTGTCCGCCTCTTCCGGCAACTTATCAGGGCGGAGACGCACGATCCGCGGAAACCGCAGCGCGTAGCCGCTCTCATGGCGGTCGGATCGCATCATGTTGTTGAATGCCACTTCCAGCACGACCTTCGGCTCGACTACCCGCCGGAAACCCTGATCTTCGACGGTATGTTCCAGGAACCACTTGGTCATCTCGGCAATTTCTGCGTCGGTCAGTCCCGAGTAGGCCTTACCGATGTTCACCAGCCTGTCTCCATCGCGCACCGCGAAGGTGTAATCGCTCAACACTCCAATCCGTTTGCCGTGTCCGTATTCAACTGCCGTTACTACCACGTCCAGGGTCGCCAACTCACGTTTGAGCTTTAACCATGCTTTGCCGCGCCGCCCCGGCGTGTAGGGTGACTCGGGGTCTTTGATCATCAATCCCTCGTTGCCTCGCGCCTGCGCGGCTTCGAAGAGTTGATCAAGTTCCTGCGGGGTTGAGGCACGGAACACCGGGGCTCGAATGACTTGCGCAATTGACGCACGGTCATCATCGCCGAATTCGAAACGTGCCTGGCTTCCGGTGGCACGCGGAACCCTCTGCGTTTCTTTCGGCGCTGCCAGCATTGTGTCAAGGATCGTTTCCCGCTCGTGCAAGGGACGCTCCAATAGCAGTTCGCCTCCGGCGTAGAGGACATCGAACACCAGGTAGGCTACGGGAACTTGCTGCATCAGTTTTTCGCTGACTTGCTTTCGTCCCAGGCGCTGCTGCAGGGCGCTGAAGGGGAGCGCGTGCCCAGGGTTATCGCTCGTGTAGCTCCAGGCTACGATCTCACCGTCGAGAATCGCGGCCTGCGGCAAGTCTGACAGGGCTTCGGGGAGTTCGGGAAAAGACTCGGTGATCTCGTCCCGGGTGCGCGAAAAAATGCGCACCTCGCCATCTGAACAGTGCGCCTGGGCGCGGATGCCGTCATACTTGTCTTCCAGCAGAGCATTCGGGAAATAGCTGAGGGCCTCTTCCGCTGAGTCTGCCGGGCTGGCCAGCATGAACCCGAGGGGATGAAACAGCCGCATCCTGGCATCGCTCAATTTTTCTGCCGCGGCCAGTTTCAGGGTCTCGCCAATATCGCCGAGCAGCATGTTCGCGCGCTGAACCGCGCTCAAGGTCGCGCCGTAGGCTTTAGCGATTGCTTCCTCCACCAGACTTTCTTTCAGGCCGATCCGCAGATCGCCGGTGATGATCTTTACGATGTAGTTGGCTTCGAGGGGTGTGGCTTGTGCGAGAAGTCCCCGAACCAGCGCTGACTTGGCGGCCAGGCCGCGTGCGGCCGCAATCTCGCGAAAGCGGGCGGCGACCTCGAGGACGCTCAGGTCTGAACTGCGGGGCTTTGCCCCGCCAGGACGGGCGGGGGCGCCCGTCCCTACGTGGCCTGCCTCGAGTACGTCTTGCGCGACGGCGCCCAGATCACCGAGCCGGTGGTACGCCGAGCTAAGTTCCGCTTCGGCTTTCCCGGATATCTCGGCAACGATCCGCCATAGCAGTGAGCCGCCGACTTGCAAAGTGGTCTCTTCCCACACCGGAAAGGGTCTTCCGGAGAGAAACACCGCCGCAACCGACGCCTCCTCTACCGTCCGCGACTTCAAATATTCGGCGACGATCGCGGTCTTTTCGAGTTTCTTAGTGGTGCCTGCGATCCGTTCGCAGGCTTCGGCTAGCTTGATCATTGCGATCCGTGGAATTCCTTCGTAGGACTTCTTGTCCTTGGTGGTTTAAAGCCTTTTGCCGGCAACAGAAAACCAAAATGACTAACCACCCAGCACACGAAGTTCCACGAAGGATTGGGAGTTACATAAACCCAGCCCCTTTGGTCACTTAGCTTCGTCTCTAACTCGCCTTGCGCCATCCTAAATGAATTTGCCTGTGGTAACCTTGTAGTTTGAGCCTTGCTCAACCGGAAGGGCATCTAAGACGTATGCATTATTTGCGAACATGGTGGCGTTTCCTGGTTGCGGTGCAGTTGCTGCCCGCGCTCGAAGGTGGCGAGGAGACGCTGGTGGGCGGCCAGGCAGTGCTCGAGGGCGTCATGATGCGCTCTCCACACGCGTGGGCCATCGCCTGCCGGAAGCCGTCCGGTAAAGTTTCGACGCATAGCGAACCACTCGAGCGGCTTTCTGAGAAGCGTAAATGGATGGCCTGGCCTGTAATTCGGGGCGTGGTTACGCTTGGTCACGCCATGACACTGGGCTTCCGGGCGCTGAAGTTTTCCGCCAACGTGGCCCTGGATGAACTCCAGCCTGAGTCCGCGGAAGACAAGAAGAAACTGGAGATCAGCGGCTGGATGGCTGCGGTCAACATTATCATCTCGGTCGGATTTTTTATTTTCATGTACAAGTTTTTGCCCCTGCTGGCGGCCACCGAACTGAAGCGGGTGAACCCGATGTTTGGCGAGCAGGTTATTTTCAACCTGGTGGATGGCATTATCCGGATTGCGCTTTTCCTGTTGTTCATCTGGGGAGTTTCGCTATGGAGCGATATTCGCCGGGTGTACGAGTATCACGGCGCAGAGCACAAGACGGTCTACGCATTCGAGAACGGCGATTCGCTGGAAACCGCCGCGGTGCAGAAGTATTCCACGTACCATCCGCGTTGCGGCACCAGCTTTCTCATGACGGTGATGCTGATCTCGATCATGGTGTACATCCTGGTTTCCGCCGTGTTTCCCGTGACCACGTTCTGGGCCAAGTTCGGGATGCGCATCGCGCTGTTGCCTGTGATCGCCGGCGTCTCGTATGAGATTATTCGATTCGCCGCCAAGCATCGCGGATCTTTGTTCGCGCTGATGACCGCGCCTGGCCTGTGGCTGCAGCGCATTACCACCCAGCCTCCGTCGGACGACCAGGCCGAGTGCGCCATCATTGCGCTGGACCATGCCATGGAACTGGAAAAGCGACACGGCGGCGAGCTCGTTATTGCCTAGCGGTCCCCCCGCGAATATTCTCTCCAAACGTCTTACAGTAATAGAATTAAACGACTGAAAAGCCAACGGCCCAAGGCCAACGACCAACGACTGATTCCATGTTTGAACGACTCGACCAAATCGAGGCCCGCTACGAGGAACTGACCCAGGCGCTCGCGTCGCCGGAGATCATGAGCGACTCGGCCAAGTTTCAGAAGACGGCTAAGGCGCACAGCGAAATCTCGTCGATTGTCGAGAAGTATCGTGAGTACAGAGATCTGAAGCGCGGCATCGCCGAAAGTAAAGCCGTGCTGGTGGACGAAAGAGATTTGGAGATGCGCGCCTACGCGCAGGAAGAACTCGACAAACTGCAAGCCCGGGTCGGTGGCGTGGAGGAAGAGCTCAAGGTTCTGCTGCTGCCCAAGGATCCCAACGACGAAAAAGATGTGATCCTGGAAATCCGCGCTGGCACAGGCGGAGACGAAGCCACCCTCTTTGCCGCGGAAATGTTCAGAATGTACACGCGTTACGCGGAAACCCAGGGCTGGAAGGTCGAAGTGCTTTCAACTTCAGATTCCTCGGTCGGAGGGCTGAAGGAAGTCATCGCCATCATCGAAGGCCAGCGGGTTTACTCGCGCATGAAATATGAGAGCGGCGTGCACCGGGTGCAGCGCGTCCCCGCCACCGAGCAGCAGGGGCGCGTACACACTTCCGCGGTGACGGTTGCCGTACTGCCCGAGGCCGAGGATGTGGATATCAAGATTGAGGCCAAGGATTTGCGCATCGACACGTTCTGCTCGTCCGGCCCCGGAGGCCAGTCGGTGAACACGACTTATTCCGCGGTACGCATTACCCACATTCCGACAAACACCGTGGTTAGCTGCCAGGACGAAAAGTCGCAGATTAAGAATCGCGAGAAAGGCATGCGGGTGCTGCGCGCGCGCTTGTACGAAGTGGAAATGCAGAAACAGCAGGACGCCCTGGCCAAAGAACGCAAGGCGATGGTGGGCTCGGGCGACCGCAGCGAAAAGATACGGACCTATAATTTTCCCCAGAACCGCGTCACCGACCACCGCATCGGGCTCACCATTCACCAACTGGAACAGGTCATGGATGGCAAGCTGCAGCCTCTGATCGACGCGCTCGTGGCCCACTACCAGGGCGAGAAACTGAAGGCGGAAGCTACCGGCGTGATCTGACAAGTGCATTGGTGACACTCCACGAAGCCCTAACCTCCGCCGTCTCCCGCCTTACTGCCGCAAACGTCCCCTCGCCTCGCATGAACGCCGAGCTGTTGCTCATGTTCGTTCTAGGATGCGACCGTGCATATCTCCATGCTCATCCCGAACGCAAATTGACGAATGACGAACAAAGCCACTATGAGCAGGCCCTAGCCGAGCGAATTCGCGGCGTGCCAGCGCAGTACATCACCGGCCACCAGGAATTCTGGGGCATGGATCTCATCGTCACTCCTGCCGTTCTCATTCCGCGGCCCGAAACCGAGCACGTGATCGAGAGGGTATTGGAAATAGCTGGTGCGGGGCGAGCGCTCTCGCCCGCCGCCTGGCGCATCGTAGACGTTGGCACCGGCTCAGGCTGTATCCCCCTTGCCCTGGCGAAAGAGCTATCCCAGGCCGAAATCCAGGCGACAGACATCTCCTCTGATGCACTTGAAATTGCCCGCGCCAATGCTGCCCGCCACCAATTCGAAAACCGGATTCAGTTTCATGAGACCGACCTGCTGCGCGGACTCGAACCCGACGCATTTGATTTCGTCGTCTCCAATCCGCCTTACGTCGGAGAATCAGAAGAAGACCAGGTACAGCTAGAAGTTCGCAAATTTGAACCGCGCCAGGCGGTCTTCGCCGGTTCCACTGGCTTCGAAGTGATTGCACGCCTGATTCCGCAGGCTCACGTTGCCCTCAAGCCCGGCGGTTGGCTGGTGATGGAAATCAGCGGCACAATTGCAGACGGGGTGCGGCCCCTGCTGGCCGGATGGAACGATGTGCAGGTAATAAATGACTTACAAGGGATTCCGCGGGTAGTGTCAGCACAAACCACGTAGGCCCGGGCGCCCTCGCCCGGGCAGGAGCTCGCCAGGCTGGCCAAAAGCAGGTCCCTCCACTGCGCTCGCTGCGCTTCGCTCCGGTCGTGATGACAGTTCTTAGGGTTAGAACTCCACCCGCACCCCGAACTGCGCCGCGAATGGAATTCCCACCGTCGTTCCCGGACCAAAGAAATCTCCCAGCGCTCCAGCGGGGACGCGCAGTTGGTTGAGACTCGTGATGGGCTGGGTCAGCGAGCAGCTCGCATTCAGGCAGAAGGCCGTGGCGTTGCTGAGGTCGTTCACTGGGGTCGGCAGCGCGGACAGGTCAGCGACAAAATTGTTGCCGGGATTGTTGCGATTGAACAGATTGAAGAATTCGACAAACGGATTTACCGACCAGCGCTCGCGAATCCTGAACGGACGGCTGACGCGCAGGTCCACCTGGACGTAACGGGTTCCGCGAAACTGGTCGAGATTGGTCTGAACTCCGTTCACCACAGCGCGATCGTTCAAGGGATCTCCCAAGCCGTTCACGTCGACCGGCGTTGTCAGGGTGAACGGTCGCGCGCTTTCCGCCTGAGTTAAAGTCGTCAGGTCGACGCCCCACGGTGCGTGGACCGTCCCCGCGAGCACGAAGCGGTGACGAGCGTCTTCGCCGGACGGGCCGTAATCGCCCTTGCCGAACGGGTTCAGCGGATCGCAAACCCCGTTTACGTAATCGAAGAGTTCTCCAATCACGCATCCCCAGGTTTTCGCGCTCGACAGCGTGTAATTAGCGACCAGGTTAAAACGTCGCGCGACATTGCCCTGCAAATGGAACGCCAGCCCGTCATAGCTGGAGCGGTTGTCCGAACGGAAAACTTCCAGGTTGGGAGCGTCGGCGGGCAAGGTGAAACCGGCGACGTATGAATAATGCCGGTAGGCATGCACGCCTTGTTCGTGCGTCCAGTCCGCGCTTAGTGTCCATTTTGAATTGAAGGCGTGCTGAATCCCGGCGCTGCCGTGCAGGGCATACGGTGTCTTGTAATGCGGATCGATCAACGCTCCGGCTCCTCCAGCCGGAATACAGCCCGGTTCACTGGGCACAACGCAAGGCTGCGGAGCAGTATTCACGGCTTGAAGCGCAGTCACCCAGCCGTTTTGCGCCAGGTCATCGTAGTAGATTCCTATGCCGGCGCGAATCACGGTGTTTCCGCTCTGCCCGGGAGAATACGCGATGCCCAGGCGTGGTGCGAATGCGGCGCGGTAATCGTGCGGCGCGCCGGTGATGATAGGAATGTTGAGCGCTTTGAGAGTTAGCAACGCGGGGTTGTCGGCCTGGCTGCGGCCTGAAGCCGTGAAGAGCCCGAAGGTGGTGTCATAGCGCAGGCCGTAGTTGACAGTCAGATGGCTGGTCACTCGCCAGGAATCCTGGCCATAGAATCCCAAACGCTGGACATTCTGTGAAAACGTGCCGTCGCTGGCGGGTGTGTTTGTGCAGGTCGTATCCGGCGTGGCATTCGGGCCGCAGATCAGGTCTTCGGAAAACTGTTGGGGGTCTGCCAGATAATCTGCCGGATCCATCACAAATTGCGTCAGGTTCTCCGCTGTGCCGGGAAGCGCACCACTCAAAACAGGCTCGTGAATGAAGTCGATCCCAAAACGCGGCGCATGCCGCCCGGTGGCGTGGCTGACGTCATAGCGAAACTGATATTTTTCCTGGTTGCGGATCACCGGGAAGGCGGTAATGGGAGTGACAAACTGCTGATCGCCGAAAGTTTCGAAGCCGGAGATCGTGCTGAATGTCGCGCTGAACGGGAAAGCCAGGGCAAAGCCGAGATCAGAGTTGCGGGCCTCGGTGTGGTGCAGTCCGCTGGCGTTGAACGTAAACGATCCCAGCCAGGTGGGGCTGAACACGTACTGGTTACTGAGAACCAGGCTCAGATAGTTGGAATGCGACGTCGTTCCGGTGGACGGCAGCGTTGCCTGCTCCACCAGGTTGTTGTGCGTGGTGTAGTTGTCGATCGCCGTGCGCAGGAACCACTGTGAGTTCGAGGACTGCGCCCAGTCCAGCCGAGTCGTCCCCAGATAATCGTGGAATGGGACGGGAACGTTGTTGGGCACATTGATCGAACTCACGCCCGGGATCAGGCCTTGCGAGGCCAGCGACCCCAGAGCGTTGAACTGGGCCAGGTTGTCCGGGCTGTAGTTAATGCTGGCATCCTCGTGCACGGCTTCGAAAGATGAAAAGAACCAGACCTTGCTCTTCTTGATGGGTCCACCGAGCGTCGCCACATAGTTCTGCCGGGAGAAAGGCTGTTTGGGTTGAGGCTCGGGATTGTCGATCGGAAGGCGGGCATTCAGCGCCGCCCAGCGCCCGTAGAACCCCAGATCGCCATGCCATTGATCGGTGCCGTGGCGGGTCGTGATCACCGCCGAACCGACCGTGGTGCGCCCGGTGTCGGCGTCCTCCTGAGAAGTGCGCACGGCAAATTCCTGAATCACGTCGGGAGAGAAATTCTGCAGGAAGCCGCCAATGTAGTCGTCCGAATTGTCGCCGCCGTCAACAGAAAGCGATACGTTCAGGCCTGAGCTGCCACCGAAAGACACCGCCGTGATGCGGGCTTTGGTAGGGTCGGAAGGCTCGACCGGTTCGGTTCCGGGTACGAGATACGCGATATTGGCAAAGCTGCGATGGGCCAGCGGTGTGTTTTCAAGATCCTGCCGCATCACTGCTCCCTGATGCACCGCACTGGTAACGTCAATCGGCTGGGTTGCGATGGAAGACGCCTGCCCAGGCACGTTGACCGTCTGCTGCACCAGCGCCGGTTTCAGCGTGACACTGACACCGCGGGCCGCGCCGATCACCACCGTCACCTCAGACTCGGCCTCGGCAAAGCCCTGGGCATTCACGAGTACGCGATACGTGCCCGGCTGCAGATCGCCGAGATGAAATTCACCCTGATGGTTGGCGGTCACTTTGCGTTCGAAGGAATATCCAACCGCTTGCAGCGCGATGCTGGCGGATGGAACGCGTCTGCCGCTGGCGTCCTGCACTGTGCCTACCAGCGCTCCCGCAGGGCTTTGCGCGGACAATGGCAGAGCCAGAGAGAGAATCAAGAGCAAGCACAATCTGATGGCGACGGAGGGAATTGTTCCGTTGGGCATTGTCGTTTCCGAGTAGGACGAAATTATCACAGAATAGCGCGGACACGTGATCGCACGAAGGTCGGTAGCTCGGAGTTAGACGGGCTCTGCTGGAAAATCAACGTCAACCCGAATCCGGGCTAACGCAGGAGCGCGCGCGACTCCGCCTAAGGGTCGACGATCACGGCCGGCTGAATTTCTTCCACGTCGACCCATTGGGTGGGATATTTTCCGGTGTAGCAGGCGGTGCAGTAGGTGGTTTTTTCTCCGTCGGCGCAGGCTTTTTTCATTCCTTCGAGCGAGAGATAAGCCAGGGAATCGGCGCCGATGAATTCTCGAATCTCGTCCACCGACTTGTTGGCCGCGATCAGCTCTTTCTTCGAAGGAGTATCGACGCCGTAAAAACAGGGCGAAACGGTGGGCGGGCAGGAGACCCGCATGTGCACTTCTTTCGCGCCCGCATTGCGGATCATGCGCACGATCTTGCGGCTGGTGGTGCCGCGAACAATGGAATCGTCGATCAGAACTACGCGCTTGCCTTCAAGCAACGTGCGCACCGGATTCAGCTTCAACTTCACTCCGAAGTCGCGAACACTCTGTTGCGGCTCGATAAACGTTCGCCCCACATAGTGATTGCGGATCAGCCCAAAGCGGAAAGGAATGCCGCTCTCGGCGGCGTAGCCTACGGCGGCGGTGACACCGGAATCGGGTACGGGGACGACCACATCCGCCTCGACCGGCGCTTCGCGCGCCAGTTGTCGGCCTAATCCTTCGCGGCTCGCTTGCACCGGACGTCCGAAAACCAGGCTGTCGGGCCTAGAGAAATACACGTGCTCGAAGATGCAACTGGACTGCGCGGCTACGGGAGCATAGAAACGCGACGTGATGCCCTCAGGGCCGACGATCACCAGTTCGCCAGGCTTGACCTCACGTTCATAGGTCGCGCCAATCAGATCAAAGGCGCAGGTCTCGGAGGCAAACACAATCGTGTCCTGCTTCTGGCCTTCCAGACGGGCTATCCTTCCCATCGCTAGAGGACGGAAGCCGCGGGGATCTCGCGCCGCAAAAACCCGGTCCGAACTGAGCATGACCAGTGAAAATGCTCCTTCCACGCGGCGGAGCGCATCGGCCATCGCATCCGGAAGAGTTTGCTCTTTCGACAGCGCGATCAGATGAACGATAACTTCGGTGTCGCTATTGGTCTGGAAGATCGATCCCTGGGCTTCCAGTCGATGCCGGATTTCCTGCGCGTTCACCAGGTTGCCGTTGTGGGCCAGCGCAATCATGCCTTTATTCGATTGCACCATGATGGGCTGGGCGTTAAATAGCGCCGAGTCTCCGGCAGTGGAGTAGCGGGTGTGTCCGATGGCAAGAGTGCCGGGCAGTTGCGCCAGCACTTCCTCGGTAAAAATGTCGGCTACCAGACCCATGGCGCGATGAGCGCGCAACGTCAGGCTGTTGGAGGTGACGATGCCTGCAGATTCCTGTCCACGATGTTGCAGCGCATGCAAGCCAAGGTAGGCAAGCTTCTCCGCCTCAGGGTGAGCATAGATCGCAGTCACCCCGCATTCATCGTGAAATTTGTCGGAAATAAGCATTCAGCCCTCAGCCTTCAGGTCTTAGCCAAATCCACCAGAGCTCACGTAGGGGCGGGCGCCCTCGCCCGCCCAGCGAAGCTCGGCAGTGTTTTCAGTCCGCCGCCACCGCATCCAGCTCCGCGCGCAGCGCCTTTTCCAGCGCGCCCTCGTACACCTGGCGCAATTCGGAAAACGGCGCTGACACAACTGCCCGGCCATCGAGCCTGATTTCTACCCGCTCGGGCGCCGTCTCTCCGATTAATTCTGCCCCGATACCGTATTTTACCGCTACTTGCTGAACTTGGTTGACCTTATCTCGGCCGCAGGAGATGACCACGCGGCTGGCATCTTCTCCGAACAGGACAAACTCCGGCGGCAGTCCCTGTGATGTCAGGTCAACGCTCATTCCAATGCCCTTGGCGAATCCCGATTCGGCGAGTGTCACCGCAATTCCACCATCGGAGCAGTCGTGCGCCGAACTCAAAATTTCGATCTGGGCCATTTCCACGAGGGCCTTCTGCAAGGCAGCCTCTTTTTCCAGTTCCAGCTCCGGCGGGTAGCCCCAGACCGAGCCCAGAATTTCCTTGGCATATTCTGACGATCCAAATTCGGACTCGGCGTCAGTCGCATCGCCCGGCTCGGTAGCCCGAAGCAGGACGATGGCGTGTCCTGGCTCGCGGAAATCCGGGCGTAGCGCCTTGTGTATGTCTTCGAGAATGCCGACAATTCCCAGCACCGGCGTGGGATAAATTCCCTCGCCCAGAGTTTCATTGTAGAAACTGACGTTGCCGCCGGTGATGGGGATTTCAAGTTCTTCGCAGGCTTTAGTGATGCCGTCGATCACCTGCGAGAACTGCCACATGATGTGTGGCTTTTCGGGATTGCCAAAGTTCAGGCAGTTGGTGCCGCCAATCGGAGTCGCTCCGGAGCAAGCCACGTTGCGCGCCGCTTCGGCCACCGCATGCATCGCGCCCAACCGCGGATCAAGGTAGCACCAGCGTCCGTTGCCATCCAGAGCCATGGCCAGGCCGCGCTGCGAGCCCTTAATCCGAATCACGCCGGCGTCGCCCGATCCGGGCCCTTCCACGGTGTTGGTCTGCACCATCGAGTCGTATTGCTGCCAGATCGAGCGCTTGCTGCAGATGTTTGGAGAAGCGAGCAGACGTTTCAGGTTGGAGGTGAGGTCGGATGCTTTCGCCAGCTTGATGTGCTCCGGGATCTCGCGCGCCACCGGTGGCTCCCAACGCTCCAGCGGGCGTTTGTAAACCGGCGCGTCGTCGGTCAACGCCTGGTTGGGAATCTCGGCAACAACTTGCCCGTGGTGCAGCACGCGCATCTTGCCGTCGGTAGTGACCCGGCCCACTTCCACGGCGTCGAGCCCCCATTTTTCGAAGACGCGAAAAACTTCCTGCTCGCGGCCTTTCTGCGCCACCAGCAGCATGCGCTCCTGCGATTCACTCAGCATGATTTCGTAGGGGGTCATGCCGGTTTCGCGCTGAGGCACGAGATCAAGCTCAATTTCCGTGCCGACACCGCCGCGTGCGCCCATTTCGCAGGTGGAGCAGGTGAGCCCGGCCGCCCCCATGTCTTGGATGCCGACGATTGCTCCGGTCTGCATGGCTTCAATACAGGCTTCGAGCAGAAGCTTCTCGAGAAACGGATCGCCGACCTGCACATTCGGCCGCTTGGCTTCAGAAGCCTCGCTGAACTCTTCGCTGGCCATGGTGGCGCCGTGAATGCCGTCGCGGCCGGTTTTCGAGCCGACGTAAATCACGGGATTGCCCTCGCCCGCCGCCTTGGCATAGAAAATCTGGTCGCGCCGAACCAATCCCAGAGCGAACGCATTGACCAAAGGATTGCCTGAATAGCTGGGCTCAAATTTGGTCTCGCCGCCCAGGTTGGGAACGCCGAAGCAGTTGCCATAAGAGGCGATTCCGCTGACTACACCTTCCAGGATGGAATGGTTCTTGCGGATGTCTTGCGGAGGCTGTGTGGAGCGGGGTCTTTGACCCGGCTGGGCGGGTCGAAGGCCCGCCTCCACACGGTCGGTAATTGGACCGAATCGCAGCGAGTCCATCACCGCCACCGGCCGTGCGCCCATGGTGAAAATGTCGCGCAGGATTCCGCCTACGCCCGTGGCCGCACCCTGGAACGGCTCGATGAATGACGGATGATTGTGCGACTCGATCTTGAAAGCGCAGGCCCAGCCGTCGCCGATGTCCACGATGCCCGCGTTCTCCCCCGGACCCTGCACTACGCGCCGGCTACGGGTGGGCAACCGCTTCAGGTGAACGCGTGACGATTTGTAGGAGCAGTGCTCGCTCCACATCACGCTGAAGATGCCAAGCTCGGTCAACGTGGGGTCGCGCCGGCCCAGCAGTTCCTTAATTTTTTCGAATTCTTCGGGCGTGAGGCCGTGCTCCCGTATAAGTTCCGGAGTGAGGGCAGAAGTAGCGGACAGATTCATGGGATAGTTCTATTGTCGCACAGCGATGATATTGGAAAACAGTTGACAGTTCCCAGTTCGAAGTTCCCGGTTGGCTCGGGGCGCGGCACACTATACTGTCCCGTCATGAAGTCGGTCATCATCGGCACCGCCGGGCACATCGATCACGGAAAAACCGCGCTGGTAAAGGCCCTCACTGGCATTGACGCCGACCGCCTCGAAGAAGAAAAGCGCCGCGGCATCACCATCGATATTGGTTTCGCGCATCTGGAACTGGCCCTGCCGGATGGCGAGCCCCTGCGGCTGGGCTTTGTCGATGTTCCCGGACACGAGCGCTTCGTGCGCAACATGCTGGCCGGAGTGGGCGGAATCGATCTCGTACTGCTCGCAATCGCGGCCGATGAATCCATCAAGCCGCAGACGCGCGAGCATTTTGACATCTGCCGGCTGTTGTCGGTGCGACGCGGCATCGCCGTGCTGACCAAATCCGACCTGGTGGACCGCGAGACTCTGGATGTCGTGCGCATGGAAGTGGAAGAATTTCTGCGGAGCTCGTTTCTGGATTCTGTGCATTCGCCGATTGTCGCCGTCAGCGCCTTGACCGGCGCGGGTCTCGACGACCTCCGAAAGACGCTGGTCGAAGTCGCGGCCGAAATCCCCGCCAAAGACTCAACCGCGCTGGCGCGCCTGCCGATTGATCGGGTCTTCACCATGAAAGGGTTCGGCGCGGTGGTGACGGGAACGCTGGTTTCGGGAACAATCCGCAAAGAAGACGAACTGGAGGTCTTTCCCACGGGTCAGCGGGTGCGCGCCCGCGGAGTGCAGGTACATGGGCAGCCTGCGGAAGAGGCGGTCGCTGGACAGCGCACCGCTCTAAACCTGGCGGGCATCACCACGCAGGAACTGTCCCGCGGCAAGGTGCTGGCGCCGCCTTCGACCTTTCACGCC
>CAZGSU010000013.1:0-43006 GCA_964528615.1 uncultured Acidobacteriaceae bacterium | reverse complement strand
GAGTGCCAAGTTACAAAAGGAGCACACGTTTGGTCATGAATTCAAATGTCTTAAAGCGCAGAACGACGCGTCTTTCGAGAGACTCCAGGGGATGTCTTTCTTAGCGCTCTTTGCGTCCTTTGCGGTTAAAGCTTTAACCGCGGGTGTGCGACATAGAAGTGGATGTCATGCCACGCGAGCCCACCGGAGGTCCTCCCAATAGTCCTCAAAGCGTCCATTGAGATGGGAGCAGCGCAGGGCCAGGATGGCATTGGCCCCCGGGACGGTCCAGAACATTCCCGATTGTTTGAGACGAGAGCCGATCACCGTCTTGCATCCAGCTTCAATCACACCCGAGCCCACAAACAAGTGTTGGCGGCGAAATTTTGGATAACGCATCCGCTCTGCATTCCTCGCGAAGTAATCAGCCTCGGTGCGAATCTTCTCGTCCATGGCGGGACTGCCGGTGTAGATGGCCCGCAGCGCGCCCACCAGTTTTTCGATTTTGCCCTTGTCCAGCAGGCGTTTCTGGTGGACCTTCATCCAAGCTTTCTGTTGGGCTTCCTCCTGGGGATAGAGTTGGCGCGCCACCGCCCACAGATGCTGGCGAGCATGGTAGAGATCAACAATCTGGATGGCCTCCGGAAAGTGTTCGGCGACTAGATTCCATATCCATTCCGCGCCGTCACCGATAACCACCTTCTTTTTCGCTCGGTTCCAACCTCGGGTTAGGGCTTCCCGATAGATGCGCTTGCCAAACTCTTCTGCCGTTTCGATGGCCCCGGTGTAGGTGGTGGAATCCGGATCGCGGAGGGCGAAGCCTTCCTCGTCCCAGGTGGTTTGCGTGAACACACATCCTAACTTGACCTCCCGGGTATGCGCGGGTTGACCGTCGGCCTTGCCTGCTCGACCCAAAGTCTCTTTCTTCACCACCGGGACTCCGGTCCCGTCCATTTGCACATACAAAATCGGAATCGGTTGACCGGCGATGACCGGCAGATCCAACTGGAGAGCTTTCTGGATCTCTGCTTGCTCGCGCTGGGCGATATCGCCTCCGATGGCCTCGGCGATACGCTCCACGGATTTGGTGGTCACCTCCAAACCAGCCAGTAGCTGCATCTGCTCCCGCCCATGATCGAAGGGAGCCTCTTGGCCCACCAGAGCATGCATGCGGCGCACCCCGGGAGAAAACTCCGTATTTTCGATATCCAGTTCGACATCCACCGGAAACTGGCCAACGTGACACTGGGAGCACAAATAGTAGGGGCGGGTCATGCGCACCGGACCGACGATCGTCAGGATAGGTTTGCAGCGGATTTCCTGGTATTGGGCGTGATGGCCGCATGGGCACGGCAACTGACGCTGATCCGCCTCCGGGATTTCGAATTGCAGCAGTTCGCTTAAGGCGGCGGCGCCGGCTTGGTGGAGAGCCGTTCGCAAGGCCGACTCAATCGCTTCCAGATCGGTCCGGCGGTCCTTCCGGCGTTGTGCAAAGATACGGCCGAGCAGCTGGTTTACTTCCCGGGCCACTTCCTGATGGATCGCAGCAGCCGTTTTTTTTCCTGCTCCGTCCAGCCCCCACGTTCCCGCGCCACCGGGCGCAGTCGACAGATCCTGTCGTTGAGAGCGACTAGGTCCTGACTGAGCTTCTGGAAACGGTGAAACTCGGCGACTTCTTGCTGCGCCTTGCGGAGCGCGGTCGGATTGGGAAAGGTTTCCGTTACCGTCTTGCCGGAGACGCGTCGCGTGAGGCGAAATTGTGGATCGTGTCCCGGGTCGTTGTGTTTAGCGCAATGGCAGGAAGGCTTGCCGCAACGACGGGTCACCGCAGTGATGGAGCCGGGTCGCAGATCACCCAAGCGGAGGAACTCTTCCATGAGCTCGGATCTTTGGGATTCCAAAGTGGCGAGATCATCAGACATAAGGGTCTCCTTTTCTATAGCGTAACTAGTCTGTACGTATATAGACGCTCAGAATCATGCCATAAAAAAAGGAAACCCGCTAGGTGACCTTTCCATGTCGCCCGCCCGAATCCTCTGGCCCAGTTGACGCATCTCAATTTGAGCGCATATCATTTTCGTTTGACCTATAACCGACGAAGCATCAAGGACGCGGCCTGCGGGCCGCGAAGTTATTATCCATGGACAAAAAGAAACTGGAATACTTCAAGAAGAGACTGGAATCGCGGCAGGTAGAGCTGCGCCGCATGGTAACCCGTACGGAGCAGGACGGCCGTACCGTGGATGAGGGCTCAGCGCAGGACATCGCGGACCGCGCCGCCAGTTCTTATACCAAGGAATTTCTTTTTCACCAGAGCAACAACGATCGCCAACTTCTGCAAATGGTGGAAGGAGCTCTGGAGCGGCTGCGCGAAGGCGAATTTGGGGAATGCATCGCCTGCGGCAAAGAGATCAACGCAAAACGCCTGGAAGCTGTGCCCTGGACCCGGCACTGCATCGAATGCCAGGAAAAGCTGGAGCAGGGAATTCTGGAAGAAACCTCGCGCTAGGTCTTGCTACTCGGGATCGCCAAGGCCGCCGGTTCATCGGCAGCTTTCGCATCTCAGTCGAAATCGGGTTCGTCACGCGTGGGGACAGCCGCCCCTTCGACTTCGCTCAGGGCAGGCTCCCGGCTTGTCGGCGAAGCAAGCTCCGCAGTTTTCACCTGAGGGCCGTCGCACCCAGTCGAGTTTTTCCCCATCGTGTTAGACTCAAGGTCGGTAAACCCACAGCGCTAATTTCACAGAAGGGACGTTCGTGCGCGCAGAAACTCGTCATCAACTCAAACAGGACAGATTCCGAGGCGCCACGTTCGGGGCCGCAGAAGCCACTGTCCATTGGACCGTGGAGCACCAGTCAAAGCTGGTCATCAGCGGCCTCGTCCTTGCGGCCGTGCTCGTGCTCGTTGTGGGTGGCTGGTATTTCCTTAACCAGCAGGACCAGAAAGCCAGCGTGCAATTGAACCAGGCAGTGCGCACTCTGGACACCCCTCTGCGCGCGCCAGGCACTCCTGCGGAGCCCGACTTTCCCAGTTTCACTTCCGCGAAAGATCGCGCCACCGAAGCCCACAAGCAGTTCCAGGCGATTGTGGACACCTATCCGCACACCCGGACAGGAGAATTTGCCCGCTACTTTCTCGGCCTGACGGCGTCGCAACTGGGCGACAATACGGCGGCCGAGCGCGACCTGAAAGCCGTGGCGTCGTCTCATAACGAGGATCTTGCGGCGCTTTCCCAGTTGGCGTTGGCAGCAGTATATCGAAACACCAACCGCACCAAGGATGCGATCGATATCTACAACAAGCTGATCGCGAAGCCGACTCGAAGCGTGGGCAAGGCTGCGGCGCAGATGGAATTGGCTACTACCTATGAACTCAGCCAGCAGCCAGCCGAGGCCAAGCGCATTTACGAGCAGATGCAAAAAGAAAATCCCGCCAGCGAGATTGCGCAATTCGCCGCCCAGAAATTGCAGGAACTGAAATAGGGCGGACCTGGGACGTCAGGCGTCAGGCTTCAAACTTCATCCCTCAAACTTCAGCCTTCAACCGGACTCCAGGTTTTTGAGTCCGAAGTCCAAAGCCTGATGCCTGAGGTCCGAGGTCCGACGCCCGACGCCAGAGGTCTTCCTCAACTGTTAGTTCTGGTGAAGAGTTTTTTCCACTCTTGCGGCGGTGTTGGGCTGGTCGAGGCTGGTTGCAGATTGGCCGCCACGTGCTCTTTGCGACCCATACCGATCAGTGAAGTCGCCAGCCCGGGAGCGGAACGCGAGAACTGAATGGCGCTCTCCGCGTCGTTTTTCGTGCCCAAAATACGGCCGACGAATTCGGGTACGTCCTGCGTGAGCCTCGCCTGATAAAGTGTGGCGCTGCCCATCACTGCGATGCCAAGGCGCGACGCCGCCGTCAGAATTGACATCTTTTCTTTTCCGGATCTCTGGTTGGCTAAGGCGTACGCCTCCGGCATCGCCAGGTTGAAGGGAAGCTGGATGAATCGAAAACGATGCTGATCGCCCGCCACTTCATGTGCCAGTCTCGCCAATTCGAACAGATCCATATAGTCACGTGAGCTTTCAGCTACACGGAAAGAGCTCCAGGTCGCGACTCCGTAATACGCAAGTCTGCCGGCCTTCACCTGCTTCTCCAGAGCCGCGAAGGCATCTTTTAACCGCTGACGGAAAACGTCGCGGGGAACGTCCTCCAACTGCGATTCCGGGTTATGCACATAAAAGAGGTCGATGGTTTCCAAACCTAGATTCCGCCGCGAGCGCTCAATCTGATTCTCCAGGTACGCGGGCGACATACAGTGCATCCCGCCCGCTAGTTCTTTCGGATCCAGGATGCCCGGCTCGACGTACTCGCGATGAAAGTAATCGCGCGGGTCGGGCGCCGGATCGCCGTCAAAGCATAGATAGCCGGCCTTGGTGCAGACCAGGACTTCGTCACGCTGCAACTCCGCCGATCCGATCATCTGCTTGAGCACGGCTCCGATATTCCGTTCCGAGCGCTGATGGCGGTAGTTGATGGCCGTGTCGAGAACGTTGATTCCCGACCTTAGCCCGGTTGCGATCGCTTCCATGTAGCGCTGGTCGGCGGCGTCACTGGGCTCGCCCAGATACGTCCCCAGTCCGATTGACGACAACCATAGATCGCTCACCCCCGGTACATGCTCAGGCCGGCGGAAGTGGTTGACCTCGCGCAGTCTCGGAAAACGGTCGCGGTACCGAGCCGTGCCGCTGGCGGTGGCGTGTCCGGGAATCATGGGAAATCAGTGTAGCAGCGCAGGTAAATTACGTTGATACCTCTTAAGTAGTCATGATAATATAACCATGGACACTCGGACTGGTCATGAAGAAGATTGCCGCGGGTAAATTCAAAGCCCAGTGCCTGAAGCTGATGGAACAAGTTCGCACAACCCGCGAACCTGTCCTGATCACCAAGCGCGGGCAGCCGCTCGCCAAACTGGTACCGGCGGAGAAGGCCACCGACGATTTTATAGGGCGGCTGGAAGGCGAGATCGAAATCGTGGGAGATATTGAGTCGCCGGTTATGCCATTAGAAGACTGGGATGCCTTGCGTTGATCCTGCTCGACACGCATGTTCTCGTTTGGGCGGTTGCGGACTCCAAGAAACTTTCCCGCCCCGCCGAACTGGCAATTCGTAAGTCTCGCTTGCACGACGGCGTGGCCATTTCCGCCGTCACACTCTGGGAGCTTTCCTTTCTCATTTCGCGAGGGCGCATTCAAAGCTATGGAACGGTTGAAGACTCAGTAGAGAAATTGATCGAAGGCGTGACTCTTAAGCCCGTTACCCCGGAAATCGCGGCGCTGGCCACCCAGTTCCCACATGATTATTCGCATGATCCGGTCGATCGCCTGATCGGGGCGACCGCGCGCGCCGAAGGCCTGGCCTTGATTACTCGCGACGAGAGCATCCGCCGCTGTCCGCTGTTGAAAACCATCTGGTAGACCCGCGCTTCTTTCCCCGCTAGATAAACCGGTAAGACAAGCCCGTAAGATAAGAAAGATGGATTTCGTTTCCCTTCGTGTCCTGCATGGTCAAAATTTTGGGTTGTCTGGCAGCGAACTATGCATCGCGCATTCCACTTTTCCTCTGTTTCCGCTACCATGATTTGCCTTATCCAAACCAATCGGGGCTCTCATGCCAGACTTCACTCTGCGGGTAAACGGTAGCGAGCGAAAAGTCAACGTTTCGCCGGATACGCCACTGCTCTGGGTGTTGCGCGACACCCTGCAATTGACCGGCACCAAGTTCGGTTGCGGCGCCGGATTGTGTGGCGCCTGCACAGTTCATGTGGAAGGCACCGCGCGGCGTTCCTGCTCCACCCCGGTTTCGCAAGTTGTTGGGAAGAATATCATCACCATCGAAGGCCTGTCGGCCAACGGGCTGCACCCGCTGCAGCAAGCCTGGATCGCCGAAGACGTCCCGCAATGTGGGTATTGCCAGGTGGGCCAGATCATGCAGGCCGCAGCCTTGCTGACGAAGACTCCGCAGCCGTCAGACGATCAGATTACGGAAGCAATGTCCGGCAACCTGTGCCGCTGCGGCACCTACGACCGCATCCGGCGCGCGATTCATCGGGCGGCGGCGCCTGGGACTGCTGGATCTGGAGCAGCGCGATGAGCCCGCTCTCCCGCCGTGAATTCCTCGCCGCCGGCGCTGCAGCCGGCGCCGGACTGGTGATCGGCTTCTACCTGCCACACAAGTCTTTGGGCGCTCAGGAAACGTTCGCGCCCAATGCCTATCTGAAGATCACGCCTGACGGAAAAATTACCATGCTGCTCACGCGCTCGGAGATGGGACAGGGCGTGAGCACTTCGCTGCCGATGATTCTGGCCGAAGAACTGGAAGCCGACTGGAAGCAGATCACGGTCGAGCAAGTCGGGGCCAGCACGCTGTACGGAGATCAAACTACCGGTGGCAGCGCCAGCGTGCGCACCACCTGGGATCCGCTGCGCAGGGCCGGCGCGAGCGCTCGCGAAATGCTGATCAGCGCCGCCGCCATGGAGTGGAACGTGCCGCGATCGGCGTGCAAGGCTGAAAACAGCACGGTGGTTCATTCCGCTTCGAATCGGCGCATGACGTACGGCCAACTCGCCACGAAAGCCGCAGTCTTACCCGTTCCCACCGATCCGCCCCTGAAGAAGGACAAGAAAGATTACAAAATTGTCGGCCGGCGGATTCCGCGTCTCGACACGGCTACCAAGGTTACCGGCACCGCGGGTTATGGAATCGACTTCCGTTTGCCCAACATGAAGCATGCCGTGCTGGCCCGCTGCCCCGTCATCGGCGGCAAAGTCACGAGCTTCGATGACAAGGAGTCAAAAAAAATCACAGGCGTCAGCTACGTGGGCAAGATCGGCGACTCCGCAATCGCCATCGTTGCGGACAGCGTGTGGGGTGCCATGGAAGGACGCCGCACCCTCAACGTCACATGGGAAGAAGGCCCCAACAAGGATTTGAGTTCGGCCGCCATCTTTGACGCGCTCAGGAAGTCCGCTTCGGGGAAGGCTGTAACCTTTTATTCTGCCGGCGATGTCTCCAAAGTCTTCGGGCGGCATGTCGACGCCGAATACCGGGTTCCGTTCATGGCCCACGCTCCCATGGAGCCGGGCAACTCCGTGGCTCATTTTCGGGGATCGAGTTGTGAAGTCTGGTCCCCTACACAGGTTCCCCAAGATGTGCGTGATTCCGTGGCCACAGCCGTCGGGCTCGATCCGGACGATGTAAAGGTCAACATCACTTATATCGGTGGAGGATTCGGGCGCCGGCTCGAGCACGACTATGCGATGGAAGCGGCGCAGGTCTCCAAGGCGATCAACGGTCCGGTGCAGGTGCTGTGGACGCGCGAAGACGACATGCGCAACTCCACCTATCGCCCTGCCAGCTATCACCGGCTGACTGCGATGCTCGATGGCGGCGGATGGCCGGTTGCGTTCACCCATCGCGTGGTCATGCCTTCCATCAATATCCAGAAAGGATTTCCCGCCGATAATGGAACCGATGCCGAGGTGAAAGACGAAACCTCGTTTACCTACGCCTTTCCCAACGCTGTGATCGATTATGTGATGACTGAAACTCCGGTTCCTCTGGGGTGGATGCGTTCGGTCAACGCCCTGCAGGCGGGATTCGCCAGCGAGTCATTTCTAGACGAACTGGCGCACGCCGGCGGCAAGGACCCGCTTGAACTGCGTCTCCACCTGCTTGCGAAAGATGAAAACATTAATGGCTGGCAGACCGCTCGCATCCGGGGAGTGCTGAACCTTGCGGCCGAGAAAGCGGGCTGGGGCAAACCTCTCGCGCCCGGACACTATCAAGGTATCGCCAGCTTTGGTTGCTTCAACACGTACATGGCCGAGGTGGTTGAAATCTCCATGGAAAACGACCAGCCCCGCATTCATCGGGTGGTCGGCGCAATCGATTGCGGCCTGGTGGTAAATCCAAGCATCCTGGAACAGCAGATTCAGGGCGGCATAATTTTTGCGCTAGGCAATGCATTGCATGCCCAGATCACAATCGAGAAGGGTCGAGTGGTGCAGGGAAACTTTGACGACTACCCGCCCATCCGGATGAACGAGGCGCCGGTCGTCGAGGCGTATTTTGTGGAAAGTACGGAAGCTCCCACCGGCGCCGGTGAGCCGCCGGTCCCTCCGCTGGCTCCCGCGCTCTGCAACGCAATCTACGCCGCGACGAAGAAGCGAATTCGCGCACTGCCAATTCTGGCCTAGATTTCGTTTAGGCTGTGTGGCCGCGGGCGACTCGCCCGCGCAGAATGAACCTGGTTCACCGCTGATAGTCAAAGACCTGCGGAGCTTCGCTCCACCGGACAGCCGGCGACGGCAGTTCCTACGTGGTCCCTTATAGGCAACTCGAACAGTGAAATATTGTGCCCAAATGACTCGTACTTGAGATCATGAAACTCCGGAACTTTTTCCTGAAGTCCGCTCGCCAGCCCGATGTCCCAGCCCGCCTGAAATATCCAGACGGTTTGACCAGTCTCTAAATCATAGGCACGCGACATCTCGCTCCAACGGCGCGGGAACGTATCCGCGGTGAGGACGTTGGTGTCTGAACTGGTCGCGATCACGCGCTTGCCGCCACAGGAAAACGTTCTGAAGCCAGAGGCGGAGAACTCCCCATCATCAACTTCGGGACAGAGATAAAACCTGAGCAGGAAGCTAGTCTGGAAATCGACGAACAGGATGTCGCCTGGTTGAACTTGCTGCCGGATCGCGTCTATCGCGTGCGTCATGTTGGCGCAGCGCTGATCCTCCCGGAGCATATATGGGCGATGTGGCTTTCCCAGTCCTTGGCAGACGGCAATGGTGAGAAGGGCCGCGCCTAGCGCGTAGGCCAATCTTTGGCGCGCCAGCTTCGCAATTGTGTTGCTGACGCCGGCGATCGCGAAAGGCAAAAGGAGCGCCGAATGACGCGTTCCTCCGTACGGATAGAGATCGAAAACTGCAGCCATACAGTTGATCAGGAATGGCAACAGGAGAAAAATCGCCAACTGGCGAGCTGACGGTCCGCGTGAGTCCTGAATGTTTCGATCTTCGCCCTGTTTTCCACTCTTCAGCAACAGCGCAACCCCGGCGACGAACAGCACGCCTGCGATATCGCCAACCACAAGCTGTCCGAAGGTGTATTGAAGAACTCCGAAAGTTCTTGCGAATACAAACAGGAGCAGGTGGTCGTGCCCCCGGTGAAAGTAGGAGTTGGACAAAAATACCTCGACATGGCGCTGCATCTCTGCGCTGTCTTTCAGGTGCGAAACTTGCGTCCGGTAAAGGAAGGCCAGGAGACCGAGCGCTCCAATCTGCCCTGCGATCCAGACCGTGACGACGCTCTGCGGGCGCCCAGTGCCGATCAGTCGCCAAAGCGAATACACTCCGACCGCAGCGGCAAAGAAAATCGCCGAGAAGTGGGTGAGCATGGCGAGATACAGGAAGACAAAGAAGAGCACCAGCTTGGACGTGGAATTTTCCGCCAGCGCCAGCTCATGAAAATACGCCGCGGCGATCAGGAAACAGAGCAGCAGTGCGTACTGACGAACCTCGGATGAAAGCTCAACAAATGGCGGAAGGAAACACACCAGGGCAAGGCCGACCCATCCAGAAGTTGGGCCTAAGATGCGCGTCAGCCATTTGAAGAACACCCAGCAGAAAATCGTGCCTGCGATCACCGAGGGCATTCGCAGGGCTAGTTCGGATGTTCCCAACCTCCGCCACGCATGCAGCACCAGAATCAGCAATGGAGGATGCGCCAGGCCCAGGCTCGCGCGGTAGGCCCCTGCCAGCGAGTTCGGGTTCGCGGCCAGTGAGTGCATGGCCTCGTCCATGTTCAAAAATGTGCCCGAGGCTTTCCAGAGCCGCAGGAAAAATGCCAGTAGCAGCACCGACCCGGCGGCAAGATCAGGATTAAGATCAGGATGAAGATCGGCTTTAGGACGGAGCAGCCCGTTAGTGGGCGCGGGTTTCTTGCTCATGGCTGATTCAGGTTCAGCAGTGGCTGGCATCGACCATGATACGCGGTCTTCATGGGGGCCTCCGGATAGCAGTTGCCAGGCTGGGAGCCAGAAGCCAGAAGCTAGAAGCTCACAAAACGCGTGCGAGCCTTAAGGCCAAAGTCAAAGCCGTCGGGCGAGGGCGCGCGCCCCACACAAGCGAAACTCGCTTCCTTGACACCCTTTTCCACGCCCTTTATTCTTGTTGTTACTTTCCTGGAGAACCTGCTCTTCAGAGCGTGCTTCCGCGGGTCTTCGCGGTACGAGGTTGGCGGCGCGGGGGGTGCCTGATGTTTATCGAACTGCAAGAACTGGAGCAGCATCCCATTGATTTTGAAGAGGAAATTCGCCCGGGTGTGCTCGATCTGGGCGAAGACCTGCGTCAGGTGGGGACGCTGCATGCCACCGGGCGCGCGCAACTGGTGGAAGAGCAGCATGGCAAGCATCAGATAGTAAAGGACATACGCCTTAACGGCAAACTTTCCACCCGGGTTGAGTTGGCTTGTGCACGCTGCCTTGAGCCGGTGATTCAGGATGTGGCGCACCCGTTTGACCTTTTGTACCGCCCGCAGGGCGCTGACGCCGGAAGGGAAGAGCTTTCCGTCACAGCAGCCGAGGCCGAGGTCAGCTACTATCAGGGCGAGGGGCTACTGCTGGAAGATGTGCTGCAGGAACAGGTCTTGCTGGCGCTTCCCCTGAAGGCCATCTGCCGCGATGACTGCAAAGGTCTTTGCCCGCACTGTGGCAAAAACCTGAATGCGGAACAGTGCGCGTGCGCCGAACCAGTGGAGGATCCACGCTGGTCGGCGCTGAAAGATATTCGCGGAAAGCTGGATCGCTGATCTGATTGCCGTGGCGTCCGTTTGTGCCGGCTTTGGTTTTAGGCTTAAATGGACGAGTTCTTGTCGACTGAGATCCTTCGGTCAGCGAAGCAAAACGCTGGCTCTCAGGATGACAACCGAGAATTTTAAGAGACGGCATCGAAACGAAATTACGCTCGAAAAGAAAACCAGAGGAACTTCATGCCAAATCCGAAACGGCGACACTCCAAAGCGCGCACCAGCTCTCGTCGCGCTCATGACGCACTGAAAAGCCACTCGCTCTCCGAGTGCCCCAACTGTCACGAGCGCAAGATGCCGCACCGCGCCTGCCCCAAGTGCGGTTACTATAAGGGTCGTGAAGTTCTGGACGTCAAAGAAGCCAGCTAGCCTGAACTCTCCATGCCAAGCGTCATAGCCTTGGACGCGATGGGCTCGGACCGGGCGCCGAAGCCTGAAATCGAAGGTGCGATTCAGGCCGCGCGGCACCACGGTATTCGCGTCCTTCTGGTCGGCAACGAACCCGAGTTGCGGGCTGAGCTTGACCGCTATCCTTCCGCCGCGGGACTCCCCATTGAAGTTGTCCACGCCAGCGAAGTGATTACCATGGACGATAAAGCCGTCCAGGCGGTGCGCTCCAAGCGCGATTCTTCGATTCACGTCGGCGTAAGGTTGGTTCGGGAAGGTCGCGCCGCCGGCTTTGTGACCGCGGGCAACACCGGGGCGGCGATGGCCACGGCGAAAATGGTGCTGGGAGGGATCCCGGGGGTAGACCGTCCGGCTCTGGCTGCAGTTTTTCCTACCGCCGTGAGCACAGTCGCGATCCTGCTTGACGTGGGTGCGAACGTGGATTGCAAGCCCGACAATCTGGAACAATTCGCGGTCATGGGAGAAATTTATTTTCGCAGCATGTTCGGTACCCGGCGTCCGCGGGTAGGCTTGCTCTCCATCGGAGAAGAAGAAACCAAGGGCAATGAACTGACTCGTGAGGCGTTTCAGTTGCTGAAGCTGCTGCCGCTGAATTTCATCGGGAATGTGGAAGGCCGCGATATCTATAGCGGCAAGGTGGATGTAATCGTCGCCGACGGTTTCGTGGGCAATGTGGCGCTGAAGACCTCGGAGGGCGTAGCTAACCTGGTACGTGCCACGCTGAAAGAAACCTTGAAAGCCACCATCACCCGCCAGGTGGGATACCTGCTCTCCCGCAGCGCCTTCGCCGATTTCAAAAAACGTCTGGACCACACCGAATACGGCGGCGCACCATTACTTGGCGTGAGAGGCGTGTGTTTCATCACCCATGGCTCTTCGAATATGAATGCCATCAAGAACGCGTTGCGCGTAGCGGCAGAGTTCGCCGAGCGCAAAATCAACGACAAGATTGCAAAAGAAGTGGCAGGCCTGCGGCCGCCGGTACCGGTAAGCACCTGAGACCACGTAGGCCCGGACGCTCTCGTCCGGGCAGGCGAGCGCAGCTCGCCAGAAAAACTGCGCAGCGTCGCTCCGCCAGGCGGGTGAGGGCACCCGCCCCTATGTGTTCTCGGATCGAAAACCTAAACATGACCATACCCCAAATCGCATTCCTCTTTCCCGGCCAGGGATCACAGGCCGTTGGCATGGGCAAGGAACTGGCAGAAAGACATCGGGTTGCCCGCCACACTTTCGATGAGGCCGATGAAGCTCTCGGCTACAAGCTGTCCCAATTGTGCTTTGAGGGTCCGGAAGAAAAGCTGCGGATGACGGAAATTACGCAGCCCGCCATCCTGACAGCCTCGGTCGCAGCCTGGCGGGTGCTGCGGGAAAAGGGAGTGAGCCCCGGCTTTACCGCCGGACACAGCCTGGGAGAATATTCCGCACACGTGGCGGCGGGCACGATCAACTTTTCCGACGCCGTGCGCACGGTGCGCAACCGTGGCAAATACATGCAGGAGGCGGTTCCTGTAGGCGTAGGCGGCATGGCGGCGATTCTGGGGATGGACCTGGAGAAGGTCGCCTCCGTCTGCACGGACGCTGCTCACGGCGAGGTATGCCAGCCGGCTAATATCAATTCGCCCGAACAGATCGTCATCTCAGGTCACACGGGGGCTGTCGAGCGCGCTGCTAAACTGGCCAGTGAACGGGGCGCCAAGCGCGCCGTCATGCTGCCCGTCAGCGCGCCTTTTCACTGTTCATTGATGATGCCCGCGCAGGAACGGCTGGCGGCGGACCTACGGTCCGTGCAATTTCAGAAGCCCGGAGTTCCAGTGGTATGCAATGTCGACGCCGCATTGCTGGATGACGCGAATCCCTCACGGGATGCTCTGGTTCGGCAGGTAACGGGCGCGGTGAAGTGGGACCAGTCCATCCGGCTGCTGATCTCCGAAGGAGTACAGATATTCGTGGAAGTCGGCCCGGGCAAGGTTCTTTGCGGCTTGATGCGCCAGATCGATCGCTCGAAGACATGCCTCAGTGTGGGCGACGAGGCATCGCTGCGGAAAACGCTGGAATATCTGGGCAATTGAACAGCCAACCCCAACGGCGCAAGCCCACCTTTCCAGGGCTTGCGGCACGACTGAAGTCCACGTGTGCCGCACAAAACTACAACGAACACGCTAACCAACTGGCTCGTGCATCTCGGATACTGGGAGGACACAGGAGCAGCGTGCCCTTCCCAGAACATCCCAATCGGCACTTTTCCGCCGCGGATCGTCATCAGATATTAGTCGCAGAGCGGCGCAAGAGTGCAGCCCACGGCGCAAGCCATGGGTGGGAATTGGGGAATGACTAGCACTGAAAATGCGAAAGAATGGTCTCATCACGGACTCTGGAAATCGTAGCCTTCCAGAAACCCATCCTGAGCTACTGTCCGCATCCAGATCAAACTCAACGAAACAGTAACTCGCAAGGTGGCGGGCTCAGCGTCTTGTCCGACTTCTCGACCCACAACTGGGCATGTTCAGCGCGGTCGTTGACTACCACATCCACCACGACGCCGCTTCCGCCACTGCCGCAGGTGCTGGCCCCATACACGCTGTAGCTCTTGATCGCGCCCCACTGTCCTCCCGTGCCCCAATCCATGATGAATTGGTTCAGGGGATATCGGGAATATTTGTCGGGATGTTCCTTCCATTTCGGGTCGGCAAAATAAATTCCATAGGCGGTCTCATAGTCTTTGTTCATCACCGCGGCAAAGAACTTATCGACGACCCGCTTCTCCGGATAGTAGCGATTCGTCCAGACCAGCGCCGCGAGCAAAGCGACGGCGAGGACCGCGGCGCCAATCTTGATCCTGCGGCGGCGTGCCGGGCCCGGATCATATTGTTGAGCATCCAGAAGAGTCATGGCTTCTAAGCATAATAGATTGGCGCAGGCAGGTAAAAGTTCCCAATCTGAGGAGCCACTTCGCGAAGGGCCCTCGTATGCTGCACGAGCGGTAGCGGTCGCTCCGTGGCCGTCAACGGGCGATTGCCTCCCTTGCAATGCAGGGGTCCTACGACTCCGCACTGCATTTCGCAAGCGAAACGCAATGCTGCGCTCAGAATGACAGCCAGAGTTACAGCGTTCTCTTGAACAGCGGGGTTGCGATGCTCAGAGCCACCGCCGCGAACAGCGAGAGATAAATCATGTCCGGCACAATGGCCGACAAGCCGGCTTCCTTGAGCAGCAAAGTCTTGAATCCGTGCACGGCAAAAGTGAACGGGTCCACTTTGGCAATTCCGCGTAGCCACCAGGGGAATGCCTGGATGGGATAGACCGCGCCGCTGGGGAAGAACAGCAGAGTGTTCAGAATTCCGAAAATTGCGCGTGGCACCAGCGGATCGTCAACCCGCACCACCACCAGGAACATCATCGTGTTCAAGGCCACTGCGGTCAGCACAATCATGATGAATAAGCCCAGCGCCGTGGAAAAGCTGAACAGGGTCCCGACGCCGGCCAGCAGCGAACCGACCACGGTAATGACAACTCCCACCATCACCGCCTTGATCGCGCTCGATGCGTTGAGGCCGAGAACCAGTTCGGCCTTCGTGATGGGAGTGACCAGATAGCCTTCGTGAACCCCGCGGGCCTTGTCGTCAATGTAGAGCATGCCCCCGCCGATCATCACCGACATGAATATGGCCAGCGTGATCGAGCCCGGCAAAAGAAATTTCATATATTCGATGTAGGGATACATTTCGACGATCTGCAACACGCTTTGCTGCAAGATTCGGGGCTCCACGGTGGGGTTGTTGAGCGCGTTGGTGATCTGCGTCATTTCGTCTTCGAGGGCTGCGCTCATGAAATTGTCGCTGTTATCCACCAGCAGCGCGATCTGCGGCTGGTCGTGTTCGTAAACCTTGCGGGAATACTGGGGCGGAATAATGACGGCGCCTTCAATCTTCCCGTTACGTACATCTTCCATCGCCTTTTTGGGGTCACTGTAATAGATCGGCTCAAACGTCCGCATGTTGGCGCGGACGGAATCGAAGGCCTCGCGGATTCTTAGCGCCTGCGTGCCTCCGTCCTGATCCACCAGGCCCAGCCGGGCGTCGCGAATCTTGCCGCCAAAGGCGTTTCCCAGCACGATGAGTTGCACCAGGGGGAAGATCATCGACACGAACATCAATGCCGGGGAGCGGAAGAACTTGCGCATTTCGCGTTCGACAATCGCCAACATCCGGTTCATGGCTGCATTCCTGGTCTGGGTGGCATGACAAAGCTGTACGCTTTTACCAGTTCGTCGCGCAACTGCCGTCCCGTGTAATGGACGAAGACGTCGTCCAGGGTGGTGTTTTGCACTGAGAGTGATTTCACGACCACTCCGGCCTGTACCGCGGTTTCCACCAGTTCAGTGGTGGTCCGCGATCCGTCGCCGGTGAGGATGCGGTACATGCCCGCGCCCTCGTGCTGCACCGACGTGACGCTGCTCAGCCCATGCAGTCTTTGATCCCAGTCTGCGGGCGCGTTCTCGAATTGCGCCTCGATCACGTTCGAACCGGGCACACTCGCTTTCAGCGCGGGAGGAGTGTCGAGAGCCACCAGCTTGCCGTGATCCACGATAGCAATGCGGTCACACAAACGGTCGGCCTCGTCCATGTAATGAGTTGTAATCAGGATCGTAAGCTGCCGGTGCGATTTGATATTGGTGAGCATTTCCCAGACCGCCACACGGGAGACGGGGTCAAGGCCGGTCGTGGGTTCATCCAGAAAGAATATTCGTGGACTGTGTACCAGGCCGCGGGCGATCTCCAGCCGCCGCCGCATGCCGCCCGAGAGCGTCTTGGTTTGCGCGTCGCGCCATTTCGTCAAATCTACCAGCCCCAGCAGTTCGTCGATGGTGTCTTTTCGCTTGTTCGCCGGAACGTCGTAGAGCTTGGCGTAGATGCTGAGGTTTTCTTCCACCGTCAGGTCGAGATCACTGGTGAGCGCCTGGGGAATCACGCCGATGGTGCGCCGCACCGCATCGGGATCCTTGCTGACATCGTGTCCCGCAATGCGGGCCGAGCCCGAGGTGATCGGTATGAGCGTGGTCATCATGCGAATGAGAGTTGATTTTCCCGCCCCGTTCGGTCCCAGCAAACCAAATATTTCCTCATCCTTCACGTTGAAGGAAACATCATCGACTGCGGTAAATTCGCCGTACCGCTTGACGATATGGTCCACCTCGATGGCATTCCCCGCATTCGCCGCCGGACCACGCCTGTCCGTGGAAGGCTGGAGCGTTGAGGATGCGCCGTTCGGTTTGGAGTCAGCAACCATGGCAGCAACTCACTGCTGTTTTTCCGAAGCCTGAGCCTGGCTCGGCGCGGATGATTTAAGTTGCTCGGGCGCGACCAGCACTTCTGCCGTCATTCCGGGCACGTACGCGCTCTTGGGATTGTCCAGTCGAACCTTGAGCACGATGGTCCGGATGTCACGCTTGCGGCGGCTGACGTCGCGTTGAGTGGCGAAATCGGCCTCGGGAGCTTTGAAGAAAACCTTCCCCGAAGTCAGCGTGCCACCCGGCAAGCGAATGCGCAGCGTGTCTCCTAGGCCGATATGGTCGGACTCGGTTTCAGGAATGGCTGCCCGCACCCAGGTGTCGCCCAGATCCATAATCGTGACAATCGGTTGCCCGGCGGTCAGCACTTCGCCTTCGCGGGCAGCGCGCACAGAAACCGTCCCGCTCACCGGCGCATAAATCTTGGTGTAGCCTAACCGGACTTCTGCTTCTTTTAATTGGGCCACCGAGTTGGCCAGTTGTGCGCGGGTCGACTGTACTGTACTCTCCGCGGCATGCGCCTGATGCGTGTTGGCCAGCGCGGTATTCAGGTCTGCGTCGGCCGCGCTCACCTGATCTTTCAGCGACTGCACGGTCGCAAGTTGCGCCTTCAGATTGCTTTCCGCCTGCACCCGATCCTGGTCGGAGGCGACTCCTTGCTTCGCCAGCTCGATCATGCGGCGGCTGTCACTCTCGGTGCGCTGCAGCGTGGCTTCCGCCTGCAGCAACTGGGCCCGCGCGGATTGCAATCGTGCCTGGGCATTCACCACGTTGCTCGATGTTGATCCCTGGGTCGCTTCCTTGGTCGCCTGGGTGGCGGAAACCTGCGAGCGCAGGCTATCGATCATGGCCGCAGCGGCTCGCGCTTCCGCTTCCAGCTCCGACGGATCGAGCACCGCGATCAAGTCGCCTTGTTTGACCTGCGTTCCCTCATCCACCAGCAACTTGGCAATCCGGCCCTGCATTTGCGGGCTGACGATGATCTGATTGGAATCCACGGTCCCGATCAGCACCAGATCGCGGGAACGGGGCGTTGAGAGCAGATAGTAGACCGTTGACGCGGCAAGAATCACCCCGAGGACGATCAGAAATTTATAGCGCGCATTCATGATCTTCCTCCTTGCGGAACAGCGCCGCAGATATGAAATCCAGCACCGCAGCCCGGCGGGCAGCCACCATCTCCGGTGAGTAGGGGTCGGCGCCGGTTACCATGCGGAGCACAGGCGCGTTGGTGAAGTGAAAGACAATCACTGCAATCATGGAAGGCATGAAGTGCAGGGGATCGACGGGCCGAAAGTCCCCTGCGGCTTTCCCTTCCTGGATCACCGCCGCAACTTTTTGAAATAGCGGGACAAAATATCGCTTCACGATCCGCGCCAACTGCGGTGTGCCGCCGCGCGCCGCGCGCATCATTTCGCCCTGCGCGATTCTGGGGTAAAGGGGATGGCCGGCGATGTAGTCGAAGTGCGCTCCCACATACGCCAGCACTTTTTCCCGGGGAGGAAGATCGCTGGACAGCGCTTGTTGAATGCTCTCGTGCAGTCCTCCGAAAACCTGATCCAGGACCGCGCTGTACAGGGTCTCCTTGTCCTTAAAGTAGTAATACAGTAGCGCCTTGTTGACGCGGGCGGCGCGAGCGATGGCATCAGTGCGCGCCCCGGCGATACCTTCGCGGGCGAATTCGCGTACCGCGGCTTCTAGGATGGCGGCGCGGCTTTCTTCGGGGCGTCCGCGGGAGCCCAATCGCGGTTTGGATACGGTGGTCTTCATCCCGGTCTCCTATTAATTAACCAGTTAGTTAGATTGTACACGGGTCCGGAACGGCGCACAAATTTCTTTTCCCGCCTGCTACGAATACAATCTAAGTCCTTTCACCTCATCAGGGAGAATCATGAAATACCGGAAACTTGGCCGTACAGGGTATGAAGTCAGTGAGATGGCCCACGGGCTCTGGGGTATGAGCGGATGGAGCGGTTCCGAGGATCGCGAGTCTCTGGACGCCCTGCAACTCGCTACCGACCTGGGATGCAACTTCTTCGATACCGCCTGGGCCTACGGCGAGGGTAAGAGCGATGGCCTGCTGGGCGAGATTCTGTCGCGTAACCCGTCTCCACCCAATCCAGCCAAACGTTTGTATGCGGCCTCCAAGATTCCGCCGCTCAATGGCAAGTGGCCGGCTCGTGCCGCGTACAAGTATCAGGACGTCTTTCCCGCGGACCATGTTTTCAAACACACCGACCTGATCCTGAAACAACTGCGGACCAATTCCATCGACTTGCTCCAATTTCACGTTTGGGATGACAGTTGGACTGACGAGCCGGAATTCTGCGATACGGTCGAGAAGTTGAAGCGCGACGGACGCATCCGCTCCTTCGGCCTCAGCCTCAACCGTTGGGAGCCGGAAAACGGCCTCAAGGCCCTGCGCACCGGCCTGGTCGACGTGGTGCAGGTTATTTACAACATTTTCGACCAGGCGCCCGAAGACAAGCTGTTCCCGATTTGCGAGGAATTGAATATTGGGGTGATCGCGCGCGTGCCCCTCGACGAAGGCAGCCTGGGCGGAAAAATGACGCCGCAAACAACCTTCCCGAAAGGCGACTGGCGAGCCATGTACTTCGGACCGAAGAACCTCATCCCGACGCTCGAGAGGGTGGACAAGTTGAAGGCAATTCTTACGGCGGGAATGACGCTGCCGGAAATGGCGCTGCGCTTCATTCTCTCCAACCCGGCTGTGAGCACAATTATTGTCGGAATGAGAAAGCTGGATCACGTTCGACAGAACATCGCCATGAGCGATGCCGGCCCACTCGATGCGGCGCTGCTAGGCAAGTTGAAAAGTCATCGCTGGGATCGCAAGCCGCAGCCGTGGGCAGACTGAGTTGTGATTGTGAATTGCTGTGTGGGACCGGGTCTCTGATCCGTCAGGCGGTGCGAAGCACCGCAAGAAGCCTGGATGGAAATACTAAGACTGCGGCCCTTTGGGCCGCTCGACCGGGTCAGAGACCCGGTCCCACACAAGCAAGATAGCTACTAACTCGCGCCGCCGGCGATCGAGGGCACCAGCAGCACTTCATCGCCATCCTGAAACGCATACGCCTTCCCGCCCAGAAAGCGGATGTCCTCTTCGTTCACATACACGTTGAGAAAGCGGCGAATCTCACCCGACTCGTCGCGAAGATGAGATTTCAGGTCAGGGAACTGCTGATCGAGCGCGGTAAACAGTTCTCCAAGATTTGCCGCCGAGCAGGTTACCCGCGCATTGCCAGCCGTCAGCCGTCGCAGTGCCGTCGGAATCTGAACTGTGATGGTCATTTAGGCTTCCACAGGCTCCGGCACTTCCTTTTCGGAAACATGCTTATCGGAAGTGCCTAGCGTTCTCTCCATATACTTCTCGAACTCGGCGAACTTGGGTGCGATGGGCTCTTCCAGTTCGTACTTGCCTGCCAGCGCATCCGTGGTCTTCAAGCCGTTGCCGGTGATGCACAGCACGGTGGTTTCATTGGGCAAAATCCGTCCCTGGTTATAAAGCTTGCGGGCCGTGCCTACGGTTACGCCGCCAGCCGTCTCGGTGAAAACTCCCTCTGACTCGGCCAGCAACTGGATGCAATCGACCAGTTCGGGATCGGAAACATCCTCCGACCAGCCGCCGCTCTTGGTAATCACCTTGATGGCGTAATGACCGTCGGCAGGATTACCAATGGCCAGCGAACGCGCGATCGTCGTCGGTTTCTGCGGCTCGATATCGCTATTGCCGGCCTTCACCGCGGTTGAAATCGGAGAGCAGCCGGTGGCCTGCGCTCCGAAATATTTCACCGGCTTCGCTTCCACGAGACCAAGCTGGACCAATTCGTCAAATGCCTTTTTGATTTTTATGATCAGCGACCCGCCGGCCATGGGGCACACGACGTTGTCGGGCAACCGCCATCCCAGTTGTTCGGCGATTTCAAAGCCGACGGTCTTTGAACCTTCGGCGTAATAAGGACGGAGGTTCACGTTGACGAATCCCCAGTGCCGTTCGTCGGCGATTTGCGAGCATAGCCGGTTGACCTGGTCATAGCTTCCGGAAATCCGGACCAGCTTGGCGCCAAAAACCTGCGTGCCCAGGATCTTCGCCGGCTCGAGATCGGCCGGAATGAAAATCACCGCCTTGAAGCCGTTGCGCGCCGCTTGCGCCGCCACCGAGTTGGCCAGATTGCCGGTGGACGAACAGGAGACGGTGTCGAAATCAAAATTTCGTGCCTGCGACAAAGCCACTGCCACGACGCGGTCCTTGAAACTCAGGGAGGGCTGGCAGACCGCGTCGTTCTTCAAATAGAGGTGCTGCGCGCCCAGCTTTTGAGCCAGGCGTGGCGCCTCAAGCAGTGGGGTAAAACCGGTAGGGACGGTTGGCCGAAAATCCTGCGGCAGCGGCAGCAAAGCCGAATAGCGCCACATGTTCGCGGGTCCCGCAGCGATGCGCTCGCGGGTAAAGCTGGAGCGCACCGCATCGTAATCGTAGAAAACTTCCAGGGGAGAAAAACAGTCGTCGCAGATAGAACGGGGCTGGTTACCCCAGCTTTTTCCGCATTCCCGACAGCGTAATTCGTAGGTCATGGCGCTACTCGCTTCGGAGTAGCTGGCGGGACGAGCCGTCCGGAAAGTGCCCTGAAAGTCAAAATCCTCTTTCCCTGGGATAGGAGGAAAGAGGAACGAGATGCTGGAAATTCTGCACCCCGAATCTCATGTTCCCCCTGTGTAGGGCGAGAGTTGACACCGGGCGACCAGAAAATGAATTCTGATCCGGTTGTCGTGGCTTCTCAGGGCTCGTCCCTCAGCCACTCTGCATGAAATCCAAGGTCTGCTCCGAAGAGCAAACGTGAATGAATGGTACCGGGGAAGGCGGGGTGTCGTCAAGGGTAGAGGGAAGGATGGGGTCAAGGTCAAGGCTGGGGTGCCCCACTTCTCGCGGTTTTTGCGAGAAGTGGATTATGGGCGGAGGCCAGCATTCGTGTGTTAAAGCAGTCGACCGGCCCACTTCTCGCCAAAGCCGCGAGAAGTGGGGCCCCCGGATGAGTTAGACGCGGTTGGATCGGTCTATACTTGTGCGCTGGACGGTACCGCCAGATGCACGAGCAAGTACTTGGTCTCAGCGTCAATCAGGTCATGGCGTACACTGCCATCGCCAACGTGCTGATGGTGGTGGTACTTACCGCGATCAACGTCTACTACGCGGGACATGCCAAGCGGCAGGCCGATGCCGCCAAGGCGCAGGTGGACGCGTCCAACCGGCAGTCGGAAATCGCCGCGGAAACTCTATCTCTTCTGCGGCTGCAGATGGACCAGCAACGCCGCGCCGATATCACGTCGGTGGCCTTGCAGCTGAAGGTTGCCATTCACGTCATTGAAGACTGGCTCAAGCGGATCACTTCCGACAAGCATCCCCAGCTCCCGCATGAGATCGGCATCCTTCCTCCTGACTTCAGCCTGGCCACGCAACGGGCCAACGGGATCGATCAGATCGTCGCCGAAAATATGGGAGCCGCTTCGCTCTATGTCGCCGAGGCTGAAACCAATCTCAGAATCCTGCGCAATCGCAGTCCCGAGGAGGAAGCCTGGAGGGATAACCAGCAAAAGGCCGCCAAGAGCCTGAATGCGGCCAAATACAAGCTGTCCGCAGCCCGGGCCCGGTGGGAGACGATGGTCGAGCAACAGCCTTGACCCCCGGAATCGGGCAGCGCATAATTCCTAACCGCGGCTTCTAGCTACTAGCTCCTGGCTACTAGCCAAGGCAAATGCCAAGCCAGGAGCCAGGAGCTAGGGGCCAGAAGCTAGCAGCGGGGTTTTCACAATGACTGACGAGACCAACAAGCGGATCGGCGATTACCAGATTCTGGACGAACTGGGCAGCGGAGGCATGGGCCGGGTATGGCGGGTGCGAAACGTCATCTCGGATCGCATCGAGGCCATGAAAGTCCTGCTTCCTGACCTTGCGGGACGGCAGGAACTGGCGGCGCGCTTCCTGCGCGAGATCAAGCTGATGGCCAGCCTGAATCATCCCAACATCGCACAGCTTCGAACCGCATTCACCGCGGACAACCAGCTCTACATGGTGATGGAGTATGTCGAGGGCACAACCCTCGCCGCCAAGCTGGAGAAGGGGCCTATCCCGGTGCCGGACGCGTTGAATTACATCGGCCAGGTACTCAGCGCGGTCAGCTACGCCCACCAGCAGCACGTAATCCATCGCGATATCAAGCCCGCCAACATGATGCTGACCCCGCAGGGTGTCATCAAGCTGATGGATTTCGGCATCGCCCGCGCCGGCGAAGATCGCAGCCTTACCATGACCGGCACCACCATGGGTTCTTTGAGCTACATGTCGCCCGAGCAGGTCAAGGGTGAGCCTACAGACGCGCGCTCCGACCTGTATTCCGTCGGCGTGTCCTTGTACGAGTTTGTGACCGGACGGCAGCCGTTCGTGGCCACCAGCGATTACTCGATCATGGCCGCACACGTCCGGGAGATGCCCAAGCCGCCAATCGAACTGCATCCCGGACTGCCTTCGGCGCTAAATGACATCATTCTCATGGCGATTGCCAAGGACCCGGCACAGCGCTTCCAGACTGCCGACGCCTTTCGCAATGCTTTGAGCTCTGTGCCGGTCACCCTCCCGGCGACGCCGGCCATCACGACGGGTGTGTTGGGTGCAACGACGGTGAACACCTTAACGCCGACCGCTGGAAACTTGCAGACGGCCCCCGTGGCCAGCCCCAGCGGCCCGGTTCCCGCGCCGGTTGCGGCGCCACAGGAGGCCAAGATGCCATACGCTACGCCAGTTCCAGTCCCGCCGCCTCCCCCGCCAAGCGGTCATCGCGGCCTCTACATGACGCTGGGAGCATTGATCGTGCTCGCCGTACTGGTGGTGGCTGGAATTTACATGCCTCGCAGCTTCAAGACTCACGCCAAGTCGCCGGATGCCTCGCAAACAAACGCCGATACCCAAAGCCCGTCACCGCAGAGTCCGGACGCGGCGTCGCAGTCCGCCGCCCAGCCGGACCAGACGACGCCTTCTGCTCCGCCGCCTCCGAGCGCGGTTAGCACGGATTCGACGCCCGCGTCCTCGCCGGGCGCACCCTCTTCCACCAATTCCACCAACGGTTCCGTGGGCAGCTCGAATTCTCTCGTGCAACAGGCTGCTCCCACGCCTCCTCCGGCACCGGCTCAGATGAATTCGGCGCCGGACAGTTCATCGGCGGGAAAATCGTCGCATCTGCATGCCAAGAAATTCGCCGGCCAGAACGCCAGTCAGAACAACGGCACAGTGGGCGATTTCGGCGGGTCGATGCAGAACGATTCCAGCGCGTCTTCGCCGGCCGGCGGTGCCAGCAGCGCTCAGATGGACGAACTGGAGCACGAAGTCGATCAACTTTCCAACCGCGCGGCTGCGGTAAACAGCAGCCTGGATCGTCTGCAACAGGAACAGGCTGCGTCGGGCTACGGCCTTCGTGGTGACATGGTCGAACGGCAGGCCAGCATGAAAGCCAACCTGTTCAAAGCCGAAGAAGCCATGCAACACAGAGACGCTGCGCGAACGAAGAAATACGCGGATATGGTCAACGCAGATTTGGAAGTTCTGGAGCGCTTCGTAGGACGCTAGGAGACATTGTGCCACGGATTTTCACGGATTTAACGGATAAAACTTTTTAGGAAGAAAATAAAAATGGTCTTAATCCGTGGAAATCCGTGCAGATCCGTGGCCAGCTTTTACCGTGGCCAGCTTTTACTTGCTGTACTGATTTCTCTTCTTCTCCTCATGCCGCTCCTGCCCTAACTGGATTAGCCGTTCAATCAGGTCCGGATAGGCCAGTCCTGAAGCTGCCCATAGCTTGGGATACATACTGATCGCGGTAAAGCCCGGCATGGTATTGATCTCGTTGAGATAGATCTTCCTGTTTTTTGGGTCCATCAGAAAATCCACCCGCGCCAGGCCGGAACAATCTACCGCCTTAAATGCGCTGATCGCCAGTTGCTGGATCTTCCTGGTTTCGGTCTTGCTGAGTTTGGCCGGAATAATCAGCTGGGAACCTTCATCAACATATTTGGCGGTGTAATCGTAGAATTCTTTGCCGGGAACGATCTCTCCCGGAACCGATGCTTCGGGCTTGTCGTTGCCCAGCACCGAACATTCGATCTCGCGGGCCTTCTGCTTCGTTCCTCCCACGCCTTGTTCGATCACGATCTTGCGATCGAATTTCGCCGCCTCTTCAATCGCCGGGCCCAGTTCTTTGCGATCATGCGCCTTCGAGATTCCTACCGAGGATCCCAGGTTCGCGGGCTTCACGAACACCGGATACTTCAGCTTGCTCTCCACCAGCTTCTGAACTTTTTTCGGCTCGGATTCCCAGGCGCTGCGCAGAATCGTCACATGCTTCACAATGGGTAATCCCGCGGCCAGGAACAATGACTTCATGACGTCCTTGTCCATGCCCGCGGCCGAGCCCAGCACGCCCGCGCCCACGTAGGGGATGTCGGCCAGTTCCAGAAGGCCCTGGATAGTGCCGTCCTCGCCGAAAGTCCCGTGCAGGACGGGAAAGATGACGTCAACGTTTATGGCGCGATCGGATACCCGGCGGGCCAGGCCGCCCTCAGTTTGGAATGGGGTCATAGAGCCGGGCTGCCGCTGGGGCTCCGGCGGAAACATGGCGGCCTCGCCTCTGGCCAGGACGGCCGCGCCAGGGGTGGCTTCCGGGTCTCCTGCCCGCAGATGAGCCTGGGAGCCGGATTCGCTAACCCCTTTCCCCTGCAACAACCGTTCGGCATCCGCCGCGGTCAGCCAGCGGCCTTCCTTGGTGATCCCGATGGGTACCACTTCAAACCTGGTTTTATCGATGGCGTTGAAGACCGATGCCGCTGAGAGCAGTGACACTTCGTGCTCTCCGCTGCGCCCGCCAAACAGGATGCCGACGCGGAGTTTCTTCATGTTAGGGGTTGATTAGACCTCTCCATTCTTGCACAATGTCATACCGTCCGGGTTGATCAGGGCTGTACCCCCGAGCAGGCCGCGCCCCAGACCGGGACCGGAGAGTCTTTTTGGTCCTGATTTCTTTCAGAGGGAACATTCTGCCATGCGAAAAGTAATGTCTCTGGCCGTCCTATTTTGTCTTTTGTTTGTCGTTTCCGTAAACGCCCAGGCGCCGCCGACCCCCGGAGCCCCATCCCCAACCCAGGGACGCAAGAAGCGGGTGGCGATCATGGATTTCGATTACGCCACCGTCCATGGCGGGGTCGCATCTCTTTTCGGCCAGGACGTTGACGTAGGTAAGGGCATCTCCGACCTGCTCGTCACCTACCTGGTGAAAGACGGCAGCTACTCCGTAATCGAGCGCAAGGCACTGGACAAGATTATGGCGGAGCAGAATTTTTCCAACAGCGACCGGGCCAATCCTACGTCTGCTGCCAAGATCGGGAAACTTCTGGGAGTCGACGCGATCATCGTCGGCAGCATCACCCAATTCGGCAACGAAACCAAAAACACGAACATCGGCGGTTCGGGTGGCGGTTTCGGAAACTTTGGCCTGGGCGGCTTCGGACACAAGAAGTCCAAAGCCATCGTGGCCCTGACCGCGCGCATGGTGGACATTGATACCGGCGAAATTCTGGCGGTTGCCGAAGGCAAAGGCGAGTCGCAACGGGAGAGCACATCGCTGCTGGGCGGCGGAGGGAGCTGGCACGGATTCGGCGCCGGCAATGCCGACTTCGGCAGCAGCGACTTCCAGCAGACCATCATTGGAGAGGCGGTAAAGGCCGCAGTGGAACAAACCAGCACTGAGGTGATCGCCAGCAAAGACAAGCTCGTGACCAGAACCGTCGTAGTGGAAGGGCTGATCGCCGCGGTTGACGGTGGACAGATCATTCTCAACGTTGGAGCGAAAGCCGGAGTGAAGGTGGGCGACCAGTTAAACGTCGAACGGGTGACCAAGGAAATCAAGGATCCGTCGTCCGGCAAAGTGATTCGCCGCATGAGCACGACCGTCGGCGTGGTCAAGGTTACTGATGTCGACGATATTTCTGCGGTAGCGACCACAGTGTCAGGAGCGGGATTCAAGACCGGCGACGCAGTAAAAACCGTCACCCAGTGATCGTGTGTGGTGGCGGACCTGTCCTGAGCGAAGTTGAAGGGGCCCTCGCCCGCCGCTTTTAACGTTGGTTTGGACTCTCAAGCCGACGGGCACAGCCGGTACGTATTTCGGTGCAGTTGCTCCAGATTCGCCAGGGCCCCTTCTTCCAGAACAGCCGGAGCCCCCGGCTTCGGCGGAGGTTGTTCATGCGACTGACGAAGATCGCGAGCGTCACGATTGCGATTTTTTTGATTCTCACCCCTCTTACCGCACAGCAGAATAACGCCCCTCTCACCAACGCCGACGTCATAAAAATGGTGAAAGCCGGGTTGGCGGAAACCACAATCGTGTCCGCCATCGGAGCCAATGACACGCAGTTCGATCTTTCTTCCACCGGCCTGCAATCGTTGAACCAGGCGGGCGTCGGCAGCAAGGTGATCCGCGCCATGCTTGCGGCGGATGCCAAGAAGAAGAACGCAGCCGAAGCAGCGCAAAATTCGACGCCGGCGCAGGATTCCTCAAGCGCGCAGGGTTCGGCCGCTGGTGCATCGTCAGGGATGAGCCCCCAAGGCATGAGTCCCCAGGGGATGCCGCAGGGAATGTCGCCGGACCAGACTCAGCAAATGCAGCAAATGATGGCCAACATGCCTCCCGAAATGCAGGCTCGCATGCAAGCCTCGATGGCCCAACGCAACGCAAGGAGGTCCGGAAAGGGAGGAGGATCGGCTGGCTCTGCCAACTCCATTCCATCTCGTGGCGGTGTGCCGGTTCCGATGGATAGCGTGCTCTACACTTCATTTATGCGGTTGAAGACCCAGCCCGGGTATCACATGGTGATGACCATGCAGACCAGCGATCCCCAAATGGCAGCGATGGCTCAGAGCATATTCAGTCCGCAGGAGATGATCGTTGTGGGCGATACCCGGCAATACACAATGCATTACAAGATGCCCGCCACAGACGTGCCTGGAACGGTTGATGACTGGGAAATTCGTGCGGTGGTGCAAAACGGCCGCGCGGCGCGGCTCATTACTTCGGCTGCGGTGCCTCGATTATTGAAGGAAGCCGAGGAAAAGGCAGCGCACGACCTGGCGGAGTTGGACCGCATGGCCGCGACCACAATCGCTCGCGCCGCGGCAGAAGGACCCATGGGCGCGATCGGCGCGGGAATGACTGCCGCAGGGGTCGCAATGGCGCATGCGGAAGTTCCCAAGATGCTGAAGAAGGAGCGGGACATGTTTTCCTGGCAGTGCCGTGACGTCCCCCAGAGCGGGCCGGGCGCGCAGTCCACGACACAGCTCACCGACTTCCATCCCATCGGCGATCAGAATGTAAATGGGGCAATGGCGGATGGATACGAGTTCTATTCCTACGACAACGCGAAGACTCAAGGCACGGTGCACCTGTTTGTGGCTAAGGATACCGGCTTGCCGCTGCGGATCGAACTGGTCGATCCGAACGGTGCCGGCGGCATCCAGATGAACTACGGACCGCTCATCGGCCAGCCCAATATTGAAATTCCGGCCTGCATGCGCGCCAAATAGCTGGAAACAGCTGATCGTTAGCCTGGCAGTCGTAGCCCTGGTAGTCGAAGCGAAGAATCGAAGCACGCCCATGATCAAGCTTGCTGGTGCCTTATCCATATTGCTGTGTGCCTGCCTGTTTGTCCCGCAGATTCAGGCCCAGCAGACTCAGCCCGGTTCGCCGCCGAAGAGTTCTCTTCTCACCAACGCCGAAATCGTAAAGATGGTAAAGGCCGGCCTTCAGGAAAGCACTATCCTGAGCGTGATCGCCGCCAATGATTCGGACTTTGACGTTTCCGTCGACGGCCTTCTGGCGCTAAAAGAAGCCGGCGTCAGCGGCCCGGTGATGGATGCGATGCTGGCCGCGAAGAGCAAGAAACGACCTCCGGCGGCGACAGTGACCGTCGTCCCGAACGTTCCGTCATATCCGAATGCTATGCCTCAATCCGCAATGACGGCGCCGGTTGGCGGTGCGCCGATGACACCGCAAATGGCAGCCATGATGAGCCAGATGACGACGAGTCAGATGGCGATGGGCGGAGCTGCCGGTATGGGCGGGATGTCTGGCATGAGCGCGGTAACGTATGTGCCGCCAGCTTTGCCCAAGATTAACCTCTTGCTCGGGACCGACCAAAAGCCGATGACCAGCTCGATGGCCCAGATGGCGCAGAGCACAACCAAGGGCGGGCCCAGCGCCGGTTCCGCCGCAGGATCAACCCTGCGCAGCTTCGTCACCGAAGGCTTGAGCTTTGCCGCGATCGCGGGCGGCGGCATGTTTGCCGGCCCGGCCATGGGCATCGCCTCCGGCATGATGGGAGGAATGATGGGCGGCCATCACGGTCTGCCCACGACCACTTACGTCTGGGCGCTACCGGGGCACACCGCTTCTTATGTGATGCCCACGACCCGGCCGAAATTCGATCTGGAGTTCGGAAACATCGCCGGGCTCGATCCCGACCGCTACGAGCCTGTGCTGGTTCACCTGCCGCGGACAAAAGACAACTACAGGCTGGTCGGCGCTACCAAGCAGAAGATGAGCTACGTGGGTCCCGGGCAAGTGCAATCGATGATTGACGAAGAGCGCACACCGCTGCAAGCCACTCGCCTGGGTCGCGGGCATATGCAACTCGAACCGGCGGCATCGCTTGCTCCGGGAGAGTACGGGCTGGTTCTGCGACCGACCAAATCTGACAAACCGAAAAAGGGCGCGTCGCAGACCGGCGCCGAGCAAAGCGTCTTTTATTCCGTATGGGATTTCTCGGTTGCCGGGCAAACAGCAGACACCGTTCAGAAAAAATAACCCGGGTGGGGCGGGCGCCCTCGCCCGCCGCCTTTGACGTTGATTTTGTTTTGCTGTGCGAATCGGATCTCAGAAAAGTCAAGGTCGAGAGCGGCGGGCGGGGCGCCCGCCCCACACAGCTACAAGATTTTCTTCCCAAACGCCGACAATGCCAGTTCCACCGCCAAGTCTGCTGTGCGGTTGTGTTCGTCGATGACCGGATTCACTTCGACGATTTCGAAACTCAGCATGCGCCCGTGGTCAGCGATGATCTCCATGGCGAGATGCGCCTCGCGATAGGTTGCACCGCCGCGAACCGGCGTGCCCACGCCGGGCGCGTCCTCGGGATCGATCCAGTCCATATCGAGAGAAACGTGATAGCCGGCGGTCCCGCGCCCCGCCATGCGCAGCGCTTCTTCCATCACGGTGCGCATGCCGCGTTCGTCAATATCGCGCATGGTAAAAACTCCGATGCCGGCCCGGCGCACGTTTTCCTTCTCCACCGCATCGATGTCGCGCACTCCCACCAGGACGCAATTCTCCGGCCTCACCTTGGGTGAAAAATCAAAAATGTTCGATAGCTCCGCCGGTCCCAGGCCCATGGTCGCGGCCAGCGGCATCCCGTGGACGTTCCCGCTGGGCGAACTCTCGGGAGTGTTGATGTCGGTATGCGCGTCGATCCAGATCAATCCAATTTTCTGGTTCTCACGGCGGTAATATTCGGCCACTCCCGCAACCGTGCCCGCAGCCACGGAGTGGTCCCCGCCCAGAACCAAGGGCACCATGCCAACCTCGAGAGTTTTTAGAACCAGTTCGGCGGCCTTGGTGCAGGTGGCGGTAATTTCCTTCAAGTACTTGGCGGAAGGGTCGCCCGCCTTCTTCTGCTCCGCGATGGCCACGGCAACATTCCCCGCATCCTCGACCACATGGCCGAGCTCTTCGAGACGCGCCTCGAGTCCGGCCACGCGCACCGCGGAGGGCCCCATGTCCACACCACGGCGCGATTGCCCGAGGTCGAGCGGGACCCCGATCACGCGAATCTTCGTAGGGACGATGTTGGAGGAGGAAGAGATTGGAGTCATATTTTATTGCGTAACTGACCATGTGGGGGACAGCCGCCCTCGGCTGTCCGGCGGAGCAAAGCTCCGCTGTTGTCGTCTGCAAAAACTCCGGCGAGCCAGGCTCGCCCGGACAGCCGAGGGCGGCTGTCCCCACGTGGTGGATCGAATGCTTACGGGTACAACCGGTTCAACATCCGCGGAAACGGAATCGTCTCGCGCACGTGTTCCAGGCCGCATATCCACGCCACTGCACGCTCTATCCCCATGCCAAAACCGCCGTGCGGCACGCTGCCGAATTTGCGCAGGTCAAGGTACCACTTGAATGCTTCTTCGGGAAGGCCGTGTTCATGGATCCGCTTCACCAGTAGATCGTAAGACGCCATGCGCTGCGAGCCCCCGATAATTTCCCCATAGCCTTCGGGAGCCAGCACATCCACGCATAACGCCAGCTCGGGACGTTGCGGGTCCGGCTCCATGTAGAACGCTTTCACCTGCGCGGGATATCGATGCACCATCACCGGCTTGTCGAACTGCGATGAAATATAAGTCTCGTCAGGCGATCCCAGGTCGCCGCCCCACTCGAATTTATTTTCCAGCGCACCCTTGGCGTGGGCTTCCTGCAACATCTTCACAGCCTCGTCGTAGGTGATCCGCGGAAATGGCGCTTCGATCTTTTCCAGCTTGGTGACGTCGCGTCCGATGGTTTGCAGATCGCCACGCCGCTTCTCCAGGCAACGTTTCACGATGAAGCTGATCAGGCCTTCCGCCAGATCCATAAGGTCGTCGAGCTCGGCGTATGCAACTTCCGGCTCAACCATCCAGAACTCGGTCAGGTGACGGCGGGTCTTAGATTTCTCCGCACGAAAAGTGGGCCCGAACGAGTACACTTTGCCGAGCGCCATGGCCGTCGCTTCAATGTAAAGCTGGCCGGACTGGGTCAGATACGCCTGCTCCTCGAAATAGTCGACGGGAAACAGCGTGCTGGTGCCTTCACAAGCAGCGGGAGTGAGAATGGGAGGATCGGTCAATGTAAATCCGCGCTCATCGAAAAAATCGCGGGCCGCTTTGATGATTTCCGCGCGCACCCGCAGAATCGCCGCCTGCCGCGGAGTCCGTACCCAAAGATGGCGGTGCTCCATGAGGAATTCCACGCCGTGCTCTTTCAGCGAAATCGGATACGGATCACTCTCAGCGACACGCTGCAACACCTGGACTCCGGACACATCGAGCTCGAAGCCGCCGTGCGCTCTTTTGTCGGCGCGGACCTTGCCTTCGATAATCACACTCGACTCCTGGGTGAGTCCCTTAATGGCGTCGAAGACTTCGGGCGGCACAGCGCTCTTGGGCACAACTCCCTGAATCACGCCGGAGCCGTCGCGAAACTGCGGAAAGAGCAGTTTCCCGCTTTCGCGCAGGTTGTAGAGCCAGCCGCGAATCGTGACAGTCTGGCCCTCGTGCTTGCCAATCTCGGCGATGGTAGTGACAGGTGAAGACATAACAATTGTGAAGTTGGGTAATTTGGTAATTGAAAACGCCGAAACCCTGGTACTCCAATTACCCAATTACTGCATTACCAACTTATTAAATACTTCCCCCATCTTCTCGACTGGATTCACTTTCTCATCCGCTTCGATCTCCAGCAGCAGGGGCGGAGTGTGCGGCGCCGAGCGCAGCAATTCCATTGCTTCTTTCCAGTCGATGGAGCCGGCTCCCGGCCACAGATGTGAGTCGCGGTCCTTGGCGTTATCGTGGACGTGGGTCGAATGGATATAGCCTTTCAGGATTTCGTACGCCTCCGCCACGCTGCTCATGATATGGGCATGGCCGAGATCGAAACATACGCCTACGTCGTCGAAGTGAGTGCCCTGGATAAACTCCACCAGCTTGTCCGGGGTGGAGAGTTCGTTGGGGATATTCTCCAGCAGGATGCGCACGCCCAGCGGCTTGGCGAATGCACGCAAGTGTTCGATCGAGGTCATCGCCGCTTCAAACTTGCGGTCGTCAAATGACTCGTCCGAGATGCCAATGTGCTGCACCAGAAAACGAAATGGAATCTGCTCCGCCACCTCGATCGCCCTTTTGATCTCATCCATGGCTTCGATGCGCTGGGCCCGGTCGGTCGCGGCAACATTCACCGGAGGCGCTCCGGTGCGGCCGCGCTCGTAATCGGCGAACATGGGGGAATGAACCGAATGGAGCGGAATCCCGCTGCCATGGAACCAGTCCGCAATCTCTCTCACATGCTGTTTGCGATTGGCATAGTCAAGATGCTGCCGGGCGGCAAAAATCTCAATCGCCTGCGCCCCGCCCCGCACCAATCCGTCAAGCAGCCCAGGATGCAGCCGCTCTTTCACGTAAACGTATGTTGACATCGCCTTAAGCATAGTTACCCTTGCGTACTCCACTAAATGCGTGGGGGCAGCCGCCCCCGGCTGTCCAGCCGAGCAACGCTCGGCAGTTTTGAAGGCCAGACGTGCAGCCTCGCCATAATTTGTTCCCGCGACCTGCGGAGCTTCGCTCCGCTGGACAGCCGAGGGCGGCTGTCCCCACGTGGTTTCCTGTCCCGACTAGAATCCCACAGCCCTTCCATTATTACGCTTGTCGCTCGCGCCCAGACGCTCTCCGCTCTTGGGGTCAATCATGATGCACTCCCCATCACTCCAGTAGTCTTCCGCGTCGACCCGGTGGCCCATGCCTTCCAATGCCTTGATCGTGGCTGCAGGAAAATCCTGCTCCGCGGCCGTCACGTCCGGCAGCCACTGATGATGAAAGCGGGGCGCGTTCACCGCTTCCTGAATGTTCATTCCGTAGTCGACCACACCCATCAGGATATTCGCTACCGTGGTAATAATCCGCGGCCCGCCGGGAGAGCCTAGCACCAGAAACAGCTTGCCGTCTTTCAGCACGATGGTCGGTGCCATCGCAGACAGCGGACGCTTGCCCGGCGCAATCGCGTTGGCCGGGCCTTGGATCAGCCCGAACATGTTGGGCACGCCCTGCTTGGAGGCGAAGTCGTCCATCTCATCATTCATCAGGAAACCCAGATCTTCAGCGGTTACCCCGGAACCAAAACTGGCGTTCAACGTGGTCGTGACCGCGACCGCATTGCCTTCGGGATCAACCACCGAATAGTGTGTCGTATGATTCGGCTCCACAATCGTCCCCGCCGAAGAATGAAGCCCGGCGTACTGTTCGAGCTCGCTGAACACCGCGGGGCGGCGCAACTCCTTGCTGACGCTGGTGTGCGCCGGGTCGATGGATTCCCGCCAGGCTGCGGCGTACCGTTTATCGATGAGCTGAGCCACAGGAATCCTGGAAAAATCCGGATCACCCAAAAAATCCGCGCGATCGAAAAACGCCCGCCGGAAGGCTTCCAATGTCAGGTGCACTGCCTGAGGCGGCCGGCTCCGTAGCTTTCGCAGGTCATAGCCTTCGAGGATATTCAGAATCTCGATCAAAGTGACCCCGCCGGAGGACGGTGGCGGAGCGCTGATAATTTCATATCCGCGATAGCTTCCCCGGACCGCCTCGCGCTCCTTCACTTCATAGTGCGCCAGATCGTCGACCGTAATCAGGCCACCGCCTTTTTGCATCGCAGCTGCCAATTCGCGCGCCATTGCACCGTGATAGAAGTCGTCGGGCTGGCTGGCAATGCGCTGCAATGTCCGCGCCAGATCAGGCTGCTTAAATAGCTCGCCGGCCTTATAGTAGTTTCCGTCGCGCTGAAAAATACGCTTCGATTCCGGGAACCGGGCAAGCACCTTCGCATCTTCATCATCCCGCAGATCTTTGGCGTCCCCGGCAGCCAGGACGAATCCGTCCCGCGCCAGCTTGATGGCCGGAGCCATGACCCGCTCCAGGGACAGCTTGCCGTACTTCTCTTCCGCATACACCATGCCGGCAACAGATCCCGGGACCCCGATGGCTTTATAGCCGACGGTGCTGGCCCCCTCGATGACATTTCCCTTCGCGTCCAGGTACATGTTGGCGGTAGCCGCGGCCGGGGCCTTCTCGCGATAGTCAATGAAATGGGTTTTGCTGTCAGAAGACCGGATCAGCATGAAGCCGCCACCGCCCAGATTCCCCGCCTCTGGATACACCACTGCCAACGTGAATCCGACGGCCACCGCCGCGTCCACTGCGTTGCCGCCTGCTTTCATCATCTGCGCCCCGGCCCGCGACGCCAGCCGGTGCACACTTACCACCATGGCACGAGGCCCCTGAACCGGGATTGCAGCCGGACCGAAAGCCTGGGCCCCTGCACCAGAAGAAATCAGGAGCAGCAGAATGAATAACTTGCAAGGAGATCGCATAGAGGAGAGGACTGTCAGAGGCTAGCCCAGCGGGTTAGCGAGAGTCAAATAGGGTCGAGAATTTCCCTGCGTGATCGCATGTTTCTCTGCGTCCTCTGCGGTGAAGAGCTTCTAACCGCAGAAGGCGCGGAGAAAAGCCATTGAGAACGCAGAGAAAAGCGGCTACTTTCTTTTCTTCCTGGTACTCGCGGATTTTTTCTTCTTCGCCGCTTTCCCAACCTTCACCTTCGCGGCGACCATTTCGTACGATGCCCGTACCAGCTCGGTCAGCTCGGGCCACGACAATACTTCCAAGTCCTCGACCAGAACCCACTTATACCGCCCCACATAGGGAGCCCGCACAATGCCCTCGCGCTCCACCAGTTCGGCAAAGGTTTCCGGACTGCACTTGAACAACAAGCCGGGCGGCACTGAATTCAAATTCAGCATGGCGAAAATCTTCCCCCCAACCTTGAAGCAAAGGTCGTCCCCCCATTGCAGGTTCTCGGTCGCCTGCGGGAACGAAAGGCAGAAGCGCTGGATGACTTCAACGTTCATTTCTTCTACCCTAGTGAATCGGACTCGAAACCGATCGAATCAAAGGCTGTCAGGAGATTCAAATGCAAACCCGGCAACTTGGCAACTCCGACTTGCATATCACTCTAATTGGCTATGGGGCCTGGGCCATCGGCGGCTCGGGTTGGCAATTCGCGTGGGGAGCGCAGGACGATAACGACTCCATCGCCGCGATTCACCGTTCTCTTGAACTGGGCGTGAACTGGATCGACACCGCGGCTGTCTATGGACTGGGCCATTCCGAAGAAGTCGTAGCCAAGGCGCTGAAAAGCTGGTCCGGGCCCAGGCCGTACATTTTTACCAAATGCGGCCGCCTCTGGGACGAACGGGGCAGCGTGCGCGGAGGCTTAAGCGCGGATTCCATTCGCCGAGAACTCGAAGACAGCCTGCGTCGCCTGGCCGTGGACGTGATCGATCTCTACCAGATTCACTGGCCTCCGAACCCGGATTCATCCCAGCTCGAAGAAGGCTGGACAACTCTCGCCGAGTTGAAGCGGCAAGGCAAAGTGCGCTGGATCGGAGTCTCGAATTTCGACGTAAAGCAGCTGCGCCGAGCCCAGGCCATTGCGCCGGTTACCTCGCTGCAGCCGCCTTACTCGCTGATTCATCGCGAAGTCGAGGAAGACACCCTGCCGTACTGTCTGCGCGAAGGTATCGGCGTGATCGTCTATTCACCCATGGCTTCAGGATTACTGACTGGAGCCATGACCCGCGAGCGTGCCGCCAGACTGCCCAAGGATGACTGGCGAAGAGGGAATCCAAATTTCAACGAGCCCAAACTCTCGCAAAATCTCGCCCTGGTCGAGCGACTTCAGGAGATCGGCAAGCGCCATGGGCGATCACCGGGTGAGGTCGCGATCGCCTGGACTTTGCGCAATCCAGCAGTCACCGGAGCCATCGTGGGCGCCCGCAATGCCTGCCAAGCCAACGGCGTAATGCGGGCCGGAGAACTGCGGCTGACCGACAAGGAAGTGAACGAAATCGAAGACTTCCTGAACGAGTTGGCAGCGTAAAGGTTTCGGGAAGGGCGCGAGTTTTTCGGCCTGGGCAGGAGTCTGGGAAGCGACAAACGTCCGGGAACGATAGAAGTCTTTGGAAGGGCTCAGTCCCGGGGAGGGCACGAGTTTACTCGTGCCGTAAAGCCCAATGAACTTTCCGGCTTTAGCCGCTAGAGTTTGCTGTTGCAGTACGCGGCGTCGCTTGCCGGAATCCAAAGCGAGCAATATTTCAATTTTCTTCCAAGCGGGAAGACATTCTCTTCTTCCCCATTCTACGTAAGCGAGCGTACCTCAGCGGCTAAAGCCGCCGCGACCTAACCCCTGTTCGGCACGGCTGAAGCCGTGCCCTTCCCGAATACCCTTCCCCAATACCCTCGTAACGCGCGACGTGAGGTCAAGTTTTCTCATCTCGCCCTCGCCGTACGCCATGCAAACTCCGGCCGTTCCGCACTTGCCTGCGATCCAGCCCCCGCCTCTCACACCTGCTCCCGCGCCTCGCCCAGCACTACGCTGACATCCATCTTTTTCTTTCCCCGATAGATCGTCAGGCGTACCGTGTCGCCGGCGCGATGACTGTTCATGACCTGGCTGAGATCCTGCTGGTCCTGAACGTCCTGGCCGTCGATGGCCACGATCAGGTCTCCGCCCACCATGATCGGGAGGTTGCCGAGATAAGCGCGCTCGGTTCCACCTTTTAGTCCGGCCCGGTCCGCGGCTCCGCCGGGAACTACCTGCACGACCAGCAAGCCGTTGTCGGCGGCCAATCCCATCTGTTCCGCGAGCTCCGGAGTGATCGGAATGGTACGTACACCCAGCGCCGGACGCCGTACCCGCCCCAGAGTCACCAGGTCATTCAGCACCGCTTTCGCCGTGTTCACAGGAATGGCAAAGCCGATTCCGGCGCTCTGTCCAACGTTCGATGCGATCATGGTGTTGATCCCGATGACCTCGCCGTGCCAGTTGAGCAGCGGCCCGCCCGAATTGCCGGGATTGATAGCCGCGTCGGTCTGAATGGCTTCGTCAATCTGCATGCCGTCAGGCTCCTGCACCGGACGAATCGAGCTGATGATGCCGCGGGTCATGGTGCCGGAAAGCCCGAAGGGATTGCCGATGGCATAGACCTTCTGCCCTACCTGTAATTTCCCCGAGTCCCCGAGGACCATCGGGGTGAATTCCGAGCCTTTGATCTGGATTACCGCCAGATCATGGGAGCGGTCGGTTCCAATGACCGTGGCGCGGTACTTCTTGCGATTGTGCAGGGTCACTTCCACCTGGCGGGCATCGGCGATCACATGGTAGTTGGTTAACACGTGACCTTCTTTATCGATGATGAAACCTGAGCCCTGGCCCTCCTGCGGCACCAGTCCGTAGAAGAAATCAAAAGTCACGGCACGCGACGTGATGTTCACAACCGAATCGATGTTCTTGCGATAGACGCTGATGTTGTTCTGCTCTTCGCTGTCGAACGGTTCAACCACCGCGGCCTCGGTGATCTCCACCTTTGCGGGACGGCCAAACCAGTTCGCGGGATGGAACTGACCAGAGCGATACGTCGTGAAGTAATAGAATGCGCCGGCAAAAACCACCGCCAGCAAAACGGGACGCAGCAGCTTCATATCAAAAAACCTTCCAATTCGATTCTAAATCCAGAGCTGCTTTTGTGTGTGTGGGGCGGGCGCCCTCGCCCGCCAAAAGCCGGTACTACAGAATATGTAGACATTGAGATTTAATCGGCTTGTTGTTTGCCTACCTTGACCGCCGCTGCAGACGGTCAAAGCGGGCGAGAGCGCCCGCTCCACACGAGCAGCTCCGTGTAGATGTCCTTCACCTGGCGGCGGGTTTCATCCAGCGATCCCGAATTGTCCACCACATAGTCGGCGGCTTTGACCTTCTCTTCATCGGGAAGCTGGGCCGCCATGCGGCGTGTGACCTCGCGGCGGGCTGTTTCCTGGTCTACATTCAGGCGCCGAGCCCAGCGCTCGATTCGCTGCTCTGGCCGGCAAGTCACCACCACCAGCCGGTCGAGCCCAGTGGCCATTCCTGCCTCCAGAATTAGCGCCGCTTCCACGATCGCAACCGCCCCGGGATCGCGCTGGCCTACCTGCTCCATCCACCGTTCTTGCCGTCGAATTACCGCCGGATGCACGATCTGATTCAGTTCCTGGACGCGGGAGGGTTGGCTGCTGAAGGCCAGCTCCGCCAGCCGAGACCGGTTCACGCTGCCATCCGGGTTCAGGATTTCACGGCCGAAGTGAGCCACGACCTCGCGATAGACGGCCTGGCCGGGCTGCATGAGCTGGTGAGAAATCTCGTCCGCCTGGATGACATGAGCGCCCAGTGCGGCGAACATTTCGCCCACCACCGACTTGCCGGCGGCGATGCCGCCGGTCAAACCAACCTTGAGCACATTCTTAGGCGCTTTGTCAGGCACTCTTTCTTTACGCACTTCTTTACGCGCTTCGGCCATGTTCCGCTGCCAGGGCGGGCAGACGCGAGCCTCTCCGCATTTTCGCCGCCTTGACCGTGTTGGACATCAGCATTGCGATGGTCAGTGGCCCCACGCCCCCCGGCACCGGCGTGATCGCCCCCGCCACTTCCGCCACCGCGGGATGGACATCGCCTGCCAGCGCCGAGCCCTTCGTCCGGAAACTCTCCTCCCGCTTGGCGTTTCCGGCAAAAAGCCGGTCGAACTCAGCCCGATCGGTTACCTTGTTCATCCCGACGTCGATCACCGTCGCTCCCGGCTTTACGAAGTCACGCGTAATCATTCCCGCGCGGCCGATGGCGGCCACCACGATGTCGGCGCGGCGGCAAACACCGGGGAGGTCCCGGGTCTTCGAGTGGCAGACCGTCACCGTTGCATTCCCGTTGATCAGCAACATCGCGGTAGGCTTGCCGACGATGTCGCTACGCCCTACTACCACCGCCTCCTGACCTGCCACTGGAATGTTGCTGCGCTTGAGAATTTCCATGATTCCCGCCGGCGTGCACGGCACCAGTCCCGGCCGCTGGGTAGAGAGGAAGCCCACGTTGACCGGGTGAAAGCCGTCCACGTCCTTACCCGGATCCACAGCCATCAGGATCTTTTTGGAGTCAACCTGCGCCGGCAGTGGGAGCTGCACGAGGATGCCATCGATTTCGTCGCGCCGGTTCAACTGCAGGACCAGTTCCAGCAGTTCTGCGGTCGAAATCGTGTCCGGCGGAGTCAGCTGTTCGCTGTAAATTCCTACTTCTTCTGAACTCTTCACCTTTCCGCGAACATAGATTTCAGAGGCGGGATTGTGCCCTGCCAGGATGACGGCCAGTCCCGGCCGCATTCCGGCAGCGGTCAGGCTCTTTACCTCGGCAGCAACCTCCGCCCGGATTTCGGCGGCGATCCTGTTACCGTCCAGAATGATGGCAGCCATGCGGTCGCGCCTCCAGGAAGGTATCGTAAACCAGCTCTCAGCTTTCAGCTATCGGCTCTCAGAAAAACTGCACGCCAGATCCTTCGGGACTGAAGTCCTCGGGATGACCTGCGTTCGCCTTGACCTTCCACTCCAGCGCAGAGTGCTGACGCCTGAAAGCTGTGAGATGACGCTGAGATCTGAGAGCTGAGAGCTTCTAACCTTCCAGTTTGCCCGAATGAACAAAAGGGGTAAAATCGCCGCCATGATTCCCCAAGATTTGCTCGACATCCTGGTCTGCCCGGTGTGCAAAAAACCTCTCACACTCCAGGGCGAGGGACAAAGCCTCAAGTGTGCCGTGTGCCGGCGGGCGTATCCGATTCGCGACGGAATCCCGATCCTGCTGGTCGATGACGCGGTCACCGAACCTTCCTAAAGCCATATTCTGTCGTCCCATAACGACACAACGTGTCAATCGCGAGATTTCCCGATATGGCCCGTTCGTGCCACTCCGTTTTGGCTCATAAGAATCACGCTGGCTGCAACTTGCCGCAACGTAAGGGGTTTAAGAAACCAAACAGCGGCTCGCAACGTATATAGAAAAGAGCTCTGGCTGCGGCACCAAAATTGCATGCAACGTTGCAGGCTGTGATTGAGTCTAATAAGCAAAGAGAAGTCAAGGTCGGAGGTGAACGGCCATGAAAGAACGATTCTCCAGTACCGAATTAACGGCTCTGCGAAACGATCTGTTGCAGGGAGGCCTGATCGATTCGCGCGAAGCCGCGGAACTCCTGCAAGTCTTCCTCATGGGACGTGGCTACGGAGTATCGCCTCAAGCAGCCATGGATGCCGTGGGCCGGGTCGAAATGTCCGGATGCTCCATGCCTGTATTGCAAAGGGAGCTGGAGGGTCTGGCGCTGGTCATGTAGTCGGTGACGTGTAAGCGGTGACTTTCAGTATGTAAGAAATCTACGGGGGACCTCAGAACCAAGCCGTTTCCCGCAAGGTGAACAAAAGTGAATGCGCCGGGCTAACCCGCCCGGCGTTGCTGTTTTTGGAACCAGCTTTTAGCTACTAGCTTGGAGCCGCTTGGGTCAGCTAAAAGCTAAGGGCTAAGAGCTAAAAGCTAAAGCTGCTTCACTCATGCCGCAAGCTCTCCACCGGATCAAGCTTCGCCGCTCGCGCGGCTGGGACCGTACCAAAAATAACCCCCACCAGAGACGACACCAAAATCGCCACGATAGCGGAAAGGCCTGAGATCGGGATACGGTATTCCGTCAGGAAGCGTACGGAATACGGAATCGCGAGGCCAATCACTACGCCGATCAGTCCTCCCACCAGCGAAATCGTCACCGCCTCAACCAGGAACTGGAAGCGAATTTCCCGGTTGGTCGCTCCCAGCGCCTTGCGAATCCCGATCTCGCGGATGCGCGAGCTCACCGTCGCCAGCATGATGTTCATGATTCCGATGCCGCTTACCAGCAGGACCACCGCCGCCACCAGCAGCAAGACCAGGGTCAAAGCATTGGCAGTTTTTTCCGCCAGAACCACCAGTTGGGTGAGGTTCATCACGTTATAAACCGACTCTGCCCGATGCCGGCTCTGGATCACCCGCCGGATCTGGTCGGTTGCCGGCTGCACCATCGCGGGATCGGCCGCCGAGAAATAAATCTGCTTCACCGTGGGGGTATCAGTGAAGTACCGGCTGACGGTATAGGGAATCAACAGCGTGTAATCCACCACTTCGGTTTGTCCGAAGGTGTCCACCCGCTCGCGGAACGTGCCTACGATCGTAAAGGGCAACCCGCTCAGCTTGATGACCTTGCCGATCGCTTCCTCCGGCGATCCGAAGAGTTCCTCCGCCATTTTCTGGGTGACCACGCCGACCTTGTTGTGCTGCTGCTCGTCCTGGGAATCGAAAAACCTTCCGGTCAGGACCACCAGGTTGCGCACGATTCGGTAGTCAGGAAAGACCCCGAGTACCGAGATGTCGCGCTCCTTGCCTCCGCCGACCGGAATGCGGTCGCTCAGTGAAACCACCGGAGACGCCGCCACAATTCCCGGCACCTCCCGCAACGCGGCGCGCATATCGTCGATGGTAAGCGGGTCGGGAGTGACGTTGGCAACGCGCTGGCCGCCGCTCTGATATTCCGCCTCAATCTGGTTGGTGCCGATGGACTGGATCTGGTTCAGCACGTATTGTTTGCCGGTCATGCCGATGGTCACAACCAGGATCAGGGAAGCAGTCCCGATCACCATCCCCAGGGCGGTCAGTGCGAAACGTACTTTGTTGGTACGGAAAGTCTCGTAAGCGAAGCTGAGAACTTCGCTATAGACCATCTTGGGCGGGCGAGGTTCCAGCGCGGTAGGAGTGGCGGTCGCCATGCGTCTTCAGTTAGATGCTAGTCGCAACCGCCAAGAGGCGCAATTGTCTCGGGTGCGACACCCAATCGTGCCCTCCCGGGTCCGTCCCGGAGGTTCCGCCGTGCCCCCAGGCCTAGCCCGGAGGCTCCGCCGCTCCCCGCGCATAGTACGTGGCATATCCCGGCTCCAGCTTCCGGCCTTTAGCGCTGAAAATCCGGAAACGCGCCATCCCGGCCCGTTGCAGGGCGAACTGCAACGTCGTCTGGAGCACGCCCAGACCGTAAATCACACTGCGCCGGAAGTTGATGGATGAAGCTTCCTCGAAGTATTTCGTCGGACACGATACCTCGCCAATTCGGAAGCCGAAATTCACGCACTGCGCCAGCATCTGATTATCAAAGACGAAGTCATCCGAATTTTCCAGCAACGGAAGCTCCGACAAGACTTTGCGGCTGAAGGCGCGATACCCGCTGTGGTATTCCGACAGCTTGATTCCGAGAAACAAATTTTCGAACGCGGTCAGAAGCCGGTTCGAGACATATTTGTACAACGGCATGCCGCCGCGCAGCGCCTGCCCGCCGATGATGCGCGATCCCAGCACCACGTCATAGACACCGTAAGCCACCATGCTGGCCACGGCCGTAACCAGCAGCGGCGTGTACTGGTAGTCGGGGTGCACCATGATGACTACATCGGCTCCCACGGCCAGGGCTTCTCGGTAGCAGGTCTGCTGGTTGCGCCCGTAGCCGTAGTTCTGGTCGTGGACAAATGACTGCAGCCCCAACCGTTCGGCGACCTCGAGGGTGCGGTCCGAGCTGCGATCATCCACTAATATGCGGATATCCACCAGGTCGGGCAAGTCCCGGACGGTTGCCTCTAGGGTTTTTTCCGCGTTGTAA
>CAZGSU010000012.1:0-3554 GCA_964528615.1 uncultured Acidobacteriaceae bacterium | reverse complement strand
CTTGCGGCCTGCCGCTTCATCATCATGCAGCCAATTTACACAACACTCCAAAAAACTACGGCGTCTTCTTGGCCGGAGGTTTCTTGGCCGGCGGAGTTTGTGCCGGAGGTTGCTTTGCCGGAGCCTTTTTGCCCGCGGGAGCAGCAGTCTTGCCTGCGCCCTTGGGGTTGATGAGATTCAGTGCGTCTTCCGCGTTGAAGGGGAACTGGCGCACGGAAGTTTGTCCGGTGGTGCTCAACGTCACGTCGACGCGGCGGTTACTGGCCATACGGATGATGTCAATTCTCGCCAGTGCCCGCTTGCGTTCCTGCGTGGTCAATTCAGTGCTTTGCTCGACCGACTGTTTTACCTCTTCGGTCGTCAGATTACGCTCAGCTCCGAACGCCTTGGTTTCAATGGCGGTCTCGGGAACGCCCTGCTCCGCCAGGAAGCTCTTGACCCTCGCCACGCGGCGCTCTGTGAGTACCTGGTTGAAGGCGGGACTTCCACGATGGTCGGCATGACCTTCCAGCGTGAGGTGTGCGTCTGGTTTGCCTTCACGGTACTTCTTGAAGTCGGCCGCGAGACCGATCAGGGTCTGCCGCTGGCTCGGCAGCAGGCCTCCGGCAGGATCCTTCGCAGTGGGTTGCGCGGTGGGGAAGTAGACGCTATGTAGCGCCAGCCGCGCTTCCAGAGCTTTGTCGACCGGCGGCGGAGGAGGAACTTGAATTGTGACTTGTGTGGTTGCTTGGGCGTTCAGTCCTCGCGAGTCGGTGCAAGTTGCAGTCACCGTGACCGGACCGGGCGGGAGCCCAGCCGTGTTCAGAGTGGCCGAATTGCCGGTGCCTGAGACTGTGCCCTGCGTGGTCGTCCAGTTGGCAACGGAAATTGGAACGCTGTCGGGGCTCGTGCAGTTTGCCGTGAGGTTCACCGATCCACCCTGGAGGAGCTCCGTCGGAGTGGCCGACAGGCTCATGGTGGGCGGATTTTTCGGCGGAAGCGGCTTGATCGTATAGTTCGCCGAGCAACTCGCTTCGTTGGCCTTCTTGGCTTTGGGATCGGTGACATGCGCCGTAATGGTGTAGGCGCCCGGAGCCGCATTGGTGGTATCGATCGAAGCGGTCGTATCTTTGCCGGTCACTTGGCCGCCATTGCCGGTCCAGCTATAGGTTACGGTGTGCTTCGGATCAAAATTGCTGGCCGTTACGGTCGCCGTGAGGGGTTCGCCCACCATGACTTCAGCCGGCTGCACCGAGCATGCGGCGATGGGAGCCACCGGCTCCGCGCCGCCGAAAGTGAAAAGCAAGCCCGTGCGCAGTCTTATGCCTTGCAGGGTGGGACGCCGCAGGTCCGGAAACTGGGGAGCGGCCAGCTCCGCATAGTTGTGTCGCGCATAGACGTAATCCGCTTCAAAGACGCGTATGGAAAAAGACTTGTTTATAGGAAGATCCATACCGCCGCCAAGAATGATGCCGATCCCGTTGGAGCGAGAACTCATGCCGGTAACGGCCAGGCGGTTGTACCCGGCTAGACCATGCATAAAGAAGTTCACCGTATCGGTGCGCCACATGAAGCGGGGTCCAAGGGAAGCAGTAAATTCGTAATTGCCCCCGCCCCAGTTGTGTCCTAAATCGACCTCGGCCGCCCAGTGCTTTTCAAAATTGTAAGCAAATGCACCGCCGACTCCTCTTGCCATGTCAGGAACGATAAATGGAGTGGGATTGCTGGGATCGCTGAACGAAGCCGGAACCGTGCCACCGGGATGGAGCCACTGATATCCGGCAAAGAAATCATACTTCGGATTCGCGTCGTCGCTCTGTGCAACCGCAGAACCGCAAATTAAGATTATTGTGACTACTACAAACACGAATGCCAGCGCCGAATTGCGCGTCTGGGTACATCGGTTTATTGCCATAATGTTCCTCCAAAGATGTGACCCGATCCAGATGCCGATGCAACCTGGCGCTCATGGGAAGTAACCGAAAAACGGATCGGAAGAATCGAGAGTACTTAACCGGGAACGGAGAATTTTATCTCACCCGCAGCTTAAAGCGAAATCAAAAGGCTCTGGATACTACCAAGTGAGGCAACCGCGACAGACCCTACTGTCTCAAAGTTGGATTCCGCGTTCGCGGGTTTCCAGGCCATAGTGGACATTCCAGACCTTGCCGCAGGGTTAGCTGGCCGCGTATCGTGGGGACTCGAACCGATGCACTCCGGCCATGGGGTAGGCCTTTGAGGCATGGGACGGGGAGCGGCGAGAGCCAATTAATGAGCCACGAAAAAGTACTGATTGTCGAGGACGAAGAAAACGAGCGATCCGGCCTGGCCGAACTCGTGACCTCGTGGGGCTACCGGGTGGAGACGGCCCAAGACGGCGTCATCGGACTGGAGAAGGCGTCGCAGTGGTCTCCGTCGATCGTGATCACCGACTTGAAAATGCCGCGCATGGGAGGGCTCGAACTGCTGGGCCGCCTCGCAGAACAAGCCCAGACCATCGCTGTCATCCTGGTCACCGCGCAGGGGACGATCGACAGCGCCGTGCAGGCGATGCGGATGGGCGCCTACGACTACATCACCAAGCCGATCGATACCAACCGCCTGCGGACGATTCTGGCGAATGCTTCTGCCCTACTGGGCACTCGCGCGGAACTGGAAGCCACGCGGCGCAGGCTGCGTGATTCCGGCTCGCTCGGGCGGCTCAGCGGATCCTCGCGCAAGATGCAAGAGATCTTCCGGCTGATCGAGATGGTTTCTCCCAGCACGGCGTCTGTGCTGATCACAGGCGCAAGCGGGACGGGAAAGGAGCTGGTGGCGCGAACCATCCATGAATTGAGCCCGCGTAAAGACCGGCCCTTCGTCGCCATCAATTGCGCTGCCATTCCCGAGACCCTGATGGAGAGCGAAATCTTCGGTCACGAGAAAGGATCCTTCACCGGCGCCCTCGAACGGAGGACAGGCTGCTTTGAACTGGCGGAGGGTGGAACGCTGCTTCTGGACGAAATCGGCGAAATGCCGGTGGGAACTCAGGCTAAGCTGCTGCGCGTTCTGGAAGAGCGCAAGCTCCGCCGCCTGGGAAGCAAGGTCGAAACCGCGGTCGATGTGCGTGTACTCGCCGCTACCAACAAGACACCGGACGAGGCCGTGACCCGAGGAGAGTTGCGGAGCGATCTCTATTACCGGCTCAACGTATTCAACATTCACATGCCGCCGCTGCGCGAGCATAAAGAAGATATCGCCGGGCTGGTGGAATTGCTGCTGGCCGAGATGAGCGGAAAGCACGGCCGCAAAGTGACGGCAGTCAGTGAAGCGGTGCTCAACCAGTTCAATAGTTATTCGTGGCCGGGAAATGTGCGCGAATTGCGGAACACGATCGAGCGGGCGGTCATCGTGTGCGATGCGGGCGTGATCGAAACCAAGCACCTTCCCCCGGGGTTCGGACAGGCTCCTTTACGCACAGCTGCGAATGATCCTGATGCCGTACGCCTGGGTGTCGGCACCACCGTGGAAGAAGCGGAGAAGATGCTGATCCTGAAGACACTCGAGGCAACCAGCAACAACAAGACCCGAGCCGC
>CAZGSU010000011.1:0-23913 GCA_964528615.1 uncultured Acidobacteriaceae bacterium | reverse complement strand
CAGTCAGTACGTGACGGATGACCTGCTGGCGCGGGCCCAGGTGGCCCGCTCCCCTTGGCTGCTTATACAGAGTTTGTTTCGCTGGGCAAGCCTCAGCCTGGTCGGTCTCTGCATGCTGACCTTCGCCCTGCTCGGTTACTTCCTGGCTGGATCATTTGCCTTGTGCGCGCTACTGAAGCCGTTCCATCCGAATGCCGCCGGTTTGTGGCTGTTGCCCGACCCCGCGGATGCATACTCCGTCAGCCTGCGCCTCGGGTTTGGTCCTCCACCCGCGGATGGCAGGGAACTCCTGGGATGGTGGATCGTCCCCATCGGCTTGGCGTTCAGCATGGGACTTGTTTTTCTCACCTTCCATTTCGGTCTGTGGGGCATTCGCAGGTTCTGGCGCCCAGTCCGAGTCGCTTGATCCTGGGGGAGCACACGATGAGTGATCTGCTAACTGATCCCGCACAACAGCGAAAGTCAGAAGGCTGGCGCCAAAGCAACTGGCTGACATTCGCCGAATTCATCATCGTTGCGCTCATTTTCCTGGCCGACGAAAAGCATCTGGTGCCCGTCAGCAAGACTCCATTTCTCTTTTTGTTGGGATGGATCTCCATTCGTATGCGCGGACTGCGCTGGCGGAATGTGGGGCTCACGCGGAACCGTGGTTGGTGGCTCACGCTGGCGCTCGGAGTGGGCGCCGGCCTTCTGATGGAAGGGTTTGAGCTCTTCGTCAGTCAGCCCCTGCTGATCCGGATCACCGGCAAGCAACCCGACCTGTCCGACTTCCAGGCCATCTACGGCAACCTCAAATGGACTCTGATTCTTCTTGCCCTTACCTGGCCTCTGGCGGCTTTTGGCGAGGAAATGGTGTGGCGAGGCTACCTGATGAATCGAGTCGCCGGTTTGGCAAAGAACACAAGCCTGGCTTGGGTCGTCAGCCTCGTCGCGGTCAACATGGCGTTTGGATACGCCCATTCTTACCAGGGCATCACAGGCATCATCGACGAAGGCTTGATGGGAGTTCTGCTAGGACTGCTCTATCTGGGCACCGGCCGTCATCTATGCGCTCCCATTATCGCCCACGGCATCGCGGACAGCATTGACCTGCTGCTGATCTTCTTCGGCAAGTACCCCGGAATGGGAAGATAGTCCTGCTAAAATAAATAGCGATGGTCCTCCCCTTCGTTCGTGATCTGTTCACGGACGTGGAAAGATTGCCCGCTTTTTCGCGTGTGGCCTCCCATCTCAAGGAGAACGCGGAGCGAATTCGTGTCTCTGGACTCGTTCCAACCGCCAAGGCTCTGCTTCTGGTCCTCCTGCAGAAGGCAGTGGGGCGGCCCCTCATCATCGTGGTCGCGGACAATCGGGCTGCGGAGGACCTGATACCGGTGCTGCAGGCCTTTTGCGAACTGACCGGCGCCGCCTCTTCCGACTCTGTCGTTTGCCTGCCCAACCACGATGTCCTGCCCTTTCAGAATCTTTCTCCTCACCCCGAAATCCAGAAAGAACGTGCAGTCGCGCTGTGGAAGATTGCGACCGGGGCAGCGTCGTTCGTAATTTCACCCATTGCCGCCACCGCTCTTCGTCTGCGTTCGGCCGAGTACTACGCCGATCTGGCGCGAACCGTGCGGCGAGGCGAAATGCTGGAAGTCGACTCGCTGCTTCCTCATCTCAACACGGTCGGCTACCACTCCACCGATGTCGTCGAAATGCCCGGTGAATACGCTCTGCGCGGTGGGATCCTCGACGTCTATTCGCCTGAAGACGAACGCCCGGTGCGCATCGAGTTCTTCGGGGACGAAGTCGAATCCATACGAAAGTTCGATCCCGCGACCCAACGATCTTCGAATCCCGTAGATGAAGCTCTGCTGCTTCCTCTCACTGAAACTCCGGTCACGGAAGAACTTCTGGGCGCGGTGCACGCCCGTCTTTCCGGAAAACGCATCACCGGCAACGAGGAAATCATCGAGCAGGCGGTCCGCGCCGGCGGCGTGACGGTGTTTCCGGGATGGGAGTTTTACACCCCGGTGGCCGGCGCCAATCACACCCTGTTCGACCTGCTGCCGCGCGCGCTGGTTTTGACCGATGAGTCCGATACTGTTCGGCGCGAATTTGATCATGCCTGGTCACGCATCGAAGAAGCCCACGAAAGCAGCGGCGTGGGTAAACTGGTCCGGCCTGGCGATCTGTATCTCCCGCCAGAAGACTGGTGGAAGAAATTGGCCGGCCTGCCCGGCGCAGATGTTGAACATCTGGAAATCGCGCGCGGTGACGATTCCACATCGGTTATCTCATTCCAGTCCCAGCCGACTCCGCGCTTCCACGGCTCGGTTCCGGCGATGCTCGAGGAAGTGAAGAAACTGATTGCGGACAGCAAGCGGGTCCTGATTGCTGTCCCCAACACCGGAGAAGTCGAGCGCCTCGCCGACATTTTCAGTGAGTACGCCGTTCCCTTCCGCCTGGGCAGCCGCACTCGCAGCGGAGAGAGTTACGCCGACGAAACTTCCTATTTTTCCGGCGAACTGCTCACGGCCACTCTGGCGAAGGCCTACGTTCCCGATGGCGTGATGCTGCCGGAAGCCAACCTGGCAATTCTGGGCGCCCGCGATCTGTTCGACGAGTCGGACTCGGTAGTCACGCGTCCGCAACGCTACAAATCCAAGACCTCCGCGTTTCTATCCGATTTTCGCGACTTGCAGGTTGGGGATTGCGTCGTGCACGTCGAACACGGCATCGGCCAGTATCAGGGATTGAAAGAGATCAACCAGGGTGACGGCAATGCGGAGTTCATGTTGCTCGAATACGCCGAGGGCGCCCGTCTCTATGTCCCGCTGACCCGGCTCGACCTGGTGCAGAAGTACCGGTCATCGGAAGGGACCAGGCCTGTGCTGAACCATCTGGGCACGGCAGCCTGGTCCAAGACCAAAGCTCGCGTCCGCAAGGCCATGAAGGACATGACCGACGAGCTGCTCAAGCTTTATGCCGAGCGCAAGACCGCCGAAGGTCACGCCTTCTCGCCCGACAGCGAGTGGATCCGCGAATTCGAAGACACCTTCGAATTCAACGAAACCGAAGATCAGGAAACCGCCATCGCCGACGTGAAGCGGGACATGGAATCGAGACAACCCATGGATCGCCTGCTGTGCGGCGACGTAGGCTACGGCAAGACCGAAATCGCCATGCGCGCGGCCTTCAAGGCCATCAGTGACAACAAACAGGTCGCCATCCTCGCGCCCACCACGGTTCTGGCCTTCCAGCACTACGAGACTTTCAAGCAGCGTTTCGCCGCGTTTCCCGTCACTATCGAAATGATTAGCCGTTTCCGCTCTCCGAAGCAGCAGAAAGAAATTCTGCAGAAAGTGGAAGCCGGAAAAGTCGACATCCTGATCGGCACGCACCGCCTGATCTCGAAAGACGTGAAGTTTGCCGATCTCGGGTTGCTCGTGGTCGACGAGGAGCAGCGTTTCGGGGTGCGCCACAAAGAACGCCTCAAGCAGATGCGCAAGCAGGTGGACGTGCTCACCATGTCAGCCACTCCGATTCCGCGCACTTTGCACATGTCCCTGGTCGGGCTGCGGGACATGAGTGTGATCGAAACCCCGCCCAAGGACCGCATCGCCATTCAGACCGTAGTCGCCAGCTGGGATGAAAAGCTCATCCAGTCCGCCATCGAGCAGGAACTCGAGCGCGGCGGTCAAATCTTTTTCGTGCACAATCGCGTGGACAGCATCTGGGAGATTGCCGCGAAATTGCAGGCGCTGGTACCTCGTGCGCGCATCATCGTAGGCCACGGGCAGATGTCAGAAGGCGAATTGGAGAAAGTGATGCTCAAATTCATGCATCACGAAGCCGACATCCTGGTGTCGACCACCATCATCGAAAACGGCCTCGACATCCCGCTGTGCAACACGATCCTCATAAACCGGGCCGACCGCCTGGGACTGTCCGAGCTCTACCAGTTGCGCGGACGCGTAGGGCGTTCAAACCGGCGCGCGTACGCCTACCTCCTGCTGCCCGCAGAAATCGAGCTGACCCCCATCGCGCGCCGCCGCCTGGCCGCGTTGAAAGAATTTTCCGATCTGGGGGCAGGTTTCAAGATCGCCGCCCTCGACCTCGAACTCCGCGGCGCAGGCAACATGCTGGGCGGCGAACAAAGTGGACACATCGAAGCCATCGGCTTCGAGCTCTATACCCAGATGCTCGATCGCGCTGTCCGCGAGATGAAGGGCGAGGCGGCACCCGACGAAGCCGCAACCCAACTCAACCTTGGACTCAATATCCGCATCCCGGTAGAGTACATTCCAGAAGAAAATCAGCGCTTGCGGATGTATAAACGTGTGGCCGGGGTGGAGACCGAGTCGCAGCTAAGCGATGTCCGCTCCGAGCTGGAAGATCGTTACGGCGAGCCGCCCGCGCCGGTGCGAAATCTCCTGGAGTATGCAGCGTTGAAATTGCTGGCCATCCGGATCGGCGCGACTGCCATCGAACGCAAGCGCGACTTGGTCAGCATCAAGTTTCGAGAGAATGCGGAAATCGACCCGGGAAGACTCGCCAAATTCGTTTCGTCGCAGCGGGGAGCGCAGTTTGCTCCCGACGGCACGCTGAAATTTAGTTCAAGAGCGGTATCGCCGCCGGAAGTGCTGGCACAATTGCGGGGGCTGCTGGAAGAGCTGTCGCTTTCAGCTCAGACCTTGCCCTCGGTTCCGTCATAAGCCGTATCCGTTAATACATGATCGTGACTTTGATGTCTGTGGTGATTTACTGCGTAAAATCCTGAAACGATTCAATAGGGAATGACTAAACAACTTCTTACACTCGCACTTGGGTTCGTTATTCAACTCTTCCTGCTCTCTTCCTCTGCCGGGGCCGGCACCGCTGCGGTGCCGCCTGCAAAAACTCAGGCTTCCTTCCACCAGTTGGTGGATAAATATTTCGATTTCTACTTTCAGTTCCATCCCAGCCAGGCCACCGAGGCGGGCTTTCATCAAAACGACAGCAGACTGGAAGACTTCTCGCGTTCTTCCGTGGAGGCCGAGATTACCGGACTGGAGAAGTTCCAGAAACAATTCGGCGGACTTCAGGCCAGCAAACTACCCGAAGACTCTGCCGGCGACCTGGAGATTCTGACTTCTTCCATCCGGGCGCGCCTGCTCGAGCTCCAATCCATTCAGATGTGGAGGAAGGATCCCGACCTCTACACCTCGGTCCTGAGCGACAGCATTTTCGTCATCATGAGGCGCAATTTCGCGCCTCCAGAGGAGCGCCTTCGCTCCCTGGTCGCTCGTGAGCTGCAAGTTCCCAAAGTCCTGGAAGCGGCGCGTGAGAACCTTCGCAATCCGCCCAAGGTCTACACACAGGTGGCATTGCAGCAACTGCCGGATACCATCCAGTTTTTCCAGAAGGATGTTCCGGAAGCGTTCCGGGAGGTGAAAGATCCCGAGTTGCTGGCCAGATTTAAGAAGAGCAACGACGCGGTGGCCGGGGCTTTGAAAAACTTTCAGACGTTTTTGCAGGACAACCTGCTGCCCGCCTCCAACGGTGATTTCCGCCTGGGCGCCGATAACTTCAGCAAGAAGCTCCTCTACGACGAGATGGTGGATATTCCGCTCGATCGCCTGTTAGAGATTGGCTATGCGGACTTGCGGCGCAACCAGGCCCGCCTCAAGGAAGTCGCGGCCCAGATCGACCCCAAGCGAACTCCGGCCGAGGTGCTGGCCGGTCTGCGAAAAAACCACCCCCAACCTGACCAGTTGCTCCAAACTTTCCGCGACACTTTGGGTGGGTTGCGTCAGTTCATCGAGCAAAAGAAAATCATTACCCTGCCTTCCTCCGTGGAGCCCACCGTGGAAGAGACGCCACCCTTCGAACGCGCGCTAACCACCGCTTCCATGGACACGCCCGGGGCCTACGAAACCAAAGGTACCGAGGCCATGTTCAACGTGACCTTGCCGGAAGCGAGCTGGACGCCGGAGAAGGTCGAGATGTGGATGCAATCATTCAGCCGCGGCACCATCGCCAGCACCGCGATCCACGAGGTCTATCCCGGTCACTACACCCAGTTTCTATGGCTCCATGCCGCGCCGTCCAAGACTCGTAAATTGCTCTACAGCAATACCAACGCCGAAGGCTGGGCGCACTACGGCGAGCAGATGATGCTCGATGAAGGCTACGGCAACAACGATCCCGAGCTGCGCCTGGGGCAATTGACCGACGCGTTGTTGCGCAACGCGCGCTTCATCGCCGGCATCCAGATGCATACCGGCAAAATGACCCTGGAGCAGGCACAGGATTTTTTCATTAACGAGGGCTTCCAGGTTGCACCGGTGGCCGAAGAGGAAGCCAAGCGTGGCACCTCCGATCCCACGTATCTCTATTACACTTTGGGCAAGCTCCAGATTCTGAAACTGCGGGATGACTACAGGAAACTGCACGGCAGCAACTTCAATCTAAGAGAGTTCCACGACCGCTTCATGAGGCAAGGCTCAGTGCCCATGAAAATCATTCGCAAGAGCATGTTGGGGCAGGACACTCCGACTTTGTAGATGACCCCACAGCCATCCCCAGGGACGCAGCGTGTAGAATCTGTTTTCGATCCACGCGGTACAGGAAGTCAGTCATGACCATGAGAGTTCGCAAAGCCGTTTTTCCCGCTGCTGGTCTGGGCACGCGATTCCTGCCCGCCACCAAGGCTCAACCCAAAGAGATGTTGCCGCTGGTGGACAAGCCCATCATCCAGTATGGCGTCGAGGAGGCGTTGGCCGCCGGCTGCGATCAGATCATCATCGTCACTGGACGTGGGAAATCGGCTATCGAAGACCACTTCGACGTGAGCTATGAGCTGGAGAAAATGCTGGAGGAGCGCGGCAAGACCGACCTGCTCAAGATCGTGCGCCAGATTTCCGACTTGATCCACATCGCCTACGTGCGTCAGAAGGAAGCGCTCGGCCTCGGCCACGCCGTGCTGACCGCGCGCGAACTGGTCGGCAACGAGCCCTTCGCGGTGCTCCTGGCCGATGATGTGATCGACGCGGAAGTTCCGTGCCTCAAACAACTGATGAACGTCTTCGAGAGAGTGCAATGCTCGGTTCTCGCCACCCAGGTGGTTGAGGGTCCGGGCATTTCCGCCTACGGCGTGCTCGATGCCAAGCCGGTTCCGGGGTCGAACGGCAAGTTGTATGAGGTTTCGAACCTGGTGGAAAAGCCCCGTGCCGAGGAGGCCCCTTCCAATCTCGCCGTAATCGGCCGCTACCTGCTTACTCCGACGGTCTTTGAAACTCTTTCGGAGATAAAGGCGGGCGCCGGCGGCGAACTGCAACTCACCGACGGGCTGCGGGCGCTGTTGCAGAAAGAAAAAATCTACGGCTACGTTTTCGACGGCAAGCGCCACGACACTGGCGACAAGCTGGGATTTCTGAAAGCCACAGTAGAATTTGCCCTCAAGCGTCCTGATCTCGGCGGCCCCCTCAGGCAGTATCTCAAGAGCCTGAACTTGTAAAAAGAAAATGCCGCGAGCGTCCGGCTCGGGCGGGAATTCAGATTTGAGATTGCAGCTTGATGATTGAAAAATCTCCAATCCAAAATCTGCAATCTGAAGTGCCTTGCACTTTTTCACCCCGCGCCCAGCGTAATCTTCAGCTTCCTCGATTTCTCATCCACGCTATTCGCCAGCTTCTCTTTGTGTGCTTCCAGCTTCCGGGCCAGCGGTTCGCTCGATAGCCCCAGAATCTGCGCTGCCAGGATTCCCGCGTTCGTAGCGCCCGGCTTGCCGATGGCCACAGTCGCCACCGGAATACCGGCAGGCATCTGCACCGTCGCCAGCAAAGAATCCATGCCTTGCAGCGAAGTGGACGGGATCGGCACTCCGATGACCGGGAGCGTAGTGTGCGCGGCGATCACGCCCGCCAGATGCGCGGCGCCACCGGCTCCCGCGATGATCACGCGAATTCCCCGCGCCGCCGCCTTGCGCGCATACTCGGCGGTGCGCTCGGGTGAGCGATGTGCTGACGTGACGTCCATCTCGTACTCAATTCCAAACTCTTCCAGCGCCTTCGCGGACTCCCGCATGATATCGAGATCCGAATCGCTTCCCATCACAATCGAAACCCGGGGTTTTGCGCTCATGAATGTCCTTTAAATAAGAAATTGGAAACCAGAAACCGGAAACTATTTCTTCAATGCCCTGGCTGCAATATCAGTGCGGTAATGCGCTCCCTCGAACCTGATCTTCGACGTTGCCTCATACGCCCGATTCACCGCGGTCTGCAAATCCGCCGCCCGCGCCGTCACTCCCAGCACTCGTCCGCCGGCGGTAAAATACGCGCCATCGTGCCGGGTCGTGCCGGCATGAAACACCTTGACGCCTGCAACCTTGCCGGCATCGTCGAGGCCAAGAATCTTCTTGCCAACTTCAAAGGTGCCGGGATACCCGCCGGAAGAAATCACCACGCAGACCGAGGCATCCTGTGACCATCGAAAATCCCCTTCGCTCACCCGGCCTTCGATGGACGCTTCCAGGGCTTCCACCAGATCGCTTTCAAGCCTCATCAAAATAGGTTGTGTCTCCGGATCGCCGAAACGGCAATTGAATTCCAGCACCATGGGCCCGCGCGCCGTCATCATCAGCCCGCAGTAGAGGATGCCTTTATATTCCGCGCCTTCCGCCTTCATCCCTGCCACCACCGGCCGCGCCACGTGCTGCAATAACCACTGTGTCATCTGCTGGTCTACGATGTTGGCAGTCGAATAAGCTCCCATCCCGCCCGTATTCGGACCGGTGTCGGCATCTCCAATGCGCTTGTGATCCTGGGCCGCCACCAGCGGCGCCACCCGTTCCCCGTCGCTCAGCACCAGAAATGAGAGCTCGTCGCCGGTGAGGCACTCTTCCAGGACCACCCGCCGTCCCGCTTCACCCAGGCGCTTTCCACTGAACATCTCCGCCGCGGCCGAGGCCGCTTCTTCTTTGGTCTTGCAGATCACCACGCCTTTGCCCGCCGCCAGCCCGTCTGCCTTCACCACCACCGGCGTATGAAAATGCGGTAAAGCCTCCAGAACTTCGTCGATGGAATCGCAAATTGCGAAGTGCGCGGTGGGAATGTGATGGCGCTGCAGGAACTCCTTGGCGAAGCTTTTGCTTGACTCCAGTTGCGCCGCTGCCTTGCTCGGCCCGAAAACGCGCCGGCCCCGCCGGGTGAACTCGTCCACTACGCCCATGGCGAGAGGCAACTCCGGTCCCACGATAGTGAGATCCGGACCAACTTCTGTGGCCACCGTCACCAGCGAATCGATGCTCTTCACATCCGCGGGCAGGCACTCTGCCTCTTCGGCGATGCCCCCATTCCCGGGCGCACAATACACCCGGGAAACTCGCGGAGACTGCCGCAGTTTCCACACCAGAGCATGCTCACGTCCGCCACTTCCTATGACCAGAACTTTCATAGCTGGAGACTGACAAGGTTAGGAGGACGTACGGACGATGTCAAACCGGGAAAACAGATTTCAGATTGCCGATTTCAGATTTTAGATCTTTCTGGTCTCGGGGCGCTCGATATTTGGAATCTGCAACCCTGAATCTACAATCTGAAATAGCGTTAACTATGCTTAACGTATAATGTTCTCGGCATGATCACCGTCTCCAAAGAGGACTACCTCAAGGCCATCCTGGAGGCTGAGAGCGAGGGCGAGATCGTTATCTCCGCCACGCTGGCGCATTGGCTTTCAGTTTCGCCGCCGGCAGTCACCATGGCCCTGCGGCGTCTGAACAAAGACGGGCTGGTCCGGGTGCAGAACAGCGGGGAGGTCAGCCTCACGGCGGCGGGTCGCAAGATCGCGCGCAAACTCACGTTGCGCCATCACTTGATCGAGCGCATGCTGGCCGAGATTTTCGGCATGGAATGGTACAAGGTGCACGACGAGGCGGAGCGACTGGAGCACGCCGTTTCCACTGATTTTGAGGCTAAGCTGCTGGCCAAGCTGGGCCGCGGAGGGGCGTGCCCTCACGGCAATCTCAGCGAACTGGAGAGTCCCACTAGCCGGCGCCGGCGAGGACTGCTGCTGCTCGCCCACGCCGAAGCCGGAAGCGGGTACCGGGTCAGCGGCATCTACGAACGTGATCGCCGCCTGCTGGAGTTTCTGGAGCAGCGCGGCATCCGGCCGGGCGCCCAGCTACATGTCTCCGGACGAAATTACGACCATACCCTGACCCTGGTCACCGACGCCGGAACCGTCTCCCTGGGTGGGTCCGCGGCGGAAAGAGTCTGGGTCACGGCAGCAGACCGTAGAAAACGGCGCACCGTCATCCCACCATCGTCTTCCGTCAGGCCTTCAAGTCTTGCACAAAAGTAATTAACCATGGTTTATACGTTCGTGTATACTTGCGCTAATGTTGTCGCCGCCTGAACCTCAGGTTCTGTCCAGCCCGGAGACCCCTGCGGAGTCGGGATGGCGGCATGCGGTCAGCATTCCCAGTCTGCCCGAGATTTATCGCAGTCTGCCCATCCCGCAATCGGCGGGCTTCCTGCGCAAACTTCTGGCCTTCGCCGGACCCGGCTACCTCGTGGCCGTGGGTTATATGGATCCCGGCAATTGGGCCACCGACCTGGCTGGCGGCTCAAAATACAACTACACGCTTCTTTCGGTCATTCTGCTTTCGAATCTGATGGCCGTTCTGCTGCAGACCCTGGCTATCAAACTGGGGGTGGTGACCGGACGCGATCTGGCATCCGCCTGCCGCGACCACTATAGCCGTCCGGTGTCGTTCATATTGTGGGTCATGGCCGAGGTTGCCATAGCCGCCTGCGACCTGGCCGAAGTGATCGGCTCAGCCATCGCGCTGAACCTGCTGTTTGGCATCCCGTTGCTATTGGGCGTGTGCCTGACCTCGCTCGACGTGCTCGTGATTCTGTTTCTGCAGCAGAAGGGTTTCCGTTTCGTCGAGGCGCTGGTGATTTCCCTGATTGGCATCGTCGGAGTCTGCTTCGGATTGGAAATTTTGTTTTCCCGGCCGAGTTTGCTGGGCATCGCGCAGGGATTTTTCGTCCCTTCGGCACAGATCATCCGTGATCCCGGAATGCTCTATATCGCCATCGGCATCCTGGGGGCGACGGTGATGCCGCACAATCTGTATCTGCACTCGGCGCTGGTGCAGACGCGCAATTTCGCGCGCACTCCCGAAGGCAAGCGCGAGGCCATCCACTTCGGCACCATCGACTCCACCATCGCCCTCACCTTCGCATTGCTGGTAAATGCGGCCATTCTGATTGTGTCCGCCGCCACCTTCTTCCGCAACGGATACAACAACGTGGCCGAGATCAACGACGCCCACAAACTCCTAACTCCTCTGCTCGGGGTCACCGGGGCCAGCACCATGTTCGCGCTGGCGCTGCTCGCTTCCGGCCAGAACTCCACCCTGACCGGCACCCTGGCGGGTCAGGTCGTAATGGAAGGCTTCCTGAACATCCGCTTGCGTCCCTGGCTGCGCCGCCTGATCACGCGCGTGGTGGCAATTATTCCCGCAGTCGTCGTCACAGCCTTCTGGGGGACAGGCGGGACCGCCAAGCTGCTGGTCTTCAGCCAGGTAATCCTGAGCATGCAGCTGAGCTTCGCTGTCTTTCCGCTGGTGATGTTCACCAACGATCCGCGGAAAATGGGTGAGTTCGCCAACCCTTCCTGGCTGAAATTCCTAGCCTGGGCGGCTGCGATTTTGATCGCGATCCTGAACGCCTGGCTCCTGGCGCTGGCATTCCGCGGCGCGTAACAGAGTCTTGCCCGACACGAAAACCTGAGGAGACGAATGTTACCGGGAAGGGCACGAGTTTACTCGTGCCGCTAAGCCGCAAAACTCGCGCGCTTTAGCCCCTGAGGTCGCTGGGCGCGTCTAGGGCGTCGGTCGCACAGTCTTGCGAGTCGCTATCCACTTTTCTGCGGTACGGCAAAGTAGATACCACCAGAGCGTGCCCACGACGACTAGCCATATAGCAGCAAGGACTCCGTAATTCCACGCCAAGGCAATGTAGACCAACGAAATTGGCAAATCGACGATGTCGATAAAAGTGAACAATATCCCTAACGGCTGGAGACCCGATATGACATATCCGCTCAGCGCCGACAGGCAAATGAGAAAGTGAATGACGGGAACGAAATAAACCCAGCGGAAGCTTGCTTTTATGATTGGCTGGTTCACACTTAAGAATGCTATTTGCGTCATTCGCAACAGTCTAGGTTACTTCGGACGTGAGGACGATTACACTCCGTGTCCGAATCTCCAGTAGTCTCCTGATTCCTGTCACAAAGAACCCAATGAGAATTTTCCCTATCTGCGTGGCGTATGCTCGAACGGCAGCTTGGTGTAGCGCGCCTTCTCGACTTCGATCACGAGCGCCACTCTCCCCTCTGGGCTGCGAAACGGGAATGGCTTGCCCGTGTACTTGACCGAGATTGGGTCCATGTACTTGAAGTCGCTATCAGGGCGACGCTCGATCACGCGCCCTCGAAGCTGGGCTTCCTTGTACGGGTCGTGGAAGTCGACGATGGAAAGCGAGACACGCGGATCGCTCTTCGTGTTCTTTCCTTTGAGCGAGCTTTCGCCAGTACAGATCAGGACTCGGTCATCTTCACGGCCGACCCAAACCGGTACGCTCTGCAGTGACCCATCAGGCATGAGAGTGGCGAGATGGGCAAAGTTGGGGCCATCAAGCAATGCTCGGATTTCGTTGGAAATGGCAATCGCCATTGAACTGTCCTCGACAAGGGATTTTGACGAAATTTACCATTTCGAGGGTCGGAGGATGGGGGGGCTAATCACGGACTGTGTGGGGGCGGGTCTCAGACCCGCCCGGTCGAGCGATGCTCGACAATCTTTGCGGTCTAGTGCTCCTCGCATCTTTAGCCGAGTTGCGCTCGGCCTGGCCGGGCCAAAGACCCGGCCCCACACAGTTCTTGCTTGCCCCTGGCTATTTCGCAACAAGCCCACCTCAGCGGCTTAAGCCGCTGTTTGATCGAGCTTACTGCTGGCACGACTGAAGTCGTGCCCTTCCCATAACCTTCCGCCTTCCATCGCTCGAGAATCGCTCTACATCCGCAAAAAATTCTCTACCAACTGCTTGCCCGCTGCCGTCAGCACGCTTTCGGGATGAAACTGCACCCCCTCGATGGGAAACTTCCTGTGCCTCAATCCCATGATGGTGCGTGATCCATCGCGCTCGATGGTGTAGGCGCTCACCTCCAGATCGGATGGCAAGTTTTTCTCTTCCACAATCAGGGAGTGATAACGCGTCGCCGTCATGGGAGCGGGCAGACCATCGAAAATGGTTTTGCCGTCGTGCTGCACTTCGCTGGTCTTGCCATGCATCAGATGCGGTGCGCGCATCACGTTGCCTCCGAAGGCCGCCCCAATCGCCTGATGTCCCAGACAAACCCCCAGCAATGGCAGCTTGCCCGCAAAGTGCCGGATCAACGGAATGGTGATTCCCGCCTCCTGCGGCGTGCACGGCCCGGGCGAAAGTACAATCCGCTCCGGACGCATTGCCTCCACTTCCGCAGGCGTTACCTGGTCATTCCGGCGTACCTCGACCTCCGCCCCCAGCTCGCCCAGGTACTGGACCAGGTTGTAAGTAAACGAATCGTAATTGTCGAGGACGAAAACCATACCTGACAGATCGGTCTCTAGCTTATACCAGCAGAAAAAACGCTGCCGACCCGTCGGCACATAAGCGGAGTGCTATGCCGACTCAAGTTCTTCCGTGCGAACTTTGCGGTTGAAAGCCTTTAAGCCGTAAGGCCGCAAGATCAGCCCGTGACTGCAAGATGTCGGAGTCCAGGTTGTAAAACTTTGCAGGGCAAGGCAAACCCTCATCGTCCATGCGCATCTCCGCAGCACGCGGAATCTTGAATCAAAACATGCTAAAAGTACAGTCTTGACACGCCGGACCCAAGACGCCATGCTTATGCAGCCTCACGGAGAGCTCATGGCCGAAGCCGAACCTGAGAAGCGGGCCACCCGCCGTTTTGCGTTGCGGCTGCCTGTAGCCGTCACGTACACAGACAACGGATCGCAGGAGAAATCGGCGCAGACTCGCGACGTCAGTGCGCGCGGCATTTGCTTTTACGTAGATTCGGCAATCGCCCCTGGATCAGTCATTGAATTTACCCTGACCCTCCCGCCCGAAATTACTCTCACCGAAAGTATCCGGGTGCGCTGCAAAGGCAAAGTAGTACGAGTGGATGATGGCGATGGCAAAGTAGCTGTTGCCGCCGTAATCGACGAATACGAATTCCTCGCCGAAGCCTAGAACCGGACTTCAGGCGTCAGACCTCAGACCTCGGAGCTCTTCATACTCAGCCTCCAAGACATCACCTGTGCAGGTATCACCACCGCCCACGTAGGGGCGGGTGCCCCACCCGCCCAGCCGAGCAAAGCTCGGCAGTTTTGTTTGCGAATACCGAAAAAGCCGTCGGGTCGTTCACTCTGTCTCTCTCGCCTGGAGACCTTTGGTCTGAAGTCCGAGGTCCGAGGTCCGAGGTCCGAGGTCTGAAGTCCGAGGTCTGAAGTCCGAAGTCCGAGGTCTGAAGTCTGAACGTCCGACGCCCGAAGTCCGACGCCCGCCCCCCGGCGCCCGCCTTCCGTCACTTCTCCCGGGCCGAGCCGCAGTGATATCGTTCTATCTACAGAACCCTTTCCCCGAGAGATGACGTCTTTGTCGCGCTTTGCCTGCCAAATTTTTCGGCTTTCGCTGCTGGTGGGATCGCTGGGTGCTCTAGGCCTGGCACAATCATCGCCCGCTTCGCCCGGATCCAAGCCGGGTACCGCGGCCATCCTGCGCTCTGTAAAAGTAATCTCCGACACCGAAGGACCCGCGGTCGAGATTGTCTCCAGCCAGCCTCCGAACGCTACGATTCAAAGCCTCGAGAGCCCGCCGCGCCTGGTGATCGACCTCTCGAACACGCGCACGCAGTTGCCGAACAAACGGATTGCGGTTGGTAGCGAGCAAATCAGCAGAGTGCGAATCAATCAGTTTCAGGACTCGCCGCCGGTGACCCGCGTAGTTGTAGACCTGCTCCATCCGGTAGGTTACAGCACGGACGGCGCCGGCGAGCGACTGCTGGTGCACCTGCACCCGATGGCGGAGGCCCGTCAGGCAATTCCTGAACCGCCGTCTGTGAATGCCCTTACAAAAGGGGTGGAGCCGGCCGTCGTGCCGATTGCGTCGGCGAGTTCAGGCGCCGTGGTCGAGGCAGGCAGCCGGATGGCAGGCGACCAGTCCGTGACCGCGGGTGTGGAGACTACCGTCTTGCATCTGGCCCGTGGAGGAGAAGTGCGCGTGTGCCCTGGCACTACTCTGTCAGTCACGACTTCGCAGAGTGGCAGCGACCTGATGCTGGGCATGAGCACAGGCGCTCTGGAAGCAAATTACACTCTGAAGACTTCCGGCGATTCGGTCCTCACACCAGACTTCCGCATGCTGCTCGCCGGCCCGGGCGAGTTCCATTACGCTATCAGCGCCGACGCGCGGGGCAACACCTGCGTTCGCGCCTTGCCCGGAAATACGGCTTCAGTGATCATTTCTGAATTGATGGGTGATGGCACCTACCAGGTGAAACCCAACGAGCAGGTAGTCTTTCGCTCCGGACGACTCAACCAGATCGACGCCACCGTGCCCGATGAGTGTGGCTGTCCCGCTCCGCCGATTCCGGCGATGCGTGCCGCGGCCGAGCCTGTGCCGACAGTTTCGGAGAAAGACCTCCCGCCCGCGCTGCACCTGGCCCAACCCGGGGACGAAGCCAAGCCAGTGCCGCCGGCGCCGTCACCATCCGGGATGCCGTTGCATGAGGCCCCCAACTCCCAAGTCACGCTCACCGTGACTCCTCCCGATACCGCCGAATTGCCGGCCCCCGAACCCAGCGCACCCCATGCTCAGGTAGAGGCCCCGTTTGTCTTCCGGGCCACAGATTCGCCCCCGTCGTCGGCGCCAGACCTCGAAACAGCAACACTGCCCATGTCGCGTTCCACGAGCCAGGCGCCCCTGCTCACGACCGCAGAGCCACCACCTGCGGACAAGGAACCCAAGAGCCCCCTGGGCAAGGTAAAAGGATTTTTTGCACGGCTGTTCAAGTGAGGCGAGCGTCAGACCTCGGACCTCAGGCGTCGGACCTCAGACTTCAAGACTTTGGGTGGAGCAGCGCTTTAGCGCTGCGTAAAAGCTTCCCACAAAATGAGCCTGACCGCCGACGCCTGACGCCCGCTTTTCTACCGCCGCATGGCTTTGGTCAGGGGAGCCACTCTTTCTTTGAACTCATCCGCCATTTCCGCGCCCCGTTCCATGGCCTCTTCGGCAAATTCTTTGGCCTCGTCGGTCCACTCCTCCACCGTCTCTTTGGCGTTTTCGTAGGTGCGGCGCAGGTCTTTTCTCATCTGCTTGCCGGGTTTTGGGGCAAGCAACAGGCCGAGCAGGGCGCCGGCGCCCAACCCAATCAGCAAAAAGGTGACGGCGGTCCCCGCAGAGCTGCCGCCTTCCGAAGCCTCGTAATTTCCAGTACGCATAGAAGGATCCTTTCAAAGTCGGTTCGGTTTGATTCCGTTACTCTGATTTTAGCTGCCTGCCCGCGGTTCGCGGCTTTCTTTCTGGGTTTTTCCGTGTAACCCTTCCGGTTCGGTTCCCAAATCAGCTCCAGCCCGTGTAAAATTGAACAGTTGAGCCCTCGTATCCGGCGGAAATGTGGTCTGCCCGCCTTCCGTCGGCGATACTGTCATCGCACGACGAGAGTCGCAATCACGCGATAATTTGCCAAGGAGACTTACCCAGCAATGGCTATCCCCGCCACGCAGCTCCGCCCCGGCATGATCATCAAGCACAACAATGACTTGCATTCCGTTTTCAGCGTCGAGCACCGCACCCCGGGCAACCTGCGCGCCTTCATTCAGGCCAAACTGCGCAACCTGCGGACCGGCGCCATGTTCGAGCACCGTTTCCGTTCTCCCGATCCTATCGAGAAAATTAATGTCGACGAAGTCGAGATGGAATTTCTCTACGCCGACGGCGACAGCTATTACTTCATGGACACCACGAACTTCGAGCAGACTCACTTGTCGAAGGAAATTCTGGGCGACGCAGTGGATTACCTGATTTCCAATCTGCAGATCAAAGTCGAATTCTTTGACGGCAAAGCCGTGGGCATCGAGCTGCCGCAGACAGTTGAGCTGACTGTGGTCGAAACCGAGCCGGGACTGAAGAGCGCTACCGCATCCAGCGTTACCAAGCCGGCAAAGACCGAGACCGGCCTGGTCGTACAGGTTCCGCCGTTCATCAACGAGGGCGAAAAAATCCGCGTGGACACCGCGGAAGGTGCATATCTGTCGCGCGCCTGAGCAGAACGTTTAGAGTTAGGAATGCCTTCCACTGAAAAAGCTGCACAGGCCCGCCGCTTTCTCGTCCGCGGACGGGTGCAGGGCGTGGGCTTTCGCTGGTTCGTGGAGCGTGAGGCACATGCCCTCGGCATCGCCGGATGGGTGCGCAATAACGCCGATGGCAGCGTGGAAGTCTTGGCTATTGGATCGCGCGAGCAACTGCTTGGCTTGCAATCGCGCCTGCGGGCTGGTCCGCGCGCCGCACGAGTGGATGACGTCGAGGAGCTCGAAGCCAAGCCGGTCGCCGGCCTGACAACTTTCCGCATCGAAGGAGCCTGGTAAATGCCGCACCCCGCGTCACAGCCGTCGCGGCTCGATTGCGAGCCTCTGAAAAAGCTGATTCGCGAAGTTCCCGATTTCCCCAAGAAGGGCATCCTCTTCTACGACATCACCACCCTGCTCAAGGACAAGCTCGGCTTGGCCACGCTGATCGATGCGCTGGCGGAACACTACATCAAACAGGATATCGATCTGGTGCTGGGCATGGAAGCGCGCGGTTTCATCTTCGCCCCGGCACTCGCCTATCGCCTCAACGCGGGCTTCGTTCCCTTGCGTAAGCCCGGCAAGCTTCCCGCTGCGACTGCGAAGTTTGACTACGCGCTGGAATATGGCACCAACACCCTGGAGATCCACAGGGACGCTATTCAGAAAGGCCAGCGCGTGCTGATTGTCGACGACCTGCTGGCTACAGGCGGCACCGCCGAAGCCACGGCCAAGCTGGCCCACTCGCTGGGCGCGGAAATTGCCGGCCTGGGCTTCGTGGTCGAACTCGACTTCCTCAACGGCCGCGACCGGCTGAAAGAGTACGACGTCTTTTCGTTGCTGCACTACGACCAGTAACTGAGTCTCGACGATGGCGCTAGCTCGAGGACTGAGAACTGACAACCAGGAACTGACAACTGATCTTCTGAAAACCAGTTTTCAGTGCTGAGATGCTCAGTTCGCAGTATTATCGCCGCTCGAGTCGGTCCCGGTTGCCTTTTCCCATCTACTCGAAGATCACCAGCCGCGCCCCCTTCGGCAGATAACTCTTCCTCCTGAACCAGTCCTCCATCGCGTCTTTCAGTTCGTTGATCGGTACGGCGGTCCCGATTTCCATCGCTCCATCGGCCACGGGAAGGGTGTTATCAAAAACGCTGGCGTTGGTGAAATTCCGCATGGAAAAACTGTCCAGCCACTTCAGCGGACAAGGCAGGCGCCGTCCGTTCTCCTCGTATTCCACGCGAATCCTGCGGGCAAACATGAGTTGCATTTAACCACAGCCTCGGTCCACGTGGGGACAGCCGCCCCCGGCTGTCCAGCGGAACGCTCCGCAGTTTTCTCCGCGGGCCGAAAAGAGTTGAGTTGCTAGTCGGATCCTCCGGGCTGGATCTGTACCAACTCAGGAGGAGGTGAGGGTCTGGGCGTGAGATTCCAGCGGTACGGGTTCGCGGCACCGGAGCGCAGCCGATTCATCAGCGATCCGATGCTGGTCGAGGCGCGCACCAGGTGTCCGATCTTCAACGGACCCACAATGCTCCTCTTCTGCACATGATGCAGGCCGCTCGAAACCACGCAGCCACACTGGCTGCAATCCGGCGTGCCGCCAAAAATACAAGGCTCGACCCGGGTGGTCAGGTCAGCTGAGAAGTTGGTCGACATTTTGGAAAAAAGACATTCCTGCGGGTTTCTCGGCGGCTCGAGCAACGCTTCGGCAATACCCGGACTCATCAGCAGCTTGGGATATTTCTCGCGCAGGCCGGGCAACTCCCTCGCTACCCGTTGCCGCTCCTCCAGGGTCAGCATTTCCGCTGTGTGCTCGCCTTGCTGGGGACTGTAAAGGCTCACCCAGATACGATTCACTTCCGGCCGCGCCTGCCAGAACGCGACATACTCTTCGAGATATCCGGGCCGCGTCATCATTGGTCCGGTGATGGTCCAGTGGATGTTTACTTCGCGGTCGCGAATGTTTTCCAGGATGCGAGCATAGGTTGCGGGCTTCCGACGCGGGTCGTGATGCTCGGGCAACCCGTCAATGGACACAGCCACCCGGCTCCGGCGTAGCCCCATCCATTCCGCAGGTATGGGAATGATTCCGCTGGTCACTACCAGGGTAAAAACATTCTGTGCGCTGAGCGCCGGAAGAATGCGGCTGAGCTCTCGGTGGCGGATCATCGGTTCCCCGCCGACCAGCGAAACGTGCCGCGGACGGTGTTTTTTTACCAGCGTCAGGACCCCCGCAACCAACGCATCGCCACGGAGATCCGACAGTTCCGCAAGCTTCTTCTTGCCTCCCAGGTGTGATTCGCCGTAGGCATAACATCCCGGACAGCTTAAGGGGCACTCGCGGGTTATTTCGATGGACAGCATTGGGGCCCTGCCGCTGAGGATGCTTCCCCAGGCGGCAAAAAGTTCTCCCACGGTCATTCCAGGACGTGATTGGGACATATGGTTTTCCAGGTTTGGTTCCAGGTTAGATGCGGCGGAAGGCCCCGGTTATTTCAAGAAACGACAGAAACCGACTCCGGAGTTCGCACTTTCATCGCGTCTGACCAGGGTCGATCCGTGAACGTAAGCCTAATGGCTACAGAGGTTTAAGTCGTCGTTTCGGTTTGCTCACGTGGGGAAAACGAGCATTCTTGCAACTTCTCTGGCAGAATGGAATGTACAAGTGATTATTCCAGCGTCGACGACCTAACCCTTTTCCAGGATGGCTATGAAAACTGCACGTTCGCGTGGACCACTCACGCGCAATATCCACCTTATCAAGTGGGTCGAAAAAACTGCCGAATTGACCAAACCAAAAGCCATCCACTGGGTGGACGGCTCGCAGGCGGAATACGACAAACTCTGCCGCGATATGGTGGCCAGCGGCTCATTTATCAAGCTGAACGAGGATTTGTGGCCAGGATGTTTCCTGGCTCGCTCCGACCCCAGCGATGTGGCCCGCGTCGAGGACCGTACATTCATTTGCTCCTTGTCGAAGGACAACGCCGGCCCCACCAACAACTGGGAAAATCCCTACGTCATGCGCCGCAAGTTGAAGGAGAAATTCAACGGCGCCATGCAGGGACGCACCATGTACGTGCTGCCCTTCAGCATGGGTCCAGTGGGCGGAGCCATGTCGCAGATCGGCGTAGAGCTCACCGATTCGCCCTACGTAGTCGCGAATATGCGAATCATGGCTCGCATCGGGATCGACGTCTTCAAGGAAATCGACAAGGACGAGCAACGCGTTGTGCCCTGCATCCACAGCGTCGGCGCGCCGCTGGCCCCCGGACAGAAAGACGTCACCTGGCCGTGCAATCCCGAAAAATATATCGTCCATTTTCCGGAGACGCGTGAAATCTGGTCGTACGGATCCGGGTACGGCGGGAACGCCCTGTTAGGCAAGAAGTGCTTCGCCCTGCGCATTGCTTCCAACATCGCGCGTGACGAGGGCTGGATGGCGGAGCACATGCTCATCCTGGGCGTGGAAGATCCCAAGGGCAAGAAAACCTATGTGGCGGCCGCCTTCCCCAGTTCCTGCGGCAAGACCAACTTCGCCATGATGGTGCCGCCCAAGGGACTGAGCGACTGGAAAATCTGGACGGTCGGAGATGACATCGCCTGGATCAAGCCCGACGCGGACGGCTGTTTGCGCGCCATCAATCCGGAAGCCGGATTCTTTGGCGTAGCCCCCGGGACGTCGGAGAAAACCAATCCCAACGCGATGGCCACACTCTCGCGCAACACGATCTTCACCAATGTGGCACTCACCCCCGAAGGCGGCGTCTGGTGGGAGGGTATGACCGACGAGCCACCCTCCGAATTGCAGGACTGGCAAGGCAGGGTATGGACGCCGGAAATCGCGAAAGCCACCGGCGCCAAGGCCGCGCATCCCAACGCCCGCTTCACCGCTCCGGCTTCGCAGTGTCCGACCATAGACGAGGCCTGGGAAGATCCCAGCGGGGTGCCCATCGGCGCCATCATTTTCGGCGGCCGCCGCGCCAACACGATTCCGCTTATCTATCAGGCGTTCAACTGGAGCGCCGGAGTCTATGTCGGTGCCACTCTGAGTTCGGAGACGACCGCCGCCGCGGGCGGAGAACTCGGCAAGGTCCGTCGTGACCCCATGGCCATGCTCCCCTTCTGCGGCTACCACATGGGCGATTATTTCCGGCACTGGATCAAAATGCAGCGCAGGTTGAGCCGGACGCCTCGCATCTTCCATGTGAACTGGTTCCGGAAAGATGCCGAAGGCAATTTCCTGTGGCCGGGATTCCGCGACAACATGCGTGTGCTCAAATGGATCGTGGATCGGGTCAACGGCCGCGCCCAGGGTAAAGAAACGCCAATCGGATGGACTCCTTACTACGAAGACATCGAGTGGAAGGGCCTCGATTTCTCCAAAGAGAAATTTGAGAAGCTGCAAGCTGTAGACAGAGCAGCGTGGCGCTCTGAAGTGGTCGGCCACGAAGAACTGTTCATTCTTCTGCACGCCCATCTTCCGCCCGAGATGATTTACGAGAGGGAATTGCTGATTTGCAGGCTCTGAAGCATATAAGACCGATGGAGAGACGGGCGTCTCGCCCGTCAGGAGTGCTCAGAAAACAGGCGGAAGGCCGGTCCTGAACTGAAACTAGGTTACCGCCTGGGCTTCCGGCTGGTTCGCCACGGCCTCCAAATGCCGCAGCGTCTCTTCCACGGTCAGCGAATACATCTCCCGCCCCAGACCCTCGCCTGACTCCGCCGCAGCTTTCAAATAATGTCCGGCAATTTCCACCGCCAGCGGGTCAGTGATTACCCGGCCGGTGCGTTTCTTGTATTCCAACCACGCCGGAAGCGGCAGCTCCACCCAAACCGGCCGCCCGTCCACCAGAAACTTGATGTCGACCGCATCCGCGTGACGCGTAGCAATGGCTACAATGAGCGCTTGATAGACGCAGTGCAGATTGGCCTTACTCCAGCGATCGACAACATGAAAGTCCTGAAACATGGTTGTAAAACTATACCAACCAGGTAAAGCGCGAGCAAACCGCAACAAACGTACCGCCGGCGTCCCGCCGGCTGTCCGGTGGGCGTCTCGCCCACCGCGGCCGCGAAGAGTTCGTGCTCATGGCGGCGAATGCATGGGTCCTTCGCTACGCACAGGATGACAAAGTGGTGAGGTTGATCGGACAAGCTACCGGTGAATTATGATGTCTAATCCAAGCTGACGGCTGAAAGCTGAAAGCTCCTCATGAAAAATCTGGGCATCCTCCTCTCCGGACGCGGTTCCAACTTCGAAGCCATCGCCAGTAACGTTGCTTCCGGCAAGATTCCCGATGCACACATCGCCGTGGTGATCTCCAACAAATCCGATGCTGGCGGACTGGAAATCGCAAGACGCATCGGACTCGAAACTTTGGTCGTCCCCTCGAAGGGCAGGCAGCGGAAAGAACACGATCGGGAAGTGGTGGCTGCGTTGCAACGGCACAGAGTCGATCTCGTGTGCCTGGCGGGATACATGCGCCTGCTCTCGCCCTGGTTCGTGCAGCAATTTCCCCGGCGCATCCTGAATATCCATCCGTCACTGCTGCCGTCGTTTCCCGGCCTGGAGGCGCAGGAGCAAGCCTTCGCCTACGGCGTGAAAGTAACTGGCTGCACCGTGCACTTTGTGGACGAAGAACTCGACCACGGACCCATCATCGTGCAAAAAGCCATCCCGGTGCTGGACACCGACGACGAACACACGCTGGCCGTGAGGATCCTGGAGCAGGAGCACGTGGCTTATACCGAGGCAATCAAGATTGTGCTTGAAGGAAAGTACGAAATCGCCGGGCGAAGGCTTGTGACGAAGGTCACAGCGCGGTAGTCCGTTCGGCACATACATTTCAGATTTGGGATTCTAGATTGCAGATTGCCGATGGGGCCAACAGTCAATTCGGACACGATGAAGCGTCGGACCAAGCAGTTGGCTCTCGTCGTTATTCGTCTCTCCCGCACATTACCGCAGAGTCCGGAAGCGCGCATTATCGCTCGCCAACTACTGCGCTCTGCAACCTCAGTGGCCGCGAACTATCGCGCGGTCTGCCGCGCTCGTTCTACCGCTGACTTCACCTCCAAGCTCGGCCTGGTACTCGAAGAAGCAGATGAGACACTTTTTTGGTTAGAACTTCTCGTCGAGGCCGAAATTGTTCGGCCAGATCAGGTGAATATGCCCCTCGACGAAGCGAACCAGCTAGTGTCGATGTTCGTCGCATCGCTGCGGACTGTTAAAGGTTTGAAATCAGAAATCTAGAATCTGAAATCCCCTCCTCGCCGCTATAATCTTTACCCTATGCCCACCTTCCTTCCGGTCGACGAGCAGCTCGCCTACATCAAAAAGGGCGCGGCTGAAATCGTGAAAGAGTCCGAGCTTCGCTCCAAACTGGAAAGATCTCTCGCTGCCGGCAAGCCGCTGCGAGTCAAAGCCGGCTTCGATCCCACCGCGCCCGATCTCCATCTCGGCCACACCGTGCTCCTGCGCAAGCTCAAACACTTTCAGGACCTTGGCCACACCGTCATCTTTTTGATCGGCGACTTCACCG
>CAZGSU010000010.1:0-37989 GCA_964528615.1 uncultured Acidobacteriaceae bacterium | reverse complement strand
CGCGTTGTCGCGTTCGCGATTGCGGGAAGCACTCCTGATTGCACTCGCGGTTTTGGAAGGTCTGTATCTGCTGGGCTCAGTTTTCGGACTTGTGTGACTTCAGTCGTCGGTCTTCAGCCCAGGAAAAGCAAATTCCCGCTCAAGCGAAGCCTGGATTTTCCTGACGACTGAGGACTGAAGGCTGCTCTTCCTATGAGACTCGCTGAAATTGCTATCGCCCTAGGCGCGCGGCTGGAAAATGGCTCGCCTGACCTGGAAATCACCGGGGTTGCCGGGATTCGGGAAGCAGGACCGGGACAGCTCACCTTCGTTGCAAATCCCAAGTATGCCGGGGATGCGCGGACCACAAAGGCCTCAGCGGTGATCGTGGTCGATGAATTTCCCGCCATTCCCGCCGCCCTGTTGCGCAGCAAGAACCCGTACCTGGCCTTCGCACGTGCCATTGAATTTTTTTGCCAGCCCCCGCGTTATGAACCGGGCGTGCATCCGACTGCAGTGCTGCATCCATCGGCCAGAATCGGCGAGGGCGCGCACATCGGACCCTACGTGGTCGTCGACCAGGACGTTGAAATTGGAAGAAATGCGGTATTGCTGGCCCATGTAGTCATCTATCGCGGCGTCCGTATCGGCGACAACTTTTTTGCCCATGCGCACGCGGTGGTACGGGAAGGTTGCCGGCTGGGAAATCGGGTGCTTCTGCAGAATGGCGTGGTCATTGGAGCCGATGGCTTTGGCTTCGCCAAGGACGACTCGGGCCATTGGTACAAAATTCTGCAGCCTGAACCGGTAGTGATCGAAGACGATGTGGAGATCCAGGCAAATTCGTGCATCGACCGGGCCAGCGTGGAGAAAACCCAAATCGGCCGCGGCACCAAGATCGACAATCTGGTGCAAGTCGGACACGGGTCGCGCATTGGGGAACACTCGCTGCTAGCCTCGCAAGTCGGTCTCGGGGGCTCAACCAAGATCGGCAACCATGTGATTCTCACCGGACAAGTGGGCGTGGTCGGCCATTGCACCGTTGGAGATGGAGCTGTAGTGACGCCGCAGAGCGGGGTCGCGGGCGACATCGAAGCCGGAGCGATCGTCAGCGGCGCGCCTGCAGTAGACCACAAGTTGTGGCTGAAGTACTCCGCCGTATTGCCCAAGTTGCCGGAAATTGCCAGGGCGGTGCGGGCGAAGAATCAGAAGGAATAGTTTATAGTTTCGGTTTGGAACCTGGAACTGCGAACTGAAAACTTAGAACTGATCTTTCCCTTCACAATTTCTGAGTGACCTCTGCATCGGCCGTTTCCTCTTGATACTCTTTCGGCAAGCCGCTGTTGATCGTCTCTCTTACCTTCTTCATCAGGCATTCACGGCTGCCAAAATCCTGCGGCTCGATCGGAGGGTGGAAGATCACCGTCACTGTTCCAGGTTCTATCGCAAATCTGCCCTTGGGCATGACTTGATGCGACCCCGCGATAGTCACCGGCACCACCGGAACCCCGCATTCGATGGCCAGATAGAACGGGCCTTTCTTGAAGGGCAGTAGTTTGCCATCAAACGAACGATGACCTTCGACGTAGATCATCATGTTGATGCCCTGGCGCAACACTGCCGCCGCGGCACGAACCGCCGCAATCCCGGCCTCCTTGTTTCCGCGATCGACCGGAACGAGCGAACCGATCCTCATAGTCTTCCCCAGAATCGGATAGTCAAACAGCTCCTTTTTCACCATCACCGAGGTGCGCCGCGGAATGAGCGGCACCATGATCGGTGGATCAATGTTCGATACATGATTCGACATGAACAGGTAAGTACGCTTGGGATCCAACCGGTCAAGTCCGACCGTCTGCACCTGGATTCCGGTGAGGCGCACACCGGTCCAGGCCGACCACATGGCCACGCGGTAGAGGAAGCGGATGTCACCGCTGAGAAAGGTCCAGGGAAAGCCCAGGAGTGCCGCGATGGGAAGGGCCAGGCTCCAGAAGGCGAGCATCAGGATGGTGCGAATCACGGTCGAGCTTCTCCGGATATCTGGGACTCGCCTTTGAGCCAGGCAGCACGCCGGGCTCTCTGCTGGGCAGTAACATTGTCTACGTCCGCCAGATCTAACTCAACCTGTTCCCGGCTGGCCAGTTTCCAATGCAGTTCGTGCTCGCCATCCGAGTTGCGAACTCGCAGGTGTATTTTTTCGCCGGGGCGCAATTCCGCCAGCCGCTCCTCGAAATCGGCGTCTGCCGGCCGCCCATTGACTTCCAGAATGACATCGCCGAGTTCTAATCCCGCACGCTGGGCTGCGCTTCCGGACGTGATCGCCGCCACCACGGGTGTGGTGTTCAGGTTTCGCGGTGCCACGAATTCGACATCCGCCACGGAAATCGTGCGCGCCACCAGGTGGAGACCCACAGTCTTGAAGAAATCGTCCCACGGAATCTCGTCCGTGCCCGCGACATACTTCTGGAAAAACCACGCGAGGTTCGTATGGCTGACAGCCTCGGCCGCTTGTTGTATGCCATCTGAATCGGAAAAGAACTTTCCTTGCCGGGCGTAGTTGCGATTCATCCATTGCAGGAGATCGCGGATGGAGGCCGAGCCGTGCGAAGCTTCCCGCAGCTGCAGATCGAGCAGGACACCCAGCAGGTACCCCTTGTTGTAGTAAGAGATGCTGCGCGACGGAAGCCGGTAGTACTCGTACTTCTCCAGCCATGCATCCAGGCTGGACTCTTCCGCCGATTGGGTGCGGTGGGCAGGGCGCTGCTGCAGTTCGCCTATCTCCGCTGCCAGGCCCTTCAGATAACGAGTTTCATCGAGCAGGCCCGCACGCAGCAGAATAATGTTCCCCGCAGTGGTATCAACGCCCTCGCTGAACCAGAGGGCCCGGGTGTAGTTTTCTTTCGTATAGTCGACGGGTTCCAGCGACTGGGGCCGGATACGCTTGACATCCCACAAATGAAAGAATTCATGCGCGGTCAGGTCGGCCAGAGCCTGCAAATTGTCTGCCAGTCGGCCGGCGCTCAAATCAATGGCGGTCGAGTACGCGTGCTCCATGCCGTTGCCGGCGGGCCCTCGCGGAAAGTGATACAGAAACAGATAGATTGGGAAAGGCCGGTCGTCCATCCAGGCAGCGGCGGCGGAAACCAGGCGGCGCAGCATGAGGACAATCTGCTGCATGTCGTAGTCTGCGGGATCTGCGTCCACGACCACGCGATAGTGGCCGCCGCCCTCGTCAAAATCAGTTTCCTGGAAGGAGCCGATTTCGACCGGCGAATCCACCAGGCGATCGTAGTCTTCCGCGCTGAAATCCCCCGCAGAGTTCGCAAGCGCGGTCGCGATTCGCCAGCCGGGGGGAAGATCCACAAACTGCACGCGCATCGGAGAAACCCGCGCGTCCACCGGATACATCAGGATCTCGGCCAGATTGAAGAAGGCATGCTGGGCATTCAACTGCGCGCCGAACGGGCCAGTCAGGTGGGCCAGGATTTCATACTCGATCTCGGCACCGCCCTGTGCGCCCCCATCAGACCCTGATATGCGCCACCGGCTCTTGTCCAATTTACGGACGGCGAGAGGATTTCCGTTGCGGCTCCGGGCACGCACCCAGTTCACGTATTGTGCGAAGTCGCGAACCTGGTAGAGAGCGTTCCACACCGGTAACTGAAGGTCGCGCTCCGGAGTACCTGGTTCGAGAATCATTTTCACGTGAACCAGATGCTCGGGGGCGCCAGCCAGGGAAATGATGTAGCGGACGTGCGGTGTTTGCAACGGCTGCGGGGAGTTTTGCCCAGCCGCACTCGCAGCAACTCCAATCGCGACCAGCGCAACTAGGCCAACGAGAAAGAGCGCAGGTCTGGCTCTGCCTGGCGGGTTCACGCTTTGGCGGACGCCTTGAGGGGATGCTGGCCGGAAGCGCCTCCGGAGATCGACTTCAGCCGTTGCGGCAGCTTCTCGTAGATGCCGCCGAAGCCGCCGTTGGAGAGAATCGCGACCACATCCCCGGGCCGCATCTCGGGCGCGACGATCTGGACGATTTCGTCCGCGTCAGGAACGATGCGGGCTCGCCGTCCCTGCTTCTGGACTTCCGCCACCAAGGCGGCCACATTCATGCGCTCGTTCTCGGGAATGGACTCCGATCTGAAAACATTTGCCACCACGATTTCATCCGCTGCCGCCAGGCTCGTGGCCAGATCGTGCTGCAGAATATTGCGGCGAAGAGTGTTGGAACGAGGCTCCAGAATTACCCAGAGGCGTGCCCCGGGATAGCGCGAGCGCAGCGCCTTCAAAGTTCCCGCAATCGCAGTGGGGTGGTGTGCGAAGTCGTCGATGATGGTGATCCCGTTTACTTGCGCTCGTACTTCTAGCCGCCGCTTCACGCTCTTGAAACTCTGCAGCGCTGAGGCAATCGCTTCGCGGGAAATCCCGCAGTCGGATGCAAGCGCAGCGGCCGCCGTTGCGTTCAGCACGTTGTATTCTCCCGCGAGCGAGAACTCGACATCAGCCCAGGGTTCGCCATTGCGCAGCACCGACCATGAAGTGCGGGCCGTATCGAGTCGCAATTTCGCAATCTGCCACATCGCCTTCTTGCCAATTCCGTACCGCTCCACTGGACAGAACGCTCGCGCCACACAGCGCTCGACGCTCTCTCCGGTGTCCAGGGCCACGATCCGCCCGCGGCCAGGAACCAGGTTTACCAGCCGCTTGAAGGCCGTCTCCACCGCATCAAGGTCCTTGTAGATATCGGCGTGATCGAACTCAACCGAGGTCAGAATCACTGAATCGGGAAAATAGTGCAGAAATTTTGGGCCTTTGTCGAAAAATGCGGTGTCGTACTCGTCGCCCTCGAGGATGAAATGTTTTCCCTGGCCCAGTCGAAAGCTGCTGCCGAAATTTTCCGCAATCCCGCCGATCAGGAATGAAGGCTGCAGCCCGGCGCTGTAGAAGATCCATGAGAGCATCGAGGTAGTGGTAGTTTTGCCATGGGTTCCGGCCACCACCAGGACCTCCTTGCCGCGCAGAAATTCATCGTGCAGGATTTGCGGCATTGAGCAGAACGGGATGCGCTGGTCGAGAAGGTGTTCCAGCTCAACGTTACCCCGTGAGATGGCATTGCCCACGACAACCATGTCCGGCCGTGGCTCGAGATTCCCGGCCGCGAACGGCTGCGCCAGTGGAATGCCCAGCGTAGCCAGAAAGTCGGACATGGGCGGATACGCCGCCGCATCCGAGCCGGTTACGTGAAAGCCGCGCTGCTGCAGCATGCCGGCCAGAGATGCCATGGCTGTCCCGCAGATGCCGATAAGATGGATGTGCTGCTTGTCTTTCATAGTCATAGTTCTCGCTCTTTACGCCTTACAAACCAACAACAACTTAACCACAAAGAACGCCGGATGCAGAGCGATTACTCTCGCCCTGCGGAACGCGATGAAACCGCCGTAAGTGTGGCCGCTTCCAACAATTTCAGTTCAACCGTGTCGCTGACCCTCAGCGATGCCCGCACGCCCAGAGGCAAAGTTATATTGCCGCGCGAAACATGTCCCGAGCGCAAGCCGTAGGCCACGGGCACTCCCAGGTCGCCGACCACCCGCAACACGACGTCTTCCAGCGTGTATCCCTGGTCTTTGGCCTGAGTCTGCACGCAGTCCAGCATTTCTCCAAAGACGAGGCCCTGCACATCGGCTAACTTCCCCGCCAGCTTCAGTTGCATCAGCATGCGGTCGATCTGATAGGGTTTGGTGGCCACATCTTCTATAAACAAAATCGTACCAGCCGTGCGGATCTCATAGGGCGTCCCCAACGAGGCGACCAGCATGGAGAGGCATCCCCCGTAAAGAATTCCTTCGCCCGAGCCTGCAACCAGGGCTTTCACCGCGGCATCTGGCTCCAAGGCCCAATCGGAAATCCCCTGCAGCGCGCTCTGCCAGGAAAACAGATCGACTCCGTCCGGGCGGGCAAAGTCCTTGGCCACCATTGGCCCCTGAAAGGTGATGAACCCGGCAGCATCCGCGAAGTAGGTCAGCAGCGTGGTCAGATCGCTGTAGCCGACAAAAATTTTGGGATGGGCCTTGATCTTGTTCAGATCGAGTTCCCTAAGAAGATAGTTGCAACCGTACCCGCCGCGCGCGCAGAGGATGGCCCGCACTTCGTCGCGCACGAACATCTCTTCCAGTTCGCGCGCTCGCCGCTCGACTGTTCCGGCAAAGTAAAGGTCCTGATCGAGGATGGAATCAAAGTAAAAAGGCTTGTATCCCAGGCGGCGCAAAGTTTCGCAGCCGAGTTCCAGAAGTTCGGGTTTGACGTCGCTGGCGGGCGCGACGATTCCCACTGTGTCGCCGGGCTGGAGCGCCGGTGGCTTGATGCGCGCTGGTCTTGGGATGGAGTGCATCTGGATTCAGCGAATAACGGCACGACTCAAGTCGTGCCCTTCCCAAAGCCCTTCCAATTAGAGTTTCTCTGCAGCCTGCTAAACGAAAAACTCTCCCCGGCAGATAAGCTGAGCCGGTCCGCGGAGGAAAACCTGATCTTCCCAACGAACGATTTGAGTTCCGCCCGGGGCGTGCACCTGCACCGGAGATACCGCTCGCTTGGCCGAAATCGCGGCCACCGCCGACGCGCACGAACCCGTCCCCGAGGATTGCGTTTCTCCCACCCCGCGCTCGAAGAACCTGGCTTCGACATTACTCTTATCTTTTACGATTACAAGTTCCACATTAATCCCATACTTGAAGTCATGATGGCGCGCGATTTCGGCCGCTTCAGCCTGCCACCCTGGACTGTATTCCTGCACAAACACGACGTAGTGCGGATTCCCCATCGAGACCGGGATGCCGCGGGCTTCTCCGAACGCGAGCTTGATAGGAAATTCGTCGCCGACCCGGGGCTCCCCCATTTGGATTTCGAACTCGTACCGTGATTCGCTGCGGGCGATGAGCGTACAAATCTTGATCCCGGCTCCGGTGCGAATCGCGAAGGTTTCTTTGCCTTGCTCGGCGACTCGCCCGGTGGTTTGCTCGGAGCACAGATAGGCCGCTACGCAGCGGGTGCCATTGCCGGAAATCTCCGCCTCCGATCCGTCGGCGTTAAACAGGCGCGCCCGGATATCCGCATCCCGGGCAGGAAAGAGCCATTCCACACCGTCCGCCCCAACTCCGTCATGCCGGTCGCAAAGGCGCTTGCTGAAGCCCGCGATATCGGCCGGTACATAGCTGCCATCCACAATCAGGAAGTCATTGCCGCAGGCGCTGGCCTTGACGAACGGAATCATCCCATCCGGCGGCGTCATTCCGTTTGCACCGGGCCCAATGGCACGACGCTTTGCAGCACAGACGATTTCTGCAGTTCCCGCAGTACTTCATCCTGCAGCTTGCGTGTGCCTTCAACGTCAAACTGCATTCGGACATGCTGGCGAGTGGCAGCGACCTGAATGTTCTGCATCATGACGTGGAGACGTTCCAGAGCAAAGTTCACTTCGGCGTTGATCTCTTCCGGGCTGCTGCCGGTTACTTCATAGGTATTCACCAATTGCTTGATGTTGAATTGCTGCTCAGCCCTTCCCAGCAAGAAAAGACACAACAGGATGAGCGCAGTCGCAAACACGGCCGTGAGATAGAGACCGCCACCCACCGCCATGCCCACCGAAGCCACCACGAACAGAGTCGCCGCCGAAGTGATGCCGGTAACCAGGTCGCCGCGGTTGTGCAGGATGGATCCGGCCCCGATAAAACCGATGCCGGGAATGATCTGCGCCGCAATGCGGGTGTGGTCTCCGATGTGCTCGACCGCCAGTTCATCGGAGAGCAGGGTGAACATCGCGGCTCCGAGACAGATGAACAGGTTGGTACGCAGACCGGCGGGACGATGCTTTATTTCACGTTCCAGCCCGATCGCTCCGCCGAGGATCGCTGCCAGGCCCAGACGCAGCAGGGAGATTCCAGCCGAAGACATCTCCAGCTGCAAAACATCCAGCATATGTTGCATCGTCGGCATCGGGAAGTAAGTGGCTGGATTTTATCACTGGAAAAGTCGGTCTCCAGATGCTTCCGGCCTCGGTAACCCTGATGATTACCGGGCGTGAGCCTGGGTCTGGTAGATTGTCGCCCGCGGCTGTCCGGAAACGTGAATCACCGCGAGCGGGGTGAGATCCTGTTTCTGCACTCCAAGCGAAACCGCGTCACCCTCAAAGGCGATGACGAAATCCGCGTATTGCGCAGGATTGACCAGCGCTCGCTCCCACAATCCCTCAGGATCGCCGGGCTGCTTCCAGGTTCGATGGTTGCCTTCGTTGATCACGCGTTGCAGCGGAATACCCGCCTGCTGAAAGGCTCCTACGTGGTTGCCCAAATACATCAGCAGGGTCGAATCGGGCGGCAACGCTCTCACGTACTCGGAAAGCTCGCGCTCCAGCGCGACGCGCGTACGTGAGTTGACCCAGGCCTCGCGAAAGCACACCGGATCACGCCAAATCGAGGCATAGCTGCCGGTCACTATTACGAGTGCCATTGCCATCAGCGTGAGCCGGGCGGCGCGTTCACGCACCCATCGCACCACGAAGTAAACTGCCAGGGTTGCGAAAACTGCAAAGGCCGGCAGCAGCTCTAGTCCGTAGCGCACGTTGTAATACGAAAACGGCCACCACAGCGGCATGAAAATCGGCACGCCCCCGTAAGCAACAGAAAGTGGGTAGAAGGCCAAGGGGATCCAAAGTAGAAGCAAAGACCAGCGTTCTCCCGTGTAGCGCCGGCATCCCGCCGGCCGTCCCGAGGGCGTCTCGCCCTCGGAGAAGTGAGCCAAACCGCCCAGTAAGCTGGCAATCACTCCACCCACAGCTAGCAAAACCCATACCCGTCCCCAATTCCCTGCCGCCAGATTCAACTCCGCCGACTTCAGAAAATAACTAAACGCAGTGGGCAGGTCATGATTCCCCGGATGCGTCGCCCCCGGGCTTCTCCGTTCAATGGCCTTCGCCGAGTACGGGCCGTTGGCGAATTCAAGCGGATTGCGATACACGATTGTGTTATACGCCAGCCACAGAAGGGGAGCGGCCGCCGCCAACAGAAGAAAGTTTCTTAATCCACGGGCGACCGCCGGGTGTGGGCCTTTCGCTTTAGACGCAAGAAAGACAGCTCCCAGACCCATCGCGCCGGCCAGGAACCACGCGTCATAGCGGGTAAGGGAAGCCCCAGCGAGGCAGAGGCCGCATTTGATGAGCGCAGTTCGCTCGGCCTGCGAATTGTCCCCACGGTTCTCAAACTCCCGCACCGATTCGCTGAAGTAAACCACCGCCCAGATGAACAGGGCCAGATACAACGATTCGGTCATCGCAGTGGCTTGCAGGTAAATCAGGTTGGGATTTGCAGCGTAGACAATCGCGGCTCCCCAGGCTGCCACTCTTGCCGTCGTATGCGGCTGGGAAGAAGAGTCCAGGGCTCCGCGGACCAGACGGAAGATTCCGATGGTTCCAAAAACATACGCCACCATCGAAGGAATCGATCCGCCGATGCCCGTCTGCCACAGGGATGTGGAAAGCAGAAACGGAATCATCAGCAGATGGGGCAGCGGCAGCCAGACTGTACCCAGTTGCAGCAACCCCGGGGTGCGCGAGTCGAACACCCGGCGCGCAATGTTGATATGCGCCACCGCGTCGCCGTACAGCAATACCTCGCCGCGCCGGAAATAAAACAGGAAGGAGAAAATGGAAACGCAGGCCGTCAGCCATGCCAGCAGGGCGGTTTCGTGGTCCCAGCGCCGGATCGGCGGAGAGCTCATTCCAGATGGGTCAACTCGCGGAAGATTTGAAAACGGGCGTCGATCTCCTCGCGCGTGAGCGACTGCAGACGTTCGGTGCCAAAACGCTCCACCGCGAACGATCCCATCACACCGCCGTAAAACAGCGCGCGTTTCAGGACTTCACGGTTCACCTCTCCCTGCGAGGCAATGTAACCCATGAAACCCCCGGCAAATGAGTCGCCTGCACCGGTGGGATCTTTGACTTCTTCAATCGGCAGTGCGGGCGCTCGAAAAGGATGCCGACCGATGCCGAACGCGCCTTCGCGGAAGAAAATTGTTGCTCCATATTCGCCATGCTTGATCACCAGCGCCTTCGGTCCCAGGGCCAGCACTTTCTGCGCGGCGCGGGGCAGGTTGGTCTCTCCGCCCAGGGCCTTGGCCTCGGTATCGTTGATCAGCAGCACGTCAACCAGCTTCAGGGTTTCGATCAGTTCCTTGCGCGTGCCGTTAATCCAATAGTTCATGGTATCGCCGCCGGTCAGAGACACATTCTTCATGTTCCGCCGTACCTGCGCCTGAAGCTCGGGATGAATGTTCGCCAGAAACAGAAATTTCGAGTCCTGATACTCCGACGGAATGCGGGGCTGAAACTGCTCGAAGACGTTGAGCTCGGTGAAATCGGTCTTGGCTTCATTCAGATTGTCATGATACTGCCCGCCCCAGCGAAACGTCCTCCCCTTGGAATGCTCGATGCCGCGCGTGTCCACGCCGCGTTTTTTCAGAACGCTTTCGTGGTCCGCGGTGAAATCTTCGCCCACTACGGCCACCACGCGCACCGGTGTGAAATAGCTGGCCGCGAGCGCGAAGTAGGTCGCTGCGCCGCCCAGTACGTCTTCCACTTTTCCGGAAGGGCTGGCGATGGTATCGAATGCAACCGAGCCGACTGCAACAATGCTCATGCTTTTTTGGCCCTCCGGGGTTTGTCGATATACTTGCCGAGAATCAGTTTCAGTTTCTGACGTGTGGCCGCGGGAATCTTGCTACGCTCCGTGAGAATCGCGTGGGCCAGCGACGACCCGCACTTGCAGGCGCGAGTCGTCGGCATGGCAGCCACGGTCTCACGGACCACCCGGGTCGCGTTTTCTGCATTTTTCAGCAACACAGCCACGATCTGGTCGACGGTCACTGAAGCGTGATGCGGATGCCAGCAGTCGTAGTCGGTCACCATGGCCACCGTCACGTAACAGATTTCCGCCTCGCGGGCCAGCTTGGCTTCCTGCAGGTTGGTCATGCCGATCACGTCCATGCCCCAGCTGCGGTAGACATTGGATTCAGCTTTCGTGGAAAACTGCGGGCCCTCCATGCAGACGTAGGTCCCGCCGCGCTTGCCGGTCACGCCCGCCTTGTTGCAGGCCCCTTCTACAATCCGTGAAAGTTCCGGGCAAACCGGATCCGCAAAGGCAATGTGGGCCACAACGCCGTTCCCGAAAAAAGTGTCGACCCGGTGCCGGGTGCGGTCAAAAAACTGGTCGGGGATCAGGAACTCTAGCGGCTTGTGTTCTTCCTTCAAGGACCCGACCGCGGAGATCGAAACAATTCGTTCTGCGCCCAATTGCTTGAAGCCATAAATGTTGGCCCGAAAGTTCAACTCGGTGGGCAGGATGTGGTGGCCACGTCCGTGGCGTGCCAGGAACGCAACTTTGCGGCCTTCAAGCGTGCCCAGGACGTAGGCGTCGGAAGGCGTGCCGAACGGCGTCTTCAGGCGTAGCTCTTTGACCTTGGTGAGGCCGGGCATCGAGTACAGCCCGCTGCCGCCGATGATACCGATTTCCGCTTGCGCCAAGAATTTCCTCAGGAGTTCGATAGTGCTGGGACAAAAGGGGATTATACAGAAGCTACTTCCCTGCCGAGACCACCGCGAACGTTTCTTCCTCCAGCTTTTCCGTGGTCGGCTCATCCAGGCTCTCCGCCACAAGCACCGTGTCGCCCTCCGCGTCGATCACGACGGACCCGTCTTCCGTCAACCATGTGTGCTTGCCGAGCGGAGTCTTTCCGTTTTCCGCCACGTCGCGCACATGTACGTAGCGCTTCGCCAACGCCTTGGCATAGATCGCGGCAAACTCCGTTGCCCTTTCGGCATTCGACCAGCGCGACACATAGAGCAGACCAAGCGGTGCAGCCGGATCACCCTTGGGCCGAACGGCATAATAGTAGCCGCCCCGCCAGTGCGGGTAGAGTTTGTTGGAGGTTTCGGCTCCGGCATATTGATCGATGAGCACCGCAACGTCGAACTCGCCCACCGCGCCCACGTCGAACCGCTCGTAATTCTTGAAGTCTTGCCGCAAGTCGGGCAGATGCATGGGTGCCAGTGTCTCCCCGGAAAGATAGGTTTGCGGCTCCATGATCTGGCGAGTGGTACGCGGAGGATTCCGGAACAGCGCAGCAAAGGCTTCTTCCTTCCCGCCTTTGGTCAGAAGGTCCGCAATGAAGTCAATCCCATAACGATAGGGGAAAGTCAGCGCTTCCTTCATGTAGATCGGAGCGTTCTGGAATTGCACGGCGTCGGCGGTGCCCACCAGCATTCCATCTTTCAGAGCCTGTACCACCTGCGGCGAGTCCTTCAGCGACTGCCCGAGCGGCGCCAGCATGTAATCGACGAGCACCACCATGGCCTGGCCCTCGACCACCGCCTGCCGCGTAGTACTGATCTCGTCATTCTCAATATCCTGCGCTGTGATCTCTTTCTTTTTGTCCAGGTCAGTATCAGCCGGCTTCATGTATTTGTCGAGATTGAACGACTGGTCCTGCAAGGCATGAGTCAGTTCGTGGGCCAGCACCGGCTTCTGCTGCTCAGCACCCAGCCAGTCCAGCAGATTTACGGTCTTGGTCTTGGGGTCGTAGTAGCCGGCCACCTGCTCCTTCAGCAGGACTACCAGAAATTTTCCCAGGTCGAAGTCACGCGGCAGCAGTCCAAATTTCTTCAGTACCAACTCGGAGCGGCGCAGGCGCTTGGCGTCTTCGTCCTCAGAGGTGTGCTCGGTGACATAGGCTTCCACCTGGTCGCGGCTGACCAGTTGGCGCTTGACCTCATGTTTGATCGGGAACAGGGTGTCGCGGCTGGCGAACTGCAGAATCTCATCCACGGAGCGAAAAAGTTTCTCCGCTTCCTGGGGAGAAATTTTCTGCTCTTCTGTGGCTGGTGTGGCGCGGGCGCCCTCGCCCGCGGATTTTTGGGAATCCGCAGATTGCCCGGCTTGCGCCCAAGCCGTGAGAGAAAGCAGCAGAAAAACAAGGATCGTACCGAGAAATATTGCGGGAAATCCCTTAGCACCCGTCTTCAATTTATTCATTGAGTTTGAGTTTATACTTTTTGCATGGGCATCAATCTCTGGACCTCGGCGGAACACGCTCTGGGTTACCTGGGCCGCGCCGATTCCATTCCGCACCGGGTTGAAGGCGAATCCGCCCTTTTGGAATTCATTCCTGCCGGCGTGCGGCGCATCCTCGACCTCGGCACTGGCGACGGGCGCCTCCTGGCGATCGTTAAACTGGCTCATCCGGAGGCCTCCGCGGTAGCGATGGACTTCTCCCCGACAATGCTCGATGCCGTTCGCCAGCGTTTTCATGGTGACTCTTCCGTCGCCATTGTGGAGCACAATCTGGAACGCCCGCTGCCGCCGTCAGGAAAATTCGATGCGGTGGTTTCCAGCTTCGCCATCCATCATCTCATCCATGAACGCAAGCGATCGCTCTACGCCGAGATTTATGAGTTGCTGACTCCGGGCGGCATATTTTGCAATCTGGAACATGTAGCCTCACCCACGCCGGAACTCCACGAAGAATTTTTGCAGCGGATCGGCTACTCGTCGGAGACCGAAGATCCATCAAACAAGCTGCTCGACGTGGAAACCCAACTGGCTTGGCTACACGAAATTGGTTTCGCTGATGTGGATTGCCAATGGAAATGGCGCGAACTGGCGCTGCTGACCGGTCGTCGATCTATCTGAAACAAGCCCAAACGCCGTGTCATCCTGAGCGCAATCAGTCCATTCGCTTGCGAACGGACTGATGGAGTCGAAGGACCGCTATAAGTGGATTGCTGTTGTCGGTGGGAGAATGTGAATAAGTTGCGGCAACGAAAGCGCATGGTCAGAAAGATAGGGGTCCATCGACTTCGCTCAGGATGATAAGGCGCTGGCGATCCCCTCCCCTGCCTCTCTCGTTCCTAAGCTCCCGCCGATATCCTGCGTGGTCTTCTTTCGCCGTACCGCTTCCAGCACCGCGGCTTCAATTCGTTCCGCCTCCGGCGTGAGGCCCAAATGCTCCAGCATCAGCGCCGCGGTTAGAATCGCGCCAAAGGGATTGGCGATGTTCTTGCCCGCAATCGGCGGCGCCGAGCCGTGTACGGGCTCAAACATGGACGTCTTCCCCGGATGAATATTTCCACTGGCGGCCATGCCCAGTCCACCCTGTATCGCTGCGGCAAGATCGGTAATGATGTCACCAAACATGTTGTTGGTTACGATGACGTCAAACTGCCGCGGATCGCGCACCATCTGGGTACAGAGCGCATCCACGTACATGTGCTCGGAGGTGATCTGTGGATACTCCTTGCCAACTTCCTTGAATACCCGCTGCCATAAGCCGCCAGCGTGGGTCATGGCGTTTGACTTATCGCACATGAGCACGCGCTGGCGCGAGCTGCCGTCACGCTTCTTGTGGCGTTCGCAATACTCGAAGGCATAGCGGATGACCCGCTCCACGCCTTTGCGCGTGTTGATGTCTTCCTGGACGGCGATCTCATCCAGCGTTCCCGCCTTGAAGACGCCGCCGGCATCCACGTAGACGCCCTCGGTGTTTTCTCTCACCACGACGAAATCGATGTCCTTCGGCTCGATACCTTTCAGCGGACAGAGCGACGCGTCCAGCAGGCGGACCGGACGAACGTTGGCGTACAGGTCCATCTTGAAGCGCATGCCCAAAAGAATTTCCTTGGCGTGAATGTTCGAAGACACACGGGGATCGCCGAACGCGCCCAGCAGGATGGCGTCGAAGTCGCGCCCCAACATGGCGAAGCCGTCGGGAGGGACCGTGACCCCGTCGGCGAGATAACGGTTTGCGCTCCAGTCGAACTGGGTCATTTCGACCGCGGCCCCGCAGGCCGTGATGACTCTTACCGCTTCAGCGATGACCTCGGGACCGATGCCGTCCCCAGGGATGATGGCGATACGCTTTTTTGGGCTCACGGGTTGGAAGATTATCAACTCGGTGGGGGCTTGTCATTTCCGAAGCGATTCGCATAGGGGCGGACGCCCTCGCCCGCTCAGCCCGGCGAAGCTCGGCAGCCATGGGATCGGCTGCCACGCGGGCGGGGCGCCGGCGCCACATGGATGTGGGCCATGACGAGGTTTAGCCGACCTCCTTCGACACAATCCTCCGCTATAATCAAAGGAGAGATTATGAGTTTGACGGTACAACAGAACAGCGCGGAAGCGTCTGATACGCCACCGTCTGCGGCCGCCTCGCCATCGGACTACGGAGACGTGCGCGGGGAATTTCAGGCGCTGATTTCCGGGAGCGGGGTTTACGATCTGAGCTCGCGCGCCAAGATCTCGCTCACCGGCGGAGACCGCGTGCGCTGGCTGAACGGCATGATCACGAACAACATTCGCGATCTGGCACCTGCGCACGGGGTGTACGCTTTCCTGCTCAATCCGCAAGGACGCATCCTGGGCGATTTGTACGCCTACAACCGCGGCGAGTCGTTCCTCCTCGATACCGATCAGTCGCAGGTAGAGAAGATTCTGGCCGTCTTCGACAAGTACATCATCATGGATGATGTCGAGGTCGCGAATGTCAGCGACCAACTCACAGCGATCGGAATTGCCGGGCCAAATGCCCGGGAATCATTGCGGGCCGCGGGGTTTGAAGAACCCGCGCTTGAGCCGTTGCAATTGGCCGAAATTACCTGGCGGCAAATCGGAATAACCGTGGTACGCGGCGATTGCCGGAGTGTGGAGAGTTTTGAACTCTGGCTGGCTCCTGATCATTTCACGCAGGTACAAGACGCGATGGTCAAGGCCGGAGCGAAACCGGTCGGCACTGCGGCGCTCGAACTGTTGCGCATCGCTACTGGAGTTCCTCGCTATGGCGCAGACATCCGCGAGCGCGACTTGCCGCAGGAGACGGAACAGGAACGCGCGTTGAATTTCACCAAGGGCTGCTACGTTGGCCAGGAAATCGTGGAGCGCATTCGCTCGCGCGGGCAGGTACACCGCAAATTTACGGGTTTCGAAGTTCAGGGGCCGTTGCCTGAATCCGGCAGCAAGATTCATGTGGAGGGCAAAGACGTGGGTGAAATCACCAGCGCGGCTTCCCTTCCCCTGGCTAGCGGTGATCGGCGCGTGGCGCTGGGTTACATACGCCGTGAGGTAGCGATGCCGGGCAAGCAGGTCGAAGTCGGTGGCAGCGAGGCCCGGGTCGCGAACCTGCCGTTTGCTGAAATTTTCAAATAGCTTAAGGAAAGAATTATGTCTGAGAAAAAACAAGAGAGCTTTACGGTCACGGACCGGCGCTTGTTCACGTCCGACGGTGAATTACGCCAGGAAATCAGCGAAGAAGAGGTGTCAACCTCCAAGCCGGTGGCAGAGCTGGCTCCAGACTTGAAATCGGCCGCGCAAGTGCCGGAACCTCCGAGCCTCGACGCCTCCATTCCGCCCAGCCCAACTGCCGCCGAGCAAAAAGAACAGGCCGACGCCTATCGCAAATCGTCGCAGGAGCTGGACGCCCGCGTCGAGCTCAGCGGCCGCTCGGCCAAAGAGATGGAGATGACCTTCGAGCGCTTCCTTGCCTCGCTGTACATGAGCGCCATGCTGCAACTGGGCCTGATGCAGGAGGAGGGAGGGCAGCCGCGCATTGATCTGCTGGGCGCGCGTCAGACTATCGACACCATCAGCCTGCTCTCGGAGAAGACCAAAGGCAATCTCACGTCGGCCGAAACAAATTTTCTGCAAAATTGCCTCTACGAATTGCGTATGGCCTACGTGGAAGTGACCAACGCCCTGGCCCGGCCGCCGCAAGCGACGGGGACCAATCCTGCGCGACGATGAAAGCCACCCTGACGGTGCTGGGCAGCGGCACGTCCATGGGCGTGCCCACCATTGGCTGTGACTGCCCGGTTTGCCGCTCTTCCGACCCGCGCGACCGGCGTACCCGGCCTTCCGTGCTGGTGGAATATGGCGGAAGAGCTGTGCTCATCGACACCACGCCGGACTTCCGCGAACAAGCCATCCGGGAGAACATCCGAAACCTGGACGCGGTGCTTTATACCCACGCCCACGCCGATCACATTCTCGGCATCGACGATCTGCGTCCCCTGAGCTTTCGCCACAAGCCCGGCCGGCTGCCCCTCTACGCCCGTCCCGATGTGGTTGAATTCCTTCGTAACATGTTTCGCTATATTTTTGACGCAGACTATAAATTCGGCGGATTGCCCCAGGTCGAATTGAAGCCGATGGATGAGCCTCTTGAGTTATTCGGCGCACGGTTTGATCCTGTGACCGTCATCCACGGGGAAACCGAGATCTATGGCTTTCGCTTTGGATCCGCAGCTTACCTGACGGATCATAGCGTGATACCGGAGGCTTCTTTCCAGCAGCTGCAGAACCTGGACATCCTGTTTCTGGACGCGCTGCGCCACAAGCCGCATCCCACCCACTCGACGGTGGAGAATTCACTGCGCATTGTGGAGCGGGTGAAGCCAAAGCGGGCATTCTTCACACATATTTGTCACGATCTGCCGCACGAGGCGACGAACGCGTCGCTGCCGGACCACGTGCAGCTTTCGTACGACGGGATGAAACTGGAATTTGAGATTTGAAGAGAAAAGATCTTAACCGCAAAGGTCGCAAAGAAAATCCGCGGAATTCGCTGAGAAATCGCAGTTCTTTGGGTTCTTTGCGGTTTCTCTGCGTCCTTTGCGGTTAAAAGCTCTCAAGATGCAAGTCTTTCACAAACTCGAGGAAGTTCCTGCGGGCTACGGCCCAACGCTGGTGAGCATCGGGAATTTCGACGGTGTGCACCGCGCACACAGCCACGTGTTGCAAGAGATCGTGACTCGCGCCCGGCAACAGGGCGCGAAGGCGATTGCGGTCACGTTCGAGCCCCATCCCGTCCGCATCCTGAGGCCAGATTCCGGTTTCAAGCTGATCACACCGACACCGGAGAAGCTGCGCCTGCTCGAGGCCAGTGGCCTGGACGCAGTCCTGTTACTCCCCTTCGGACGCGATCTTTCCCTAATGACGCCCCGCCAGTTTGCGGAAAGGATATTGAAGAAACAGCTTCACGCCCGCGAAGTACACGAGGGCTTCAACTTTCATTTTGGTCACAAAGCTGTGGGCAACGTGGACGTGCTGGCCGAGCTGGGCCGCGAAATGGGTTTCAAGGTCATCGTCTATCCCGAGATGAAACTGCGCGGCGAAACTGTTTCCAGCACCCGGGTACGCACATTGTTGAGCGAGGGACGAGTCAGCCGGGCACGGCACCTGCTGGGCCATCCTTTCAGCATGCTCTCGACTCCGGGGCGGGGGCGCGGATACGGCAGTAAATACACGGTTCCTACCATCAACCTGAGCCGCTACGAGGAATTCGTACCCAGGGACGGGGTCTACGTCACCCGCAGTCGCGTGGGTAAAGAGTGTTTCGATTCGGTGACCAACGTGGGCGGCCGTCCGACGTTTGGGGCGGAATCATTTGCCGTGGAGAGTCATCTGCTGAACTTCCATCCCATCGAACTGAAACCCGATACCGAAGTCGAAATTCATTTCCTGCAACGCCTGCGTGACGAGATCAAGTTTCCTTCCGTGGACGCGCTCCGCGAGCAGATTGCGCGCGATGTGCGGAAGTCGAAACGATACTTTCAGTTGCTGGCAGCTTCACATCCACGCTAACCATTTGTCATCCTGAGGTAGCGCAGTCCTCCGCAAAGCGGAGGACTCCCAACGAAGAATCTGTGCACTTGGCCCGCGTCGCCGGTACCGCAGACAAATCCAGTGGTCCTTAGGCCCGCACCTTCGACTCGCACAAACCGCGGACCTCAGGATGACAAAGCTTGGCAACAAAACCCAGTTTCGTTGTTGCCAATCCTGCGTGAACAACCGACAATCCTGCGAATGGCCACGAGTGTTTCCTCCACATTTTCCCAGAGTACTTCCGCGCAGCGACGAACCCTGATTGCTGCCGCTCTGGGCTGGATGCTCGATGCTTTTGACGCCATGCTCTACGCGCTTGTGCTGGCGCACGTCATGCGTGACCTGGGCATGAGCAAGGGCACAGCGGGTCTGCTCAATAGCCTGACCTTGTTGGCCTCCGGAATCGGTGGCGTGGCATTCGGATTCATTGCCGACCGTGCGGGACGCAAGCGCGCGCTGATGTTGAGCATCCTCACCTATTCAATCTGTTCGTTCGCATCTGGCCTCTCGACCTCGATTCTGATGCTTGCCGGGTTCCGTTTCATCCTCGGGCTCGGCATGGGAGGCGAGTGGAACACGGGAGCCACACTGGTGGCTGAAACCTGGCCAACAGAACTGCGTGCGAAAGCCATCTCGATTGTGCAAAGTTCGTGGGCGATTGGATATGCGCTGGCGGCGTTCGTGTCCGGCATTGTCCTGCATTACGCCGATTGGAGGATGGCATTCTTCGTTGGCATTTTTCCCGCCCTGGTGGTGTTGTGGATCCGGCGGGGTGTCCCCGAATCGGAGTTGTGGCGCGATCGCCACCGGGAAAGTACGAGCCGTTTGACGACGACTGGCGAGCCGGACACGCAGGTGGGATTCACTCGCATCTTTCGCCCGCCATACGGGAAACAAACCTTGGCCCTGCTGTTGATGAACTTCTTCGGCATGTTCGCATGGTGGGGCCTGTTCACCTGGATTCCTCCATATCTTTCTCTGCCCGTGGACCAGGGCGGACGAGGCTTTGGACTGATGAGCACAACTACGCTGCTGGTGGTCCTGAACCTGGCGGGAATGTTTCCCGGATACGCCAGCTTCGGCTGGGTAGCGGACTATCTTGGGCGAAGGAACTCGTTTATTTTATATACGTTCATGGCGGCACTTCTAGTACCGGTTTATGCCGTGGCACGAACACCGTGGGCATTGATGATCCTGGGCACGCTTCTGGCATTTTTCGGCACCGGATTCTTCTCCGGCTCGGGAATTATCGGAAGCGAAATCTTTCCCACCGCAGTTCGTGCCCGCGCCCTCGGTTTCACCTATAACGGCGCGCGCGCCATGAGTTCGATCGCACCGTTTGTAATCGGGCGCGTGGGCCAAGCCAAAGGCCTGGGCTGGGCTTTTTACCTATGCGGTGCGTCTTTTCTGCTGTCGTGCATTACTGCAACCCAGCTACCGGAGACGAAGGGAAAGCAACTGGAATAAAGTTGTCAGTTCTTAGTCTGCAGTTCTCAGTGCTCGCCCGCAGCGCTGCTCATGACGCGGAGCTTCGCGTCTTTGCCGATCTGGTAGCGCGTTCGAACATGGGGAGAGAGGGCGGCCGCCACCAGTGCGACTCCGGGCAGGGTTTCCTGCGGCGATTGCTTTGGGGCGGGTCGCTCCCCGGAACCGCCAGCATCGCTTCCTGAGCCCGCGTCACTGGACGCGACGGCTTTCAGGAACGAGCGTATCCAGCGGTGCACGTTGTGGTCTTTCACAATCTGCCGCAAAAGACGCATGCGGTTGCGCTTGTCTTCCGCTGCCATGAGGGCAGCGGCGTGCAAGGCCTGGGCCACTTCGGAAAAATCATTGGGATTCACCAGAATCGCGCCGCTATGTAACTCCGGACCTGCGCCGGCGAACTCGCTGACGATCAGGACGCCGCGCTCGTCAAGCTGGGCGGCGCAGAATTCTTTGGCCACCAGGTTCATTCCGTCTTTCAACGGGGTGACCAAGCCAATGTCGGCCGCGCGATAATAAGCCAGAAGCTCATCCCGCCCGAGATTGCGGTGGATGTAATGAACCGGAACCCATCCCGGCTGCGTGAACTCACCGTTCGTCTGGCTGACCAGCAACTCAACGTCTCGGCGCAAATGCTTGTAGTTGGGGATTTCCTCGCGGCTGGGCACCACCACTTGCACCAGCGTGATGTGGCCACGCAACTCCGGGTAACGACGCAGCAGAAGCCGGAAGGACTTCAGCCGCTCGGGGATGCCTTTTGTGTAGTCCAGGCGGTCCACTCCCAGGACCAGGGTGTCGCCCAACAGTCGTCTTCTGATTTCAGCAGAGTGCGCGGCGATCTCAGGACGGGCCGCTTGTCGCGCAAAGTCTTCAAAGTCAATGCCGATCGGAAACGTGCCCACCACCGTTTTTCTGTCTTCCAGACTGACCTGAAAATGCGAGTTGCTCTCGCGCTCGCAGGTCGCGTCAGGGAAGAAGCGCTGGAGGCAGCTCAAGAAATTTGAACGGTCGTGGTCGCTTTGTAATCCGATCACGTCATATTCCAGCAATGATTTCAGGATGGGCTTCTTCCACGGAAGCTTTTCGAAAATATCGGGCGATGGAAAGGGAATGTGCAGGAAAAAGCCCATGGGGGCTCGCACTCCGGCGCGCCTCATGGCGTCAGCGGTCAACATCAGGTGGTAGTCATGAACCCAGACGAAATCGTCTTCCCTCGCGGTCTCGGCTACCACACTGCCGAACTTGCGATTCACCCGCTGGTAAATCTCCCAGTACTCGGGATCGAAATTGCAGCGCGAGGGCATGTCGTGGAACAGAGGCCAGATGATTTCATTGGCGAATCCGGAGTAAAACTTTGCAATCTCTTCTTCGGTAAGTGAGACCGCGCGCAACGTATAGGAGCGATTCAGAGAGGCTTTCGCCAGTAGAGACTCGATGTGTTGGCCTGGGGAAGTACCGGCCCATCCGATCCAGACCCCGGGTTGGTCGCGCCAACCTGCTTCGAGAGCGGTGGCTAGTCCTCCAGAACTGCGTTCCACCCGCGCCCCGCCCGCATGTTTGCGGATGAGGATGGGCAAGCGGTTTGAAACATTGATCACGCGTCCTTTGATGTCCGTCATCCTTGCCCTCCTGAAGCGCGCAGCCACTCCTGCAAGAACTGGACCAGCTCGCGCGGTGGTTGCAGCCAAACATCAGCTGCGGTCGGCCTGGATTGGGGACGGACCAGAACCGTGAGTCCAATGCCCTTCAAGGCATGGAACGCATCTTCATCGGTCTGGTCGTCACCCAGATAGGCGACGGCCGCCCCCGGCCCTGCCTCCTTTAAGATGGCACGTACGGCATCTCCTTTGCCTGGGCCGGCTACACGAATCTCGAGACCGCCGTCAAATTCGAGCAACCGTAAGGGTGCCCGGTCGAGCAGGGGCTTCCAGAGCCGCGGAATCTCCTTGGCCAGCTTCTCCGCCTTTGCCGGATCCAGCCCCCGCCAGTGCACTGCGACTCCACCCGGTTTGACTTCTGTCTGATTTTCCAGCCCGGCATCCCGAAGCAGTGCTGCGGCGGCAAGCAAATAGTCCTGATGCGCGGGCACCGAACTGACCTGGTAGCGGCCGTCAGCCATAAGCCTTTCCAGACCGTGGCTGCCCCAGACTTCCGGCTGCGGCGAGATTCCGCTCAGCAGAAGCAATTCTCGAACCGGGCGTCCGCTGACCAGCACCACCCGTGTTCCCTGGGCCATGATGCGCACGATCAACGGCGGCACTTCCGGGTAAGGCAAAGCCAGAGTGCGATCGACAACAAACGGAGCCAGCGTCCCATCGTAATCGAGCAAAAGGACGCGGGCCGGAGCGGAACGCAGACGCTCCAGGAAGGGACCGTAAGTGGCGTGACGTTCGAGTACCTTCATGCCGGCGCTGACCTCAACAAGCAACCGCGACGAAAGCTGGACCCGACGAGAAGTGGCGGAAAGAACTGTTAAACGAAACCCCGGAACGGTTATTCGCGGGTCTCGTGATTACGGGGCTGCCGAGGCCCGCGGCTGGAGCAACATCGACGATTAAGCCCGCCCGGTGTCACTCATGGAAGTCTGATTTGGCCTTACTCTACGACTGTGCGGCCAGCAGTTTGTCTAAGAGCTTAATTAGAATTCTAACACGGAAGCTCGAGCCTAGGGACTCGTAAGTAGCGAAATTGAGAGCCTTTATTTAGGTCCAGCGAAACCAGCGGAGGGCCAGAACAAACGAAATAACCGCCCACAAAACCAGAATCAGCAGGCGTCCAGCCTGAGTCCCAAGTGACGCTCCCTGCAATATCGTGGCCCGCAAGGCATCGTTCAGCGCCGTTAGGGGCAGCAGTTTGATCAGGGGTTGAAACATAGCGGGGAAACGCTCCGAGGAGAAAAACACGCCGGAGAAGATCCACATCGGCATCATCACCAGATTCATCAGACCGCTGACGCTTTCCAGTTTCTGCGCCCGGCTGGCGGTGAGCAGTCCGAGACCTCCGAAGGCGATAGCGCCGAGAGTGGCAATAAGCAGAATGTTGGCCAATGAACCCAGCACGCGCATGTGAAAGACCAGCACGCCGAAGCCGAGCAGTAGCGCGATCTCGATCACCATCAGCACCAGCCGGCTGCTAGTCAGAGCCAGCAGAAAGTCGCTGCGCCGCATCGGTGTGGCAACGAAACGCTTGAGCACTTTACGCTGACGCATGTCCACCAGGGCAAAGCCAATGCCCCACATTCCGGAGTTCATCAGGTTCATTCCCAGCAGGCCAGGGATCAGGAAATCGATGTAACGAGACCCCGGCTCACTGGAGGTAACCGCAGACGTGGGCACCGGATCCTTGCGTCCAGCACCAGATTGAAGTGCGTCATCGATTTCTGCGCGGGCCAGCACGCTCTCCGGTCGAGCGGGATCGTAGCGATACTGAAAGCCCGCCTTGCCATCGGGCGTGATGACTAAATCATATTTTCCCAGTCGGAACCCCTGCAGCGCCTGGGCCTCATCGACCATGTCGGCGCGGATAGAGGAACTGCGTGGTGAGCGCTTCAGGTTGGCCAACGCTTGCTGCGATCCGGAAGCGTCGACGATGGCGATCGAGGTAACGCCGGCGGGTTTGTTGCGGAAGGCAATGCCGAGGCCGAGCGCCAGCAGGACGGGAAAGCCAAAGACCCAGAAGATGACTTCGGGCTCGCGCTTGAGTTCCAGCAGCCGCGCACCCAGCAGATGCGCGAAACCCGACCAGCGTCCGTTGTGAGCGGTTGCGGCCACCGGAGTTTGCTGTGCGACGGTCATCGGTTCACCTTCCGCGTCATTTCAACCCCCACTAAAGCCCACGTAGGGGCGGGCGCCACGCCCGCCTCGTCGAGCGAAGCTCGACAAGCCTTCCCCGCGCTCGTCATTCTTCCCTCAGGTGGCGGCCGGTCAGGCGGACGAACACGTCTTCCAGGCTGGCTTGGCGAGTGGTCAGGTGCAACAACTGCTCGCCCCGCTTCTTGACCGCGTCCAGCAGCGCCGGAATGGTCAGATGCGGTTCGCGAACGTTGAGACACACCAGCCCATTGTCATGACGCACCGATTCGACCCCTGGCAGCGCGCGCCAATTGTCGACCGCGGAGCCGTCGGAGTTGCCGCTTACCTGGAATTCCACCATATGATGACCACCCAGACGATCGATCAGGTCGGCAGGCGTCCCTTCGGCAATAACCTCCCCGTGATCGACAATCGCCAGACGGTCGCATAGCCGTTCTGCTTCGTCCATGTAGTGCGTTGTCAGCAGCACTGTGCCTCCGGCACGCTGAAAAGCACGAATAATGTCCCAAAGCTGGCGGCGGCTTTGGGGATCGAGCCCGGTGGTGGGTTCGTCCAGAAAGAGAACCTTGGGATTGCCCACCAGTGCGGTCGCGACCGCTAGGCGTTGCCGCTGGCCGCCAGACAGCTTGCCTACCCAGGCGTCCGCCTTCTCGTCGAGCTGCATTTGTTGCAGCACTTCGCCGGCAGGGCGGGGCTCGCGGTAGAAGCTGGCGAACAGATTTATGGTTTCCCGCACCGTAAGCTTTTCGGAGAGCCGCGTCTCCTGCAGCGAGATTCCCAGCCACTCGCGCAACTGGCGCGCATTTTCTTTCCAGGTGTGGCCCAGGATCGTCACCTCACCGGAAGTCGGCGCGAGCAAACCCTCCAGGATTTCGATGGTGGTGGTCTTCCCTGCCCCGTTGGGACCAAGCAGGCCGAAGCACTCCCCGGGCTCGATTTCCAGGCTCAACCCGCGGACAGCCTCGACTTTCCCATCGTAGGTCTTACGCAGGTCGCGACATTGAATGGCTGGTGCCACGTTTGGATTCTAACCGAGCAGTGCTTGTGGAAAGGAGAACGGCTCTGCGATCTTTGCGTTAACTCTGCGACTTTCGCGGTTAAAAGCCTTGATCTTACGCGAGGCAAAGGATTCTGCACAGAACGCAGGGCCTGAATTAGAATTGGCATCTTCCTATGCGATCCTCGCTACGCGGCTTCACTTGACGGAGCGCCCCCAAAAACGCCCGTGCGTCGTTTCTTGATCATCGATTATTGGTTCTCAACGGAAAGGATGCTGCGTATGCTGCGGAAGCAATTGCTATTGCTCTCGTTTTTTGTCGCTGCGATTTTAGTTGCACCGGCGCAAGAGACGCGTCACTTTGCATTTCAATACAGCTTTACCATTAAAGACGTGCCTCTTGGCGAGCGCTTACGGGTGTGGATCCCGGCGCCGCACTCAGACGAGTTTCAGGAAGTAAAGGAGATCTCGGGGCGGAGTGACCTGGGATTTAGAAGGACGCGCGAGTCGAGATTCGGGAACCAGATGTACTACGCCGAGACATCCAAGGCGAGACAGGCCGACGTGCACTTTGAATTCGTCTACGATGTGGTGCGCCATGAGCGCATTACCCTGGGCGCTGCGCGCCCGCATCTCGCAGAAGTTCAGCTCAAGGCGCGCGAGCGGCAAGAATACCTGCAACCTGACAGACTGGTTCCCGTCACCGGCCTTCCCGCGGAGCTGGCGCTAAAGGTGGCCGAGGACAAGACCACCCCGCTCGACAAGGCGCGAGCGATCTATGACTATGTCTTCACCACCATGCGCTACGACAAGACCGGCACCGGTTGGGGACGCGGAGATGTGCTCTACGCCTGCGACGCCAAGAAGGGTAATTGCACCGACTTTCATTCCCTGTTCATCGCTATGGCGCGGTCGCAGGGCATACCAGCGCGCTTTGAAATCGGATTCCCGCTCCCGCCGGACAAGCATTTGGGAGAGATCGCCGGCTATCACTGCTGGGCGGATTTTTTCGAGCCGCAGCACGGATGGATACCAGTGGACATCTCCGAAGCCTGGAAACATCAGGAAAAACGCGATTACTTCTTCGGGGCCCACGACGTGAACCGGGTGGAGTTCACCATGGGACGTGATCTGCGTCTGAGCCCGGCGCAGGACGGCCCACCCCTGAACTACTTCGTGTATCCCTATGTGGAAGTGGCAGGCAAGGAATACCCCAATGTGTCGCTGGCGTTTTCCTTTGCCGATCTAGATGGCGGCGCGCAGGCGGCAAAATAGTATGGCTCCTGCCGCTGGCTCCAGAAAATACGTAGGCCCGGACGCCCCCGTCCGGGGCAGGCGAGCAAGGCTCGCCAGGTTCTATTAACCCGGTTCAATTCTCGATTCGAAAAGAACTGCCGAGCTTCGCTCGGCTGGGCGCACGAGGGCGTCCGCCCCTACGTGGGCCTTGGTGGGTCAATCTTTATCAGCGGTGCGTTTTTGCGGAAATACTGTGTGCTTTGGCGTGGGCATGGGTGTGTCTCCCATGCGGTCGCGCCACAGAATTTGGTTCAGAACCGCTGTGTTGATCGCATCAGGGCGCGAGAAGTTCATCTTGGCCGACTCCGCCGCGCCTTGTCCCCTGGCCGGGTTCGTCCGGTAAATAAGTCCGTTGTCCCGATTACTCCAGTCTGCCGTGAATGGCGCCTGATTGCCTGGACCCGAAAACAAGGGCGCCATTACAGGAGCGTAGGCATCATTCTGATTCATCGGCGGCAAGCCCAGAAGGGCTTCGATGGTGTGGATCATGTTCACCGTGGTGTAGAAGCGGCTGTCAACGTACGGCTGCTCCCGCGAACCCGGCGAGAATTTGCTGATCTCGAAGGCAATCGAGCGATGCGCGTCCACGTGATCGGCGCCATTCTGTGCATCGTCTTCAATGATGAAAATTGCCGTGTCGTCCCAATAGGGACTGTGTGACACCGCTTCCACCACTCGCCCCACTGCCAGGTCATTGTCCGCGACCGAGGCCGCCGGGCTGGGCTTGCCGGCGGTTGTGCCGTGAGTATGATCGTCGGGAAGATACAGCAGAACAAACGCAGGCAACTCGGTTCCCTTGCTTTCCTTACGGGCGCGAACGAAATCATCGAACTCGTTGAGGAACTCGTCGGCGCGCAGCTGGTCCGGATATTCAGTATTGAAATCGGGATAATTTGGATCGAAGTGATCGCGCAGAGCGGCCTTGGTAGGCTTCATTCGCTTGAGCAGGGGTAACGGCCAGGGCCAGGGACTGGGTGAACCGTGGGGCTCGCCGACGTTGGGTGGGAGCGGTTCGCCCTTGTTCACCACATGCCGGTCGCACTCCGCGCTATCGGGAGACGGCGTACCTTGCCGGGGAGAAGCTCCAGGTTTCGTCGCCTTGCACCAGATTCCCGCAACATATTCGCCGTAATCCCTGAAGGTCACAGCGTGGCCGGCCAGGTTGTCCCAGATGTAGCCCGTGGCCGGCGCGTCGACGTCCGGCTCGCCCAACTCCAGGGGAAATTCATCGGCCACTGTACCCTGGAAATCGTATGTGCGTTCGTGGCCCCGGTAGGCGATTTGCCAGGTTTTTTCGTTGTAGTCGCTGGTAATCGCGGCATTCGACCAGTCGTGGCCGTCGCCCGAAACTTCCCCGCTGTCGTAGAAATTATCCAGCACCCCGAACTGCAGCGCCAGCTTGTGCTCGTTGGGTGTAACGTCCTGTCCATACATCGTCAGCGACGGATCGCCGTTACCAACTTTCAGGTCTTTGATCTTCAGATCGCCGAGTATCTGATCGTAGGTTCGGTTCTCTTTGAGGATGTAGATCACATGGCGGATCGGGTTGGAGCCGGTCTGGAACTTGATCTTTCCGGGATCGGAAAGCAGGAGATTGCTTTCTTCCACCCGCTGCGTCAATTTAGGGAAGTCTTTTTCTATCGCGCGGAAGTTCAAGCGGGAAAGTGAACCGTACATCAGGGTCGGAATATAGGGGTGCTCGCGATGGCGGTGTTCATTCTTCAGCGTGCTCCTGCCATTATCAGGGCCGCTACTTTGGCCCTTCGCGGTGGCGATCAGGAGATCGTCGCCTGCGACCGCCAGGGCGCTGGGATACCAGTCGGTGGGAATGAAGCCGATAGCCTCGGCAGGCAGCGGAAACGAGATAACGGGTTTTGTCAGGGCCGCCGTATCGAAAACCGCAACCGCATTCAGGGAGGCGTCGGCCACAAACAGACGTTGACCATCGGCCGATTGCGCCAGCGCGTTGGGATAGGTTCCGGGGTGTTCCTGCCCGGGCAGGTTGGTGGACGAAAGATGAAGCACCTTTCCCGACGCGGTCTCGATCACCGCTACCGCATCGGCGTTAGACAAGGCCACGTAGAGCAATTTCTCGTCGGGACTAAGCAGCAGGGCCGTGGGATGGGAGCCGGATGAGGTTTCGGACTTCGGCTGCAGGAGCGGAACCCAGCGTTCAATCCGGCCAGCAGCCAGATCCAGTTCGACCACGTTTGAGGCGTTCCAAAGGCTGCACCAGGCGTGCCGGCCATCGCGGGTTGTGACCACGGTGTAGGGGAACGAGGCGGGGATCATCTGGTTCGTGCTCAGGTCGAACCGCTGCAGAATATGACCATTGCTGGAGTCCAGTAGCACAACGTTGTCGGACAGATCGTCGGCAACCAGCAGCTTCTCACTTCCCGCGGCGCCGACCACCGCCAGGCCGGCAGGATATGGGACCGCGGTTCCCGCCGGCGTCTCGCGGACTCCGAAGGCGACCTTCTTGCCGACAGCGATCGGTTGCGGTGCAATCTTGATGAAACGCTCGGCCGCCACCTTGCCGGCTTCAAATTTGTAAACCGCAATGCCGTTGCCGGTGTTATCTCGCTTCGCTCCTGTGGGGTCAGTCAAAGATGCGACCGAGGCGTAGAGATGGCTGCCATCCAGACTGAATGCGAGACCCAGAAAATACGTCTGATGTGCGTTTTCGGCGAGACGGGCATCGGGGAAATCCGTCAGTTGGTTCGATCGGAGATCGAGAATCGCGATCGATTGTTGCGCCTGTGACGCTTGGGTACCGTACCCGTTGTTCAGAAGCGCGGCATAGTGGCCGTCCGGCCTGAGCGCAATGGTTGCCGGAAAACTGTTCACGGCCCCGATCCGCCCAGGCGAAGGCGTATTCAGCACTTTGCTGCTGGGCAACGGGATCTGACCCGGCGCGGGTAAGTCCTGGGCAGACAGAAGAATCGCCGACAACAGCAGACCAATGAGGGAGAGCTTCAAGATGCCTCCAGAAAAGTCTGAAGAACTTTTAGCATCGGCGGAAGCAAAAGGAAAGAGCGCTTGCCGGACTCAGCCCCCTCAGCCCTTCAGCAGAGCATCCCAAAGGGACACCTGAGAGTAGCCCGGCGCTTCAGCGCCGGGGTGGGACCGCGAATGATTCCCGTCGCGTAGGGACGGCTGAAATGCACCGCAACGCCGGGAGTTGATGTCAGGCGTGCTGTGTGATCATCACGTCGACCGATTCAGGCACCGGCCGACGCTGAACTTCAGTGAGTGTCTGTGATTTCCTGCTGAACCGGCGGTTCTGGCGACACGTTGTGGCGAACATCGGCTCCCCGCACCCAGAAGATCACGTCTTCGGCGATATTCGTCGCGTGGTCGGCCACGCGCTCCAGGTTGCGGGCCACCAATAGCGCGTCCAGTGCCTGCCGCGTCGTCTCCGGGTGTTCGTTCATGGACTTCACCAGCACGATGAACGCTTCATCCTTCATGCGATCAACGACGTTATCCATTTCGAGGACGGCTTGCGCCAGCTCGGCCTTGCCTTCGATAAAAGACTCGAGGGCACGGCGGACCATGGCGGAGACCGCAGCCGTCATGCGAGGGATGTCGACCGGGAGGTCAGCCTTGGGCAGATCGACCATGTCCATCACACGTTCGGCGATATTTACCGCCTGATCGCCTACCCGTTCAAGGTCGGCATTGATTTTAGTGACTGCGAGGATGAACCGCAGATCCACCGCCATGGGCTGTTGCATGGCCAGAAGGTCGAAAGCCAGTTCGTCGATTTCGCGCTCGGCGATGTTGATTTGGGTTTCGCCCTCGAGCACCATGCGGCAGCGGGTCAGGTCGCGATCGATATAGGCCTGGCAAGCGCGATCCACCGCCTGCTCTGCCAATCCGCCCATGCGCAGCAAACGTGCGCGTAGGTCGTCCAGTCCTTGCAGAAAACGGGTGCGCGCCATTATCCAAACCTGCCTGTGATGTAATCTTCCGTCCGCTTATCGGACGGGGTGGTGAAAATCTTCTCCGTCTTGTCGAACTCGATGAGCTTGCCCAGCAGAAAGAATCCGGTAAACTCCGCCACCCGGGAAGCCTGCTGCATGTTATGGGTTACGATGACAATAGTAAACCGTTCCTTGAGCTGGAAGATGAGTTCCTCGATCTTGCCGGTGGAAATGGGGTCGAGCGCCGAGCAGGGCTCGTCCATGAGCAGGACTTGGGGTTCGACGGCGATGGCGCGCGCGATGCAGAGGCGCTGCTGCTGGCCTCCGGAAAGGCTGGCGCCTGACTTCTTGCGAACTGTGTCCTTGACCTCATCCCAAAGTGCGGAAAGCCGCAGGGAACGTTCCACGATATCATCCAGGCGTTTGCGGTCGTGGAACCCGTTGAGCGTCAATCCGGCCGCCACGTTGTCATAGATAGTCATGGTGGGAAATGGATTGGCCTTCTGGAACACCATACCGATGCGACGGCGAATTTGCACCGCGGATGTCCCGTTGTAGACGTCCATTTCGCCGATTCGCACCCGCCCTGTGGCTCGGGCTTCCGGAATGGTCTCGTGCATTCGGTTGAGGCAACGTACGAACGTGGACTTTCCGCAGCCCGACGGCCCAATCACGGCGGTGGCGTGGTTAGCCGCAACCGTCATGTTGATGTCCTGCAGCGCCTGGGTCTTGCCGAACCAGGCGTTCAGATTATCGACTTGGATGCCCACGCCCATAGTGTCAGTTCGCTCCCTTGAGCATACCGCGATTGGCCACAAACCGCACGGCGCCGACCGATGTCACGATCAGCACAATCAGGATCAAGGCCCCTGCCCACGCCTGCTTGTGCCACTCGTCGAACGGCGAGATCGCGTAAGTGAAAATTTGCAGGGACAATGCAGCCGTGGGCTGGTTCATCTTCCAGTTCCAGTACTGATTGCCGAACGCGGTGAACAGTAAGGGAGCGGTTTCTCCCGCCACCCGTGCAAACGCCAGCATCACGCCCGTAATCACGCCCGAGGTGGCGGTGCGTAGCGTAATCGAAAGCGTGGTGCGCCACTTCGAAACGCCCAGACCGTACGCTGCTTCGCGCACGATTTGGGGCACCAGCAACAACATCTCTTCAGTAGTCCGGGTGATGGTGGGAACCATCATGATGGCAAGGGCAACGCCGCCCGCAAGCGCCGAGAAATGTCCCTGGCTGAGCACCACCAGGCCGTAGGCCACAATGCCTACGATGATTGAGGGCACCCCGTTGAGTACATCTGCGGTGAACCGGATCAGGTTCCCTAAGCGTGTACCGCGGCCGTATTCCGAGAGATAAATTCCGGCGCCGATCCCCAGGGGAACGCCGAAGACGCTCGCTATCATCAGAATGTAGACTGATCCCGCGATGGCATTGGCCATTCCACCGCCGGCTTCACCGGGGGGCTTGGGGATCTGAGTTAGGAACGCCCAGTTGATCGAACCAATCCCTTTGTAGATCAGATAGCCGAAGACCGCCGCCAGCGGCAGCAGCACCAGGATCACAGCGCCGATCGCAGCGAGTGTGACAAAGAAATTCAGGCCGCGCCGATAGACGCTGATGGGAGCGTCGGCAAAGTTGGCGGGGAGCATCACCTTGGTTGCGGTCTCAGGCATGGCCCCTCGCAGGCGTACCGCGAGTCACGGTCCATACCAGCAACTGCGCCAGAATGTTGACGATGATAGTCACAATGAACAGAGCCAGACCGACCTCAACCAGGGCACTGAGATACAGATCACCCGTGGCCTCACTGAATTCGTTGGCGATTACGCTGGCCATCGTATAGCCGGGCGCAAAAAGTGACTTCGCAATTTCGGGGCGATTGCCGATCACCATGGTGACCGCCATGGTTTCGCCCAGGGCGCGGCCCAGGCCAAGAATCACGCCGCCCGCAATGCCGGCGCGGGCGTTGCGAAGCACACCCGTGCGAATCATCTCCCAGCGAGTGGCGCCGAGCGCCAGGACCGCTTCCCTCTGTTGCTGAGGAACTGCGGTCATAACCTCGCGCGTGATCGAGGAAATAATCGGCACCACCATAATTGCCAGGATGATTCCTGCCGCCAGCATGCCGATGCCGTAGGGCGGCCCTTCGAACAAGGTCGTCCAGCCCAGGTACTTGGCCAGCCAGGGCTGCACATATTGGCGAAGCAATGGCACCAGAACGAAGATCGCCCACAATCCGTAAATCACGCTGGGAATTGCTGCCAGCAACTCGGTGGTGAATGCCAGCGAGCCGCGCAACCACCGCGGCGACATCTCCGTGATGTAGACCGCCACTCCCACCGCCAGAGGGACCGCGATCAGCAACGCCAGCGCGGAAGAGACCAGGGTGCCGTAGACGAAGGGGAGCGCACCAAATTGATCGTTAACCGGGTCCCATTCGCTGCGGAAAAAGAACTTCATGCCGAACGCATGCCAGGACAGGTTGGACTTAGTTATGAGTTCGTAAATAATCAGCCCGACGATGCCAATCACCGACAGGGCGCAACCTAACATGGCAAGGTAGAATGCGTGGTCGGCCACACGGCTGTCGCCTGCCGTGATCAAGGGTTCGGCCTGGGCCTTGGATCCTACAACTACTTCTTTCGGAAGGGGTTGCGGGCCAGTCAGACCGGGCGCTCCTAAGGCTCGATTCGCCATCAACGGCGAAGCTAGCAGAATCGTGTTACAGCAGTGTTAAAATAACAGTTCACTGCTGCCCTGGTAAGGCTCTTGTCAGGAACCCGGAAGCCGGCTTCCCGCGGTTTGCATTTCCCAGGATGAGACTGTATTTTCAGACCCCACGGTTTTGACCGTATGCTGCTAGATCAGGAAAATATTCGGGCCACGTTCGACAAGCTCAGCCGCCAGCTGTCAAAGCTGGCCAATAAGCCTGCCGCGGAAAGTGTCCACCGGTTTCGCACCTCCAGCCGGCGTGTGGAAGTGTTGCTGGCGGACCTCGCCAAAAAACGTAGTCGCAATGACAGGAAGCTTTTGAAGTTGCTCGCCCGTCTGCGGAAAACCGCAGGGCGGGTCCGCGATCTGGACGTACAGACTGCAGCTTTGCGAAGCCTGAAAATTCCTCAGGAACCAGCGCGCAAATCGCAACTGATGAGGACGTTAGCCGAGGAACGGGCCAAGCGGGAAAAGAAACTGGGCAAGGTCCTGGACAAGAAAACTGTCGCAGATGTGCGCAAACGCCTGAAACGTGCTGCCAGAGATCTGGAAATTTCCAAGGACACTGACCCTCGGGGCCTGGCATTGCAAAGGATCTCTGCACTCGAACTCGACCACACCGCGGTGACGGAGGAAACCCTGCACCGGTTCAGGATCGCCGGCAAGCGAGCCCGTTATATCGCGGAACTGGCCGGCAAGGACGCGGAGGCCATCCGCTTGGTGGCACACCTGAAGCACTTGCAGGATGTCATCGGCGACTGGCATGACTGGGCCCAACTGACGCAAGGGGCAGAAAAGCTCTTCGGCGGCGTACAGGATTCGGCCCTGGTTGCTGCCCTGGGCAACGTCACCCGGGCCAAGTTCCGCCAGGCAGTTCACACTCTGACGGAAACCCAGGCAGCTCTGACGGCTAAAAAGCCGGCTCCGGTTACGACCATGGACCGCCGCCCCTCGCGACAGAGCTCCAAGACCGCGGCTGCAGTAGCCTAGCCCTCGTCTCGACTTCCTCCCTGAAGGCCTACTCAATCGCCTGCGCAGGCCAAGGTCTGCGTAGGCCCGGACAGCCTCGTCCGGGCGGGCGGGCGAAGCTCGCCAGGGGTTGGGCTTTAAAAACCGCGGAGCTGCGCTCCGCCGGGCGGCGGGGGCGCCCGCCCCTACGCGGGTCCGGAACCTGTCAGGATTTCGTTCCTTCCAACGGTGAGCAAGCCCTCAGGCTTGCTCTTGCACATCTTCAATATATCGTGAGACGATATAATTTATGCAGCAGAACCAAACCCAAGCCGGCCGCCAATTGCTGCAAACCCTTGCGGAATTTCGCTATTGCCTGCGAACCTTCCTGCAATTCAGCGAGCAAGCCGCCGGCCAGGTCAAATTACATCCACAGCAACATCAGTTGCTGCTCCAGGTGGCGGGGGCGCCCGCGGGTACCAGGGCGACGATTGCTTACGCGGCCGAGCGCCTTGCGCTTCGTCACCACAGCACGGTTGAGCTGGTAAATCGATCCGTGGCGGAGCGTCTGCTTCTCCGCACCCACGATCCACAGGACCGCCGCCGAGTCATACTTCGCACTACTGCCAGGGGTCGGCGGATTCTGCAGCAACTGTCTCAGGTCCACGCGCAAGAACTCCGCCAGCTTGGGCCCCCTCTTGTTCGTTCGCTCAAGCGCATCGCGAGAGCGGACCCCTTTCCCACCCCGTATCGCGCTCGATGAAATCGCAACCCTCCATCTTGCGCGACTTCACGGTCGACCGCCGGGTATGGCTGCTATCGGCAGTTGCGCTGGCAGTTGGCGCCGGCGCGGCCGGACTCGCGGTGCTGTTGCTGCGCTGCATTGCCCTGGCGACCAATCTCTTCTATTACCATCGCTTCAGTTTCGCGGCAGTATCCCCGGCCGGAAGCCCTCTGGGCCTGTGGATGCCCTTCGTTCCGGTTATCGGCGGTCTGATCGTCGGATTCATGGCGCGCTATGGCTCAGACAAGATTCGGGGACACGGCATTCCCGAGGCAATCGAATCCATCCTGCTCGGTGGGGCGCGGGTCGATCCTCGCATCGCTGTTCTAAAACCGCTTTCTGCCGCGATCGCCATCGGATCCGGCGGTCCCTTCGGCGCCGAGGGTCCGATCATCATGACTGGCGGAGCTTTTGGATCGCTGATCGCGCAGTGGATGAAGCTCACCGATGCGGAACGCACCACGCTGCTGGTGGCCGGAGCGGCCGCGGGCATGTCCGCGACTTTCGCGGCTCCACTCGCCGCAACCATATTGGCGGTTGAACTTTTGTTATTTGAGTTGCGGCCTCGCAGCCTGGTTCCCGTTGCCGTGGCGAGCGCGGTTGCTGCGGTGTTGCGCGTCTACTGGCTGGGCCCGGGACCACTCTTTGTGACCAACGCCGGTTCTGTCATACCAAACGGTTCCACAGTGCTGACTGCCGCAGGACTTGGTTTGCTGGCCGGAGTCGCTTCGGCCGCGCTAAGCCGCACCATGTATGGCTTTGAGGATTTGTTCGGCCATCTTCCGGTTCACTGGATGTGGTGGCCGGCGATCGGTGGTATCGGAATTGGGATCGGCGGCATCTTCTTCCCCAGAGGGCTTGGTGTCGGTTACGACAATATCGCTCAACTGCTGCAAGGCAACGCGCCCATGGGGCTGCTCGTAGGACTGCTCCTGGCAAAGTCCCTAATGTGGGCATTTTCTCTAGGCTCCGGAACCTCCGGCGGTGTTCTTGCTCCGCTGCTCATGATCGGAGGCGCCGTGGGCGAGTTGATGGCAGTTCTGGTCCATGCCTCAGTGCAGGCCCAGTCGCTCTGGGCTTTGGTCGGTATGGGCGCGATGCTGTCCGGGTCACTGGGTGTTCCGCTCACTGCAATTGTCTTCAGCCTGGAACTGACGCACTGTCTGCCGGCACTCCTGCCCCTGATGGTGGCCTGCATCGCCGCGCATGCTCTCACCTCGCTCATCATGCCGCGTTCGATCCTGACCGAAAAACTAAGCCGTCGCGGTTATCACCTGACGCGGGAATACGGAGTTGACCCGCTGGAAATGGTAAGTGTGATGGAAGTGATGTCGGAACTTTCGCCGAACCCGACTGGGGATTCCCAGCTTCCTGAGATCTATGCTTTCGCCGACGAGACCTGCCGGGGCGTTGCCGAGACCATGGCGACTTCAGGCGTCAGCTCCATGCCGGTTATCGACCGCTCGACCAAAGCCATTTGCGGCAACGTGACCGTGCAGGATCTGCTGGCAGGCCGTCGCAGATCGGTTCAGCGGGAGCAGGATCGCGTACGAGTCTTTGGGGCGCCACTGCTCTAACTTGCAGGACCAAGCATATCGGGATTCCCCATCAGCGATCCCTTCGATAGAATCCTGCAAAGGTGTCCGGCCATGCGAGGACCGCTGTGAGATTTGCGAAGATCGTTTTCTGGAGTGCCGGCATTTGGGGCATCCTGATCATCACGCCGCTTTACTTTATGTTTGACCTGATCGGCCGAAAGGATCCGCCGCCGATCACCCATCCCGGATTTTTTTACGGATTTACAGGAGCCGCATTGGCCTGGCAAATTGCATTTTTCGTCATTGCCAGAGACCCTTCGCGCCACCGACCATTGATGATTCCGTCAGTGCTTGAAAAACTCGGCTACGGTATTGCGGTAGTCGTCCTGGTCGCACAAGCGCGCATGCGCAGCTCGGACATGGTCTTCGGCGGAGTCGACTTGTTGTTCGCCCTTCTATTTGTCATCTCTTACGTCAAGACTCCATCCCGAGCCACTTGAGGTGCATCGCGCGATGGCGTCGGCTTCTGTGGCGTCCGCGCTAGCGCAGAGCCGTATACAGGGCTTCCTTCCAGCGTTTTGTGTCGATGGTCCAGCAAACTTTGGCTTTGCGTCCCTGACGCAAAACGTCCGCCCAAACCGATTGGTTGCGTTCATCGGCGGCGACATTGAGGCGGTCGACAACCGTCATGCCTCGCGTCAGTTCACTTTGTTTCTCTACATCAACGTAGTGGTCGCTCCACTGGGTTCCAATCGATGGGTCGAGGGCAATGCTCATAGCCACCGGGTCCGGCAGTGAAATGCCGTCTTGTCCCGTCTGCTCTTTGTAGGCCTCGCGGGCGCGGCTGTTGCACTCGATGGCGAAGTGGGCGAGCGCGTTATTGAATCCCTGAACAAACTCGATATCGGCCTGGCTGAGGACCGATTCTCCGCGGCAGGTCTGCCAACCCACCAGTTCGACTGGAAGGCCGCTAAGCAGAACGATCCTTGCCGCCTCGGGATCAACCCAGATGTTGTATTCGGCAGCCGGGGTCACATTGCCTTCGCAGCATGGCGCGCCTCCCATGATCACGCAGCGGCCGACCTTGGCGGCGATTGCCGGCTTGCGCGCCAGTGCGAGCGCGAGATTGGTAAGCGGCCCGAGAGTGACAACGATGAGACCGGGGTTAGCTTCGATTGCCGCAATCATGGCATCGACGGCATGGGACTCTTGAGGAGACAGGCGCGGGGGCGGATAGTTGTGATCTCCCAACCCGTCGCGCCCATGAAACCAGGTCGCGCTCTGATGGGCACGCAGCAGTGGCTTTTCCGCCCCGGAATAGACTGGAACATTCGCGCCGCAGAGTTCGGCAGTATAGAGTGCGTTCCGCGTGGCCTGCTGAACCTCGACATTCCCTGCAACCGTGGTGATTGCGACCACGCGGACCTCGGTTGCGCGCAGAGCCATGACCAGAGCCACGGCGTCATCCGAAGCAACATCGGTATCGATCAGAAAGGCACGAGGCATCCGCGTAGCATAGCAAACACAGGCACGCAGGAACCGCCAGCATTGCGGCGTGGGTTTTTGCTTTGTGCGGTACCCTTGCTGCCGGAGGCGCACAAGACTGCTGGCCAATTGAAAATCCACTATGGTTGGGGACTTCCTTGCACTGCTTCAAGGAATCTCACCAGAAGCCCTGACGTCGATATCGACTGATTGATTCACGCGCAGCACGAATGTGCTTGGATTTTTCATCCCCCAACTCACGTAAGGAACAGCGAAGTGCGAGGTGGCCGCCCATTTGCCCGGCGCCATCTCCACTACGACGGGGATG
>CAZGSU010000009.1:0-10716 GCA_964528615.1 uncultured Acidobacteriaceae bacterium | reverse complement strand
TCTTCCAGACCTGAAAGTTGAGCCCGCAGTTCCGCCGGAACCGGCTCGGCCACGGCGGTAGAAATCGAAACGCGCGCCGAGACCGCGCCGCCGCCATCCGCGGGTTGTCCATTTCCTCCGGCGGCACCATGTCCAGAGCCGCTTCCGGGTTGCTCACCTTCGAGCTTGGTACGAATCTCGCGAATCTGAACCACGAGATCACGCTCCTTGTCCCAACGCTCGCGCAATTTCTTCATTCGGTCTTCGGCTTCTGCCTTCAGCTTGCGAATCTCCTCCAACCTTTCACTGTGATCGACACCAACTGCGGCCTCACGGCCCAGGATGCGCTGCTGGACTTCATAGTCGTCAATCTGGCGGACCGCGTCTTCGATCGCGGGAGGCGTGGTGTTCTGCCCCAGAGCCAGGCGGGCGCAGGCGGTATCGAGCACGCTGACTGCTTTATCCGGTAGTTGGCGGCCGGCAAGGTAACGATGAGAGAGGCGCACTCCGGCAGCAACGGCTTCGTCGAGGATGCGGACCTTGTGGTGCTTTTCCAGTGCGGAGACAATGCCACGCATCATCACCATGCACTGCATCTCCGTCGGTTCCTCCACTTTCACTACCTGGAAGCGACGGGCCAGAGCGGCATCTTTCTCAAAATACTTCTTGTACTCTGACCAGGTAGTGGCGGCGATGGTGCGCAACTCGCCTCGAGCCAGCGCGGGCTTGAGCAGGTTGGCGGCGTCATTCTGTCCGGCTTGTCCGCCTGCGCCGATCATGGTGTGGGCTTCGTCGATAAAAAGGACGATCGGCGTGGGCGAGGCTTTCACCTCTTCAATCAATCCCTTTAGCCGGTTTTCAAATTCACCTTTTACGCCGGCGCCCGCCTGTAACAGAGCCAGATCAAGGGTGCGGATGGTAACGTTTTTCAAAATCGGGGGAACGTCGCCCTGGGCAACGCGGATAGCGAATCCCTCGACCACCGCGGTCTTTCCCACGCCGGCTTCACCGGTGAGGATGGGATTGTTTTGCCGGCGACGGGTCAGGATATCCACGATCTGGCGGATTTCGAGATCGCGGCCGAGAACCGGATCGATCTTCCCCTTGCGGGCATTCTCGGTGAGATTAACGGTGTATTGATCGAGGTTGGGAGTCTTTCCTCCTGCCCGTCTGACGGTTTCTTCGGCGCCGCCAGGTTCTTCCGCGGCGATCCCGTGAGTCTCCTCGTGAGATTCGGCCACGATGGCGGAGAAATCCTTGCGCAACGGCTCGGCTTCAATCTTCTGAAATTCGCGGCTGACATCGCGCATGATGCGCGACAACTCAGGCTCAGAGACCAGGGCCAGGATGGTGAAACCGGTGCGCACATTGGCCGCGTTGAAGTCGATGGAACCGATGGTCCAGGCGGATTTGAGCATCTCCAGAACGCTCGGACTAAGCGCCGGGGTGCGTGCGTTTCCCGATTTCAACTTATCGAGGCTGCGCATCAGTTCAGTCGAGAGGCGCGATTTATCCACGCCGAAATGCTGCGCGATGCGGGCGAAGTCGCCGTCGGTCTGATCCAGCAGTTTGGTCAGATAATGTTCGACTTCAATGTCATAATGGGTGCGCGAGACACAGAGCCCGGCCGCAGCCTCGAGTGCCGAGCGTGATTCGTGGTTCAACTTGCCAATCAGTGATTTCAGATTCAGACCCATACTCCCTCCGATCAAAAGCGCAGGATGGTGTCTTCCGGATCCCTGGAAAGTGATTCTGATTTCAGCCAAGAAACCCAGCCGAGTTTTGGAAGCTCGCCCTCGGCGCCGACTTCGCAGCGTGGCACTTCGTCACGCTTCATAATCAGCTGGATTTCAAAATCGACTTCGTCGTTGGAAAAAAATTTGGTCATCGCCTTCAACGGCTCATAGGCAGCACCGCCGGGGAGGAAATCCTGATAACGCTCCAGCGTCAAAGGCCCCAGCCGGACGCACACTCGCGACTGCTGGTCCCAGACCTCATCTCCGACGATGGCTCCGCCGCCAAGCTGCTCTGGAATGCTCTCGCCTTCGTTCATGCGAGACAGAGTGGCGCGATCGAGACGGTACCACGCTCCGGCAAATTGTTCGACCTCCACCGGAACGTCGAAATAGTCGCTGAGAATCTGCTCGAGCGCGGCGGCCGAGCGCGACTGCAGGCCCAGCATTCCCACATAGTGCAGAAGAGCCAGGTCAGGTACGGCCTGGCGATGGAGAAGCCCGGGAGTGCCTAATCCGATGAGATCGAAAAGATGGTGCGTGAATCGATCTTCTTCCCCCAGGTAATACGTGACGGGAAAGCGATACTTTTCCCAGGCCCGATAAAAAAGAGACACGATGCGATGATTAAAAATATTCAGGAATGAAGCGAAACTTGCGTCTTTATCCCGAAGACGTTCAAGAATCAGCTCGGTGTAGCAATAAGGCAGGACACCCATGTGCCCGGTCAGGCCCATGAAGTTCACCGTCATCTGGGCGGGAGCGTGATCGCGATATTCAAAATCCTGAATCTGGCTGGCGGGAAATACCAGGCGATTGTTGGCGCGAAAATGCACGGCTTCGTCGTCCGGATTGGAGAACCGGCCCACCGGAAGGCCCTTGCGCAGCCAGTGCAGCAAGGTCACCGCCTGGAAAAATTCGAACGAACAAGGATCGTCCTGCAGAGTCTGTGCGATCGGACTCTCGCTTAGACCAGGATCCTGCGTCCCGCCCGGGGTTGCCATTCGTGCACGACGTCCTTTCTTTGAGGAGTAGTCACAACCAACTGGGTGAAGCTGTTCAGGGATGCGCTGATCCCGAGAAACCGTTCGATGATACTGGCAAACAGGTAGACTCCGCCCCCCACAAACTGGTCCTCATCCAATTCCAACTCGACCCGCAGCCCGCGGGCAAAGGAAATGCCGTCCCACGACGAGACGCGGGCAAAGTGGCGCCGGCTGCGCACGCGAAGAATACTGTCGATGACATTCTGCGAGTATGCCGATCTGCCGAAATCGTACAGCCGGAGAATTTCCTGCAGCGCGTCCTTGCCTTGTTGCGGCGGATCTTTCCCTGGCTCCGGTTCCTGGCTATCGGCCTCAATAAGGGAGAGGTAGTTGAGCGACAGATGAGAAATCAGGCGCCAGAATGCGCTTTTGCCGATGGGCGGACGAATGGGCTGCGTGGGCTTGCGCCGAGCCACGATCCGTTTCAGCGACGATACACCTTCTATTTCGAAGTCACCGTCCTCGTTGCCGAAGGGCAGCCGCGAGGGCAGATCGCGGTTGGTGCATGTGGTCCGGATGGACAAAACGTTGGCGTCCGGGCTGATGGGCTGCGAGGACAGATCCACCAGCGAGAGGAACATGTCGGTTCCTTCATCGTTGGGGCGATTCGAGGGGCGGCGGCGAGCCAGCCAGTAGCATTGCTCCTGCCCGCCCCGGGCGGAATGCTTAAGGGAGTAGAACGGCTCAAAGTTCAGGCTCTGCTGGGTGGCCGTGTTGATGCCGCTGACTTCGTCGACGGAAAAGACTTCGGTCGCGAACGGCCGCCGCACATCCGGAACAATCTGGTATTCATACCTGCGCTGGCTCAACTGGATGGGCTCGGCAACCTGGGTAAACAAGTTCACTACTGGGGTGCAACCCAGGCGGAAGGTCTTCTTTGACAGCTCGAGTTCCAAACGCTCGCGGCGGTTGTCGCCCTCGGCTTCCGAAATGAGAAAGATGAACTCGACGGCGTCTTTGAAGCCATTTGCCCAGATCGGTTCCAGACCGGTAAGGTCCACGAAAAAGAATTTTTCCGGGAAACTGAAATATTCCATCAGGAGACGATGTCCGGCGAAGGAACGCGGGGCGTAAGGCACGATGCCTTCCTTGTCGGAGAAACCTACCGCCTGCAACGCCGAGGCGGGCAGCATAACAGGCCTCACCTTGGATCCCGGAGTCGGATCGCGGACAATAATTCGGTTGAGCTTGCTTAACAAACACTCGTAAAGCGTGTTGATCAGGCCGCTTTCGCCATCGAGGAAGAATCGCAGGCGATCAATCTTCAACTGCTTGAAGACTACATCGGGAGCGCAGCGCAATTCGATTCGTACCGCGCCGGAGGAATCGCTGGCCTTCACCGGCGGCTGCAAACGGCTGGGAACCTTCCATTCCCCGGCGGTAACGGTAAGCGGCCACAACACATTGTCGTAGCAGGTCCGAAAGGTGCACGGAACCCCTCCCACCGGGCGCGAGTACAGGTTGGAATTTCGCTCGATCAGGAGGCCCGTGGTCATTTTGCCCTTTTCGGGGTCAGGCTCAAACTCGACGATCGACATCGAAGGAATGGGACGGATCAGCTGCGGGTAGACGACCGTAAGCAACGATTCCGTGATCTCGGGAAAGTCATCGTCAATCTTGAGATGCACGCGCGCCGCGAGAAAGGCGAAGGCTTCCAGCAGCCGCTCAACGTGAGGATCCTCACACTTGGTAGGCTCGAGCACGAGGCGGGCGGCAACCTTGGGATTCTTTTCCGCAAACTGGGCGGACATCTTGCGCAGGTAGTCCAGTTCGCGCTCGTAATAAAGCAGGAGGTCATCCCGCATTCGCGCCTCCGGACAGCCGGCAGACGCCACTTTTCAATTCAATGAAAGTATCGAACGAGACCGGTTCGGGGGCCGGATCCATCAACAGCATGCCTTCAATGCGTACTCTCAGCTCCTGAATCCCCGTTGCCGAGGAATCGAGCGGAACAATGCGGACGCTTCCCAGGCGCGGCTCGAACAGCTTGACTGTAGCCAGCAGTTGGCGAAGGATCTTCGCCTGGTCAGCGGCGTTACCGATGGCATAGCTGGACAAATCCTGCAGACCGTAACAGTAGAGCGAGCGATTGACCTCTTTGAGAGATTCGTGGGGCTCAGGGAAAATACGGCGGGTGTTGAGTAGCCACTCCAGGTCGCGGCGGACCGCGGCTTTCATCAGGCGCACGGACTGGGAGCGGCTCAGAGGGGCCTCGACCTGGGAGCCTGCTTCCCTGTCGATGAGCCGATCCAACACCGAGAGCGTGACGCTGACGTCGCCTTGATTTCGCGCCATGGTCTAACCTGACGATCCCAGCGCCCGGACCGGATCCAGGCGGCAGATGCGTTCGAAAAGTTTTTGCCGTTCATTGGCGTTCCCCTGAACCTTCTTGCTCACCGTCATGACGATAGCCAAGGCAGCAGCGACCAGCTCTTTCTCCTCCCAATCGTCGAGCTTGTGGGCTTCAATGGAGCTCATCAGGTCTTCGAGCAGAGGCTGAGCGATTGCATCTTTGCCGGCCGAGACACAGAGCTGCACCAGTTGGAGGGTCCGCTGGAACCGTCCCCGGCCGGAACGTTGGCGCGCAATTTCAAGCCGCATGATCTGAAACGCTCTTTCGGGTTCTCCGGACTTCAGCGCCTCCTGAGCCGAGGTGTAACTGTCGGCAGCCTTCGCAGGCCAGGAAGCTACCGCGGGTTGGCCATTGCTTCCACCTGGGGTTTCCGTAGCTTCGGGGCCCGGGGCATCCTTGAGCGGCGCCTGGAGAAGCTGTTTGAGCCAGACCCGAGTTTCCGCGTTGGCGGCCGCGGTGTCGTCAAGCAGGCTGGCATCGAGAAGTTCTGGAAGGTCGGTGAGCAGCACTCTCAGTTCCGAGCGGACCGCGTCCGCGATAGGGACATATTCATTTCCCAACCCGGTCAACGCCTCTACTACCAGCCGTTGCAAGTCCAGCCAGGCGCGGCTGCAGGGCATGGCCATGGCGGTCTCGGCCAGTTCCAGCAGTTCGCTCCATTTCTGGGTGAGCGCGAGTCGCTTGAGTTGCTGGCGCAATTCGGTGGGCGGCGCCTCCAGCATGGTGGCATCGCCGAGTTTGGCGGCAGCCCGCAGTTCGCCCCAACGTAATCCACGCATCATCAGATAGGGAGCGGGACTGTACGGTTCCCGCTTACGCAGGAAGGCAGCGGCTTTCGCGACCCTCTCCACGGCGTCGCGGCGATCCACCGGCTCGGCACTCGCCATTGCCATTGCCGCCGGGACCGCCACACCTGCAGCGGTTTCGCTGCCAGCACCCTCAGGCGCGGCCGCTGGGGCCGGGGGTGGTTCTGGGGCCACGACCACCGGATCAGGTTCGATTTCCCTCTTTTTCTGCAGCAGCTGGTGAACGGTGTGGCGCACTTCCTCGATCGCCGCTTTGAGCTTGCCGAAAGAGGGAGCCGAATTACCAAACTTGGCGGTACACAGTTCATCCAGTTGTTGCAAAGCCGCGAGAGAAGCGTCCAGATCCTTCTCGGTCTGAAGATAAAACGCTTTGGGAGTTTCAGCGAAGGACTTGTCGAAGGCTTCGGGCGCAAGCTTGCCCTCGGCGATTTTCTTGGCGCGCGCCTTCTTGTCCTTGTCGTTCGACGCCTGGTCCTCGTATCCGACCAGCTTGGAGTCCTTGTACTTGAGCAGGTCGTAACCGGCGCGAACGATGGGAACCGATTTGACGGGAACTTCGAGCGATGTGCCCAGCCATTCCAGCGGACCGACGCGCAGCTCGAGGTCGCCATCTTCAATCGGCGGATACAGAGTGTCCCAAAACGCGCCGATGAGCGCATGACAGAATGTAAGACCCTGTTGCAGGCCGGAAAAGGCTTCGGTGCGAAGCAGCGCGTCGGTGAGCCAGGCAGCCAGTTGCAGGTCTTTGGTGCGCGTGGCCAGCGCTTCCTGGGTCATACGGATGACCCCGGAGTAGTCTCCGACTTTTCGTTCGTGCTGCCAGTCCCCCTGGTTCAGATCGTCGTCCTGGCGCCGTGCCTCCCTGATTTTGTCGTAGAGCAGGAGCTTATTGTCATAGCGGAGGTCGGCTCCACTGGGGTTGTCACCGGCAATAGGGGTTAGCAGGTCTGCGCGCAGCGGCATGAGGCGATTTACCAGGTCAGTCTAGCTCGCCGCGGGCGTAGCGATCTGGGCTACGGCAAACTCCAGCGAGCGTATTTCGAGGAACGGAACTTCTTCACCATCCAACAGCAAGATTTTCTGTCCCGACGGATATTCTTTTCCTTCGTCGTCGGCGACCCAGTCCGTAACTCGTCCCAGCCAAACGGATTCGTTTGGATTCTTCCAGGAATAGGGATAAATCGCCGGGATCAGCACTTCACCGAGTTCGGTGCCCTTGAATGAGGGACCGGTTTTCACGAAAGCAGGAGTCCACAGCGTGTCGCGCAGGCGACGCGGCGGCTCCATATCCACCGAGGCGATGTGTTCAAAAGGAATCCAGAGATAGGCGCCCGCCGCGAACACTTCGAGGCGGGCACCCACGTCGGGATCGGCGTCCCGCAGAGACTGGAAGGACCGACCGTTCAGCTTACCGGAAGGGGAAGCGGCAGGATCCTTGGAGAAATCCTGCTTTTCAAAAACCTGGTGGCGAGTCCTTTCAGCGTGCAGCGCAGCATAGTACAAGACCGCACCCATCTGGGTCGGTTCGTCCCCCTGCGCCAGCACGCCTAACTGCTTTTCAGCGCGATCATAGTCACCCGAGAAACAGAGCAGTTCGAACAGGAAGGTGCGTTGCGCGACATCGCCCGGGTGCTCGCGGAGATAGTCCGTGAGCACCTTCTGCGCTTCCCTTACCCGTCCTTCATCGAACAGCTGTTTCGCGGTCACGTGGTTAGCCACCTAGTACGTCCGGAGCAGCGAACCCGGGTTTGAGGGTTTCGAGGTCGTAACCCGCGGACAGGGCGCCATCGAGAGTTCCATCGTCTTTTTCCGGCCGGTAGGCAACTTCCACCGCCTGGAATCCGAAACTCACCGATTCGACCGGGTTTTCGTTGCTGCCCGACAACTGCACCGAAGTGATGAGCGCGTCTTTCAGATAGATGCGGAAGTAGTCCTGCTGGCCATCCCCGACCGGCTTGTCATAAAGGATGTAAACCTTATCCAGAATGTCACCGGAGGCACAATGATCCGCCAGTTTAGGACTGGTCTTATCGAGAACCTTCATGACTGTCAGGTTGCTAAAGTCGGCGCGGCCCGCTTTGGCTTCTTTGCCGGAAGCCCCCGCACCATAGGTTGAGGTTTGATTCACGCCCCAGCTAAACGAAAGCACATCGATGTGATTCGGTTTGCTGGTGCTTGGCCCTTCGACACCGTCGATGTAGAGATATGCATTAACAGCCACAGTTCGCTCCTTTCCTCCGGAAAGATGGAGGCAGTCTGCAGTTTGAAAGATGGACCGGCTACTTTGCAGGCGCCGGCAGATCAGCAACCAGCCGCAGCGAAACCGTCAGCTCTTCCAGTTGGAAGTGCGGACGCAAGAACGCCACAGCACGATAACAACCTGGCTTCCCCGGGATTTCCGAAACATCGATCCGCGCCTCTCGCAGAGGAGCCCTTGCCTTGGCTTCGACAGACGCAGTGTCATCAGGAACAACGTAACGAGTAATCCAGCGGTTCAAGAATGCTTCAGCTTCGGTGCGAGACATGAAGCTCCCGATCTTGTCGCGCATCATGGCCTTCAGGTAATGCGCGAAGCGCGAAACCGCCATGATGTAGGGGATCTGTGCCGACAAACGGGCATTGGCGTTGGCGGAATCCGTATCGTAGGTCTTCGGCTTTTGCGCCGACTGCACACTGAAGAAAGCAGCGTAGTCGGTACCTTTGCAGTGGACCAGGGGAACGAAGCCGAGATCTGCGAGTTCCTTTTCGCGGCGGTCGGTGATGGGGATCTCGGTCGGACACTTTAACGCGAGATCTCCTTCATCGGTATAGAAGTTGTGGGTGGGCAGACCTTCGACCAAGCCTCCGCCTTCCACGCCGCGCATAGCCACGCACATGCCGTACATGGCGAATGAATTTGTCATCCGGGTCCCGAGCGAATAGGCGGCGTTCATCCACAGATACTTGGAGTGGTCGGTGCCGTCCACGTGCTCTTCGTAGCTGAACTCATCGATCGGCTTCGTCTCTTTGCCGTACGGCAGCCGCGACAAGGTCCGGGGCAAACACAGCGCAACATAGCGTGAGTCTTCGCTTTGACGGAACGATTTCCACTTTGCGTATTCCGTGCTATCGAAAATCTTGGCCAGGTCGCGGGGAGCATCGAGTTGGGTAAAGCTCTCGAGGTTGAGCAAAGCCGGGTCAGCCGCGCTGATGAATGGAGCGTGCGCCTGCGCTGCCACGTGAGAAATACCTTCCAGCAGCGCCAGATCCTCGGGATGTTTTCCAAATTCGTAATCGCCAATCAGCGCGCCGAAGGGAGCGCCGCCAAAAACGCCGTACTCTTCTTCGTAGACTTTCTTGAAGAGCGCGCTCTGATCGAACTCGGGCGCCTTTTCGATGTCTCTGAGCAAGTCCTTCTTGGTGACGTTGAGCACGCGAATCTTGAGCTGGGTGCCGGTTTCGCTGTGATCGAGCAGATGCTTCAAACCCCGCCACGAGCCTTCCAGCTTCTGGAAAGCTGCGTGATGCATGATTTCGTTCAACTGGATCGAGAGCAGGTGATCGATCTGGGCGATGCGGGCGTTAATCATCATCTCCGCATCTTTGGCCACGGTCATGGAACCATCGAGAACCTGGGCGACGAACTCTTTCACCAGATTCTTTCCGCGTTCCTTGGCGGTGCTGTCCTTGCCGAAACGGCCCTGTTCGACAATCTGATCGAGCAGACCCTTGTCCTGAGTTTCTACGGTTGCCGCAGCCGGCGCCTGTTGCGCTTGGGTTGGATTAGCCATTGGACCCTCCCTCTTTCGGCCCCATCTCGCCCTTCAGTTTGTCGAGTTTGTCGGTGTTGCCGACCGCGTCGAGCAGGATCTCTTCCAGTTTGTCGTTGCCCTGCAAAGTCCCGCGCAAATCGGCGAGCCGGGTGCGCAGATCGAGCAATTCTTTCAAAGGCTTTACCTGGCGGGCGACATTGGCAGGTTCGAAATCGTCCATCTTCTTGAAGTTCAGATTGACTTTTAGCTGAGGAGCGTTGGCGTCATCGCTGAGCTTGTTCTCCACCGCGAAGGAGAGATGCGGCTTCATTCCTTCCAGTACGGAATCGAAGTTGTCGGGGTTTACTTCTACGAATTTTCGATCCTTCATTCTGGGTAGCGGTTGCTCCGGCTGGCCAGAGAAGTCTCCCAGCACACCGACGACAAATGGCAGTTCCTTGATCTCGATGGCGCCGCCGATCTCTACGTCGTAGGTAATTTGAACCCGAGGAGGGCGAACGCGATCCAACTTGTGTTGCGCACTTTGTCGACCCATATGAACTCCCTTCTTCGACTCGAAGTTGCTAGTGTGGCCGTGCTCCGCATCATATGCGAGATATGGATTTCCCGGGTGAAGGGAAAACCGAGGACACCAACGGGGGGCAGGTGTCGTAAATATAGGGCGGGCTCTTCCCTCCCCAATCCACGTGGTCGTGTTGTATATCACCAGCATCCCCCGCAGTCAAGACCAGTCCTGAGTTTTCAGCGGATTTCCGCCACGGACGGGGAGAGCGGACGGGTGGGGGCGACGTGAGCCGGCGAAAAGCGGCGGGCGAGGCGCCCGCCCCACACACGAACCCGGGCCGAAGCCGCAAAAGATTTCGGAAACAAGCGGTAGGAACGGGGTTCGGTCACCAGGCATGTTCTTGACTTATGGAGGAGCCAATCTGATAATCGGCCCGGGAAAGCATTCAGTGCGCACCGCGAATTGTAAAGATTTGGGAAAACGCGGTGGTTTGAGCCGCGGAGCCTCCGAATGGCAAAATTGACGGGCACGATCCGCATCAC
>CAZGSU010000008.1:0-10861 GCA_964528615.1 uncultured Acidobacteriaceae bacterium | reverse complement strand
ATTTCGCGAACTTCGCAAACGGGGTGTGGGCAAAGACCTGGCGGCGCAAACCGCCGGGAGTCCCCACGGCCCGTGGCGCATCGCCAACTCGCCCGCCCTGGCCATCGCTTTGCCGAATGCTTACTTTGCCCAGCTCGGACTTCCGCCTATGGTCGTGCGGTCGGCTTAATCCGCCGAACCGCCGGATGCGGACCCGCATGTCCGGTGGTGTGGCAGGGGAGGCGGGGCGACCCGTCCCCCTATGCCGATTTCCGTTGACTCTCGACCCATCTCGGCGCAGACTTTGGCCGAGACCTTCCTCAACAGGGCGTGCGCGTTTCGGGGGTGTCGTATGTACCGCCCACCACTTCGTGGCCGCCGGCTTCTTGCCGACAAAAAAGTTCTCCTCATCGACCGCTGCCAGGCTACCCGCGAGGTGCGCGCCGCCGTCCTGCGAACTCACGGCGTCGAGGTGCATGAAGCTGAAGAGATCTCCCCAGCGCGATTTCTCTGGCAACCTCATGTCTACGATCTCCTGATGCTAGACCTTCGCAGATACGCCCCGGCAGAAGCGCTCGAATTCTACGAGCAGATTAGGGCGGCGGCGCCAGGGCAGCGATTCGTCTTCCTCACTGGCCCCCCGAAATACCTCTCGCATACATGGCCCGGCGAAGTCGCCGGCGATAACACATCCCGCGGACCGTGGGCGGAAACAGTGAAGAGGTTTGCGGCCGCCGCCTGAACACCTCTTCGCGTGGCGACAACCTCGGTCTAACGAAAGTAGTTTTGGCTTTCTTCGGTATTTAAGGAGCAAAATGACACCACGATCCTATTCGCTCGTCGCCGGGATTATTTTTTCACTCGTTGCCCTGCTCCATGCTCTGCGCCTCCTTCGCGGTTGGCATGTCGTGATTGGGGACCTTTCGGTGCCCGCTTCGATCAGTTGGCTCGGACTTGTGATCGCGGGATATCTCGCTTACCAAGGCTTTAGGCTAAGCAGAGCGCGGTTGTACGAATAGGTGGAAGAATTCGCCGCGATCCTTCGCTAACCAAAGAGAGAGCGGGAGAAACCTCCCGCTCTCTTTTCTTTTTGCTCGGACCTTCCTACCAGTCGGCGAGCCCTCGACGATGGTGGAAGCGTACAGCATAGATGCCTAGATTAACGATACAGGCAGACACCGCTGCCGACGAGCAGGCCAGGCGGGATATCCGGATACACCAGCGCGTCGAGATAGTGCAACAGGGATCCACCTTGGTATGGGGCGATTCCGGCCTGAATCTCCAGCCAGTTTTCCGCCCACGTGAGCGGGCAGGTCCAAGGCAGGGTTTCAATCAAGATGCCCCACTCCAAGCACCCGAGGTGTAACCAACGCAACCCTGGACGGCGGCGCGCGACCGCGACTCCGAACACGATCCACACGATGAATAGTAGGTGTAACGCCAGAATCGCGGCTGCCGCGGAATACACATTACCGTTTCCTTACGCCGCCTTCTTTTGCTGTGCTCTCGTCTTAGCCCAGCGAGCGCGCTGAGCCGCAGCAATCTTGTTGCGTGCAGCTTGGCTCATTGTGCGCACGGTTGTTGATGACGCCCGCCTTGTCTTTGCCCAACGCGCCCGCTGTGCGGCAGCTATTTTTCGCCGCGCGGCCACGGAAAGCGTCCGTTTCGGCCGCTTCGGTTTCGCTCGGATATCGGAACCAATCCGCCCGACGAAGTCCCCAATCACTTGGATGACTTGATTCAACCGATCTCGCTCCTGCTCCAGCTCCTTCAACACCTCGGCGAAATTCGCCATGGTATTCCCCCTCATGTCTGTTTGGAATAACTGCGCCGTCCATACTACACGCCAAGCAGTACTCGCGCACTACTGCCAGCGATGCCGGATCGAACTGACGGACTTTCAGACGGTCTCTAGTCTCAGGGTTGGAAACGAGGCCTTATACAAGCGTTCATCCAGAGTTAAGAGCCGATAACCACGGCTATGGGCGTGAGCACCAATCAAGAAGTCAGCAAGAATACGTCGGGCGCCTGAATCGCGCTGTTTGCGTCGCCGTTCCGCGTAAGACTGGAACGCCCGCCCGGCAGATCGCCAAACCGGCTCATCCAAATCCCAATCAATCGCAACTCCCGTCTCTTCCAGGAAGGAACTCACGAAGGCCTCAGTGCGGCCTGGGGCAGCAATCAACTCCGCGAAAACCGGGGCTGCGACTACCAGGCTTCCACGCCTGAAGGCCGAATCTAGAGCAGTTTGTGCGGCTTCGCTAAGGGCTGGATCCTTATCCCACAATGCAATGAAGACATTGGTGTCTATGGCGGTAATCATTGTCCGCGCATTTCCCGGAGCCATCGGCGAATGTTCTTTTTTCCGGGCCGAATGCCGGGATTGCCAATCCCGCGATACTTGGAAAATGCGCTCTTGTTGCGGACCGGCCGGACCCGCACGCCTTTGCCGTCAGTCTCGAACAATAGGCGGTCTCCTGCTCGAACCCCCAGGACTCGACGAACCTCGCGCGGTACGGTGATTTGTCCTTTGCTCGTGATTCTGGCTTGCTTCTGCACGCTGCGTCCTCCGTTCCTTACTTTAACACAGATTCCTTACTTCACGAAATATTGAAACTTTTGTAAAGCCGGCGGGGCGTTCACTCCGAGTACCTGGCTCCTTGCTGGGTAAAGGCGGCGGACCATCCCATTGGTAATACGGTTCCTTCCGGTCCGCCCGTGAGTCAGAATTGTCATGAAGACTTATCGACCGTCCATCAGCGTGCGCCGGGAGCGGCGATTCTTCACGAGTGCTCGACAAACAAGACACTCTGTCGCAAGATCACCTTCAGGCTATCCGAGCGATTTTATCGGAGCGTGGATTAGATATTGCGAGGAGAAGGAAACTAGTCCAGACCCAGCCTCCGGTTAGCCCGCATTGAACAGGCAATGAACGCGCCTTAGACATGGCGCCCGCCCAGCCGTGACATTGTCTTCGTCAGTCAGGTCACGGGGATTCCCTATTGCAATCTATCGAGTCATATCTGATCTTCTGACGTGTAACCGGACGTGATTACGTACCCCGGACAATAATCATTGACTGGGACTCTTTTAAACTGTACAGTTCAGATAACTTAAATGGAGAGTTCATGGCCACCTCAACCCCTGGCAAGAACGGCACGATAGTGGTTTCTGCCTTGCGCGCCCGCGCGAATTTCGGCAAGCTTCTGCGCCGCGTCGATGACGAGCGCCGGTCCCTTGTCATCGAGAAGCGTGGAACACCCAAAGCTGTGCTGGTCAGCATCCGGGATTACGTCAAGCTCGCCGCGCCCGAGCCCGAGATCTTAAGAGTGATCGGTGAAGAGTCGGAGCGGAATGGGACGAGTACATTGACCTCGCGTCAGATTGACCAGATCATCAAGACTTCCCGTTCCCAGAAGCCGAAGCGGTAATGCTTCCTCTCCGTCTCGTAATCGATACGAATATCCTGATTTCCGCCGCTATTAAGCCAGCGGGTCTGCAGCGCACCGTCCTGTTGCTGGCCATTACCAGACCGGCCCGCTTATATGTATCCCGACCCATCCTGGGGGAATACAGCGAGGTCCTTGGCCGCCCGGAACTGCGAATTCGCAAGGGCCTGAGGCAGCAATTGCTGCAGCTCATCAAAAACCACAGCTATACCGTCGTTCCGACCCGCCGGCTGGATGTCACAAGCGACCCCGACGACAATATGTTCCTTGAATGTGCCGATGCTGCCCGCGCGGACTATCTGGTCACGGGCAATCAGAAGCATTTCCCGAGATTCTGGAAGAACACCAAGATCATCACGACCCGAGAATTCATTAGCCTTACCGCGCCTCATTTAATAAAGTAGCGAGTTCAGCAGGTTACATCAACTGGCACCTGCCGGGTGACCGCCAAACCTGGTCTGAGGGCGTGAAAAAAAAGAGTCCCGCGGAATACCGCGCTCTGAAAAGGAGAAAACAGCATGATGCGGGATGAGAAGGTGCGGGCGAAGGTCGAGCATGTGTTTCAGGTGATGAAGCTGAAGTTCGGGTTCGTGAGAGTGCGCTACCGGGGATTGAAGAAGAACGCGCACCGCTTATTTGTCACCTGCGCCCTGGTGAATCTGTTTCTCAGTCGCAAGAAGTTGCTGCTGGCAGCATAGTCTTCGTCTGCTCGCCGCGCCGACCACGCGATGGAAAGCGCGAGGCGAAACAAGTTCGCGCGTTCGACAGTCGCATCGGTAGTCCGGCTTCCTGAGTACTGACATTACTCGACTTAGAACGAGGGTTATTCAGAGCGTCCCAAGTGCCCAACAAGCAGTACGTCCCACCTGTTTGAAGGACCTTGCGGGCTGCATAGACCGTTCGAGCGCATTCAGACCGATATTTTCCCGACTCAGAAAAAGGGGAGCCGGCCGCCGAGCCTGGAACGGACAAGGCCTCGCACGATCTGATTGCGCTGAACGGTCCAAGGCAGGGCACCACAATGAAACGATCTGACAAGCACTCATGTTTGAAGATGGATACCACAGGAGCGGATTGCCGGAACGAGGTTTGGGAAAATCCGAGCGTCGGCGCTGATGTTCAGCGAGACAGGTGACAGACTTCGGGATATCGAGTCTTCACTTGATGATGATGAGGAGGTGGCTTAAGGTAGCGCGCTAACGCACGACACGTTGCACGGCCGTCGTGACGCCTGTCGGGGACACACTTATCCACAGGCGGAACCAGCCGCGTCACTTCTAGCCTGGCACTGCTGCGTTTATTTTCGTACTTCGTTGGACGTCAGGAGAATTCAGCACGATGGATTGGGCTAAGGCACGCAACGCTCACTTTCTTGGTTTGCAAACCGCTGTTCTGTGCGTGGCCTGCGAACTGATCAGCGAAAACAACACGCCGTATTGTCTGGCGTGCGGGAGTCAGGCGGTAATTGGGCTATCGCGCGTGCTGGGTGGATCCTTGCGCGGCCAGCAGACCGCTCATTTGATCGCGGACGTGGAGCTTGATCGCCTTGTGCGCGACCTGCTGCGCACCGTGCCCGCCCCAGCCACGCCGGAAGCGGAGGAGCACTTGCCGGTATCTTTCGCTTCGCTGGCGCCCGGGCGGAGCCACGCCCGATGTGGCGCGACGCCTGCATTGCAGGCGCTCTCCGGGGAAATCGACCTGGAACCCGCTATTAGCGTGATCGCGGAACGCGCGCAAACCCTAACTGGCGCGGGTGGCGCGGCGATCGCCTTGCGCAGAGGCGATGAGATAGTGTGCCGTGCTCGCGCCGGCCGCACCGCGCCCGATCTCGGAGTTCGTCTCCAGTCTGACTCCGGTATTTCGGCCGATTGTGTTCGTACTGGTGAGGTCATGCTTTGCCATGATGCGGAGAAGAACCCGCAAGTGGATCTGGCCGCCTGCCATCGCCTGGGTGTGCGCTCTATCCTGGCTGCCCCGCTGCGCCATTTCCGCCGGACGCTGGGCGTTTTCGAGGTTTTCTCCGCCGCTCCGTACGCCTTCGCGGCGCGCGACGTAGCTACCATGCAGCTCCTCTCCAGCGTGATGGTGGCTGCCATCTCCCGGCTCTCCGCCCAGCAGCTTTCAGCCCATCGCAAGACGACCTGAACCAATCTCACTCCCCGGCCCGTTTTGGGAAAGTTTAGGAAACGGGTCGGCAAGCGTTCGAGGCCGTCCACGTTCTTCGTAGCGCCGGTTTCCTGTGAGCGTTTCGCCCACATAAAGGTCCATCCATCCACAGCGTCGGTCTGGGTTAATATGTTAGGAACTTTGTATGCAACCCATGGGGCCCAAGCCGGCCGACGCCGTCCGGCAATCCAAACTAATCAGGGAGCGCCGACACAGTCTGCGCCACAGAGTGCACACTCCCGCCTACGCTGATTTGAACGAGTCTTCCTCGGCGACCGCTCGGGATCTGAATGAGATCCTGGACATCAGCGAAAAGGGAATGTCCGTCCAGACTTCATCGCGTCTGGAGGTCGCCCGCAATCTGAATGTGTGCCTGGATCTTTCGGAGACGGGAGCGCGCATCCGCACCAGCGGGCGGGTGGTCTGGTCGGACGCTTCAGGACGGGCCGGAATCCATTTTCCAACTTTAGCGGGCCGATCCCTGGGCCGGTTAAAGGAATGGCTCTTTGTCAACGTCCTGACCGCCTACGATCACGCCCGCGCCTTGGCGTTTGAGAGCGAGGATGGGTCGGAGCATTCTTCCAACGCTGGCCCGGTGTCGTATGATAGGCCAAAGCGTGAGTTCGCGTCTCCAACTCCGGAGCCTTCCGGCAACGGCGGCAACCTGACTGAGCCCACGCTGTTCCAGCGAGAGGTGAAGGCAGGCGGGTACGATCGCGAGGCGGCTTTGCAGTTAATTGCTGAGCGGGCACTGACATTTACTCGTGCCACCGGCGCCGCGGTCGCCCTATCCGAGGGCGATGCGATGATCTGTGTGGCCAGCGCCGGCTCTGATGCTCCGCCCCTGGGCACCAGGCTTCAGATAGGTTCAGGATTTTCCGGTGAATGCGTCCGCACCGGGCGATCCCTGCGATGCGATGATTCAGAGACCGACGATCGTGTCGATCGCGGGGGCTGCCGCGCTCTGGGCATTCGTTCAATGGTGGCGGTGCCGATTCGTCTCGGAGGCAGGGTCGCTGGACTGCTGGAAGTTTTTTCCTCTCAACCCTACGCCTTCAATGCCAACGACATTAGCGTCCTTCAGCAGTTGACCGGAAACATTGCGTCCGCCCTGGGGCACGGCGTTCAGGTTCCAGTTCCGCCGGTTGAAAAACCGAAAGCGCCGCCGGTTAAGACGCGTCCGCCGCAAGTCGAGAATCGGCCAGTGGCCGAAACTACTGCTGCAAGCAAGCCGGCGGTTAAGCCTTCTCCCCGGCAGGCCCTGCACAAAGTTCTTCTGGTGGCGGCGATCTCAACTTTCGTCTTTGCCTTGCTTTGGCTGATTGCCCCGTGGATCTCAACCCAGATCCGTTCGGAGCGAGCCATCGCTCAGGTGCAGCGCCCGCAGCCAACGGTTGCCAAGGCGGCCAGTCTGCCTGCCGATGCCAATATCAACGACCTGGCCGGTTTGCGTAAGTTGGCGGAACATGGAGACCCGGCCGCCGAGTTCGCATTGGGGGCGCGCTACGCGACGGGAGAAGAGGTCAATCAGGATTACACAGAAGCCGTTCGCTGGTTCAGTCAAGCCGCCGATCGGGGACACATCCTGGCCCAGGCGACTCTGGGCGCGTACTACTGGGCGGGTCGAGGGGTGTCGCCAGACCTGACCAAAGCCTATTTCTGGTCTGTTCTGGCCCAGGCAGGCGGGGATCAAGCCAGCAAATATCGCGTCGCGGTTCTCGCGTCGCGGATGACTCGCAGCCAGGTTCTGGCAGCACAACAGCAAGCCAACGACTGGTTGCGTAACCATCAGGTCGCGGGCAATGTCTCTCCCTCGGACTAATCCCTACGGGCCGACGTTTCTTTCACGCCCCTTTCGCAACAGGTTTAAAATGTAGTTGTGATCTCGCGCGTGACGAACGGAATCAGGCCGCGACCGTAGCGCCGGCGAGACGCCGGCGCTACAACAAAGAGGTTTTCTTGCCAACCCTGCGCGACATCGTTTACCAGAACGTCCGCGAGGGCGATCTGTACGAAAAACTCGATCGCAATCGAGTGCGCTGTTTTGCCTGCGGACACTGCTGTCCCATTCCGGAGGGTCAGCCGGGAGTCTGCAAAGTGCGTTACAACCGGGACGGCACTTTGTACGTTCCCTGGGGATATGTGGGCGGGGTGCAGTGCGATCCCATCGAAAAGAAGCCTTTCTTTCACGCCTACCCAGGAGCCCTCGCCTACAGTTTTGGAATGCTGGGTTGCGATCTCCACTGCGGCTATTGCCAGAATTGGGTGACTTCCCAAGCGCTGCGTGATCCAGATGCCGTATCCCCGCCATTACAGGCCTCGCCCGAGGGACTGGTACAGGATGCGCTCCGCCAGGGAGCCAAGGTTCTGGTGAGCACCTACAACGAACCCCTGATCACCGCCGAGTGGGCGGTTGAGATTTTCAAGCAGGCTCGCGCCGCCGGCCTTATCACCGGATTTGTTTCCAATGGCAACGGCACGCCGCAGGTGCTGGAATACATCCGCCCGTGGGTAGATCTTTACAAGGTTGATCTCAAGAGCTTCGACGATCGCCACTATCACGAGTTGGGTGGACGTATTGGTCCGATTCTCGACACCATTCGGCGCCTGCACGACATGGGAGTGTGGCTGGAGGTCGTGACGCTGCTGATTCCCGGATTCAATGACTCGGACGACGAATTAAAAGGTCTGACTGATTTTCTAGCCGGCGTCTCTCCCTTCATCCCGTGGCATGTGACGGCCTTTCACAAAGATTACAAAATGGATGATCCCGAGAATACCCGTCCTCAGGACTTGCTGCGGGCAGCAGCGATCGGCAAAAAAGCCGGGCTCAAATATATATACGCGGGGAACCTGCCCGGTAACGTGGATAACCTCGAAGACACGCACTGTCATCAGTGCGGCGACATCCTGATCAAGCGCCACGGCTATTTTGTGCAGGATTATCGCCTTACGCAGGATGGCCGGTGCCCGTCCTGCAGTACTGTGATTCCGGGACGGTGGACTGCCAAGTTCGACGGGCAGATTGCTGATCATCCTTTCTTGCCGCGCCGAAGCTCACGTTTGGTTACAATCCCCAGCTAGGATGCCACGACGGCAAGTTGCTCTGATCCTCGCGCTGATGTGCTTTACTGCTGCCTGCTCGCCCCGCGACTTTCTGACCCGGCGGCTCGCTACCGACCTCATCGCTGGTTCCGATACCTTCAAGATGACGCAGCTGTTCTGGCTGCGCACTGGTGTCATCTCCAACAAGGATTTCGGCTCGCCGGAATATCTTGTGTTGCGCCGCCACGGCTGGATTACCGGCAGCGGCGTTGCCTGCCCTCCTGACCTGGCTTTCCCCCCTTGTTGGGATGTGGTGATCACGCCACTCGGCGTCGACGCGCTGCGCGACTGGGTTGCGGCCACGGCTGCCAGTTCGCAGTACATCAGCGTGCCCGTAGCACAAAGAGAAATGCTGGGAGTGACCGGCATCCGCAGAAACGGGAATAGTGCGGATGTGGATTTTCAGTGGCGATGGAGCGCGGTCAATGAAGTGGGCGCGGCTCTCTACGCAAAAGGCACGGAATACAATTCCACGGTTGGGTTTATCCACTACGACGATGGCTGGCGGGTGATCGAAGGCAACGCGCTGAAAAGTAGTTTGGCCCTGGGTGAAGCGTTGAAGAATGCCGAGCCCGTGCAGTAGCCTGCCGAAAAATGGCGGTCTGCGGTTTGCGCCTGTTGCGTCGGCCGTGTAACCTCAACCTTTCGCGCCTATGACTATCCCCAGCTTCCGTTTTCTTCCCCTGCTTGTGGTTTTAGCCATCGTTTCCGCACAAGCCGCCGATCATCCGAAACTTACCCTCGACGAGTTTTTTAACTACGTCGCAATCACTGCAGTAAAACTGTCGCCGGACGGTCAATCGGTTGTGATCGCCACCGACCGAGCCAACTGGGACCAGAACGAATTTCGCGACGACCTGTGGCTCTACCGTGACGACGGCCAGGGCCTCACACAACTCACGACTTCCGGCCACGACAGCGGTCCGCAGTGGTCTCCGGACGGCCGCTGGATCGCTTTCCTCTCCGAACGCGGCGGCGCGAAGGGGGGAAAGTCCTGTGAAGAGACAACCACCGACGACCTGGTGGCACAGCTTTATCTGATTCCGCTCACGGGCGGCGAGGCGATTCAGGTGACCCAGGGAGACGAAAAAGTTCACGCCATCGCCTGGTCCTCTGATTCCAGCACGCTCTACTTCGCCACGCGGACACCTTGGTCCAAAGCTCAAAAGGAAGCTTACGAAAAAGAGTGGAAGGACGTCTGCCAGTACCGTGCCGCCGAACGGGGAGACCAGGTCTTCAGTGTGAGCCTGGCAGACGCGTTGGCCCGCCAGGCCGCGGCCGGTACCGTACCATCTGATCCCGATAAAGCTTCTGACGCCACTCCCGGCTCGCGCACCCTGACTAGCACTCCATGGCGCATTCATCAGATGGCCGCTTCTCCGGACGGAAGACGACTCGCGTTCCTGACCGAGTCTGTTTCCGAACGAATTGAGAGGGCGGAAGAATTCGAGATCTACTCACTGGATCTCAGTGGCGCTTCATCCGATCAGCCGCCTCACCCAATCACTCACAATGAAGCGATCGAACAGGACATCCACTGGAGCAATGACGGCCGCCACATTTTCTTTGAGGTGGACTATGGTTCGGTGGAGGGGAAGTACAGAGACACACAGACCCGCCTTTACTGGGCGGACGCTGACACCGGCGAGGTTCAGCGTTGGGCTGCTGACTTTAACGGACAAGTGGCACACTATGCCGTCGCGCCCGATGGCGGCGTGATCGCCGCCGCCCGCGTGGGTACGGAAGTGCAGGTGTACGCTCAGGCCAGGCCTGCGGCAGCATTCATAGCGCAGCCAGGCTCGGCGGGTACTTACGAGCAAGTTGCTTCGTCCGCGCACTCCCCGCGGGTTGCGTTCTTACACTCCGCCCTGGGAAAGCCGGCCGAGGTTTATCTGGCCGAGAGTGCGGACAAGCTGGCTGCGGCTCGGCCCCTCACTTCGTTCAACAAGATTTTTCTCGAACGCGACTTACCACAGGGCAAGCCCTATCGCTGGAAAGCGGATGACGGCACGACCGTTGAAGGCATGCTGATGTACCCGCCGGGAAAGTTTGAAGCCAGGAATCTTCCCATGTTCGTTTTCATTCACGGTGGTCCGAACGAAGGTTGGGGCAACAGCTTCGAGGCCGATTGGTACGTGTGGGATCGCCTGGCGGCGACGCAA
>CAZGSU010000007.1:0-36370 GCA_964528615.1 uncultured Acidobacteriaceae bacterium | reverse complement strand
TCGCGAGACAGTTCGGTCCCTATCTGTTGTGGGCGCAGGAGATTTGAGAGGACCTGTCCTTAGTACGAGAGGACCGGGATGGACGAACCTCTTGTGTTCCAGCTGTCGTGCCAACGGCATAGCTGGGTAGCGAAGTTCGGTTGTGATAACCGCTGAATGCATATAAGCGGGAAGCACTCCTCGAGATGAGATCTCCCAACCCGTAAGGGATAAGAAGGGCCCAGGAAGACCACCTGGTTGATAGACGGGAAGTGAAAGCGCAGTAATGTGTGAAGCTTACCCGCACTAATCGCCCGTTCGGCTTGACCATAAAATTTACTCGGTGCATGAAACCAGCTGTCAGCTCTTAGCTTTCAGCCTTCAGCTCGAACCTGAGCTGATTGAAAGCAGCGTTTTTCTCATCCGCCCGAACCTGGAATGGGAACGAAGAACACGCTGACAACTGGGCGCCGACGAGCTTTGTGAAAACAAGCCGCTTTGTAGTGTGTAGCTGAAATCGGAAGTAAACAAAGAAGAGAGTAAGCTGCAACCAATCTATTCAGTTGTGAGGTTTCGTCCTCGCGATCTTTGAAAATCAGCTGCTAGCTTCTGGCTGCTGGCTTCTAGCTCAACCGCGTTGAGTTAGATCTGGTGCTCGGAGCGGGCAGCACGACAAGTTTGCGGTGGTTTTTGCCGGAGTTGAGCTGGTGCTCCTCCGCTGGCGAAGACCAAGCTAATAGCCAGGAGCTAGAAGCTAGCCGCTACGAATGTCGGTGATCTTACCGCGGGGGATCCACCCGTTCCCATCCCGAACACGGAAGTTAAGCCCCGCAGGGCCGATTGTACTGCACGCGAAAGTGTGTGGGAGAGTAGGTCGTCGCCGGCTTAAATAAAGGCCAATCATGGAAACATGGTTGGCCTTTTCCTTTAGCGGGCTGCTGAAAAACTACTGCTCTTCTGCAAGCCAACCGTGTTAAGAGTGGAGCATGCGAGGCGTAGATCATCAGCAGAGTCAGATGTTCAGTTATCTGTCGCCGGAGACGCGGGTGCGGAAAGATCATCCGCTGCGGGCGATCCGGTCCATGGTGGACGAAGTGCTTGCCCAGTTGTCGCGACGGTTCGACAGCATGTACGCGCGCGCGGGCCGGCCGTCGATTCCTCCTGAAAAGCTGTTGCGGGCGCAGTTGCTGCAGATGCTGTACTCGATCCGCAGCGAGCGACTGCTGATGGAGGAGATCGATTACAGCATGCTGTTTCGCTGGTTTGTGGGATTGAACTTGGACGAAGAAGTGTGGGACGCGACCACGTTCACCAAGAACCGGGACCGGTTGCTGGAGGCCGAAGTGGCAAAAGAGTTCCTGGCGCAAGTGGTGGCGCGAGCGCGGATCACAGGCCTGACGTCGGACGAGCACTTCACGGTGGATGGGACACTGCTGGAAGCCTGGGCGGGGGCGAAAAGTTTCCAGCGGAAGGACGGAAAGACCCTGCCTCCGCCGGACGATCCTGGCAACCCCACGGTGAACTTTCACGGGGAGAAGCGGTCCAATCAGACCCACGCCTCGAAGACCGATCCCGATGCCAAGCTGGCGCGCAAGGGTGCGGGCAAGGAGGCCAAGTTGAGTTACAGCGGGAATCTGCTGGTGGAGAACCGGAACGGGCTGATCGTGAATGCGGAAGTGTTCGAGGCCAATGGGACCGCGGAACGCGATGCGGCGCGGATCATGCTGGAGCGGATTCCCGGTACGAAGCCGGTGACCGCAGGTGGGGACAAGGGATATGACACGGCGGATTTCGTGGCCGAGTGCCGCCATCTGGGAGTCACGCCCCACGTGGCGCAAAACGATTAGGGTGGGTCTTTCCATCTCTTCAGACTTCAAAGGCCCCTGCAAGCAGCGTCTGCGGAATCCCACCCTTGCGCAAAGAACGCGCAAGGATGGGGCACCCGGCACCCGGTCCACCTTTGCAACAGCGCAAGGATGGGGCACCCGGCGACGGTGCCGCTCAGATTTTGCTATACTCTCGGCCGAACGGTAGACCCCCGAACCACTGGGCCGCAAATGGCCTGAGGGGGAAAACTGTGCGCACGTTGCGCCCACACTGGAGAATCGCGCTGGCGGTGCTTCCGCTCGCAACCGGCGCGGGTCTCGTCATTTACATCCTCTCGCGAACCTCGTTGTGGTACGGCATTGCTGCTACCGCACTGATCGGCGTAACCGCCAGTGCTGTCGTCTGGCGAAGAAGCTCTCCCGAGATGCGCGCGATCATCCGTCAGCGCGGGCTGGTGGGGATCGGCGCAGGGCTGGTTGCCACTTTCGCTTACGACCTTTCACGTCTGCTGCTGGTCACCATTTTCCATTACAAGTTCTGGCCATTTGATGTATTCCCTATTTTCGGGCGCCTGCTGGTGGGTGCGAATGCGCCACGGACCCTTCAAGTGGCTACCGGGTGGCTGTACCACCTGGCTAATGGGACTGGTTTTGGAGCGGCTTATATGTTCCTGTTTCCACGCCCCCGCATCCTGACCGGATTGATGTGGGCGGCGGTGCTTGAACTGTGCATGGTGACGCTCTATCCCGGCTGGTTGGGACTGAAAGCGCTCGATGAATTTTTGAGCGCGTCGGTGCTGGGCCACGCCGCCTACGGGGTCGTGCTCGGACTAGCCGCGCAACGCGGCATGGCAATGTTCTGGAGGGGAAACCAATGATGCCGGCCACGCCGTCCTCTTTTGCGGAACGCGTCTCTTCTATCTGGTGGCTCGAAGGCCCTGTAGCCGCGAAAACGAAATCTTCCTGGTTGTCCGGCGTCCTGGCGGATGGGGCCTACCTGGTGGCCTGGCCCCGGTTGGCGGCTCTGGCTCCGCCCCTATCAATCGTGATCGGGCTGCTGCTTGGCGCGGCGCACCCGGGGCACATTTTTTCCTGTTCGCTGGTCATGTTGATTGGCATGTTTGCGGTCGCGAACTTCAGCGGGGCGCTCGGCCTGTGGATGTGGACCGGTTACTTGCTTGGCGATCTTGTTCACCCCAACTACATCTTTCGAGGAACTTCCTTCGCCGGCCACATGATCTACTTTTACATACCTCTGGTATTAGTGAATCTCCTCCTAGCTGGCCTGCTGGTGATAGCTCCGATCACGACCAAGATGTTGCGCACCAGGACCGCCGCCGAACTCAGGTTCGCATTCTTCAGGTCCCGCCTTAGCACGTTCGTTCTCCAGATAGTCATCCAGGCAACACTGGTTGGTGTGTGGACCCAGACTATCGCTAACCTGGCGCAACCGGCATATATGTGGCAAGGAGTCGGAGCTCCGGTCGATTGCATCCGGCCAGTACAGTATTTCGGCTGGATCCTGGCGGCGGCGGCAGGTCTATTGGGAGCGGCTCGCATCTCCGCTGAGTACGCGGCTACCGCGCGCCCCGAGGTTGCATCCCGACTTCGTGAGTTCGGAGCCGCAATGGCGGCGACGCAGACCAGGGGCATCGCGGGGCTGCCGGCGTGGGCAGCGCTTGTTCTCAAGGCCGCTTTCAGCACTTTCATGCTGTCGGGTCTGATCACACGGTGGTGGGAAACGGTGGAAGTGATGTTGATGTTCCTGCTGTTATTTTCATTGCGTCGGGTAATCTCGCGGCACTGGGTCTGGTGGACCCGCATGGTATCGCGAGTTCCTCTTCTGGTTCGGCTGATCCTGGCTACCGGAGCGGGCGCAGCACTGAGCTGGCGCATCGTTGCGCGAGCCTATGTGCTCGACAATTCATTCCAGTCCATTATTTTGACGGTTGGCATCTGCCTGGTTCTGATCTCGATTCTCATCCCGGGCAGCGGGGCGCGGCCGAATCTCCAATCGCAGGAGGCGGCATGACTGCCCGCCGGTTGCTCCCGTGGCTCGTGCTGGCGGTTGTGGTTGCCTTGCCCCGTTTAGCGGCGGCCGACAACTGCGGCAACATGACGGACTGCTACGGCACTGTAGCTGCCGGGCTCGCAATTGCTGGCGCACTGGCTCTTGGCGTGGGATTCGTATTGATTGCCGTTGAGCTGGGAGCGGCAATGGCCGGAGCTGCGGGAGCCGTCGAAGTGGCCGGGCTAGGCGCGGAAGGGATTGGGGCTGCCGAAGCAGCCGGTGCCGCCGAAGCTGGCGCAGCCGGTGCGGCTGAGGCCGGGGCCGCTGAAGGCGGGGCAGCGGGGGCAGCAGACGCTGCAGCCGAGGGCGGCGGTGAAGCCGTTGCGGCTGGCGAAGGCGAAGGCGCGGGCACAAGTGCTGCTGAAGTAGGTGGTGAGGGTTCAGCCAAGTCTCCGCTTGCTACTACCGGGGAAGCACCGGGAGGTCTGGGTTTGGCCGACACGGTCGGAGCCGGAGAGGCTGGAGCGGGAGAAGCCGCCGCGGGAGGCGAGGCAGCGGGGGCGGGCGAAGGTGCCGCAGAGGGCGCAGGCGAGGGAGCCGCGGAGGGAACGGGCGAAGGTGCAGGCGCAGGCCCGCCTTCTCCGCTTGGTTATTCTGTGGACGGACCCGCGGATCTGGGCTTGGCCGACACGGTCGGAGAAGGTGGTGAAGGCATGGGCGCCGGGGATGGCGCCTCCGAAGGCCCGGGTCAAGTACCTACGGACGAGCCAGAGGGATGGGGGGTGCAGAATGCATGGCAGCAGCACCTTGACGACTTAAGCAATGACCTGCAACAGAGTCTGGACAAGTGGGGCGAGGGTGGATTTGGCGACGAGGGTTATCAGGACTATAAGGAAGCGAGCGACGCCTACGAGAGTGCCCGGGATGCGGCCAAGGGCTCCAGGTTCGGAGATTACTCCGCCAGGCCTCCAGGTTACACGGGGAACGTCTCTCCGCCTGAGGGAGGAGGTGGAATTTCTCCCAGTGCTGAAACCGTTCCGCCGCCGGGGGGTGGTGTTTCCCCAAGCGCGCAAACAGTTCCGCCGCCCGGAGGCGGCGTTTCCCCAAGTGCGCAAACGGTCCCACCGCCTGGAGGTGGAGTTTCCCCAAGTGCACAAACGGTTCCGCCACCCGAGGGCGGCCAGGGAGGCGCTTCTCCGGATCCGAGTTCTGGAGAGGGATCTTCCGACGGATCGCTTCCGCCGAAGCCGTAATTCGTTTTTTAACCGGCTGCGAATCTTCACCAGCATTCGTGGAATCCCACCGTCGCCAAAAGCGCAAGGGGGCACCCGGCTGTTATTTCTCGACTTAGTTATTTTGGCGGGTGGCCCACATTTCCGCGTGACAGTTTAACTCTGGAGAGAATCACAAGTTTCCACCTTTGGGTGCCCCATGGGTGCCCCATGGGTGCCCCACCTGTCGCGGTTTTCTAAAGGTGGGACCTTGGCCCATGGACTTTACTCAGTGCGAGCGTCCTACTTGAACGGTGAGACCGGCAGTTACCAGTTCATCTCGGAGTTTCGACGGCGGGGATGGCGTCGGCAGAGAAGCAGGTCCCTCGACTTCGCTCGGGATGACAAGGTTCAAGAGGGTCCCGACAAAAATCCCCGCCCAAGCGGAGCTTGGACGGGGTACCCGGTACCCGGCAGAGCTTGGACGCGGGATCCACTGAAGCTTGGACGGCGGATCCAGCGGAGCTCTCCGTTTTAGTATGCGGGGGTTGGTTCCCCATAGAGGAAGTCATCCATCATGACGATGTCCGTTCTGTCGTCATTCGGCCCTGGTGCCGCATCGCCGGCTATGATCCTCACTCGAGCAACACGAGCGTCGGCAAAGACCACACCAATGAAGGACAGGTTTCCGTCACCCGGCGAAGCTGGCGCGTTGCTAGTGAAAAGCAACTCTCCGTGGGCGCCGTAGTACTCGATGAAAGTACTGGCGTGACGGTTTCCTGTCCTGTCTTTCGGACTGCTGCCATCGGGCGAGTCGACGTCGGTAAAAACCACGCCGAACCCGGTGGAAGTCGCTGGCGTGTTGCCATTGCTGCCCGGAACGGAGAACTCGACTTCGGTGAGGTTACTTCCGATCGGCGAGAACAGCCGCAGCGGGCTGAATGCGTGGAAGATCGTCGCGTAGCTCGAGTTCCCAAAGGTGTCTGCCAGGCCAGACGGCGGGGCTTGGACAAACCCGCTTCCACGCGTGGTGATGTTGGCGCCACGAGTGTTCAGGAACGTGGTTAAGGGAGTACCAGTAAGAGTAGTGGCTGCGTTGGTCGGGCTACCGCCATCCCAGTTGATTTCGCGGTGGCCGCTGGCCAGCGGTCCGGGATTATTGGCATTATTGCCGAGCCCGAGCGCGGCACGAAACTGGTCCACAGTACTTTGAATCGATGCTGCGGATGGCCCGGCTGCCTGGAACACGGTTGGCGCTACGAAGTGTTTTGCAGCATCGTCGGACTGCGCCGCGGCTGGTTGTACTAATACGAGGCCGGTAACCATCCCAGCGGCCCAGAAGAATAACCTCACGAACAACAGGGTTCTGCGGTTACTTGCGAAGTAGTTCATTACATCTCCTTAGTTAGATGATTTGTGTACGATTGATCGGTACTTCGGGGCCCAGGCCGACCTTCGAGAGTTCCTGCTGCCGGTTTCAACTACATCGACGAAAACCGGAATCAGGTTCTGCCCCAAGCTGCCTTGTCGTGCGTACTCACTACTTAAGAACCGCGCGGTTTGTTCGTGAAGACTGTCTTCAGCGTGTTTGAAAGATTGGACTCAACCTTCGGTAGGATCGATTCGGGGATCATGTCACTTGTTTGTCAAAAGAATATTTGGAATTGGTGATGAGTATTTCCGCAGCAAGGCTGTGATTCCCACCCTTGCAAAAAACGCAACGATGGGGCACCCGGCTGTTTCCTTCTCAGCGAAACCGAAAGAGATGACGAGGCGGGCACTCTCGGTGTATCCTCCCGTGGGCCGGGCGGGAAGAATTGAAGTCCCGGGTCATCTTTCTATGTCCACTGTCAACGTAGAACGCGTCGGGCCTGCAATGAGCCCGGAGAGAAAACTGGGCACGACGAGCCTGACCGGTCGTAACGGGATTTTGTGTCGATATTTCTATTTTGCGATGTCGTTGTTGTTGGCGGCGATTGTGGTTGCGGGGTTCAAGCGTACCGTCAACGACAATCTGTTCCATCCCGCGGTGCCGCGGCCGTTCATTCTCTGGATTCATGCCTCGGCCTTCAGCGCGTGGGTGATCTTTTTCATTTGCCAGTCCACGCTGGTCCGTATTCGTAGAGTCAGCTGGCATCGTTCCATCGGATGGTTTGGCGCCGGGCTGGCGACCCTGATGGTTCCGCTGGGCGTTACCACTGCCATCGTCATGGCCCGGTTTGACACGTACCGACTGCATCTGAGCGGTGCGGATGCTTTTCTGAGCATTCCGTTCTACGACATGATCGCTTTCGGCGTGTGCATTGCGCTGGCCATCTATTGGCGCACGAGACCTGAGCTGCATCGCCGGCTGATCTTCATCGCCACCTGTGGGCTCATGGACGCGGCCTTTGGCCGCTTTGACTACCTGTTTAACAATAATCTCTTCTTTCCCTGCGTGGACCTGCTGATTGTTCTCGGCGTTGTGCGCGACCTGCTGGTAGATCGGCGCGTCCATAAGGTGTATCTCGATGCGCTGCCGTTGTTGATCGCCGGCCAAAGCCTCGCAATGTACATGTGGCGAAGCAATCCCGCCTGGTGGCAGGGCATCACGCACGCGATCCTCGGGTAGTCAAAAAAAACCGCCCAAGCGGAGCTTGGACGGGCACCCTCGGAGGGAGTTGGTCCCAGATGCGAGGCCCACGTCTGGAACATCGGCCTCTTTCTGCGATACACTTCCGCGTCCGCTCTGGGGGAGATGTTAGTGGCAACGTTGCGCCAACCCGTGTTTGACAGTTCACCCATAGCAGTCCGCAAAGCCAGGCCAGAGGACTCCCCGGTCTGTGGCCGGATCTGCTATGACGCTTTCACGAAGATTTCGACCGACCACGGCTTCCCGCCCGATTTTCCGTCGGTTGAGGTGGCGATCGGCGTCCTTTCAATGATGTTCAGTCATCCCGGTTTCTATTGCGTGGTTGCGGAGTCGGGTGGGCAGATACTGGGCAGCAACTGTCTTGACGAACGTTCTCCGATTGCGGGTGTTGGGCCGATTACCATCGATCCCGAGATTCAGAATAAGGGCGTCGGACGGGCGCTCATGGAAGAGGTGCTGGCGCGCTCTGCGGAACGTGGCTTCCAGGGTGCCCGCCTGTTGCAGGCGGCTTTTCACAACCGGTCGCTTTCTCTCTACACCAAGCTTGGATTTGATACGCGCGAGCCGATATCCACGATGCAAGGGCAGGCAATCAAGTTGGCGACTCCGGGTTACAGTGTGCGTCCCGCGCGCTTGTCGGATCTGGAGGAGTGCAACCGGCTTTGTCGGTCGGTGCATGGTCACGATCGCAGTGGCGAGCTGCGCGACGCGATTGAGCAAGGGACGGCAGTTGTCGCCGAGCGAGGTGGCAGAATCGTCGCTTATGCCACTTCGATTGGATTTTTCGGACACACGGTGGGCGAGACGAACGCGGATGTTCAGGCACTGATCGCAAACGCCGGTGCGTTCCTGGGGCCGGGCATTCTCGTCCCGACGCGAAACGCGGGTCTGTTCCGATGGTGCCTGGAGAATGGCCTTCGCGTGGTGCAGCCGATGACCCTCATGACCACCGGCTTCTACCACGACCCCGTCGGGGCTTATCTTCCGTCGATACTTTATTAGAATGCTCGACCCAAGGGTGCCCCGCCCAAAGCTCTGCTTGAGCGGGGTGTTGCAGAGAGTGCAGGCGCGAAACCAGGTCCCTGTTCGACTCGTCTTCGTTTTCACTCGGGGTTCGCTCACAGCAGGTCCCTCCACTTTGCTTGCTTCGCTGCACTCCGGTCGGGATGACAAGCTTAGAGACGAACTCGTGATGTCAAGCGTTAGATGACGAGCTTTAGACCAGCTTTATAGGATGGGCAAGCGGAACCCCCGCCCAAGCGGAGCTTGGACGTGGCACCCTTGAGAGTAGCCTTGAAAGTAGATGGATGAGGAGCAAAAATGCCGACTCAAACACTGGACCCGAAGCTACAGGAATTGCTGCACGGGCGGTACATCGCAACCCTCGGAACCGAGAATCCGGATGGGAGCATCCATCTGACTGCCGTCTGGTACCTGTTCGAGTCGGGCAGTTTGTTCGTCGCGACCTCGTCGAAAACGCAAAAGGCCCGAAATGTGACGGCGCGGCCGAAGGCTTCGCTGATGGTGGACTCGCGAAAACCTGGGACAGAGCGTGGCGTCACTGCTTCCGGAAAGGTGGAAGTGATTTCAGGGGAGCAGTCCCGGGAAATAAACCGGCGCATACACAGCCGATATCTGAGTGCAGAGGCGATGTCCGATCCGCACGTCGGGCCGGTGTTTGCATCTTTCGATGACGTCACGATACGACTAACCCCGGCTTCATGGATTACCTGGGATATGGCTATGCTCGATGCCCAGTTCTTTGGTGGGCGATTGGGTGGGACGCGCGGTTACATGCTGCCGGTGGATTGATAGGGGCGCTCCCCTACCTTCTCCCAACAATCAGTTGTGTCGCTGCCGGCCGACTCGCGGGCGGGGGCGCCCGCGCCACACTGCCAGGGCCGTCCTAAATAAATCCCTTAAATATGGCTTATAAGGTTTTTTAATAAGACTGGGAGCGGGCTTCGCGATATCCTACCAGTCGAGAACCAGCCGTCGCACCCCCACTTTTTATGTCTGAGTTCTAAACACCTCTTTAAGGAGATTCATGTCGAACGATCTGCGCAGCTTTCTGGCACTCTCGTATGACCAACTGGAACAGCTGAATCTGAAGGCGAAAGAGCAGCGCAAGAACCGCGTTGCCATGCACAAGATCCAGGAAGAACGGCTCAAGTACCTGACCGACGAAAAGCACATCAAGGCAGTGACCGTGCTCTTCAGCGATCTCGAAGGCCGTTTGCACATGCTGGACTATGACAAGAAGTTCCTCATCAAGAGCTGGGACAATCTTACGTTTGACGGCTCTTCGATTCGCGGGTTCACCGCACAGCGGGAGAGCGATCTGCGGCTTGGAATCGACTGGGCCGCGTTTTACTGGGCCCCGGCGGACTATTTCGGTTCGGGCAAAGTGCTGGTGTTCGGCGACGTCATCGACAAGGGGGGCACGCCTTACGGCGCCGACATTCGCGGCATTCTGAAGCTGTATGCCGACAAACTCCACAAGGAGGATGGCTACACGCTCAACGCCGCCAACGAAATTGAAGGCTTCCTGTTTAAAGGACCGGACGCCGAGCGGCGTTATCACGAGACGGGAAAGTTCGAATACGTCAACACCGGCGGTTATTACCACTCGCTGCCTGGGGATCTGCTACGCACGTTTATCGACACCACCGCAGAAGTGCAGCGTGCTATGGGCTTCCAGAATGAGAAAGACCATCCGGAAGTGGCGCCCTCGCAGTTTGAAATCAATTATGGATACGGAGAAGTGGTGGCTGCGGCCGACCAGATCCAGATCTACAAGCTGGTGTGCCGGCAGGTTGCTACCAACATGGGCCTGACTGCGAGCTTCCTGCCGAAACCGGTGGTGGGCGTGAATGGCAGCGGCATGCACACCAACGTGTCCATCAGCAAGGGCGGCAAGAATCTGTTCTGGGACCCCAAGGGTGAGGAAAAGCTGAGCAAGCTGGGCTGGTCGTTTGTGGACCGCGTTCTTACGCACGGCAATGACATCTGTCTGCTGCTGAATCCGAGTGTGAACGCCTACCGGCGGCTGGATCCGCATTTCGAAGCGCCGAACCAGCTCAAGGCGTCGGCAGTGGATCGCGGGTCGATGATTCGCATTCCGATCGGCAACGAGAAGAGCATGCGGGTGGAGGTGCGCTCGGTGGCTCCGGACGCGAATCCCTACATGGTGATGCTCTCGATCTTCAAGACTGGGATCGATGGGGATACAGCGAAAATCAAGAACCTCCGCCAGGCCGAGCGTTACCTGCCGGACAACATCTACGACGCGATGGCCAATTTTGCTAAAGCGGAGTGGACGACCGAACTCTTTGGCGAGGATGTGAAAGCGCGGTACCTGGAGCTGAAGAAAGCTGCGGCTGACCGCTGTCCGCGCTTGCTGGGGACGTTCGTCAAAGCCCCCGAAGTGCAGTATCACCACGACGTTTACAACCAGTTCCTGTGGAATTTATTCTAGACCCGCTGGTGTTTGGAATTCAGTTCGAAGAAGGCCACGCCTGAAAATGAGCGTGGCTTTTTCTTGGAGATGTGCGGTTAAGCTTTACAAATGTTTGCCAGACTTGACTGTGTCTTTACATTGCGGGCAAGCTCTCATTTCATAAAATAGAAGATTATTTGTATGGTCGTGAAGGGGTGCGCGTGAACCGAGTAGGAGTAGTGGCGCTGGGAATCGTTTTGCTGGTTTGTTCGCACGAACTGCTGGCCCAGCACGGAGGGCACGGAGGCGGCCGAGGTGGCGCGCCGCGCAGTACCGGGACTGGCGGGAGCACCGATTCGAGTCTGCAGGATTTCAATCATGCGCTGGCAGTTCAAGCCACGCCGGACCAGGTCTCCCAGTTCCAGACGCTGGCGAAGAGCACGGCGGCGGCGCGGAAACAGGCCCAGGAACTCCTGCAATTGGCGGCGAAGGCGGATCGTACGGCCGACTTCTCCCGGCAGACTACTGCGCTGAAGGACGCTTTGGAAGATGCGCAGGGTGGCAACAAGTATTTTGTGAAGAGCTTTTCAAAGTCGCAGAAATCCGGATTGAAGGAACTGACCAAGAAACTGGAGAAGGCGGATTCCGAAGTGGCAAAACAGAGAAAGGCGCTGGACCAGCAACTTGGGCGGACCAAGGGCGAGAGTGCGGCGATCGCCGGCACGGCGGATAAGCTGGAAAAGGCGCTTACGGAATTTCAGACACAGCAGTTGAGCCTTGGCAAAGAGATGGGGATTGAGGTTCCGGCGTCGTGATGATCTCGTGAGATTGTGTGGCGCGGGCGCCTCCGCCCGCGTGGGTGGGCCTAGCCGGCAAGCTCGGAAGTAAGCCTGACCGTTCAGGCGCGTTTCCCCATTAAGGCTTCGATATTCCGACGCTTCCGATGCGCCACAGGCGGTCACGCGGGCGGGGCGCCCGCGCCACACAGCCAATAGTGTCCTAAAACAGCGCGGTGGGGCGGCGCTTCCAGTTCTTGCCTTTTTCTTTCGAGATGTTTTCCATGTCGTTGACGTAGGCGCCAGCCTGGGTCAGGACGTGGTGCAGGTCGTTGCCGACGCTGATGAAGGTGAAGCCCTTTTCCAGGAACTCGCCCACGCGAGCTGTACCGAACAGAAAGATTCCCAGAATAAGATTATTTTTGCGCGCATTGTCGGCGAGCTTTTGCGTAGCCGCGCCCAGCTCCGGCGAAGTGTACATGTGCGGAAACTCGTATTTTTCGTAGAGGCCCCTTGACATGCAGAGGTCGTTCTGGCCGAGGAACAGGATGTCGACGCCGGGCACGGTCGCGATCTCGGCGATGTTGTCGATGCACGACGCAGTCTCCACCTGCAAAGCTACGATGCCATTGTTGTTGTAATTGCCGGCGTATCCCAGCAGTCCGGCTTTGTTCATGCTGCGCTGCGGGAAATAGACCGAGCGGGTGCCGGTGGTGGGGTACTTGGTACAGCTGATCGCCTGGCGCGCTTCTTCAGCGGTGTTGATATAGGGGACCAGAACTCCGTCCGCGCCCATGTCGAGAGCTTGCTGGATTCCGGGGCGATCGTCGTAACCGCCAACGCGGACCATGGATTTGGCGCCGCCGTTCGAAATTCCGGAAAGCATGGCGGAAAGTTTCTCGTAGCCCATAGGGCCGTGCTGGGTATCGACCAGCAACCAGTCATATCCACTGTGGGCCAGTTGTTCGGCGACGGTCGGGCTGTGCGCGTTCAGGAACAGGCCCATCTTTGGGGTGCCTTCGCGCAACTGCTTTTTGAAATCGGCGCCACTGACGGTGGCTTCGGGCATGTCTCATCCTCCTAAAAGTAATTCACTAAGACTAAATGAAAGTTTCCTAGTGTAACCTAACGGGCCTGCGCAGGGGAGCGAGGACGCGAGGTTTGCCGGGACTTACCATGACCCTTGGACACGTGTTGTCGAACATTGGGTTTGTGTAGCTCGGAGAGTTCGAAGAAGCGGTGGGTCAGGCGGCGCCCATGCGGCCGGCGGTTTGCGGTTGTGACTGCGCACGCTTGGGGCCACGCTTTCGGACCAGCAATAAACGGATGCGTTCCAATAATTCCACGGGTGCGTACATTCCTTTGGGCAGAAAGACGTCGGCCTGGGTATCGCGATCGTAGATTCTGACTTTCCCCGAAAGCAGAATCGCAGGAGTTTGCGGCGAGATGGTCTTGATGGCCTCGATGAGTTTGCCTCCGTCCACGCCAGGCATGACCAGGTCGGTGAGCACCAGGTCCACGCCGCCTCGCTTAAACCGTTCCAGGGCTTCTTCCCCGCTGCTGCAAGCGATCACGCGGTAGCCACGGGTTTCGAGCATCACTTTGCGGATGGAGAGAGACTGATCGTTATCGTCTACACACAAAATGGTTCGTTTCGGCTTCATTCCTGCTTCCGGATGGCGGCCTGGAATGGCAAACGCCAAACCAGTCCGGCAAATGTTTTTTCCTATAAGGAGAATTCAGAGCGAGACAAAATCCTAAAGGTAGAAGCAGCGGATGTAAAGTGACGCCGATGCCAATGGCAAATTAGCCCCATTGAAAAAAACTCCGGCTTGTGCATGGTTGTGTGTTTTGGGCGCGATCCTCCGCCGGGACTCAGAAGAAAAGTTCACCGCGAAGGACTTCCACAGCATTCCCTCCCACGCGAACATTAACCACTCTGTCATCCTGGCGTGAAGCGCGGACAAAAATGCGGCTGGGCCGCAGCATCTCGACTCCCTGCTCGATGCGCACGCGTTCGTCCGCCTGGGCCACGCCGTTGGCCACCATCCATGCAGCGGCGCAACCGGCGGCGGAGCCGGTGGCAGGATCCTCCCCGTTGTAGAACAACATGCGGGCGTGCAGGCGGGCCGCGGGATCGACTGTCTCCCGGGTAACGAAATAGAAAAACTTGCTGTCGCCGGAGCGCCGCAGATACTCGCCCGCGGTGGTGAGATCCACTTGCAGGCGGCGAATGACATCCAGTCCGCGCAGAGGAACTATGGTGAATGAAAGTCCAGTGGAAATGGTCTGGATGGGCAGCGAGGGGTCGATGTCGCCGTCGCGCAGACTGGCCGCCCGCACCACGGTTTCGCGATCGTGTATGAGACCGAATTTGGGATCTGCCTGGGTCATTTCGCCGAAGACGGGCTGTCCCGACTTTTCTTCAAAGCGGATTGGAACCTTGCCCACGTTAAGCTCAAGAACGACCTCGCGGGCTCCGGTCAAACCCCGCAACTGGAAAGCGGTGCCCAGCGTTGGATGGCCGGCAAAGGGCAACTCTTCCTGCACAGTAAAAATCCGGACGCGCACGCCACGCTCCCGTTCGATGGCCGCATCGCGGGGGAAGGTGAACGTGGTTTCCGAAAGATTCATCTCGCGCGCGATGGCTTGCATCTGCGCGTCATCGAGTCCTCGCGCGTCGGGATACACGGCCAGAGAATTGCCTTCGAAGGGACGTGAAGTGAAGACGTCGAACTGTGCAAAGGAAAAGCTGCGGAGCTGGTTACTCATGGCAATTTATTGTACCGCCAGTCGCCCGCGGGTCACCGGTGTGCGGGCCGGAACGATGAGTGGGCGGAGTTTGACTCAATTTCAGCCGCCGCGTATCCTAACGATGATGCGGCTAAGCCCCAAGCCGGTGGTCCTGTGTTGTTGTACACGGATGCCGGGGTGTGGGTAGCGCGGACAGTTTTCCAGACACCCACCCGGCCAAAATCGGGTGGGTTTCGTTTTTTGATCTGGTTTCTCATCTTGATTGGAAAGCCGCAGCGGACCGGACCCGTTAACCCGGAAGCTTGCCCGATGATCTCAAATTATTGAGGAGAACAACCATGAGTACTGCCACCGTAACTCCAGCCAGTTCCGTTCCTCGCATCAATGATGTCGCTCCAGATTTCACAGCCGAAACCACGCAAGGCACGATCCACTTTCACGAATGGATCGGCGATGGCTGGGCCATCCTGTTTTCGCATCCCAAGGACTTTACCCCGGTGTGCACTACCGAGCTGGGCTACATGGCGGGGCTGCAGCCCGAGTTCGCCAAGCGCAACACGAAGATTATCGGACTGAGCGTGGATCCGGTAAGCGATCACGGCAGATGGGCCGCTGACATCGAAGAAACTCAGGGCCACAAGGTGAACTACCCGATGATCGGCGACCCGCAGCTCAAAATCGCCAAGCTCTACGGCATGCTGCCGGCTGAGGCGGGGGAGAGCTGCGCAGGCCGGACTGCGGCAGACAATGCCACCGTGCGCACAGTATTCGTGGTTGGGCCGGACAAGAAGATCAAGCTCCAGCTCAGCTATCCGATGAGCACCGGCCGCAACTTTGACGAGGTCCTGCGCGTCCTCGATTCCATGCAGCTCACCGCCAAACATAAAGTAGCCACGCCGGTGAACTGGAAGCCGGGTGACGATGTCATTATTCTGCCGGCAGTGTCGAACGATGAAGCCAAGCAGAAGTACCCCGGCGGCTGGAAGTCGCCCAAGCCGTATTTGCGGATCGTGCCTCAGCCGAAGTAACAGGGAAGGAAAAATCTGTGGCTACGGATTGGCGCGGATGAACACGGATCCATTTGAGAGTTCGCTCAGATCCGTGAAAATCCGTTGAATCCGTGGCCGCTTTTATCTGGAGAACGTCAGCTCCGGAACTCCTGCCAGTTCTTTAAACTCCTGCTCGCTCAGCCGCAGCGACGCGGCGAGCATGTTTTCCTCCAGATGTTCGAGTGAGGACGTTCCGGGAATCGGTAGCATCAGGGGAGAGCGCTGCAGCAGCCATGCCAGCGCGACCTGCAAGGGCTTGGCGCCATGCGCGCCGGCGATGCGCTGGACTGTTTCCTTTGCCGCCTGGCCTGCTCCCAGCGGGAACCAGGGGATAAAGACGATTCCGTTCTGCGTGCAATAGTCCACGACATAGTCCCATTCGCGATCGGCGAAGCTGTAACGGTTCTGCACGGAGACGATGGGCACAATTTTGCGAGCCCGCTCGATGTGCTCCCGGGTGACATTGGACAGGCCGATCAGGCGAATCTTCCCCTCAGCGCGCAACTCCGCCAATGTTCCCACCGAGGCCTCCAGAGGAACAATCGGATCGGGAATATGCAGTTGATAGAGGTCGATGCGATCCAGACGCAGCCTCTTCAAGCTGCCCTCCACTGCTTTGCGCAAATGTTCCGGGGTTGCATTGTGCGACCAGAAGCCGGGGCCGGTGCGAACCCAGCCTCCCTTGGTCGCGATCACCAGATCCCTGGGGTAGGGCGACAGCGCTTCGGCGATCAGCTCTTCGCTGACATTGGGGCCGTAAGAATCAGCGGTGTCGATAAAATTCACGCCCAGTTCGACCGCCCGGCGCAAGACGGCGAGCGCGCGGGCACGATCGTTTGGCGGTCCCCAGATTCCCGGCCCGGTGAGACGCATGGCTCCATAGCCCAGGCGATGGACGGTTAGTTCGCCGCCCAGAGTTACAGTTCCTGCTGGTGATTTTGAGGTCATGGTTCTTTGGACTGACACTCCGATATTACTTTGAGCGCTGAGATCCTGCCAAGCGACGAGAGTCGATGGTAGTGGTACCGTTTGAACCCATGCGGCAGGATAGTGCCGCCGCCGTGATCTCTGGAGGCAAGAATGAAAGCATCCACGTTTTATCGAGTCGCTGCTGTTCTTCTGCTGCTTTTCGCGGCAGGACATACACTCGGCTTTCGCCAGTCTGATCCCAAATGGGGAGTTGATGCCCTCCTCGGCTCAATGCGGTCAATTCACTTTGACGTGCAGGGGTCTGACCGCACCTATTGGGATCTCTTTGAGGCGGCCGGATTCTCTGTTGGCGTGTTCTATCTGTTCGCGGCGATATTGGCATGGCAGCTGAGCAGCCTTCCGGCAGCGACTCTGGCGCTCATGCGCGGCACTGCGTGGGCTTTCGCTCTTTGCTTTGCCGCCATCACGGTTGTGAGCTGGAGATACCTCTTTATCCTACCCATCGCGTTCTCAATGGTGATTACACTATGTTTGACTGCCGCGGCATGGCTCTCAGCGAAACAGGTTTCCATCTCTCCGTCGCGATCGTAAGTGAGAGGATTCAGAGGGTACCACCTCATTTGAGTGTGGCTGGCGAGCTTCGCTCGGTTTGGACGGGCGGGACGCCCGTCGCTACATGGGCATTGGTGATTCAATCGGTTCGATAGGCGATCCTTCCGCCCACGATGGTCGCGATTACTTTGCCAGTCAGTTGCCATCCGTCAAATGGAGTGTTCTGCGATCTGGAGTGGGATTTCGCGGCTTCGAACGTCCAGCGCTTTTTGGGATCGAAGATAGTGACGTCAGCCTGACTGCCGCGGGCAAGGGTGCCGCGGCCTCTGAGGCTGAACACCCGCGCCGGGCCCGCCGTGAAGAGTTCAACAATTCTGCCGAGTGGGATCTTGTGATCACGATGCAGGCAGGTCACAGCTAGGCCGAGTGCGGTCTCCAATCCCGTGATCCCGAAAGCGGCGCGCTCGAACTCGATGATTTTTTCATGGAGCGCGTGGGGAGCGTGATCGGTGGCAATGGCGTCGACGGTTCCATCGGCCAGTGCCACCACCATGGCTTCGCGGTCCTCAGCCGAGCGCAGCGGCGGGTTCATCTTGAAGTTGGTGTCGAACTCGCCGACATCCTGATCGGTGAGCGCGAAATGGTGCGGCGTCACCTCACAAGTCACCCGTGACTTGCTGCGTTTGCCGCGGCGGACGGCCTTCAGCGCATCGGCCGTGGAGAGATGGGCTACGTGCAGGCGAGCGCCGGTGAACTGCTGCGCCAGTTGCACATCACGTTCCACGATCGAGGCTTCGGCGGCTGCCTTCATGCCGCGCAGGCCGAGACGAAACGAAGTTGGGCCGTCGTTCATGGAGCAGCGTTCAGTCATGCGCGTGTCTTCCGCGTGCTGAATCACGCAAAGATTTATCTCTGACGACAAGCGGAGCGTCTCGCGCATCACTGTGTCATTGAGGATAGGCTTGCCATCGTCGGTGACGCCCACGGCCCCGGCGCGCTGCAGGCCGCGAAAGTCCGTAAGCACCGCGCCTTTGCTGGCATGAGTCGCAGCCGCGATGGGGAAGACGTTGACCACCGCACCACGCTCGGGCTGCTGAATCCAGGTTACCCAGTCCGGCGAGTCGACGACGGGCTGCGTATTGGGCATGCAACAGACCGATGTGAAACCTCCGGCTGCGGCCGCCGCGGTGCCCGTGGCGATGGTTTCCTTGTAGCCCTGGCCGGGCTCGCGCAAATGGACATGCAGATCAATGAAGCCGGGTGCGACGATCAGGCCGCGGGCGTCGAATTTGTCTTGCGTCGTCCCCCGTGTCTTGCCCGGCGGCGCGACCTCAGACACCTGTCCATCGCGCAGCAGGATGTCCATTGGCGCATCGATCTTGGCGGCCGGGTCGATGAGACGGCCGCCTTTGATCAGCAGGCTGTGATTTTCTCTTTTTGAATTCAAATCGCCTTCTTGACCGAAATTCTTTACCACGGAGTCACAGAGCCAAGGAGAAACAAACGAACCGGGCGAACCCCCAAAAGGATTTCTCTGTGCCTCTGTGTCTCAGTGGTGAAAACAGTTTCATCTTGCCCTCCCCAGCGCCTTGGCCAGGATTGCCATGCGCACCGGCACTCCGTTGCGGACCTCCTCGACGATGGCGGATTGCGGGCAGTCGGCTACTTCCCAGGTCAGCTCCAGACCGCGGATGATGGGACCGGGATGCATCAGCATGGCGTCTTTTTTGGCCAGCTTCAGCCGGGGCATGGTCATTTGATACCGGGCAATGTAGTCCTGCAAGCTGATCCTGGTGCCGGCCAGGCGCTCCTTCTGCACCCGCAGGGTCATGACTACGTCGGCGCCGTGAACAGCTTCTTCCACGGTGCGGGTGATGTGCAGACCTGGAGCCAGGCTCGTAGCCGCTTCCGGCAGGAACTCAGGCGGCCCACACAGCGTGATGCGCGCCGCAAACTTGCTGAGCAGGTGGATGGCGGAGCGTGCCACCCGGCTGTGATAGATGTCGCCCACGATGGCCACCTGTAGGCCCTTCAGCGTTTTCTTGTGGCGCAGGATGGTGTAGGCATCTAGCAAGGCTTGCGTGGGATGCTCGTGCATACCATCGCCTGCGTTGATGACCGGGATATCCAGATATTTCGCCATCAGTGCCGCCGCGCCGGCCTGAGGATGGCGGATGACGATGACGTCCGCGCCCACCGCGCGCAGCGTGTAGCCCGTGTCCAGCAGGGACTCGCCTTTTTCGACGCTCGAACCGCTGGAGAGGACCAGCGTGGTCATCGCGCCCAGGGATTTCGCGGCAATTTCAAAGGAACTGCGGGTGCGCGTGGAAGCTTCGTAGAAGAGAAGCAGCACACGCTTGTCTCGCAGCAAAGCGCGGGGCTTGAGGGGATTCATGCGCCGGGCCAGCTTGAGCAGGCCCAGAATCTCCTCCGCTCCGAGATGTTCGGTGCCCAGCAGGGAGCCGCGCGCAGCTTTGTTCATGGTTTGCACGGGTTGCAGCATGGAGGACTAGCGCGTGAACGACCCGCGTACAAGCGACCAGCGCATAAACGATGAGCGCATGGACGAGCCGTTCGAGCCATTGTCCGATTTGCGATCAGTCCTGCCGCTCGACTAACAGAACTTTCTCCAGATCATCTACTTCGCGCAGCTTGACTTCGATAATTTCGCGATCACTGGTCTGCACCTTGCGTCCGATGAAGGCGGCCTCGATCGGCAATTCGCGGTGACCGCGATCGATCAGCACGCAGAGTTGCACCTGCTTTGGACGTCCCTCGCGGAACAGGGCATCCAGAGCGGCGCGAATGGTGCGGCCAGTATAGAGAACGTCGTCGACCAGAATGATGTTCTTGCCGGCGATCGAAAATCCGATTTCGGTTTTCTGCACCACGGGCTTCGAGCCCAGGGTGGAGAGGTCGTCGCGATACAAAGTGATGTCCAGAGTGCCGACCGGTACCGGAGTTTTTTCGATGCGTGCAATCATCTGCCCCAGGCGTTGCGCCAGCGGCACCCCGCGCCGGCGAATGCCCACCAGTCCGAGATCGTCGGCGCCATTGTTTTTCTCGATGATTTCGTGCACCAGCCGAACCAGGGTGCGCTCGATTTCGGAGGCTGACATCAATTGGGACTTCTCGCGCAGGTTGGCTGGACGAGGAGAAGGTTTCGGAGTCATAAACGCTGCATCATACGCGGGCGACACGAGGTGGGGCAAGGCGGGCGAGGCATCGCGACCTAACTGTTCCCGAATCATGAGGGTACGAACAATTCAGGAACGGGCACCCAGGGAACTCAACAGGTCAAGGCACACAACCGGAGCAATCCTTGTGACTGTAGTGAGGCAACTCAAAGCTTCCCCACAGCACCCAAGCTTCGAATCAGAAGTGCAATGAAGAAGGAGGCATGACTGTCATGCACCGTAGATACCGTTATCTGAGCTCACTCCTGCTGGCCGCAGCCTTTCTCGTCCCAGCCGCAACTACAGGCTGTACGACCCGAGGCTACCGGGTGTACGACCCTTACTACAACGACTATCACCGCTGGGACAATCACGAAAACGTCTACTACCATCAGTGGGTAGTCGAAAATCATCGGGACAATCGGGACTTTCGCAGGCTGGACCACGACCAGCAGAAGGCATACTGGAACTGGCGGCACAGCCATCACGATGATCACGATCACGATCATGATCATGACAAGCACTAGGGCGGATGTTTCCGCGCCTGGCGGGTTGCTCGGCCAGTACATCTTGTCAGTAGAAAGCAGGGCCGCGGCGGACGCGGCCCTTTCTTTCGCGTGACCCGCACGCCTTCTTTCGATCTGGCAGAATAATCAGTAGAGGACAATATGGCTTCCAAGCGAATTCTTCTTTTGGCAGGCGACTACGTCGAGGACTACGAAGTAATGGTTCCTTACCAGGCATTGCAGATGGCGGGACACACGGTGCACGCGGTTTGTCCGGAGAAGAAAGCCGGGGAATTCGTGCGCACCGCGATCCATGACTTCGAAGGCGACCAGACCTACAGCGAAAAGCGTGGTCATAACTTCATGCTGAACGCCACCTTCGCCGACGTGAAACCCGATACTTATGACGCTCTGGTCATTCCCGGCGGCCGGTCGCCGGAATATCTCCGGCTCAATCCCAGGGTGCTTGAGCTGGTGAGACATTTCTTCCAGGCGCGAAAACCTGTGGCCGCGATCTGCCACGCCGCCCAGTTGCTGGCTGCCGCCGGCGTGCTTGAAGGACGCCGCTGCAGTTGCTACCCGGCAGTCGCGCCGGACGTGTCAGCTGCGGGCGGCACCTACGTTGAAGTACCCATGGACAAAGCCTGCGTCGACGGCAACCTGGTGACTGCGCCCGCGTGGCCCGCGCATCCGGCATGGCTGGCGTCATTTCTCACGGTGCTGGGCGCAGGAGGAGCCCAGATGACACAACGCGTTGCCTGAGCGCGGGCGGCGCGCGGGAGTTATCTTCTATTGAGCGTTTGGGTCGGACGCCCGTCGCTACATCGATTCATTGCCGGGATGTCCCCCGTGTGAGGGCAAGATGCCGGCGCTCGAAAAGCTGTATGAAACTCGCGTTTCGCGCGGACCGTTTCGCGCGAACCAGGGTTGCTCGGGATGACGCCTGGCCAGACTCATTGTCTCTTCGTGTAATATCGAAGAGCTGGATGCCTGCGTTCATCGAAGCCGTGGAGCTGCGCAAGACCTACCGTGTGGGCAAGATTGACGTCCCTGCCCTTCGGGGAATCTCTTTCAGTGTGCAAAAGGGAGAGTTTGTAAGCGTGGTTGGCCCTTCGGGCAGCGGCAAGTCCACGCTTTTCTACCTTCTGGGCGGACTCACGCGGGCGGACTCCGGTCATGTCGTGATCGACGGAGATGACTTCGCGCAACTTACCGACGCCGAGCGCACCCGGCTGCGCAAGCGCAAGATCGGATTTGTTTTCCAGAAGTTTAATCTGCTGCCCACCCTGAGTGCCCGCTCCAACATTGATATCGCGCTGGACATCGCGGGCACGAATGGGGCGCGGGATGCCGCCTACTTTGACCGGATTGTGGGCCTGCTGGGACTGGAGCAACGTTTGCCGCATCGGCCATCCGAGCTTTCCGGCGGGGAGCAGCAGAGGGTAGCACTGGCGCGGGCTTTGATCAACAAGCCAGCAATCGTTCTGGCGGACGAACCAACCGGCAACCTGGACTCGAAGAACTCCGCGATCGTGCTGGCCATGCTGCGGCATTCCAACCAGGAACTGGGCCAGACGGTGTTGATGATCACGCACAACCCGGAAGCGGCCAGCTATGGCGATCGCATGATCCACATGCGCGATGGCGAGATCGTGGCTCCGGAGAAAGATCCGCAGTGGAGCGGGCACTCGGGCTAGCAAGGCTGGAAAGGGTTCGGGAAGGCACGGCTTCAGCCGTGCCGCAGGGTCGAAGAAGAACTGCCCAGCTGTGCTCGGCCTGGACGGGTCAGAGACCCGTCCCCACACAGTCAAACTCCATGGATGATCTGCGAAAACCGATTCTGCCGGGCAAAGGAGCGTCGGATTACGAGCGCTACCTGCGCACCGACGAACTGCTGTCGCTGCAGAAGAAGCCGGAAGAATTTCTTCATCCCGATGAAATGACCTTCCAGGTGGTGCATCAGGCTTCCGAGCTGCTGCTGAAGGGCGTGGCCTGGGAACTGGATCGTGCCCGGGGGCTGATTGTCGGCGGAAATTTCCCCAACGCCGCTCAGCTCCTGCGCCGCGGCAATCACATGCTGGAATTTCCTATCTCCATGCTGCACGTTCTGGAGACCATCACACCGCACGACTATCACCTGATTCGCGCCGGGCTCGGACACGGCAGCGGTCTGGATTCGCCGGGCTTTCTGGCTCTGCTGCACATTGGTCCCCGCCTGGGTGAAGCCTTCCATGGACAGTTGGAGAGGGCGGATCTCACCGTGGACGACCTGTATCGCCGCCATGCGGAGTTCTTCGGCCTGCATGATGTGGCCGAGCGCCTGCTGGATTTCGACGAGCGCGTTCACCTGTTCCGCTTTCATCATCTGAAGCTGGCCCAGCGGATCATCGGCGGCGGAGTTGTGGGCACCATGGGAACGCCGGTGGAAGTCCTGCACCAGCGCATGGAGCACCTGTTCTACAAGGAACTTTGGGACGTGCGGAACCGGATCACGGCGAAAGCCAACGAATCCATGTAGAGTGGCGTGCAACCGGGCGTCATTGCTGCAAGGTTGTTCGGTTGTTTATAATCAGGTACGCCGAGCGGGAGTAGCTCAGTGGTAGAGCGCGACCTTGCCAAGGTCGATGTCGCGGGTTCGACCCCCGTCTCCCGCTCCAGAATCTCGGCGGAAGAGTCTCGCGGCCGCGAGGCTTTTTCCATTCGGTAACAGGGCGCGGTACCCAAGTGGTAAGGGAGAGGTCTGCAAAACCTTTATACGTCGGTTCGATTCCGACCCGCGCCTCCAAGTCTTCGATTACGCACCGCTGAGAACTTACGCACGATAACTTCCTCAAATTTCGTTCCCGACGGGCGGGGACGCCCCCGTCTCTCCATTGTTCGCAAAATTATTCGTCGTCGGACGGCATGGGTTCCCCGACGATGTTGTAGTAGACCTGTTTGGTTTTCGTCGGCTTGGCGGGCTGGGCTTTGGGCGGCGGGGGCGGCTGAGACTTGGCCGCCGACGCCGGAAGTGAAGGGGCTGTGGGAGCGACTGCCACGGGTTTTGCTGCGGCTGCCGGTACTACGGGTGCCGGCGTGACCACCGGTGGAGCGGGCATGGGTGCGGCTACGGTGACAGGAGGAGCCGCAGCAACCGGAACCGGCTTCGTGACTGGCGCTGGCGGCGTGGTCTGGGTCACGGCGGTCTTTGTCATTGTCATTCCAGGCGGGGTCATTGCAGGCTGAGGCGTAGCAGGCTGCGGTATCGGAATCTGGGGCGTCAGAGACTGGGTTGGTGCCGGTTGGGGTATGGGGCCAGGTGCGGCGACCTGAGGAACGATCCGCAAGGGCTCGACTGGCGCGATTGGCGCTGCGCTCTTCATTGTCTTCACTCTTACTGCTCTTGGCCGCTGGAAGAAATAGTTGATGATTGCCGCTACCAGCGCCGCAATACAGAACTCCAGGATGGAAACGAACAAATCCGGATAGTTATAGGGCCGCTGCGTGAAAGACGTGGGTAACCCCGAGGACTGTCCGAACAGGTCCCCCAGCCAGGGCACAACCAGGTTGTTCATGACCGACACAATCAGGTTCCAGATGGCCTCTCCCAGGATCACCGCCATGATGATCCGGCCAATCCACTTGCGCGGGTCTTCAGATGTGAATGTGTTGCCCGTCGGGTCCATAAATCGTTCCGCCTGAACGAAGATTGTTACATACCAGTGGATGCAACGAAAGGCAGTGAAGCTGTGCGCAGGTGTCCTTTATGTTGGGAGACTAGCTGCTGAACGAATTTACCTACCTGCCGAGGGCGAGACTCGCTCGGGACAGCCGGCGGGACGCCGGCGCCACGGAGGGCAAAAATCTGGGGCTGACTTGATGCCAGCCCCCTGAAGATTACGTGAAGATATTACTCGCTAGCTTCGGTCAACGGCATGTTGACCAGATGCTCGCTCAGGAACCAGACCTGCAATTCGTTGGTGCGCAGCACGTCGCTGACGGCCAGGTCATTGGTGCCATCGTCGCCCAGCTTGTCGGCGAGGTCTGCGAGTTCGTGGCATTCACCGATAATGATCTTATGGGCGTCCAGCAAGCGTGAGAGTTGCACCGGAACCTCTTCGCGTCCGCGAGGTGGACGTTCGATCCGGGTGGTCTCGGCGACGTCGGGAGCCATGGCGAGGCTCACTCCTCCCAGCAGTTGAATACGCTCGGCGATAGTGTCCACCAGTTCCAATTGCTCGTCGTAGTGCTTGTCGAATAAAAGATGGAGCTGGTAAAAGGTCGGGCCGGCCACTTGCCAGTGCGATTTCTTGTACAGATCGCGCAAGGTCATGGTGTCGGCTAAAAGCTGGTTGAGGTGCTCGGTCATTTCCAGGCGGACGGGTTCTTCAAGTTCCAGAGGCAGGGCGTGGCTGACGGTGCCGTATTTCTGGATTTCCGCGGCTTTTTGGTGAAAGTGGGGCTGGGCGGTAATGCCGCCGTTGCCGGAAGCGGTTTTCTTGGACATCGAAGTTCTCCTATTTTTGATTCCTGGGACGGATCCCTAGATATTCGCTTGTTTCAGATGGAAGTTGGTTCGCATCGGTTGCGTTTCAAGAATTGGCATGGGAGCGGGTGCACCGCGACATAACTATTATAGACCTTGCCGATTCGGGATGCTGGTTCGAAAAAGTCGCTTTTAACCGATGATCGGTGCGACCTGCCAGCAAAATTCCGGATTATTGACTATCATAAAAGGTTCTGCATTTATTTACGGAGAAAACCAGACGTGGCTGAGACGCAGACCAATGGAGTAGAAGTTCTAGAAACTCGCGAGTGGCTGGATTCGCTGGACTACGTATTGTCCCAGGGCGGCCCGGAGCGGGCGGGGCGGTTGTTGCAGCAACTTTCGCTGCACGCACGGCGGGCTGCCGGAGTGAATCTTCCCTTCACCGCGACGACTCCTTACCAGAACACGATCGCGTCCCGGCAACAGCCGCCATTTCCGGGCAGCCAGGAGATGGAGCGCCGCATCAAGAGCCTGGTGCGGTGGAATGCCCTCGCCATGGTGGTGCGCGCAAACAAGATCCAGGAAGGGATCGGCGGTCACATTTCTACTTTCGCGTCCGCCGCCACGCTGTATGAAGTGGCCTTCAATCATTTCCTGCAAGCACAAACGGAATCTGGTGACCGCGACCTGGTTTATTTCCAGGGACACGCCGCGCCGGGTATGTATTCCCGCGCCTATCTGGAAGGCAGGATTCCCAAAGAGAAGCTGCAAAATTTTCGCCGCGAGCTAAAAGCGGGCGGAGGTCTTTCTTCCTATCCTCATCCCTGGCTCATGCCAGATTTCTGGGAGTTCCCAACCGTCAGTATGGGGCTGGGACCGATTCAGGCGATCTACCAGGCGCGGTTTATTCGATACCTGGAGAATCGCGGGTTGAAAACAGCCAGGGGCGGACGAGTCTGGGCCTTCATGGGCGATGGCGAAATGGACGAACCCGAATCGCTGGGCTCGATCACGCTGGCTTCGCGCGAGCGCCTCGACAACCTGGTTTTTGTGGTGAACTGCAACCTGCAGCGGCTGGATGGACCGGTGCGCGGCAACGGCAAAATCATCCAGGAGCTGGAGGCAATTTTCCGCGGTGCGGGGTGGAATGTGATCAAGGTGGTGTGGGGCAGCGACTGGGACAGCCTGATCGGCAACGATCGCGACGGGATTCTGGTCAAGCGCATGGGCGAGATCACCGACGGGCAGTATCAAAAATATTTTGTCGAGAGCGGTGCCTATTTCCGTCACAACCTGTTCGGCAGCGATCCCCGGCTGCTGAAGATGGTGGAGCATCTTTCCGACGAGCAACTCTCCCGAATGCGGCTGGGCGGGCACGATCCCATCAAGGTGTACGCCGCCTACAAAGCTGCGACCGAACACAAGGGAGCGCCGACCGTCATTCTGGCCAAAACCATCAAGGGCTACGGGCTGGGCGAGGCCGGTGAAGGCAAGAACATTACTCACCAGCAAAAAAAGCTGAACGAAGACGAATTGCGCATGTTCCGTTCTCGGTTCGGGATCCCTATTCCGGATGAGGAATTGCAAGACGCGCCTTTTTATCGTCCTGCGGATGACAGTCCGGAAATTGTCTACATGCAGGAGCGTCGCAAACGGCTGGGCGGTCACTTGCCGGAGCGCAAAGTGCGTTCCAAGCCGATCGCGCCGGTGGCGGAATCCCACTTCGAGGAATTTTACAAAGGCACGGACGGCCGCGAAGTTTCGACGACCATGGTTTTCGTGCGACTGCTCTCGAAATTGCTGCGCGATCCGGAGATCGGCAAGCTCATCGTCCCTATCATTCCCGACGAAGCGCGCACCTTCGGCATGGAAGCGCTGTTCCGGCAGGTGGGAATTTATTCGAGTGTGGGCCAGCTCTATGAACCGGTGGATATGGACACCCTCCTTTATTACAAAGAGGCCAAGGACGGGCAGATTCTGGAGGAAGGCATCACCGAAGCCGGTTCCATCTGCTCGTTTATCGCCGCCGGGACCGCCTACGCCAATCACGGGATCAACACGATCCCATTTTTTATTTATTACTCGATGTTCGGCTTCCAGCGCATTGGCGACTTCATCTGGGCTGCCGCGGATATGCGGACCCGAGGCTTCCTGGTGGGCGGCACGGCGGGCCGCACGACTCTTGCGGGCGAGGGATTGCAGCACCAGGACGGTCACAGCCATGTGCTGGCGCTGTCAGTGCCCAACCTGCTGGCGTATGATCCGGCCTTCGCGTACGAAATTGCCGTCATTATTCAGGACGGTATAAAGAGGATGTATGTCGACCAGGAGTCCATCTTCTATTATTTGACGGTCACCAACGAACCGCTGGCCATGCCGGGAATGCCGGAGGGGAAAGACGTCAAGGACGGCATTCTGAAGGGACTCTACCGCTTCCGGACATCGAACAAGAAGGATTCGAAGCTGCGGGCGCAACTGTTCGGCAGCGGCACGATTATGTACGAAGTGCTCAAGGCGCAGCAGATTCTGGAAGAAAAATATGGAGTGGCGGCCGATGTCTGGAGTGTGACCAGCTACAAGAGCCTGTACCGCGACGGCAACGACTGCGAGCGCTGGAACATGCTGCATCCGGGCGAACCGCCACGAGTGCCGTTCGTTACCCAGTCGCTGAAAGATGCACCCGGAGTGCTGGTGGCGGCATCGGATTACATGAAAGTTCTGCCGGAATCGATTGCGCAGTGGCTGGCGCGTCCGCTGGTGGCTCTGGGTACGGATGGATTTGGGCGCAGCGAGAGCCGGGCGGCGTTGCGGGATTTCTTCGAGGTGGATGCGAAGCATGTTGTGTTAGCCACGTTGACCGCGCTGGCGCGCGAGAAGCAGATCAAGCCTGAAGTGCTGCAGAAGGCGGTCAGGGAACTCGGCATCAATCCGGAAAAGGCGAATCCGGCGAATACATAAGATGTAGCCTCGGCACCCTGCCTCGGTTGGTTTTGTAGGAAGCCTCCGCGGGAAGGCACGGCGGGAGGGCACGGCTTCAGCCGTGCCGTACGAATCGCTTAGCGACGGGGCTTCAGCTACTGGGGTTTGCTTTTGTTGAGCCCCTTTTAGAACGAAGAGCGGACCGCAGGCGCTGAGGCGCGACACATTTGGGGTTTAGAGGCACGACTTAAGTCGTGCCCTTCCCGAACCGGCGGTGGGCGGGACGCCCACCGGACACCCGGCGGGACGCCGGCGCTACAGCGCAGCAACTTGGGAGCGAATACTCAGTGACAGAATTCAAACTGCCGGAACTCGGCGAGAACATTGACCAGGGCGATCTTGTCCGCCTGATGATTTCTCCTGGCGCCAACGTGATTGAAGGCCAGCCCGTGATGGAACTGGAAACCGACAAGGCGGTGCTCGAGGTGCCCTCTTCAGTGACCGGAACGGTCCAGGAGATTCGGGTCAAGGAAGGACAGAAGATCAAGGTTGGGCAGGTGATCTTCACGGTCGAGAATGGGGTCGGTGCAAAAGCCAAGACCTCTGAGTCGAAAGCTGCGGCGAAAGCGCCGACAGAAAAGGAAAAATCGAAGGCGCCTGCTCCGAAAGCGGCGGCTCCGCCCCCGGCTGAATCGCGGCCGGCGGCATCGTCGCCATCCCGGTCTGGAGCTCCGCCGTCTTCGTCCCACCAGTCTTCGGGGGGTGGAACAAGTGAATTCAGACTGCCGGAACTGGGAGAGAACATCGATCAGGGTGACCTGGTGCGGCTGATGATTTCTCCGGGAGCGAAAGTCTCAGAAGGCCAGCCCGTGATGGAGTTGGAAACCGACAAGGCGGTGGTCGAAGTGCCTTCTTCGGTGACTGGAACGGTGAAAGAGATCAAGGTCAAGGAAGGTACGAAGATTAAAGTGGGCCAGGTGATTTTTACCCTGGAGGGTGGTGCGACTGGTCAACCGGAAAGGCTGACTCATACTCCGGTGGAGCACATTTCCGAACAACATGAGGCCCGGCTGTCGCTGCAGGCGGCGATCCATGCCGAAGGGAAAACCGAGGCGCAAGTGATTCTGCCGGATCAGCCACAGGCTCCGGCACCCAAGGTTTTTGCCATGCCCGAACAGCTGGGCAAAGTTGCAGGCACCGAGCAGCGTGCACCCGCGCCTGCCGCGCCACACGTCCGGCGCCTGGCACGGGAAATCGGGGTGGACGTCTACGAAGTGAAAGGCAGCGGTCCCGGCGGGCGAATCAGCGAAGATGACGTCAAGATTCACGCCAAGTCCCGGCTCACTTCTGCCACCGCAGCTCAGCCGGTGCAGGGCAGTCCCTTCGCGCAACCGCCGCTTCCGGACTTCACCAAGTTTGGGAAGATCGAACGCGTCTCCATGCGCGGCGTGCGGCGCAAGACGGCGCAGCATCTGTGGGAAGCCTGGACCACGATTCCGCACGTTACCCAGCAGGACAAGGCAGACATCACGGAACTGGAGCAACTGCGCGCGCGCTTCGCGCCCCGGGCGGTGGAAGCCGGGGGCAAGATGACGGTAACCGCGATCGCGCTGAAAGTCTGCGCCTCGGCTTTGAAAGTGTTTCCCCAATTCAACGCCAGCATCGACATGGCGAAAGAAGAGATTGTCTACAAGCAATACATCAATGTCGGTGTTGCGGTGGACACCGATCGCGGTCTGCTGGTCCCGGTGATTCGCGACGTGGACAAGAAAAATATCGTCGAACTGGCCGCGGAACTGACTCAGATCTCCCGCAAAGCGAAAGACAAGAAGCTTGCGCCCGCGGAGATGGAAGGCGGGACCTTTACTATCACGAATCTTGGCGGGATTGGCGGAACCGGATTTTCGCCAATTGTGAATTATCCTGAGGTCGCCATTCTGGGGCTGTCGCGCTCCAGCATGGAACCGATCTGGATGAATGGTAAATTCGAACCTCGCCTGGTGCTGCCGCTCTCACTTTCCTACGATCATCGGCTGATCGATGGCGCCGATGCTGCACGGTTCCTGCGCTGGATCGCGGAGGCTTTTGAGCAGCCGTTCCTGCTGTCGGTGCAGGGATAGTTTGTGTGGGGCGCCCTCGCCCGCCGCATTTGAATTTGCGTTTTCAAGTTCCAACTGAGTCTTGAGCAGTTAAGTCCAAGTCAATTGCGGCGGGCGAGGGCGCCCGCCCCACACACGATTGAATGACTGAAATTTCAAACTTGCACATTGCAGTAGTGGGCGGCGGGCCGGGTGGCTATGCCGCTGCGTTTCTCGCGGCCGATCTGGGAATGAAAGTCACCCTGATTGACCCGGAAGCGAATCCGGGCGGAGTCTGCCTGTATCGCGGCTGTATTCCTTCGAAAGCCCTGCTGCACGTGGCCAAGCTGATCGATGAATCGCGCCACGCCAGGAATTGGGGAATCGAGTACGCCGATCCTAAAATCGATCTGGCTCGCCTGCAATCATGGAAAGAAGGCGTAGTAAAAAAGCTTACCGGCGGCTTGGGCATACTTTCGAAGCAGCGCAAGGTCGAATACATTCAAGGGCGCGCGGCATTCGAGAATTCGAACACGCTGCGCATCTCCAAAACGAGTGGTGGCGATCAGAGTTTGAGATTCGATCGCATCATCCTGGCGACTGGTTCGCGTCCGGCAATAATTCCCAGCCTCAAACTCGACACGCCGAGAGTCATGGATTCCACCTCCGCGCTGGAACTGACTGAAGTGCCTGGAACCCTGCTGGTGGTTGGTGGCGGCTACATTGGACTGGAGTTGGGCACGGTGTACGCCGCTCTTGGCTCAAAAGTTTCAGTGGTCGAGATGCTGCCCGGGTTGCTGCCCGGCGCTGATCGGGATCTGGTTCAGCCTCTGCACAAGCGAGTAGAAAAGATTTTCGATTCCATCCTGCTTAACACCACCGTCGCCGCCATGAAAGAAGAAGCGAATGGCATCCGTGTGAGCTTCGACGGGCCTGAAGTCAAGGAGCGCGAGAGAGTCTTCGACAAGGTTCTGGTATCGGTGGGGCGCAAGCCGAATTCGGAGATTCCAGGTCTGGAAAAAACCCAGGTGCAGGTCGGGGCGCGCGGATTCATTCCGGTGAACAAGCAGTTACAGACCACTGATCCTGTGATTTACGCGATTGGCGACGTGGTCGGCGAGCCCATGCTGGCGCACAAGGCGTCGCATGAGGGAAGAACCGCGGTGGAAGCCATCGCCGGACACAAGGTTGCGTTCGAGCCGGCGGCCATCCCGGCCGTTGTCTTCACCGATCCTGAAATCGCGTGGTGCGGACTGACTGAAACTCAGGCAGAAAAGGAAGGCCGCGAGATCAAGGTGGCGAAATTTCCCTGGGCGGCATCGGGCCGGGCCATGACCCTCGACCGGACTGAAGGCATGACCAAGCTGATCCTCGATCCCCAGACCGAGCGCGTTCTCGGAGTTGGCATCGTGGGGGCTGGTGCGGGAGAACTCATTGCGGAAGGTGTGCTGACGGTGGAAATGGCTGCCCTCGCCAATGATCTGGCGATGACCATTCACCCGCATCCCACGCTTTCCGAGACTGTTATGCAAGCCGCCGAAGTGTTCTTCGGCACCAGCACAGACATCTACCGGCCGAAGAAGAGCTGATTTCCCGCTCGCCTTGCAAGGGCCGAATCCATGTCGGCACGAGCCCACCGATCTGGCGGCACAGTGGACTCAGCGACGATGCGAGGACGCTGGCGCCTACATTACAATGCAACGGTCATGTTTTGCGTTTTGAAGCGAGTTCTGTGGCCGCTCATCTGCCTCACGCTTGTTTTGGCGACGAGTGCGCCGGTTTCGGCTTACCAGGTGTTGCCGGGGCTACCGGCTGCCAGCGGGAACACTCCGGCAAATGGATCCGTGACCGATCCGCTCGGCCGGACCACTCCCAGCGGCACGTTGTATGGATTTCTTCAGGCCGCGCAGTCCGGAAATTATTCGACCGCAGCACAATACCTGCAGATGCCCCCGGCCCGCCGCCTGACGCAAGGGGAAGACATTGCTTCCAAGCTGAAAGTCGTAATTGATCGGTCTTTCTCCGGCGACCTGCGGCGGATCAGCAATCAAGCGGAGGGCACGCCGCAGGAGGGGGTGCCGCTCGATAAGCAGCGAGTGGGCAGTCTGAACTCCGGCGACGTCGAGAGCGATCTCATTCTTTCCCGCGTCGTCGACCCGGATCACGGAAAAATCTGGCTCATCTCTTCCGAGACTCTGGCCAAGGTGCCTGAGCTTTACGAGCAAGCCGCAGTACACCAGGTAGAGACGCATCTTCCCGTCGCTCTGGTACGGAATGGGTTCTTAGGACTTCCGCTATGGCAGTGGCTGGCGATCCTGCTCACGATTCCGATCGCGGCGCTATTTGCGTGGGTGGCAGTTCAGATTCTGAGGTTCCCCTGGTACATGTGGGCGCGCTATCGCCAGCATGCTGTGGCGGAAGCGTGGAGTTCGTTCGTGCGTCCGCTTTGGCTGGTGCTGGGCGTTCTCATCCACGGCATGCTGGTGTCCTACATTCGCATTCCTGTGCTGCAAAGGCATCACTACCAGCAGATCGCAACCGTGGTAGTTGTGATCGGTGCCAACTGGCTGTTGTGGCGGGTTCTGCGGCAGGTGATGCGGAGCTTGAGGGAACGCGCCGCCCTCTCGGGTCGGATGGGTACGGAATCGCTCATGATCCTGGGCGAACGCGTGCTCAAGGCCGCGATCTTCGTGCTGGCGATTTTTACCGTACTGGGGACGCTCGGCTTCAACCTGACTACGCCGCTCGCCGGATTAGGCATCGGCGGCATTGCGGTCGCTTTCGCCGCGCAAAAAACCCTGGAGAACCTCTTTGGAGGAGTTTCACTCCTGGGGGATGAGGTCATGCGCATCGGAGATGTCTGCCGCTTTGGTGACCGCGTGGGCACGGTGGTGGACATCAGTCTGCGCTCAACCAGAATTCGCACTCCGGAGCGGACCGAACTTTCCATCCCCAATGGTTCCCTGGCTACGATGAACCTGGAGAACCTGAGCCGCCGGGACAAAATTCTGTTCAATGCCAAGCTTGCACTGCGTTACGAGACTTCGCCCGACCAGATGCGGTATGTACTGGTGCAGGTCCGGCGCCTGCTTTACGAGCATCCCAAGGTGGAAACCGAAGGCGCCCGCAGTCGCTTCGTTTCGTTGGACACCAGTTCCCTCGCCATAGAGATCTTCTGTTATGTTCTTACCCGCGACGACAAGGAGTTCCTGGCCATCCGCGAAGACCTTCTGCTGCGGATCATGGACATTGTGGATGCGGCCGGCACCGGCTTCGCGTTTCCGTCCCAGACCCTTTACCTGGGCCGGGACGCCGGGATCGACAAGGAGAAGGCCGAGCGTGCGGCTCTCGAGGTGCAGAAATGGCGAGAGAGCAATCGGTTGCCCTTTCCCGACTTTGACCCGACGGACATTTCCGAGATCAGTAATTCGCTGCCGTATCCGCAACCCGGGTCGGCGGTGGGAAGCCGAAAAGGAGCGTGAGCGTGCGTCCAGGCGTTGGTTTCGTTTTCACGGTAGCTGTAGTGGCAGTTTTTTCGCTGCAAGTTTATTCCCGGGAGGTACCCATGCAGAGTTCTACCGCGACCCCCGCGCCCGTGGCTGAAGTGTCGCCTTCGTGGGTGAAAGACTCCTCCGCAAAACTGGAAGCCGAACTGGCAGCCAAGTACGGGGACTCGCAGCGAGCACGAATCAAGCGGGGTCTGCACCAGGTTGCCGAATTCTGGCGCGCGGAAGATGGCGACGCGGGCCCGTTCGAAGATTTCGTACGCTCGAACCTTGCCGGAGACCAGGCCACGCTGGATACGATGTTCAATCGTCTGGAGCGGCTGCTGGAACAACTTGGCGGGCACATGCATGAGATGAACCGCGAGTTTCGCCAGCAACTGGACCTCGATCTCGGCCCGGTGCTGCCCTTTGACGAAATCATCGGCGGCTACGATCCCTCGGCGCACGTCACGGATGATTTTTTCAAAAACAAGCTGGCCTTTGTGGTGCTGCTGAACTTCCCCCTCACCACGCTTGAGGAACGTCTGAAAGATGGGCCGTCGTGGTCTCGCCGGCAGTGGGCGGAGGTGCGCCTGGCGGAGGGCTTCTCTAAACGGATTCCAGCGGACGTGAACCTGGGCATTGCGCAGGCGGAGGCGCAGAGCGGCCAGTACATCTCGGAGTACAACATCTGGATGTATCACCTGCTGGATTCGAAAGGGCAGCGCCTGTTCCCGCCGAAAATGCGCCTGCTCAGCCACTGGAATCTGCGCGACGAGATCAAGTCCGACTATGCGGACGCGTCGAGCGGGCTCGCCAAGCAGCAGATGATTCAGCAGGTGATGGAGCGTATCGTCACGCAGACGATTCCTGCGGTCGTGGTCAACAACCCCACGGTGGACTGGAATCCGTTCACCAACGAGGTGACACCGGCCGCGGCGAAAGATTCGGATACGCTGACCGCGGCGAAGCCCAGCAATGCGCGCGAACCCGATACGCGTTACGCCATGCTGCAGAAAACATTTCTGGCTTCGAAGAAAGCCGATCCGTATTCCCCGACTGCGCCAACGTTGATCGCCCGCCGCTTCGACGAAGACCGCGAGATTCCGGAAGCGCGAGTTCGCGCCATGCTGGAGCAGGTGCTGACGTCGCCTCTGGTTCCGCAGGTGGCGAAGCTGATCGAATCACGGCTGCGGCGTCCGCTCGAACCGTTTGACGTCTGGTACAGCGGTTTCCGTCCGGGTAGCCAGTACACCGAAGCGCAACTTGATGAAATGGTGGCGAAGAAATATCCGACGCCGCAGGCGTATCAACAGGACATTCCCAACCTGCTGATGAACCTACGTTTTTCCCCGGAGCGCGCGCAATACGTCGCGCAGAATATTGTGGTCGATCCGGCGCGCGGTTCGGGCCACGCCATGGGCGCCGAGATGCGAGCCGAAAAAGCCCACCTGCGGACACGCGTGGAGAAGAGCGGCATGAATTACAAGGGCTTCAACATCGCGGTCCACGAAATGGGGCATAACGTCGAACAGACGTTTTCACTCAACGACGTTGACCATACTTTGCTGAAAGGCGTGCCCAATACCGCGTTCACCGAAGCGCTGGCCTTCGTCTTTCAGGGACACGATCTCGAATTGCTGGGCTTGCCGGCTCCCGGTGCCAAAAGCCAGGCAGAAAAGACGCTGAACGATTTCTGGGCCACTTATGAGATATCGGGGGTCGCGCTGGTGGATATGGCGGTCTGGCACTGGATGTACGACCATCCCCAGGCCACGCCGAAGGAACTGAACGATGCCACGGTGCAGATTTCAAAAGACGTATGGAACCGGTACTACGCTCCCGTCTTTCACAGGAAAGATGTGGTGCTGCTGGGCGTCTACTCGCACATGATCGACTCGTTTCTCTACCTGCCCGACTATCCTATCGGCCACTTGATTGCGTTTCAGATCGAGGAGCAGATGAAGAAGGCGGGAGCGATCGGGCCCGAGTTTGAACGCATGGCAAAGATGGGCGACGTCACGCCTGATCTATGGATGGAGAACGCTACGGGAAAGCCTGTGGGAGCGGAGGCCTTGCTGGAGGCGACGCAGAACGCGTTAGCTGCGGTTGGTAGAGGCCACTGATTCTGCAATCCGGCGCAGCCTGGCTGTCCACCACTGCAACAACAGATGCGTGGGAAAGTACACGGCCAGAGGCACGACTACCAAATAACCGAGCAAATACGCCCATCCGGGCACTATGTGTTGTTCACGAAAAAAGGGTCCGCGCGCCCAATTGACGTCATATTGCGGACGCCAGAAATAATTTATCGGCACCACCGCCCAGGTGGTGAGCGTCTGATATTTCCATCCGCGTTTGTCATAACCCAATCGCCAGATCGCCCACAGCAGCAGCGGCGGCGTCACTACGTGAAACAGACTTAGAAGGCGGAGATACAGGGGGAGGCCACTGTCGAACATGTACTCGGTGCCACCGACCAAGTGCTTCCCGCTCAAGACCGCTCCCAGCAAATCGATGGTGTAGAGACTTTGGAATAGAAGCAATCCGGTGGCTTGCCAGGAGAAAATCAACGGGCG
>CAZGSU010000006.1:0-53886 GCA_964528615.1 uncultured Acidobacteriaceae bacterium | reverse complement strand
GACCGCTATTTCATCGACAAGTTGGCCACCCGAGTCTTCGAAATAGGCGACGGGAGGGTCGAGGTCTATCCGGGCAACTACGAGGACTACCGTTGGCGGAAAGAAGGTGGTGCCGCCGAACTGCAAAAAGCGGTCTCTTCGCCGGCGCACGTGCAGCCTACAAATGGCAATGTTCCACCGGCGCCTTCCGACGAGTCCGCCGGCAAGCGCCTGAATCCCATCAAACGCAAGCAGATGGAAGCGCGTGTCCACCAACTCGAAGCCGAGATCAATCGCCTGGAAGATACCATCGCAGAGTGCGAGGCGGCCCTGCAGACCTTCGTCAGCGCCGAGGAGACCCAGCGAGTAACCCAGGAGCTGGGAGAAAGACGCGCCGAGTTACAGGGCCGAATGGCGGAGTGGGAAAAACTGGGTCAGGCGTTGCAGGCTTAACAGGGTCCGCCGTTGCTGCAGCGGCTGAAGCCGCTATTGAAAATAGAGCCTTTATTGCAGCGCGAAAGCGCTCCCCAAGCAGAGCTTCCTCGCGGTACTGGTTACCCTGATACCTTCGACACCCGGACAGGTTCTTCCGTAACCTGCTTTGCGGTGCGCTCCCGTGCGATAGTCAGATTAGAAACTGTCTATCTAATATTCAGACACTCGCCGCATGCGGCAAGGCTACGTCGCGCGGACAATTTAAGGAGCACCGGAACCGATGCTGCAACCATCAGATTCTCAAAAATCGCAGTTTTCGAATCAACCCAGCCAACCGAGGGCGGTCGCCATCCCGGTCGAGCAAGCCACCATCGGACGCTCACTGGTGGTGAAGGGTGAAATCAGCGGCTCTGAGTCGCTCTACATCGACGGCAAGGTCGAAGGAACCGTAACTCTTTCGGACAGCCGCGTCACCATCGGCCGCAACGGCAGCGTAGCCGCTAACATCAGTGCCCGCGAAGTTGTGATCCTGGGCAAGGTGCAGGGCAACATCCAATGCACCGACCGCCTGGACATTCGCAGCGAAGGCGCGCTTACGGGCGATGTGATCACCCAGCGCATCAGCGTTGAGGATGGAGCGATTCTGAAAGGCAGCGTGCAAGTGCGCGCCGTCGAACACAAGAACGAGAAGTCTCAGGCGCAGGCCAGGCCGGCGCAGGCTGAGGCGCCGAAGGCCGTCGCCACCGAGCAGCCCAAAGCGGCAGCTGCGGTCGCTGGCGCCTAATTCATCGCGAAGATTCACCCGGGCACGCATCTCGCGTGCCCTTATTTTTTGTCGCTGGGATTGTCCTTCGGTTTCAGATCCAGCGCCGCCGAGTTCATGCAGTAACGCAGGCCGGTCGGTGCGGGGCCGTCTTCAAAAACATGCCCCAGGTGAGCGTTGCAGCTCGCGCACCGGGCCTCGGTACGTACCATGCCGTGGCTCTGGTCGGTATGGTTGACAACTGCGGTCTCGTCCACCGGTTGCCAGAAACTCGGCCATCCCGTGCCCGACTCAAACTTGGTGTCGGAACTGAACAGCGGCTGCCCGCAGCAGACGCAGGCATAAGTACCTGCATCCTTCGTCTTCCAGTATTTTCCGGTAAACGCCGGTTCGGTTCCCGCCTTGCGGGTCACGTAGTACTGCTCCGGTGACAATTGTTTTTGCCACTCTCTTTCCGGTTTGCTGATTTTCTCTGCCATTACATTCTCCACGGTATTCAGTTATTGGATGCGCAAGCCCACAAATTGTTGCGAACCCCGAGGATCAAAGGCCGTTGCAACTTCCATCTTAGCCCAGCCCGCCGCAGCGAAGATTGATGCCAGCCGCCGTCGGTAGACAACGCCTCTGCCGGTTTATACACTTCTAGTGCTGCATTCCGAGCGCCTGCTATGCGACTTATCACCTTTGAAGACCCAGTACGGCAGTCTCGCATCGGGGCGCTGACTGCCGACGGGCGTGTCGTCGATTTGCACTCCGCCTGCGCCTTGTACCTGCGCGATGTCGAGAACGAGAGCGCCTTCGAGCGCCTGGCCGACGCCCTGGTCCCACCCAACATGCGCGATCTTTTCGGCGGCGGTGACACCAGCCTGGAAGCCGCGCGCAAGGCCTTTGATCACGTGTTGCAAAACGATGCCGTTGCCGGACCGCGCGGTGAGCCAATCTTCTACTCAAGCGACGAAATTACGCTCAAGGCGCCAATCATCCCCAAGAAATTTTTCCATACCGCCGGCAATTTTCGCGAGCACCATGAGGAAGCCACCAAGGCGGGATTCTCGCATCCTGTAATGCCGTGGATCGTGTTCCTCCAGAATGTGGACGCCATCATCGGCCACGACGAACCCGTGATCTATCCGGAGCACCTCACCCAGGAACTCGATTACGAACTGGAGCTCGCCGTGGTTTTGAAAAAAAGCGGCAAGCACTTTAGCCCGGAAGAGGCCGCTGATTACGTGGGCGGCTACGTTATCTTCAACGACATTACGGCTCGCGATATCCAACGCCGCGAGATGAAGTCGGGAGTATTCAGTTTCTGTAAGGGGATCGATACGTTTTGTCCCCTGGGGCCATGGATCCTGACCGCCGACGAAATTCCGGACGCGCATAACCTGGCCATGGAACTGCGGGTGAACGGCGAATCCAGGCAGCGTTCGCATTCCAGCAAAATGTCGGTGAAGGTCCCCGAAATTCTCTCCCACTATTCTCCCATGGGCTACAGCGCAGGTGACGTGGTTTCCACGGGCACAGTCTCCGGTGTCGCCGCTTTCAGTCGTGATCCGAAAGCCTGGTACCTGAGGGTTGGTGACGTGATGGAATGCGAGATTGAAAAAATCGGGGTCTTGCGCAATCGGGTGATTTCGTGGGAGCAAGCCTACGGACACAAGCCCGTGATAATGGCAACGCAGGAAGTTCTGAAGTAGGCAGGCTTCTAAACTACGGAGCCACCGAGTCACGGAAAAAGAATGGCTTTTTGTTGCCGCTCCGTGTGTCCGTGCCTCCGTGGTTGACTGAGATTCCAGGATGAACACCAACTCCAAAGTCTGGGTCAGCGAACTAAACTCACGGCCCGAAATTCGCTCCGCCTTTCCTCGTACCAAGGTCCGCTTCTATGACACCACCCTGCGCGACGGAGAACAGACCGTCGGTGTCGTTCTTTCATCACAGCAGAAACTGGAAATCGCGCGCAAACTGGACGAACTCGGGATCAGCCGGATTGAAGCGGGTTTCCCGAAAGTTTCTCCGGAAGACGCGGAAGCGATCGAGTTGATGCAGAAGGCCAATCTGAAAGCCGAGCTCTGGGGCTTCTCCCGCGCGGTCCGAGGAGACGTCGAAGAACTGGTCCGCCTGGGCCTGCGCGCGTCAGTGATCGAATCGCCGACCAGCGATATCAAGTTAAAGGCCTACGGCATCTCGCGCGAGGAAGTGCTCAAGCGGATCGTGGACGCAGTCAGCTTCGCGAAGCAGAATGGAATTGCAGTCGCATACTTTGCAGTGGACGGGACGCGCACCGACCTCGACTTCCTGAGAAGGGTCTATCTGGCTGCCCTTGAAGCCGGCGCCAGTGAGATTGTGGTGGTCGATACCATCGGTGCCTGCGGACCCGAGGCGGTCGAACTTCTGGTTCGTGAAGTCTGCAAGTGGGTTGGTCCGGGCGTTCCAGTTCACTACCACGGACACAACGATTTTGGCATGGCCACAGCTTGCGCCGTGGCCGCCGTGCGGGCCGGGGCGTCCTGGATTCAGGGCACGATCAACGGCATGGGTGAACGCGCCGGCAATGCTGATATTGGAGAAATTGCTCTTGCACTGCGCTGTCTCTACGATGTACCGGTCGCTCTGGATTTGACCAAGGTGCGTGATGTTTCAGAAGTCGTCAGCACAGCTTCGGGCTACACACTTGAAGCCTGGAAGCCGCTGGTCGGAGAGAATCTTTTCATGCGCGAGAGCGGCGCGGTGGCCAGCCAATTCCACATTCCTGAAGCCATCGAGCCGTATTCGTCGGAACTGGTCAATGCAAAGCGCACCATCGTCCTGGGAAAGAAGAGCGGGCTGGACAGCATCGATCTGAAATGCAAGGACTTGGGAATCGCGGTCACCACAGAATTGCGCGCGCCCATTCTTGCCGCCGTAAAGAAGCGAGCCATAGCAAAGCGCGGACTGCTGACCGATGAAGAGTTTCGTGAGATCGTGGCGGCACAAAGCGTAGTTACGAGTCCCACAGCAAAGAATTAACGGCCGAGCCTAGCGCTTGAAATGCGGTAGTACTGCGTCCCCAAATAGTTTGGCCTGCCCGGTACGATCGTCCCCCCAGATTTCCAGCATGATATGGGTGCAGCCCGCATCGCGGTATTCTTCAATCCGCTGGATGCATTCTTCCGGAGTGCCAGCAATAGCACAAGCTTTCCGCAGAATGTCATCCGTCACTGCCCTGGCCGCGGCTCTTCTTCCACCGCTTTCCATGGCGTCGGCGATCGGCCGAAGTTCGTCGAAGGTCAGGCCCGCACATTCCAGCAAGACGTCGGCTGACCCCTTGATGTTTTGAACCTTGTTGGCAAGATACATAGCCGCCTGCTCGCGCGCGCCTTCTTTGCCTTTGGCTGACTCGCACCCGATGCTGCCGACGATAACTGAGCCGAGCACCAGCGCCGACGGATCCTTGCCAGCCTTGCGCGCGCCTTCTTCCATATTCTTGCGCGAATAGCGCACAAACGCCGGTGTGGTGATGCTGGCGGTCAGCAAACCGTCGCCCACCACTCCTGACATTTTCTGCAGCACGGGCCCCGTAGCCGCCACGTAAATAGGAGGAATGCCGCGCGGCGTGTGCGCGTCCGGTTTCAGGGAAGGCACACTGGCCTGAAACACTTTGCCTTCGTACTGAAAAGCACCTCCCTGGAGCACGCCTTTGACGACCTCGATGCTCTCACGCATGACCGTAGCCGGGCCAACTTTCTCGCCCTCACCTTCGCCAATCTCTTTCATGAAAATCTTGGAAGCCCCAAGGCCCAGCAGGAAGCGATCTCCGGCGAGATCCTGCATAACTCGCGCCTCCATCGCAATCTGCACCGGATGGCGAGTATAAGGAGAGATGATTCCCCAACCCAATGGAATGCGCCTGGTCTGGGCAGCGATCACCGCCAGCACCGCAGTAGAAGAGCGCGCCTCGAAGGAATGCTTGCGCCACCAGGGATAAGCTTCCGCAATCCAGAATGTGTCGAAGCCAGCCTGCTCGCAAGCCTTGGCCATGGCGACGGTTTCCCGCACCGGTTCCATGCTGAGTTGCAAAACACCTATGTTGAACGGAATGGTCATGAGCTGTGATCGGCTCCGGGCGTTTAGCTAATGCTTTTCAAAATCCAGTTCTGAGATTCTGGTTCTCAGTTCTCAGTCCGGATCCTTCCATGAGTGTTCCAACCCTTTAATCAATTCCCACATGGCGTTGTTTAGAGGAGTCGGAACTCCAAACTTCTCCCCCCACTTCACGATCGCGCCGTTCATGAAGTCAACTTCAGTTTGCCTCCTGGCCATCACATCCTGCAGCATGCTTGCCCGGTGCTTTCCAGGAGCGTTGGCGCCTTTTTGCACCAGTTGCCGGGGATCTCCATGCAGGACGATGCCCAGCTTCTTTGCGACAGCTTCGCCTTCGGCAATCAGGTCGTTGAAGAGTTGTCCGGTAGGTTCAAAGCGGCTCGCCGCGCCGTGATGCAGCAGCGTCAGCGCACCCACCGGATTTGTGGATGCGTTAAAAATCAGCTTGGTCCACTGAGCCCCGCGCGCATCCTGGAGCGCAATCGTATTCATGCCGGAGCGAGTCATCAGTCCAGCCAACTCCTCCACCTTGCTCATGGAAGTGTTCGCAGGTTCGAACGGACCAATCCAGGTGTCACCCTTGATGTCGTAACCGATATGTCCGGGTGCAATGGCGTGCCCGGCCGGAAATGTGGTGCCACGGATCACGTACTTCACATGTTCAGCGATGATTTCTTCATTGCCCACCCCGTTTTGCACTGAACACACCGCGCTGTCGCCGTCGAAGATGTGTGCTACCTGTGCGATCGCATGGCGTGTATGAATCGCCTTGGTGGCGACGATTCCGTAGTCACAGCGAGGGAGAGCGGCGGCATCACTGGTGGCATTCACGTGGGCTGTGAAATCCGCCGCCCCCGAGAGCCGTAGCCCATTCTTTTGAATTGCGTCGGTATGTTCCTTCCACAGGTCATAGGCCCACACCTCGACCTCGCCTGCCCTCGCCAGATGAGCGGCGAAAAGGCTGCCCACTGCCCCGCAGCCGACTACACAAACCCTCATTTTGCGAGTGTCCCCAGGGATGAAGTCGCGCTCCGGGATTCACTTCCCGTGAAAAACTTCCATGGTACGTCGGCCAGACACTCGCCCTCGGTTTTGCCGATGCGATACGTGTCCTGTGTATAGAGACAGACCTTGCCGTCGAGGTCCACTACCTGAGGATGAAGCGAGAAGATCATGTTCTCCTCAAGTTGCGTGTCGCTCTTCGCCCCGATCGCCGGGTATTCGAGCATGGTCGCGCCGATGCTGTGGCCGGAAAGATGTCCCAACGCAAAACCGTGCTTGGCGAACGACTGCGAAACTGCGCGATGCACATTGCTGGCAACCTCGCCTTCGCGCATAAGTTTCCTCGCCTCTTCCAGCGCGTACGGATACGCGTCCGCCATCGCCTGTGTACGCGAGCTCAACTTTCCGCGAATCAGTGGCCGGGAAAACTCCACCCAGTAGCCGCCCGCCCCGGTAATCTCCAGCGAATACAGCAGGAGGTCGTCGGCTGCAACCACGCGGTGGCCGGGCACTCTGAAGGATGCTTCCGCTTCGCCCTGCGAACCGGACAGCAGAATATTCATCATGCGCGGGCCTGCCCCGCGTGCGAAAAATCGCTCGACCGCCGGCGCCATGATCTCGGCTTCCGTCTTGCCCGGCTCGTAAGCGGCAACCAGCGCCCAGAATCCATCCACGATGATGTCCATGGCGTCGCGCACTTCGGCCAGCTCTTCCTCGCTCTTGACCGCCCGCGCCATATCAAACTCGCGGTCGAAGGGCACCAGTTCGAACGAACTCCTGGCCAGCTCGAGATAATCGCGCACGGCTATGATGAAATCCATACCGTAAACGCCGACCCGTTTCCATCCCCGCTCCTGACCGCACTCACGAATCCAGTGTCCCGGAACCTCGGGCCAGACATGGTCTTTCACCCAGGGTCTGGCCTTATCGCCGATCCAGCGCGCTTCTCGCGGAAAAACCAGCGTCGGCTCACCCACCAGCGGCAGAACAACGTAAACGTAGCGGTGCACGATCTCGAAACCGGAGACGTAGAATGTTGCGCCCTCAAAGCCGGCGTACTGATTGCCGCAGACGATCAGCGCGTCCAGCCCCTCGCGTTCCATGCGAGTGCGGATATTTTTGTAGCGGCGGTCGATTTCTCTTTGGCTCGGCAATCGCTGTCCCTCACCCCTTGATGTTTGTACGCGTCGGAAGACGCCAGCACTACGAGACCACCCCGCACAGCTCTGCCGCCGTCAGCGCATAAATCTTGGTGATATCCACTAACGTTTTGATTTTGACTTTTTCACCTTCAGCATCGCGCGGCCCGCTCGAAGGCCCGTAATTGACCGTGTCAACGCCGTAGCGGCTGAGGATGCTGGCATCCGAGCACCAGCAAACGACCTCCCGGTCCGGCGGCTTGCCCATGATACGTTCGTGGTTGGCGTCGATGGCCTTGATCATTTCGTGATCTTCGCGAATGCGCGCGCCCGGCACGGAGACATACGTCTCGAACTCCAGTCCCCAGTCCGGATGTTGCTTCTTCAAATCAAAAAACACCTGCTGAATGTCGCGGCGGGCATCGTTCATGGGGATGGTGGGCGGCACCCGCACATCCAGAAACAAGTCGGTTTTTTCCGGCGTGCGGCTGGCGCGCCAGGCATGGCCGCCGCGGATACCCCCGAGGTTCACGATGGCTTTCTTTCCGCCGTAAGAGGCCTTCTTCTCCCACACCCCAATCCATCTCAGGATTTCGCTCATCAGCTCGTGCATGCGGCGAATAGAGTTCATCTCCTCCCGACCTTCGCAGAACGCGGTATGCACATAGCTGCCGGTACATGAAATCCGCACCCATAGCGATCCGAAGTGTTCGAGCACCACGTGCATGTCGGTAGGCTCGCCGAGAATGCACATATCGGGTAACACGCCGTGGTTGACCAGGTAGTGCGAGCCCACGCCGTAGCCGCGATATTCTTTGCCATTGAATTCACCCCACTGCGTCTTTTCAATCTCGCCCGCGACCGCGGCGATGATCACATCCCCTTGCAACCTGACCCCAGCCCGCTGCAGCGCCTTGACCGCGTGGGTGTAGCAAACCAGCGCTCCCTTCATGTTGTAGATGCCAAGACCATAAACGAATCCGTTCTGGACCACCGCCTGCGGCTTGTATCCAATTCCGGTCAGAAAATCTTCTCGGCCGGTGTTGGAGGTATCCATGTGGCCGTTGAACATCAGGTTCTTGCCGCCTCCCGCGCCGGCCCACCGGCCAATCACGTTAGCGCGACCTTCCTCTACTTCCTGCCATGCGACGTTCAGGCCCAGCTGCTGCAGCGCTTTCTGCATGTACTGCGCCATTTGCGATTCTTCGCCCGTAGGGCTGGAAATATTGATGACGTCGCAGCACATGGTCACGATCTCCTCTTCCTTGACCTCGGAGAGGATCTTCGTGACCAGCTTCTGATCCAGATCACCGATCGCTTTCTTTGCCGGCTTCAAATGGGTTCGCGCCTCCGCTTTTGCGGGCAAGGCCGCCCGCGCCACATTTACTGCTTCAGCCGAAAATCATCGGGATACGAGCACAGCTTTTCATTGCCGGTTTCCGTAATCAAAAAATTATCTTCCAGGCGCAGACCGCCTCCGCCAGGCCAGTAAATTCCGGGCTCGATCGCCAGCACCATGTTTTTTCTGATAGTGCCGCCCCCTGCCTGATGCGCATAAGGATACTCATGGGCCCGCGCTCCCACCCCGTGACAAATTGCATGAGACGGCTGGCCAGGATACCCGCCTTCGGCGATGCGGGCGCGGATCAACCGATCGAGGTCGGGAAAGCCGGCACCATCGCGCGCGTGATTCATCGCTTCGTGAAAAACTTTCAGCAGCAAATCCAGAAGCTTGTGATATTCGGGCGTCAGCTCGCCGGGGCATGCGTTCTTGGTCAGGTCAGTCCAGTAGCCATCCACGCACACCCAGATCTCAAACAGGGTCGGTTCGTTTTTCTGGATCGGGCGGTCACCGGTGGCAGTAAACGTCGCGATGCCTTTGCCCGACCACACCAAGGTGAAGGCACGCGCCATTTCCACTTTGCCCTTGTAGCCGACGCCCAGGCCATGCACGAAGCCTTCGTACATGCCGCCAACTTCGCTCTCCTTCATCCCCGGACGCATGTGTTCGCGGGTGTAGTCCATGGCCAGTGCGGCCAGTTCGTTGGCCAGGCGCATGCGTTCGATCTCTTGTGAAGTCTTGATGGCCCGGGCTTCGTTGAGCAGCGGAGTCGTGTCCGTGACCTTGCCCGCAACTTTGCGGAAGGCGTCGAAGTAGAACTGTGTCGGAGTTGTCGGTTCGCCCACCATGCGATCGGCCGATTGCGTGCCCATGTTGAGCTCGACGGCCACATTGTCGGTCAGGCCTCGTTGCTTCAGAATCTCAAGCACCATATCCAGCGCACGAAATTGAGGTGGCCGGGGATCGTGCTCATCGTAGCTCTTGAATAGACGGATGTCTTTCGTCCAGGAGTTGCGCTGTGCGTCAGCCAATTGCGGTTCCAGCGCAATCAGCGTGGGCTCACCCTCGCGGGGGAAGATAGCCGCGTCGTATCCCTTCATGCACCAGTAATTCGTCAGATACAACATATTGTCGGGAGCGCGCACCACCAGCGCATCGACATCCTGATCCGTCATCAGGGCGCGCACACGATCCAGCTTTGCGTGGTCAACCGGCCAGGCCATCGGCTAATGCACCTTCCCCGGGGCGGCCACTGCCCGATTTTCGTCGGTAAATGTCCACGACGCTTCTCTGCCTTTAGTCAACCGGTACACCGCCGTATGCAGCGGGGCCGGCACGCCAAACCGGTTCGCTTCCCGGGCGATCGCGCCGCTGAGAAAATCTACTTCCGTCGGCAACTGATGGCGGATATCATAGAGCATCGACGTCGGGTGATTGGTCATGGCACCAATCTTGTTCATCTCCCAAGGATCCTCGTGCAATTGCACTCCCACGGCTTCAGCGACTCGCTTCCCTTCGTTTATCAAATCGTGCAGCAAATGGCCCAAGTCGGAAAATTGCGATTCGTCCGCGAAGTGCGGAGAGTGCGGCAGCCCGGTAAGCGCGGACACCCCGTTTACCGAGGCATTGAAGATCAGTTTTGACCACTGCGCCGGACGAGCGTCCTGCAAAGCTTCAGCCTTCAACCCGCCGGCGACGATCAGGTCCGCCGCCTCTTTCACGACGGCATAGGGCGTGCCTCCCGGCTCGTACGGTCCCAGCCACGTGGCCGTCGCCAGTTCATACTGGACATGGGTGTCGCTGTGTTTTGTGCCGCTCATGAACGTCGTACCCCGGATGACTTGCCCGCGCGTGTGAGCTGCGATGATCTCCTCGCTCCCCAGCCCGTTCTGCGCGGAGATGATCGCACCTTGATCGAAGCGATAACCGACTGGGCTGATCGAGTCGGTAACCTGCGTGGCTTTGGTCGCGACGATCCCGAGTTCGCAATCCGGCAGCTCATCCGCTCGTGTCGTAGCCTTGAGCGAAACCTGAAAATCGTGCGCACCCGATACCCGCAATCCCTCCCGGTTGAGCGCTCGCGCGTGCTCTTCGCGGCGGACAAAAGCCCAGACCTCGGCAACCTGCGCCAGGTGCGCTGCGTAGAGACTTCCGATGGCTCCGCAGCCGATCACACATACACGCTTCATACGTAACGCCGGCATTCTGCCTGGTCACCTGCCGCCCACACCCCCAAACTCCGCGGGCGAGGGCGCCCCCACACGGTCATGTTCTTTTCTCCACTTTTACTCGCGTCCCAACTTCTCCTGACTCCAGTGCGCGGAACAGACTATCGGCATTGTTGAACGAGTCTTCGATGATGATGTCGCTTGCGAACAAGGCGTCCTGCAGCGCCGCCGAAATGGTGTGGATCGGTGCGGCTCCGCCCTCCCCCATGCCCTTGGCGCCGCTGTAGCTATGCGGTGACGGAGTCTCGATGTGGCCGTATTTCACCTTCGGCATGTTCATGGCCGTGATCGGAATGTAATCGCTGAAGGTGCTGGTCAGCATATTGCCCACGGCGTCGTACACGCAGTTTTCCATCAGCGCCGCGCCAATGCCGTGGGCGGTCGCGCCATAGACTTGTCCCTCGACAATCGGGGGATTGATCACGGTGCCGCAGTCGTCCACAGCGACGTAGTCCAGGATGCGAGGAATGAAAGTGTCTCGCTCCACTTCAACCACGGCTACATGCAGCTGTGACGCGTAGGTCAGGGTCAGGCTGCCATACTTCTTTTTCGTATCCGGCACTTTGAAGGGCGCCCGCCAGACGTAGCGGCAGTTCAACGTGACTTCGTAGAGCTCGGGCGACAAACTCGCGCTGTTGGCGTTGACCAGGTTGGCGAGCCCCCAATAGTTGATCGACTTCCCGCCGCTCGCGGCTCGAATTTCAGGACCTTGCGCGCCCGTGCCGAACTCGAGGTCGTCCTCTTTGGTGCCAAGCGCGAAGGCGGCGAGCCGCTTCATCTCGGCTTTCAATTTTTGTGCCGCGCCGTGGACTGCCGATAGCCCTGATACTGCAAACTGGCTGGCATAAGTTCCTGAAAAGCCGGTATGCACGTTGCGTTCGGTATCAAAGCCGGTGCGCACCGTGATCATATCGGGATGAATGTTCAGAACGTCAGCCACCACTTGCGCGGCCGTGGTTTCGTGTCCCTGACCCTGTGGGCAAGATCCGACCGCAACCACGACTTCCCCGTAAATATCCAGCTTGCAGTTGGCTCCCTGGGAATTGCCGGAATACGGCAGATAGGGATTCACAATCTGCGATTGTCCGAAGTTGTTGGTGCCGGAATCAAGCGTCGTACCAATCCCGATTCCGATCCATCGCCCTTCTTTGCGCGCCGCGGATTGCTTCTTCTTCCAGTCGTCCCAGCCGATCAGGCCTTTCGCTAACTGAAGCATCTTCGGATAGTTGCCAGAGTCATAGACGCAGCCGTTAGGCGTCGTATAAGGAAATTCTTCGGGAAGAATGTAGTTGCGGAGGCGCATTTCATCGGCTGCAAAACCCAGTTTGTGCGCGCATATATCAATGACGCGCTCCAGAAACCACAAGTGCTGCATCCGCGAATAGCCGCGATTAGGACCAACTGGGCACTTGTTCGTGACTGCCTGCGTGAAGTCAATCCGGGCATTCTTGAAGCGATACACACCCGGAAACACCTGCGACCAGATGACGCAACCCAAAGGCTCGTAGCGAGGATACGCGCCGCAATCGTCAATATGACGCGACGCGATCGCGGTGATAACACCGTTTTTGTCCAACGCGACCCGCGTGTCGCGGAACGTCCGCTCGTTGCCGTGCGCGCTCGAAGTTATGTGCTCAGAGCGCGTCTCTACCCACTTGACGGGACATCCTCCAGCCTTCTTCGAAGCCAGCGCGCAGATTGCCATCTGCGGGTAGCTGGTGATCTTGATCCCAAAACTGCCGCCGATATCGGAGGTTTCGACCCGAATGCGGTCAATGTGCACGCTCAGATGGGCCGCCAGAAACTGGATGGCAAACGAGGGAAACGAATTATTGCACTGGTAGTAGATGCGGTCATCTTTCGGATTCCACTGGCCAATGACTACGTTGTTCTCCAGCGGCGTGCTGGAAAAACGATGGAAGTGCAAACGGTCAATGTCGACGACGTAAACGGCTTCCTTGAATGCGCGTTCTACGTCTCCGTACTCGAACACGCCGTTCCAAACCCGGTTTGTTCCCGCTTCTTCATGCAACAGGCTCTTGTCTTCCAGAGCTTTCTCCGCGTCTACAACCGGATCGAGTGCTTCGTATTCGATCTGCAGAAGCTCGGCAGCGTCATCGGCGAGTGCCGGCGATTCAGCCACCACCGCCGCCACCGGCTCCCCCTGGTAGCGAACTTTGGAAACTGCCAGCGGATAATCCTTGATCTTGGCAAATGGATCGGGACCAATTTCGATGAACGGCTGGGTCTGCGTTGCGATTTCGGCGCCGCACAAGACGCAGACCACACCGGGGAGCGATTCGGCAGCCGAGACGTCAACGCTGACGATCTTCGCGTGAGCGTAGGGTGAACGCACGAATCGCAGATAAAGCATCTCGCGCAACTTGATATCGTCAGCAAACTTACCCCGCCCGCGGAGCAGACGATTCTCTTCCTTGCGCGGAAGCGATTTACCGACCCAGTTCTTCTTGTCAGCTTCCGAGCTCAATTCATACTCCTAAGCCAAACCTTGCTCGCCCAGACCGCCGGAAACGGTGGTCCCCAAAAATCATTACCGATCCGCAGACAAATTTATGCCAGTGCGGCCCGCAAACCATCGATCAACTTCTGCACATTCTTCTTGCCCAGCGGCTCCAGTAACCCACCTGCCACCGACGCCAGAGAGCCGAAGACCTGGGCTTCACCTTGCCACGCCACCTTCGTTCCATCACCAAGCGGCAAAAGATCAAAGCCGGCTGTGATCGCGACGTTTCCTCCAGAGACGCTGCCCTGCCCTTTGTACTGCGCGCGCCGGGGGCGATCGGCCTCCGTCAACTCCATCTTCATGTCGGCCGCGCCCTTGATGTAGGAAATGCCGACCTTTACCTTCACCGTGAAGTGGGTTGCATCCTGTTGCGTCATGCCCTGGAATTCGGGCAGCAGCGGCGCGAATTTATTCGGATCGGTGAGAAAGTCGTGGACCTCTTCCGGTGTCCGCTTGATTTCGAATTCGCCGCCAAACTTGATTGCCATCTCTCAGGCCCCCTTCATGTTCTGCGCGGCTAACTGAATCGCTTTCAGAATATTCTGATATCCGGTACAGCGGCAGGTATTGCCGGCGATCGCTTTCCGCATTTCTTTTTCGCTCGGGTGTTGGTTTTGCGCAAGCAGTTGAGCGGTGGAAAGCATCAGTCCCGGCGTACAGTAGCCGCATTGCAGGCCATAGGCATCGCCAAAAGCTTTCTGGATGGGATGAAGCTGGCCATCTTTTTCCAGACCCTCAACTGTGATGATTTCCGCACCGTCCGCCTGCACCGCAAATACCGTGCACGACTTCACCGCCGCACCGTTCATGAGCACGGTGCAGGCGCCGCAGTAGGTTGTGTCGCAACCCACGTGCGTTCCGGTAAGGTCGAGTTGCTCGCGAATCAACTCCACCAGAAGCATGCGAGGCTCAACCTTCAGAGAGTGCGCTGTTCCGTTCACGGTCAGCTTGATGGCAACTTTCTCGACGGTTTCAGGCATAGATGTGACTGAGCTCGACCTGCTCACCTCGGGCGCGACGCAATGCGATGTCAATCGCGCGCTTCACCAGCGCTCCGACAAGAGTTCGTTTGTACTCTGCTGAACCCCGCATGTCAGACTGCGGCTCCGCAGCCGTTCGTGCGGCTTCGACCGCAGCAGCCACTGTCCTTTCGGTCAACGCTCGCCCGCGCAATGCAGCCTCCGCGTCTTTGGCTTTGATGGCGGTCAGCCCGACACAGCCCAACGCGATCGCTGCATCTTTGCAGACGTTGCCCTCCATTGTCAGTTGTACGGCCGCGCTGGCGGTCGGATAAACCGGCGCGGAGCGTTTGAATGCCAGGTACGCTCCTCCAGAACCGGCTGGTGGAATTCTGACCGCGACTTCGCAAACCAACTCATCATCCGCGAGGTCTGTGGTGTAGGCGTCTTTAATGAAGTCTGCGAGCTGCAATCGGCGATCATGCGTGGCGTTCTGGCACCGAACTTCTGTCTGAAGTGTCATCAGGACCGTCGCCCAGTCTCCACTGGGGTCGGCTTCCGCCAGCGACCCGCCGATTGTGCCTCGATTGCGAACCTGGACGTCTGCGATGCCGGCGGCGCAGTCATGAATAATTGGGATTTTTGCGGCGGTGGAAGAAACCTCGATCTCTGCGTGCCGGGTCAGGGCTCCGACGCACAGCGTGCCGTTTTCTTCCCGGATATACGACGTGCCAGCCACGAAATTTAAATCCACGAGATGACTCGGGTTGGCGTAGCGCAGCTTCATCAGCGGAATCAGGCTTTGACCGCCCGCCAGCAACTTGGCGTCATCGCCGAACTCAGCCAGCATAGCCGCCGCTTCCTGCAGGGAACCAGCGCGATGATAGTGGAAAGCTCGCGGATACATAAGTCTGACGCCTGAATTAGCAGGCGAAACAGCTTAACAAAAGAGACACGAGACAGTAGTGCCGGCGCTACGAAAATCACGCACTCCGCACGAAACCCACCGCCACCACCCCCAACCCCGCAATCACCAACACAGAGCCCCCAACCGCCAGGACTGATGCAAACGTTCCGCCATGACTTGCCGTTTGCAAAATTACCCCCAGCGGAAACGTCACTGATCCCAGCAACAAGGCGAGCGCAATCCACAATCGAGTCCGCTCGGCGAAGGCCACGCTATCAAACACGATCCCCAGCACGATCATCAGCATCGCCAGCCCGATCCAGTGTGAGTGCACATCCACCTGGCGAACGTAGTCGTACTTCACCGCGCCATAGGTGTCCACCGCGGCATGAGCCTGCGGCATGTTTCGTCCGGCAGCGTTCACGAAAGCTGTCGCCAGCGAACCGCCCATCTGGTCGAGCGTCTGATGTTCGACAAACACCGCGTAGTGAAGACCGTACAGCATTCCCAGTACCGCCAGGGCGATTCCACCAAGAACCAGCAGCTTTCGGGCGCGGCTCATGATGCGTTTTCCGTTTCGGCGTCAAGCCTTCCGCTGTAACGCAACACGCCCACGAGCATGCCGACCAAGGCCACGATCACCATCAAACCACCCACATCGGCAATGCCTCCAGCGATCAGGCCCAGCTTGAGTTCGAGCAACACGAACAACGGCAGCAGTACTGATCCGAGCAGCAGCACCTGCACCCAGCGCCGCTTCCATTTTTCATGGAGAAAGACGTAAGGCTGCACGAATGAAAGCAGGATCGCCAGCAGTCCGAACTCAATGACATGCGAATGCGCCGCAATGTTTACCGCCTTCTCCGCCTGCAACATTCCATAGTCGTTGACCAGTTGTGCGGCCGCGCCGTTCTGGTTGATCGACGCGGCATCCAGCATGGCTCGCAGAATTTTCGTCTCCCGGGCCTCGTGTTCGTACAGACTCACGCCCGCATAGATCGCGCCGTGGAGAAAGCCCGCCAGCACCAGCACCGTTCCGCCTGCCAGCAATGTCCGTCTCTCCCAGCCCCGATCCATTGGCAGCTCCGGCTCCACCGGATTTACATGTTTGCGTCGAAGGTAATTCCAGAAACCCCAGCCCTCGCCGATCAGCGCGATGATCAGCAGCGCTCCTGCGGAATCAGCCAAGACGCTGGCCCATCCAATGAACGGAAACGGGCTGTATGCGAGGCCGACATAATGGATAAGAAAAATTCCCACCGGCAGAAGCACCCCGCCGGTGAGGAAGAGTCTTCCAAGCCGCTTTTTGGTTGCCGCAGTGAGCGCCACGTAAGGCTGAATCAGTGCCAGAAGCAGTGCAAGGTAGCCAGCGTCAATCATGTGAACGTGGCTGTCCACTTTGGTGCCGCGGTCTTCCATCAGGTTCCCGATGCGTGCGAATGCTTCTTTCACACCTGAAGGATCTTGTGCAGTCACTGCCTGCGTCGCCGCGAGCAGGGCGCGGCCCGTCTCACCGCCATTTTGGTGCAGGACGAACACGGCCAAGACATCGCCGAAGAGCATCCCGCCGGCGATAAGTGCGATGCCGCCAAATACCAGCAAGCGTCGCGCTCCCATCGCGGGGAACGTGGCTCTGGCATTGGCGGAAATCGTGGTGGTTGCCATCTCTTGCGTAAGCACTGCCGAGCTTGCGCTCGGCCTGCATGGGTCGGAGACCCGTGCCCACACAGTCTTTGGTTAATCTGCGGCCTTCGCCTGGTTCTGGCTTGTCCTGAAAGCCGGCATCACATGTTTCGCGAACATGTGTTGTGTTTTGACGCTCTTCCAATGCTCCAACCCGCCGAAGTTGGAAACGATCGCCAGTTCACGAATGCCGCCTTTTTCCTGCAGCGCGCCTATCTGCTTAATGATCTTTTCCGGCGTGCCGATGAAGCCGATTTCCTGATCGACGATTTCGTCGTAGGTTAATTTCGTAAGTGACTCCAGCGCGCCGCTGGCGTAGAACCCGTAGCCCTTGGCACGCAGTTCGGCCTTTTTTCCCTCGTCCTGAATCGATTCCACCGGCGAAGCATTGAAAGCGAGAAAGTTGAGCAGCGCCTGCTCCACTTCCTTCCGGATCTGTTTCTCATCCTGCTCGACGTAGACGGGGCGGATGTACACGATGTCCGACTGGTGCCCGTGCTCGGCGCAGGCCTTCTTATAAATGTTCAGCGGACCTTCCAGCACTTTCCAGGGCAGGAGCGGAGGCACGAAAATGCCCCAGCCTCTCTCGCCTGCCCTCTGATACGTGATGTCGCTGGTTCCCCCGGTGTAAAACTTGGGATGAGGTTTCTGCACCGGTTGCGGCACCACGCGGACATCTTTCACGTTGTAATACTTGCCGGAGTAGGAAAACTTCTCGCGGCTGAACGCCAATTCCAGAATGTCGATGGCTTCGTCGTAACGTGGCCTGCTCTCTTCAAGCGGTAATCCGGAGGGCCCGAACAACCAGGCGTGGCCGCGCCCTAGGCCACATTCCAGGCGGCCGTTGGTCAAGATGTCGGCTTCCGCGATCATGCCTGCCAGGCGCATGGGATTTTCCAGCGGCAGGGTGTGGAGTGCAGTGCGGAAACGGATGCGGTTGGTCCGCTGCGCCGCCGCGGCGAACATCGCTAGCGGGTTGGCTGAGATGGAAAATTTCTGGAAGAAATGATGGTCGATCACCGAGTACACGTCAAAACCACAATCGTCCGCATGCTCGATCTGGCGCATGATCTCCCAGATCATTTCGTAGTGCGACTTGCCCGGCGGCGTCTGAATTTCGCAATAGATACCAAATCGCATGATTTCTCTCCTGCTTACGATTTCCGGCTGGCCGAGTTGGCACTTCTCTGAACCTCGGCCAACTCGTCCTTGGAGCCTTCAATCGCCCGGTACTCGCTGCGGTAATAAAGCAAAGGATCACCTTCGCGCACCACTACTTCCTCGACTTCCGCAATAAAAATCGTGTGATCGCCCGCATCCTGGGCCGTGTGCAGGCGGCACTCCAGGTAGGTCAAGGCGCCGTGCAGCACCGGGGTACCATGGGCCGTGCGATCAAAGCGCGCTTCCGCTTCCTGCTCCGCGTTCCGATGATCCTGGGTGGGACGCGCATAGTATTCCGAGATAGCTTGCTGATCCTCCGCCAGCACGTTTACCCCAAAACGCTTCTTGGCGTGGAGATGAGCGTGAGTCCGTGCGCGATGGTCCACGCAAACCAGTACCAGCGGAGGATCGAGCGACACGGAAGTAAACGCGTTGGCGGTCATGCCATGCACTTCGCCGTCATGGTCCACTGTGATGACCGTCACTCCTGTCGCAAAACTGCCCAGCGCCTTACGGAATTCTGCTTGAGTGACAGCCATAGGGAGGCTGGAGCCTTTGTCGTCTCGTAGCGTTCATGGCAAAGCGGGTCCTACCACTTCGCCCTTCAGAGTTTTACCACGTCACACGCAGTGCGAACTGAACCTGCCGCGGATTAAAGATAGCGCGCGGCGTGCCATAAGACGGATTTGGCGAGCCCTCCAGGTTCCCCGACGGCGTTGCGGTGCAGCCCTGGGCCACCGGATCAGCCGCAAAGTTGCAGAAGTCGGCTGCCCCGTAGGCTGTATTAAAGAAGCGAACATTCAGCGTGTTCAGCAAATTGAAGGCTTCCGCGATGGCTTCCATATGCACTTTCTCGGTGAACTTGAAGGTGCGCGAAATCCGCATATCCACGCTCTGATAGTCGTCTCCTTTAAATGTATTCCGCGGTTCAATGCCCACCCGATCGTTGTTGCCGAAGATGTCGCCATTAGCGTCAAAACCGGCGAATTTGGTGAAGTAGTGAGGTGTCTCCAGGCTCACGATCATTCCCAGTTGCCATCCGTTCACGATGGGGTGGACATGAAGAGGCCCTTGCAGCGTGGCGTTAGCCACAAACCGGTGGGCCACGTAGTCGGCGGAAACGGCGCGCTCGCGGTTAAAGCAGCAGGTGTCCTGTGGAATCAGCACAAAGCTGGGGTTGGGTCCGTTGTCGATGCCCTTCGACCAGGTGTAGCTCACGCCCCAGCCCACATGATTCGTCAGGCGTTTGTTGAAATCCACCAGCAGGCCGTCCCATTGCGAATCCCACTTGGAGTCGGCCTCGAAATCTACTCCATAGGGAAAGGTCCGAATGTTCGGGATCACCCCGAACATTGTGCCAGGCAGGCAATCGGTCGGGTTGGTGGGACCGGTGTCGGCGCAGTAGTAGTTCTTGAACCCGGCGTCTCCACGAGAATCGTGGACGGTATGTGCCGCGGCCTCGGTTCCGGAAGTGTAGAACGGGTTGGCATCGGGCTGATTCACGTTGTAGAAGCTGCCCAGATGAATGCCGCGCACGTGCATTCCGGTGACGCTCAGGACGCTGTCCTTGAACGGCTGGACCTCAAATCCGAGACTCGCCTGGGCTCCGTAAGGAGGCTTGTGGTTCTTCACGAAACGCACGATCACCGCTTCCAGCGAGCCTGCGGGATAGGTCGCCGTGGTCTGCCCAGCCGAGAGCAGCGCGCTGAGCGCTGCGGCGTTGGTAAAGGGGTCAGCGCCAAACGCAGAGAGCCGGGTATTCGAGTTCAGATCGTCCTGAATGTTCTCCCGTCCTGGGTACTTGGCCAACCCGCCGCAGGAAGGAATCTGGCACATCAGCAGAGGCGAAGGAATTTGCCCGTGGAACAACCCTCCTCCGCCGCGGATGACAAAACCGCTATGCCCGCCCGGGGCATAAGAAAAGCCCGCGCGGGGATCAAAATTCTTCAGCGGGTTGTTGATTGCGGCTGCCGGCCAGGTTTCTCCCTCCCAGCGCAAGCCGTAATTGACCGCGAGACTGTTAGTCACGCGCCACTTGTCCTGAAAATACAACCCTTCATAAGTGTGGTCGAGGGTCCCCTTGGCCTGGTTGCGAATCGCTGACGAAATACTCGTTCCCTGGTAAACCGAAGGATTGAACGAAGTCTCATTGAAGCCAGAAGCCTTGTCGAACCGCTCGAAGAAGATCACGAAGGGATGCGGCGTGCCCACGAAGTCGTTGCCCAGGAAAGCCCCCAGGTTCGCGAAGTCCGCTTCGAACGGATAAAACAATGGAAACGATTCGGTCGTACTCACTCGGTTGAAGTCCCCGCCAAAGCTGACGGTGTGCTTGCCCAGCACTTTGGTGACGTTGTCCACGATCTCAAATCGGCCCTCTTCGTAGAAATCCGGGTTGCCGCGGTTCACGCCCAGGGTGAAGACGTTCGAGACCTCGAGGTGAGGCTGGGTGCTGGTAGTCGGAAAATCAAAGAAGCGATGCGCATATTGAAACCGCAATTCGTTGACCAGAGAGGATGAAAAAGTTGAAACCAGATTGCCCACAATAGATTGATCACGAAAAGTGTTGTTCTTGAAGCCTGAAGGCAGGTCGAAACCGTCATTCAAAGGAGACAGGTTCGTGGATCGCTGGTCGTTGAAAAAATAGCGTACGAAGATCGACTCGCGGTCGCTGAAAGTGTGATTGATCTTACCCAGGAGATTATCGTAGTTAATACCCCGGTCGACATGCAGGTTTTCCGCCGGCAATCCCCAGGTGTTCACCTTCACCGCGTTGATGGCGTTGATGTTTTGCAGCACAGTAGAGTTGTAAAAGGGGGACTCCACGTGGCGTTGCCCTTCGTAGTTAGTGAAGAAGAAAGTCCTGTCTTTTCGAATCGGCCCGCCCAGCGTGGCGCCAAACTGGTTCTGGCGAAGTTTGTTGAAGCCGGCGGCGGCCAGCGGGCTGGGTGCATCCAGAACATCATTGCGGAAAAACTCATAGAGCGAGCCATGCAGGGTGTTGGTCCCGCTCTTGGTGATGATGTTCACAATCCCGCCCACCGCCCGCCCGAACTCGGTGCTGTAGCTGCTGTTGATGACCCGGAACTCCTCCACTGCATCCTGCGAGGGCGTAGTTTTCTGAATGCCCGAGGCGGTCGACATATTGTCTGCGCCGTCGACGGCTACGAAATTGTAATGAATGTTCTGCCCGGCGAAGGACAGCTTGGTGACCGGCTCGATAATCACGTCGGTGCTGCCCGACGTGGTGTCGCCGATGGTGACTCCGGGCGCCAGTAGAGCGAAATCGATGAACTGTCTCCCGTTCACCGGCAGGTCTTCGATCTTTTGCGAATCGATAACTGAGCTGATCATTATCCGCGTGGGTTCCGCCACCTCGCCCACATCCTGCACGGTCACTTCCTCGGCGACGTGCCCCACCGAGAGATTGAAGTCCACATCGCCACTGGCGCCAATGTCGAGATGGACCTTCTTCGCCTGCTTCTGAAAGCCCACCTTGTCGGCGGTCACCGTATAGTCACCAGCCGGCAGAAATGAAATCTGGTAGTCACCGGTCGCGCTCGCGCTCGCAGAACGCGAAAACCCGGTCGCCGCATTGACCGCGGTAACCGAGGCCTGAGAAATCGCAGCCCCGGTGGTGTCATACACCCGGCCCTGGACGGTTACTGTAACCACCTGCGCCTGCAGAGATAACGCCAGACTTACCAGCAAGATCAGGCACAGCGCATATGGCCGCGCCTGGAAACCACTTCTTTGATTTCCGTTTGTAAAGTAGGCCTTCATACTCCCTCCTCGAGGCTGCTACCGTCAGCGCCAATGCCTTGGTTTCAGATTGTCTGTTTATTTTTCTTTCTCGCCTCGTGCCCGTTCATGACCCGTGTCAACCGGGACTCGGAATCGTCCAGATGCTGCGCCAGCACCGCCGCACATTGCTTGAGTTTCCCTGCCGCCAGGAACTGGTACATTTTGCGATGCACCGGAATCAGCGCGCCAGGATTGTCGTGACTGCGATCCACCAGCACCATTCCCAGGCGCAGCTCTCCGATGACCTGCTGATAAAACGACTCCAGCCGCCGGTTGTGATGGAACCGTATCAACAGGCTGTGGAAATGCAGGTCGAAGCCCACCGCTCGCAGCCAGTCCCGTTCCCGCACCGCGCGCTCATACCCTTCGACCGCGTTGCGCAACTCGGGCAGCACCTCCGAACTCGCCTCCTTGGCCGCCAGCACGCCGGGAAGTTCCAGCATCCGCCGCAAGTGGTAGATCTCCTGAACATCTTTAAGGGAAAGCTGTGAAACTGCCACTCCGCGGTGGATGCTACGCTTGAGGAGGTTTTCCAGCGACAGAATGCGTGTCGCTTCCCGCATGGTGTTCCGCGACACGCCCAGCGATGCCGATAGCGGTATTTCCTGCAGCGGTGTGCCCGGACGAAGTTCGCCGTTCAGAATCTTTTGTCGCAGGACCGACGCCACCTGATCGGCGACGCTGACGCGATGGATTTGCGAGCGCTCCATAGGGAAGAGCCCCGGGGGAGGCCTTGAGCGAATGGGCGTCATCTTGCCCCCAAGTTGTTCACGTTGTCAAGTGTTGAACAATTCAACGATGTTGATGTTGTGGATGTCTGGTCATGAAGTTACACGGCACGCCTTCTCTCACTGCGGCCCGAGGCCCGACGCCGCCGGCATCACTCCCTGCCGACCTCATGTATCATTCCAATGAAAGCGCGGGCATCGCTCGTGCTTCCGATGGAAACTCGATGAGCTCGCCCACAACACAACAATCAGCCAGTGTGCACGAACTGCTCGACGGCCATTCGCTCACGCGCGAGGAAGCCTGCCAGCTCATCCGCTGTTCCGACGTCGAACTCCCCGCTCTGCTGGCAGTTGCCCTCGAAGTCAAGCAACGTTTCAAACCGGACGTCATTACTTATTCACGAAAAGTCTTCATCCCGTTGACCAACCTCTGCCGGGACTATTGTGGCTACTGCATCTTCCGCCGCGATCCGGACCAACCCGGCGCACACACCATGACCCCGGACCAGGTTCTGGAGGTCGCTAGAGCCGGCGAAAAGATGGGGTGCACCGAGGCCCTTTTCAGTCTGGGCGACAAGCCAGAACTCGCCTTCCCGGAAATGCGCGCCACACTTCGCCACCTGGGATACAACTCGACCTTGCAATATCTGGAAGCCATGTGCGAAATGGTTTTGTGGGAAACCACCTTGCTGCCGCATCCTAATCCCGGCCTGCTGAGCGCCGAGTGGATTGCGCGTCTGGCCGCCGTTTCTCCCAGCATGGGTCTGATGCTTGAGACGACAAACACTGCTCTGCTCGCACCCGGCGCCGCTCACGATAACGCGCCGGACAAGGTCCCAGCCAAACGCCTGCGCACCATCGAGGAAGCGGGAAAGCAATCCGTCCCCTTCACCACCGGCTTGCTGATCGGTATCGGAGAAACGCCGGAAGACCGCGTGGACACGCTGCTCGCCATTCGCGAGCTGCACCAGCGCTACGGCCACATCCAGGAAGTAATCGTGCAGAATTTTCGCGCCAAGCCTGACATTCCGATGCGCGACTGGCCCGAACCCACACGCGGCGCGATGTTACGCACCGTGGCGGTGGCACGCCTGCTCATGCCGGAAGTCAACCTGCAAGCCCCGCCAAATCTTTCCGCGCCCTACTATGAGGAGCTGCTCGACGCCGGAATCAACGATTGGGGCGGCGTGTCACCTCTGACCCCGGATTTCATCAACCCGGAAAAGCCCTGGCCTCACCTGGCCCAACTGCAGTCCCGGACAGAATCAAAAGGATACATTTTGCGCCAGCGCCTGCCGGTTTATCCTGAGTTCCTGATCAATGTCACCGCGCAGCCCGGGTTGCTTTCAGAAAAGGTTCGGGCCGCGGCCGATCACGAAGGCTTTGCAGGGAGGACAAAGGCGGCATGATCGTCGTACTCACCGGCGGAACTGGCGGCGCGAAGTTCGTCGATGGCCTGCGCCAGATCGTTCCTGCCAAGGACCTCACTATCATCGTCAACACTGGCGACGATCTGCAGTGGTGGGGCTTGTATGTTTCCCCCGATCTCGACTCCATCACTTACGTTCTGGCCGGATTGCTGAGCAAGGAGCGCGGCTGGGGCGTGAAAGGCGACACTTTCTTTTGCCTGCAGGCCATGGGCGATCTGGGAGAGCCCATCTGGTTCCATACCGGCGACCGTGATCTCGCGGTTCACCTGCTGCGTTCAAGAATGTTGACCGAGGGCAAGACCCTATCCGACGTTGCAACAGTAATTGCGGCCAAAATGGGCGTGCAGGCGCGCATTCTCCCCATGAGCAATTCCCGGGTGGAAACCCGGGTCGACACGCCCATCGGAGAACTCAGCTTCGAGGAATATTTCGTGCAGCGCTGGTATCAGGATCCGGTCAACTCGGTCCGCTTCGCCGGGGTCGCCGAAGCCGAACCCGCTCCTGGCGTGATCGACGCCATTATGACCGCAACGGTTGTCCTGCTCGCTCCCAGCAATCCGGTCACCAGCCTTGGCCCGATCCTCGCAGTTCCGGGCATTCTCAAGGCGCTGCAGCAAACTCAGGCGCCGGTTGCCGCCATCAGTCCGATCGTCGGGGGAACCGCAGTGTCCGGGCCCGCCGGCATTTTGATGGCCGCCCAAGGGCTGCCTGTTTCCATCGCAGGTGTGGCCCAGGCGTATCGGGAATTTCTGGACATTCTGGTGGTCGACACTCGCGACGCGCGTGCGGCCGAGGAGTTGCGGCAGTCGGGCCTTCGGGTCCACTGCGCCAACACGATCATGGGCACGTCCGAAGAAAAAGCCGAACTGGCTCGCCAGGTGTTGGCGTTATTTTCTGCTGAAAGTGCGGCCCACGCCGGCTCAGAACCGTCATGATCCTGATTCCGGTCAAAAACCTCGCCAGCGCCAAGCAACGCCTCGCGGCGATTCTCGACCAACCCACCCGCACCGAACTCGCGCAGGCTATGCTGCTCGACGTGCTCGAAACTCTTGCTGCATGGCCCTATTGCCCCGAAGTTGGCGTCGTCACCAGTGATCCGTTCGCTCTTCAGCTCGCCGAGAAATTTCGTTTCACCGTAATCGCCGACAACAACAATCGCAGCGAGACCGATGCCATCGAAACCGCCACCCGCTATTGCGAGTCCCATGACATTGACGACAGCCTGGTGATTCCTGGTGACATTCCTCTCATCCAGTCCTGGGAGGTCGAAGAAATCATCGCTGCTGCGCCGGTCGAAGGCTCCGTCCTCGTCCCCGCAGCCGACGGGCGTGGCACAAACGCCATCTTGCGTCGCCCCGCCAACCTGTTTCCCGCACGCTTCGGGAACGACAGCTTCAAACCGCATCACGCCGCCGCCCTGGCCACCGGAAAGCCCTGCGTCGTGATTTCGCTTCCCGGCATTGCGCTAGATGTCGACAACCCTTCAGACTTGCGCGAGCTAGCGGCTGCACCTGGGGAAACCCGCGCCCAACGCCTGGTCCGGCAATGGCAACTGGCCGATCTGCCTGTAGCAGCAAACGAATAGGTCGTTAGCCATTCAGAGATCTTGTGCCGACTCCAACTTCCAAATCGCCTGAAACCCGATTCAGCTCAGCCCCACAGGGGCGCAAGAAACCTGCTACCACCGTCGAACTCATCCCGCTCCCCATGCAAAACGAGGTCTACCCCGGCGACTCCTTGCCTGGCCTGCTTCTCGAATCCCTGGAACGCCAAAATCAACGACTGCGGCCCGGCGACATCCTCGTCATCAAACACAAAATCGTGTCCAAGGCGGAAGGCCGATTCGTGGAACTGGCTAAGATCAAACCCACCGCATCTTCCCGCCGCTGGGCGCGCCGCTACCACCTGGACCCGCGTGTTATCGAACTGGCGCTGAGCGAAGCCCGCCGCATCGTGAGGCAAGAGCGGGGCGTGCTGATCGCTGAAACACATCACGGCCTGGTCTGCGCCAACAGCGCGGTCGACGTCTCCAACGTAGACGGAGGCCGCCACGCTCTGCTGCTCCCAAGAGATCCTGACAGTTCCGCCGCAAGAATCCACTCCGCGTTGAAAAATACTCTGCACCTTTCCATCCCCGTCATCATCACTGACACTTTCGGCAGGCCTTGGCGCGAAGGTCTGACCGAGGTGGCCATTGGTGTAGCCGGCATGAAGGCTTTGCACGATTATCGCGGCCAGCGTGATCCGCACAAGTACAGGCTGCAGGCCAGCGTTGACGCCGATGCCGATCAGCTGGCTTGCGCTGCCGGCCTGGTCTGCGGCAAGCTAGCTCGTACGCCGGCGTGTATCATTCGAGGATTCGCTTATCAGCCCGGCCGGGGCAACGCCCGTGATCTGATTCGCCCGCCCGCGACCGATCTATTTCGTTGAGAAGTTGCCGTAAGGAGGAGCTGTGACCCGGGTTCTCTCAGATACCGAACTGGAAGATTTTCCCCGCCTGGAGTGGCCGGCGGTCGCAGCAAGCGCCTCAGCCGAACTGCGTGCCGCGATCGAGCAAGTGCTGTTGTTACAAGATGGCGGCACACTTTCGCGTGAACAGTGCTTGCTGCTGGCGAACGCTGAAGGCGACGATCTGCTTGCCCTGCTGCTTGCCGCCGACATGCTGCGCCGCGACCTGGTCGGCAATCTGGTCACCTACGTCGTCAATCGCAATATTAATTTCACCAACGTTTGCTTCGTGGGATGTAAGTTCTGCGCCTTCAGCCGCGGTCCGCGAGAATCGGACAGCTACTTTCACAGCCTCGAAACCATGGCGCAGAAGGCAACCGAAGCCTGGGCCATGGGCGCGACTGAAGTCTGCATCCAGGGCGGACTACCGCACGGCTTGCCTCCTTTCTATTACAGGGACATTCTGCGCGCGATAAAAGCCGCCGTTCCCGGCATGCACATTCACGCTTTTTCTCCGATGGAGATCGTTTACGGCGTGGAACTCACCGGCATGCCGCTGCCGGATTATCTGAGGATGTTGCGCGACAATGGCCTCGACACTCTCCCGGGAACGGCCGCCGAAATTCTCGACGACGAGGTTCGTTACGTTCTCTCCCGCAACAAACTCTCTACCCAACAGTGGAAAGAGGTGATCCGTACCGCCCACCAATGCGGCATCCGGAGCACCTCCACGCTGATGTACGGCCACGTGGAAACACCAACCCACTGGGTCAATCAACTCTCACTGCTTCGCGGAATCCAGCAGGAGACCGGAGGTTTCACCGAGTTCGTGCCACTGGGTTTCGTGCACCAGAACACGCTGCTCTTTCATCAGGGAATTGCGCGCCCCGGCCCAACCCTGGCCGAGCATCTGAAGATCCACGCCCTGGCAAGAATCATGCTCGCCGGCGCCATCAATAATCTTCAGGTGTCCTGGGTAAAACTGAACCGGCGCCTTTCTCAACTCTGTCTGCACGCCGGCGCGAACGACTATGGCGGAACTCTGATGGAGGAAAACATTTCGCGCGAAGCCGGGGCCACTGCGGGGCAATACACCAGTGCCGAAGAATTCCAGTCGCTGATTCTCGAAACCGGACGCATCCCCGCCGAGCGCAACACTACGTACACGCGCATCAACATAAAACTGCAACCGGAGCACATAACCTTCGAAGAATCGCTTGAGCCGGAGTTCGCATGACGCGCCTGACGCAGTGGGGTTAGCACAAAGTTTGGCACAAACTTACTAATGGCCCGCACCATCGCTATCCTCGGCGGCACCGGACCGGAAGGCTATGGGCTCGCCCTGCGATGGGCCAGGGCAGGTGAACGTGTGATTATCGGATCGCGCGACGCCAAGCGCGCTCAGGATGCCGCCGCGAAGATCAAGGCAGTCGCGGGCAAGGCTGACATTTCGGGCGATGAAAACATCGCTTCCTGCGCGGCTGCCGACCTGATCGTTCTCACCATCCCCTTCGAAGGCCACGCCGCCCTCCTGAAGCAAATCAAGCCTGCCATTGAACCGGGCAGCATCGTGATTGACACGACTGTGCCTCTGGCGGCGAGCGTCGGCGGGCGCGCTACTCGTACTCTCGGCGTCTGGCAAGGTTCCGCCGCACAGGAAACCGCGGAACTCGTCCCCACGGGCGTATCGGTCGTGGCTGCATTTCACAACGCGTCAGCCGAACTGTTGAATGCCGACGCTCCGGTCGACTGCGACGTGATCGTCTGTAGCGATGACCCCAACGCCACCCAGGTAGTGCGAGCGCTGGCTGCCAAGATTCCCGGTGTGCGCGCAATTGACGGCGGAAAATTGGAGACGGCGCGCATCGTAGAGCAGATCACCGCGCTCCTGATCAGCCTCAACATCAGGCACAAAGGACACTCCGGGATCCGCATCACCGGGTTGCCGCCAGTGGCATACGAAGTCAAGTAGCGCTCAGGGAAGTTACGTAGCGCCGGCGTCCCGCCGGCTGTCGCGAGGGCATCTTGCCGTCGCAGCGTCGCTACTAAAAATTGCGCAATTCGATATGACCGATTCTCCCGACCACCGCGCCGCCATCCATTTCCGCAACGTCTCCTACCGACTCGACACTGGCCACGAACTCCTGCGCAACCTGAATCTCGAAGTCCAGCGCGGCGAGACTCTGGTGCTTCTGGGCCGCAGTGGCTCCGGCAAGACCACTACCCTCAAACTTATCAACCGCCTGCTGGTGCAAACCCAGGGCGAGATCTACATTGACGGCCGCTGCATCGCGGAATGGGATGTCATACGCCTGCGCCGCATGATCGGATACGTCATCCAGGAAGTCGGCCTTTTCCCGCATTTCACGGTGGCACGCAACATCGGCGTGGTTCCGCAGATCGAAGGCTGGCCTGCTGACCGCATTCAGAACCGCGTTCAGGAGTTGCTGCAACTGGTTGGCCTCGAGCCTCAACTCGCCTCCCGTTATCCGCGCGAGCTTTCAGGGGGACAACGGCAGAGAGTCGGTGCAGCCCGGGCTTTGGCCGCCGATCCTGCGTTCCTTCTCATGGACGAGCCTTTTGGCGCGCTCGACCCGATCACCCGCGCCGAGTTGCAGCGTGAGTTCCATTCCCTGCAGCGGCGGCTGGGAAAAACCGTGGTCTTCGTAACCCATGACTTACGCGAGGCCCTGTTGCTCGGCAGCAGAATTGCGCTCATGGAAGCCGGTCAGCTGGTGGTCACGCACACACCCGACGAATTTTTGCGCTCTACGAATCCGCTGGTCCAAGCCTACGTAGACGCCTTTCAGACAAAGAGGCCATCATGAACGTCTTCCAGTTCATCTTGCAGAACCACACCGAAGTCCTGGAACTCACCGCCGAACATCTGTGGCTGGTGGGTGCTTCCATCTTCCTGGCCGTGCTGATTGGAATCCCGCTCGGCATTCTGATCACACGCTGGCCGGTACTGAGAAAGCCGGTGCTCGGCGGCGCAAACATTATCCAGACCATTCCCAGCCTCGCGCTTTTCGGCTTCCTTCTGCCCGCGCCCTGGATTGGTGCTCGTGCCGACCGCCTCGCCATCCTCGCGCTCACGCTATATGCGCTGCTGCCTCTCATCAGCAACACATACACCGGCATCAAGAGCGTGGATCGCGCTGTGGTCGAAGCCGGACGCGGCATGGGCATGACCGATCGTCAACTTCTCTGGCAAGTGGAATTTCCCCTGGCGCTCGGAGTAATCATCGCCGGCGTACGCGTTGCCGCCGTGATCTCGATCGGCCTCGCTACCATCGCTGCCGCCATCGGGGCCGGCGGTCTCGGCGAATACATTTTTCGCGGCCTCGCCATGGTCAACAATCAGGTCATCCTGGCCGGCGCGATTCCAGCCGCAGGTCTCGCCATCCTGGCAGACCTAAGCCTAGGCTGGCTGGAGAAACGCCTCGCTCCACGCTAAGTGATAACGAGTTGTCATCCTGATGCGCAGCGAAGGACCTATGCATTTAGCTCGCGCCGTTTCCGCCCTCGCACTCTTCGCGCTACTCTGCGCCTGTGGTCCCCCGCGCGCCCACCGCATCGTCGTCGGATCCAAAAATTTCACCGAACAACTCGTTCTCGGTGAAATCATTGCCCAGCAGATCGAAAACAAAACCCATCTGCCGGTAGAACGCCGCTTCTACCTAGCCGGCACTTACATCTGTCAGCAGGCCATCCTCGGCGGCCGCATCGATGTATATCCGGAATACACCGGTACTGCCCTCACCGCAATCTTGAAACAACAACCGTCCAGCGATCTCCAAAAGGTTTATGAGCAGGTCAAAACCGAGTACGCGAGGCAGTTCAATCTGGATGTAGGTCAGACCTTCGGATTCAATGACACCTTCGCAATCGAGATCCGCGGTGAAGACGCCCGCCGCCTTGGCCTGAAGACCATCTCACAAGCGGCCGCCTACACCCCGAAATGGCGTGCGGGCTTCGGTTACGAATTCATGGAGCGCCCTGACGGTTACAAGGGACTGGCTGCGACCTACGGCCTGCGCTTCGCCGAGTCTCCCCGCATCATGGACCTCGGCCTACTCGCCCGCGCCCTCAAAGACAAACAAGTCGACCTCGCCGCAGGCAACACAACCGACGGCCTGATCCCGGCCCTGGATCTCTTCGTCCTCGAAGACGACAAGCACTACTTCCCACCCTATGAAGCCGTGCCCATCATTCGCCAGGAAATGCTGGCTCATCATCCCGAGGTGGGACAAGCGCTGAACGAACTTGCAGGAAAGATTTCCGACGACGACATGCGCCAGCTCAACTACGCGATCGACGGCCAGCATCGCGACGTAAAGCAAGTTGTAAAACAGTTTCTAACTTCGAAACATCTGGGAACTGAGCACTGAACGCTGAGAACTGATATTCCCCAACCCTCAAAACCATCTGTACCTGCAGAACTTTCCGCCGCCGCACGGATAGAAACTGCCGGCTGAGGGATCCGGTTCTCACATCAGCCAAACCGCATCCACATCCACAATGAGCTGGTTACGAGGAATCTTCTGTTCCGCGGCATAGACCAGCATCGTTCGGAGCAGTGCGTTCAACTTCCCGCGGCCCGCCGCCTTCAGCACAAAGTGATAGCGGTAATCCTGCTTCAAGCGCAGAATCGGCGCGGCTGCTGGCCCCAGCACTCGAATGCCTTCGTGCCGTGTCTTCTCAAACCACTTCCCCAACGTGCCTGCCCAGCGCAGCGCCTCGTCGAGCTTGTTGCTGCGTATCACAACGTTGGCCAACGCGCTGTACGGCGGGTAGTGCATCCAACTGCGGAAGCGCAGTTCTTTTTCGTAGAAACCCATAAAATCGTGTTGGGCCGCGTACTGCACCGCATAGTGATCGGGAAAATAGGTTTGCAGCACAACTTTGCCTGGCGTTTGCCCGCGTCCCGCGCGTCCCGCCACCTGGGTCAACAACTGAAATGTGCGCTCGGCCGCGCGAAAATCCGGAAACCCCAACGCCATGTCCGCCCCGACCACACCCACCAGTGTGACCCCGTGAATGTCGTGCCCCTTGGCAATCATCTGCGTGCCCACCAGCAAATCGAGTTCGCCTTCATCGAGTGCGGTTAGCGCACGTTCGAAATCTTCACGGCCCCGGACCGTATCACGATCCAGACGCCCAATGCGCGCCTGGGGAAACATGCCGTGGAGCAGTTCCTCCAGCTTCTCAGAGCCGGTGCCGAGAAAATATACGTACTCACTCCCGCAGTGGATGCACGCCTTGGGCACCGGCGCAGTGTAGCCGCAGTAGTGGCATTCCATGCGGTGAGAGCGTTTGTGATGCGTCATGGCGATGGCGCAGTTCTTGCACTCCAGCGTCTTGCCGCAGGAGCGGCACAACACTACTGGTGAATACCCGCGACGGTTCAGCAGAACCATCACTTGTTCTTTGCGCTCCAGCCGCTCTTTGATCTCTTCCGCCAGCTTGCGTGAGATCACCTGCTCGCTTCCGGTTTCCTGAAATTCCTGCCGCATATCGATGATCTCGACTTCAGGCAGCGGCCGTTTCTCCACCCGGTCGGGGAGTTCGAGCAATGTGTATTTATTTTTCTTCGTGTTGAAGTAGGACTCCAGCGACGGCGTGGCCGAGCCCAGCACCACTACGGCACTCGCCATCTTGGCCCGCATCACGGCCACGTCGCGCGCATGATATCGGGGCATCTCCTCCTGCTTGTAGGAGGGGTCCTGCTCCTCGTCAACTATTACCAGCGCCAGATCGGAGACCGGCGCAAACACGGCCGAGCGCGTGCCGACCACCATGCGAGCCTCGCCGCGTTTGATCCGGTGCCACTGTTCGGCGCGCTCTTTGTCGGAAAGCCCAGAGTGCAGGATCGCGACCTCGTCCCCGAACAGTTGATGCAGATCGGCAGCCACGGCCGGAGTCAGCCCAATCTCCGGCACCAGCAGGATGGCCGAGCGGCCGGCTTCAAGCACGGCTCGCATGGCCGCGAGATAAATCGCGGTCTTGCCTGATCCCGTGATGCCGTGCAGCAACATGCCGGCAAACTTGCGCCCGTCCACGCGCTCCTGGATATTTTTCAGCGCCGCCTGCTGCGCCGAGTTGAATTGAAAGTCGAACAAGTGGGGACGAGCCTTCAGCCTGGACATGGTGAAGCCGGCTGCTTCTTCGAGTATTTCCACCACACCGCGCTTTACCAGCGTGCCGAGAGTGGTGCGCGGCACCTCTAACGACTGGAGCGCCTCAACAGGAACCTTCCCTCCGGCAGTAGCCAGAGTGTCAATCAAAGTCTGCTGGTTGGCGTTGAGCTTGCCCTCAATGCTCTTCAGGACACCCATTTTCACCGTGCGGGTTGCGTCGCGTGCTTCCGACAAATCGTCGCGGATAATCCACTTCTTGCGCACCATCCCGCTGAGCAAGGCTTTCGATGCCCGGGTGGCAGCGCGCAGGCTTTGTTCCGGCGTGGTCTCCCGTTCGGCCAGGTAGTCAAGCACGCGAAATTCCGTCAACTGCTCTTCCGGAGTTTTCTGGGAACGCGCAGATGATCCCGACATGCCTGCGAGGTGCAACGCCAGTTGTCCCTCTTCGGTGATGCGGTAGCCGATGGCCCGCTTGAATTCGGCGCCCAGCGGCAGCATCGTGCGAAAAACCTCTCCGACGGGTGCGAGGTAATAGTCGGCGATCCATTGGCCCAGGCGGAGTAGTTGCTCATCAAGCACCGGCGAAGGATCGAGCGTGCGGATGAGGTTCTTGGTCGCAACCTTCGGCTTGCGGTCATGCAGGTCTGTAACCACGCCTGACATGCGCTGCTGACGGAAGGGCACAAGCACGCGTCCGCCAACCACGGGTTCCATCCCATCTGGAATACCGTAGGTGAAAACGATATCCAGCGGCACCGGAAGCGCTACGTCGCAGAACTCAGGCATGGTGGAAGGCGCATCGTGTTGACGCCGCTACGTGGCTTGGGCTGGGGCCTTCAGGCCCAGATGTTTCATCACCATCTGCAAATCCTTCCAGGCTTCTTTCTTTTGCCGCGGATCGCGCAACAGAAAGGCAGGGTGGTAGGTGACTGCGAGCTTGGTGCCGCGGAAGTCGTACCAGTGACCGCGCAGTTCAGACATGGGAGCGTTAATAGCGAGCAGATTTTTGGCTGCGACGGCACCCAGGGCCACCAAAACCCTAGGCTTGATGGTCGCAATCTGCCGCATTAGAAATGGGGAGCAGGTTTCGCATTCGTCACGTTCCGGGGTCCGGTTGCCGGGCGGCCGGCACTTGATGATGTTCGCGATGTACACATCCTCACGGCGCAGGCCCATGGCCTTGATCATGTTGTTGAGCAGCTTTCCGGCACGGCCTACGAAAGGTTCACCCTGGGTGTCTTCGTCCGCACCCGGTGCCTCGCCGATGAACATCAACTCCGCGCGAGGATTGCCTACGCCAAAAACAATCTGTTTGCGCCCCTGCTTGGCCAGGCGGCAGCGGGTACAATCGCCCAGGTCTTCGCGGATGGCGAGCAACGCCTGGGCAGGATCAGTGATGGCTGGCTCGGTTTTGGTCGTGACTTCGAATAAGTCTTCTGCGATCGCGGCGGCAGCTTTGGTTCTGGGCAATGGTTCTCGCTCTTCTGGCTGGAGTGAAGTTGATGTGTGGGGCTCACGCCGGTAGAAATCGTAGATGCCGAGTTCGTTGTAGTAGCGGATGCGGTCGGCAAGCACGCGCTTGAGTTGTGAGTCGAGAGTAATTGCCATCGAGAGAATTCTAAAGGCGATTGGAGACTTCTGATTGCAGATTTTAGGTCAAACTTCCTCCGGCTGACGGCTTCTTGTTCAATCTGACATCTAAGATCGACAATCTGAAATCGTTTGTGCTTTCGGCTAGCCGAGCCTTGCTCGGCCCGACGGCTGAGGGCAGCCGTCGCCACGTGGACTACGCTACGTCGTCTGCGCTACCTTGCGCAGACGAACCACCTGTTCGAGTACGCGCTGCGCGACCTCCCACTTGGTAGTCTCGGGGACCTCGATGACGTCGGTTTGGGTAATGATGGTGACCGCATTGCGGTCGGAGTCAAAGCCTACGCCTTCGCGGGACACGTCATTGACCACGATAGCGTCGAGCGATTTCGTCATCAATTTCTTGCGCGCGTTTTCCAGAACATTTTCGGTCTCAGCGGCGAAGCCTACGATGATTTGCGAAGTCTTGTTGCGAGCGACTTCCGCAAGAATGTCGGGGGTAGGCTCCAGTTCGAGGGACATTGCGCCTTTGCGCTTGATCTTCTGGTCCGCAGTGTTCTTGGGACGATAGTCCGCAACCGCGGCGGTCTTGATCACAATGGTAGCCTCGGGGAGCAGCTTCAACGTGGCCTGGCGCATCTGCTCCGCGGATTCGACTGAAGTCAGTTCTGCGCCACCCGGCGGTGTGATGGCTGTCGGCCCGCTTACCAGCAGAACCCTTGCCCCGCGCCGGAGTGCTGCTTCCGCGAGCGCATACCCCATGCGGCCACTGGAGCGGTTGGTGAGGTAGCGCACCGGGTCAATCTTTTCCCTCGTGGGGCCGGCTGTGATCAGGACTGTCTCGCCAGCCAGTTCCTGCGAGGCGCCCAGCGCTTCCATCGTGGCGGCAACGATCACTTCGTTTTCCGCCAGCCTGCCCGGACCCGTCATCCCGCAAGCTAGATAGCCGTCACCGGGCAACACGATGCGAACGGCGCGCTTGCGCAGGATATCGAGATTCGCCAGCGTCGCAGGATGGTTCCACATGTTGACGTTCATCGCCGGCGCGACCACCACCGGAGCGGTGGTTGCCAGATAAAGCGTGGTCAAAAAGTCATTCGCGATACCTTGCGCAAACCGGGCGAGAACGTCGGCCGTGGCAGGAACGACCAGCAATGCGTCAATGGATTGGGCAACTGCAATGTGTTCGATGGCGGAATCGATATTGGGCTGGGCCTTTTCATCCCCGGCCCTCCCGAACATGTCTGTTATGACTTTCTCTCCGGAGAGAGCGGCAAAGGTGAGGGGGCGAACGAATTGCTGTGCGCTCTCGGTCATGATGACCTGTACCCGGATGCCGCGGTCCTGCAGCAGGCGAAGCACTTCTGCCGCCTTATAGGCCGCGATACCGCCACTGACTCCGAGAGCAACCTTCATGCAACTCCTACAGCGATTGCAGATTTCAGATTGGAGATTCTAGATTGAACTGTCTTTCCGTCTAGAGGGCTTGGGTTCGAATCTGAAATCTGAAATCTACAATCTGAAATCCAGCTTACGATTCCTTTGCTATCGCCTTTTCCAGTATCTCGCCGGCAATTTCCGCGGCCGGGCGAGGCATTTCCGGGATCACCCACTTCACCTTGCCCGCCTTGATCTCATCCTGCGCGATGCGGCAAGGTTTGCGGGAAGGCGTTTCGATCACCGGAGGCGCACCACCCTGCAATTGCCGTGCGCGCCGCGCGGCCACCAGGATGTATCGATAGTTGCTGTCAAACCCATCCATCAGCTTCATCGTGTTCTCCCCTGCCGCTAGCGCCCACCCGGCGCCACAGCTTTTTCGAACGAGGCCAGAATCGGCTGCAACCGCTCCCGCACGTTGTTCAGGCGGCAGCGTTCTGCCTTGGCCGTCAGGTTGGTGTCGTCAGCGGACTGTTGTCCTTGGGCTCCTGATCGCTTCAGTCGCTCCGCGAGCAGAATCGACTTGAGCGCGTCTATAGACTCTTCCAGGCGGTCGTTCACCAAAATATAGTCGTATTTGGAGTAATTCTCAATCTCCCGGGAGGCCGTGACCAGGCGGCGCTGGATCACGTCCTCCGCGTCCAGACTGCGCGTGCGTAGCCGCTTCTCCAGTTCCTGCCGGTTTGGCGGCATGACGAAGATACGCACCGCTTCAGGAATTTTACGCTTGATCTGCTCCGCACCCTGCACGTCAATATCGAGCAGCAGATCTTTTCCTTCTTCTTCCGCCTCGCGCAGGAAACGGCGCGCCGTTCCGTAATAGTTTCCGAACACATCGGCATACTCGAGGAAGTCATCATTGCCGATCCTCCGCTCGAATTCAGGCCGGGATACAAAAAAGTATTCTCGGCCGCCCTGCTCCCCGGTTCGCGCTCCCCGCGTGGTGTACGAGATGGAAAATTTCAGTCCCGGGACGATCTTGCGGACTTGGTTGACCAGCGTGGATTTGCCGGAACCCGACGGCGCCGAAATGATGTATACGCCAGTCATTCGATATTCTGTACCTGCTCACGCGCTTTCTCGATTTCGGTTTTGATGGCCAGCCCCATTTCGGTGATTTTCAGGGCTTCGCCCGCCAGCCCCGAGGTCTTCGAGAGCAAGGTGTTGGCCTCCCGGTTCATTTCCTGCAGCAGAAAGTCCAGCTTCTTGCCTACTTCACCGTCCTGTTCGAGCAGGCCCAGGAAGTGTTTCACATGCGTGTCCAGCCGGACCAGTTCTTCCTGGATATCGCTCCGGTCAACCAGCAGTGCGGCTTCCTGCAGCAGACGTTCCGGTTCCACCTGGCTTCCAATCAGCTCCTGCATCCGCGCCTTCAGCTTCCCGACGTATGTCTGCAGCACGGCATGGCGGTGTCTCTCCACGCCCTCGCCCGCTTCCTGCACATGAGCCATGCGCTGCCGCAGCTCCCGTTCAATTCCGCGACCCTCCTCTTCCCGCATCTGATTGAGGCGACCGAGCAGCTCTTCCACCTTCTCCAGGACCGATGCTTCCAGTGCTCCATCGGCAGGGAGAGTGGCGGCGTCGAGCGCGCCGGGGATGCGTAGTACGGCATTCAAATCGGGCTCGCTGGCCAGGCTGAATTCGGCGGCCGCGGTGCGAAACGCCTGGATGTAGCCTCCAACCACCTGCCGGTTTAGTGCGAAGCTGTCGCCCCCTCCGCGATCCAGGTTGAGAGTCAGCTCCACGTGGCCCCGGGCCAGCTTTTCCTTGAGCACTCGCCGCAGTTTCATCTCCAGCGAATCGCTCTCTGACGGCATGCGAAAGTGCAGGTCGAGAAAGCGATGGTTCACAGATTTCAATGACAGGGTGAAGCCCATCTCGCCTTTCCCCCCGCTTCGCGGATCAGTGACCCGACCCTTCACCTGCGCGAACCCGGTCATGGAGCGAATTGTCATTCAGTTTTGAGTAGCGCAACGTCCCGCCGGCTGTCCCGAGGACGTCCCGCCCTCGGCGTTGAGCCAGACCTCAACAGAAATTCAGTGGCACGAGTAAACTCATGCCCTCCCGTTGCCGCTGCAACTTCAGCGGAACAAACGACTGCCCCTCCTAACGACTCACGTTCACCTTCGGTTGCTCCGATTCCACGAACTGGAGTTCATATAGCCGGCGATAGGTGCCGAGTTTCCGCATGAGCTCATCATGGGCGCCGATGTCCGCGATCGTTCCGTTTTCGAGCACCACGATGCGGTCGGCACGGCGAACCGTGGACAGCCGGTGGGCGATGACAAACACGGTGCGTCCAGTCATCAGATTCTGCAAAGCCGACTGCACCAGCGCCTCGGACTCGCTGTCCAACGCCGAAGTCGCCTCGTCCAGAATCAGGATCGGAGCATCCTTCAGTAATGCGCGCGCGATGGCGATGCGCTGTCTTTCGCCGCCGGAGAGCCGCACCCCGCGCTCGCCGATCATAGTGTCATAACCCGCCGGCAATTCCATAATGAAGTCGTGAGCCAGGGCGGCACGGGCCGCAGCTTCGACCTGCTTTTGCGAGATGGAGGGCCGCCCGTACGCGATGTTGTTGCGCAGGGTATCGTTGAACAGCACCGTCTCCTGGGTGACCACCCCGATTTGCGAACGCAGCGACGACAGTGTAGCCTCCCGCACGTCGCGGCCGTCGATGAGCAGGCGCCCGGAGGTGACGTCAAAAAAACGCGGGATCAGATGGACCAGCGTGCTCTTGCCCGCTCCGCTTGATCCTACGACAGCTACTACTTCTCCTGCCTGCACGGCCAGATTGATGTCGCGCAGGATTTCCCGCGACTCTTCGCCATCGGTTGCGTAAGAAAAGCACACATCCTCAAAGCGAATACCGTGGGCGAAGGGCGGCAGTGCCTGTGCGCCCGGTTTTTCTCTCACGTCGTCTTCGGTGTCCATAAACTTGAAGATTTCCGACGATGCCCCCAGCGCCTGCTGAAAATTGTTGTTAAACAGAGCGAATTTCCGTACCGGGTTGTACAAGCTGAATACAGCTGTGATAAATGCGCCGAACGTTCCCAGCGTGAACTCGTTGTGTGCAATCCGGTCGCGGCCCAGTAACAGGAGCAAGGCAATGGCAATGGCCCCGAAAATATCCATCAGGGGTGAGCTCATCGCCGCCGCCGCCACTGAGCGCAGGTTCGCCTTAAAGAGCCTTTGTGCAGCCTGGCGAAATCGCGTCATCTCCCACGATTCCATGCTGAAGGCCTTCACGATCCGGTTGCCGCTGATGGTTTCCTGCAGAATGTTCTGGATGTCAGCCAGCTTGTCCTGCCCGCCGCGCGTTGTACTCCGCACCCGGCGTCCGATCCTGGCCGCCGAATAGATGATGAAAGGGACAAACAGCAGCAGGACCCAGGAAAGTTTCCTCCCGAGCACAACCACCGCAATGGCAGTGAAGAGAAAGGTGAAAAGTTGCTGAAGAAACTCCGCCAGCACACTCGACATGGCGTATTGCACTCGCTCGATGTCGTTAATGATGGTTGAGATCAGGGTTCCCGTGGTGTGCTTCTGAAAAAAAGCTGCGGACCGTCGCAGCACGGAGTTATAGAGGTCATTCCGCAGGTCGGTGATCATGCCGAACCCGGCATGGTTCACCAGATAAGTGCCGGCATAGTCGAAAACGCCTTTAAGGATCGTGGACGCGACCAACGCGTATGCCACAATCGTCCAGGCATTGTGAAAATGTGCGGGAACGAACTGCTGCAGGTAGACGACGTGCCCGCTGCCGGGAATGGTGAAGAGCTGAATGTTGTCTGACCCGGAGGATGGGTTCAGGACGCGATCAAAGATAGGCCTGACCAGCACCAGCCGAAACGCCTCGAGGAACCCGACCGCCGCCAACAACAGCACACCTGGCACCAACTGCAACCCAAAAGGAAGAACGTACCGTAGAAGGCGGGTCAGTTGCCGCATCTGGGGCTCTCGGTGCGCCGCCGACGGGGGCTCGCGCCTGATGGTATCGGCATGGTTTCTATCTTACTGCAGTCGTTGGTCGTTCGTCGTTGGTCGTTGGCCATTCGGCGCCTGCCATGCAATCAGTATCATTTCCCAGATCAAAGCAGCCTTCGACCAAGCTGAAGACTCAAGATCGTGATTTTGCGGACTCGCCAATGATCGACCACCCCACACTGCGATTTGATCTTGACCAAAGGCCAACGACCGACGGCCAACGACTGCTCTACTTCGGACTATCCCGATGCACCACCTTCACTCTGTATCCCGCTTTACGCAGGCGCTTGCCCACATCTTCCGCGATCATGACGGAACGGTGCTGTCCGCCGGTGCAGCCAAACGAGATCGTCAGATAGCTCTTGCCCTCGCGGATGTAGTGCGGCAGCAGATACACCAGCAACTCTGAAATTCGCTGGATGAATTCCTTGGTCTGGGGAAAAGACCGGATGTACTTGGCGACTTTGGGATCCCGTCCAGTCAGCGGACGGAACTCGGGCACGAAATGCGGATTCGGCAGAAAGCGAACGTCGAAGAGCAGGTCAGCGTCGTCGGGCACTCCATGCTTGAATCCGAAACTGACGCAGGATACCAGGATGTTCTTGTCCGACTCCTGCTTGTGAAAGCGGTCGGTAATGTAAGACCGGAGTTCATGCACATTGAACCGCGAGGTATCGATGACCAGGTCGGCCATGGCCCGGATGGCGCGAAGATGCCGGCGTTCGGTAGCGAGCGAGGACTTTACCGGCGTGTGTGTGCCTAGTGGATGCGGCCGCCTGGTTTCGCTGAAGCGGCGCAGCAGGACCGTTTCCTCGGCTTCGAGGAAAATCACCTTGGTCGGCAGCATGCGCTTGACCGACTTCACAATCGCGGGCAGCGAATCCAGTTGCGCGCCTTCGCGGACGTCCACCACCAGGGCGGTGCGGTTTATCTCGGAGGATTGCCCGACCAGTTCCGCAAAACGCGGGATCAACTCCACCGGCAAATTATCGACGCAGTAATAGCCCAGATCCTCGAAAGCCTTGAGCACGGAGGCTTTGCCCGATCCGCTCAAGCCGGTGATGATGACCAGTTCGCCGCGCGGACGCCGATCCCCCGGAACCACCTTGTCCGGTGCAGTTCTGCTCTTTTCGCTGCGCTTGGGACGAGCCATCTGCTCGGATGTTAGCAGGCACCGCCATCGCTCGCCAGTTGCTTGCCGGTTGCGGGCGGGCGAGCCAAACGTGTTCACAAATGAAAAACGGGGGCACCTTTTAGTGCCCCCCTTTTACGTCGCTGCGCTAGAGGTACGCTTTCCCCCGAGAGCGCATTTAGCGCAGCGTCGCAACTGTGACAACACTCTTCGCAACGGCTTTTAAGACCGGTGCTATTGCTCACCTATGCAGGTGGCGTGCCAGATGTCGACGGTTCGCCCAGCTGGCCGTCGGGCTCGCAACTGGCTGATTATCCTGACATTGCAGCTTGCCATCGAAAAGGCGCGGGGTCGGCAGCGTGTCTTCCGCTAACCCAAGTGTTAGCGGTCACTAACCGTTGGGTTAATCCGCGAATGAAGGTTGTCGCAGGCTGTGTAGGACCGGGTCTCAGCCCCGGCCAAGCGGCCCGGAGGGCCGCAGGCTCGCCTCTACTGCAATCCTGCAGCGGTGCTGCGCACCGCACGACCGGGTCAGAGACCCGATCCCACACAATCTGAGCCAATTCCTACACAATCCCGCGCGCTATTTCCACAGCCACGTGTACACGACAGCCCACTTTGTGCTAAACAGCCAACATGGCGGCGAAGACAAATCCCAGGCTGCTGGGTATAGGCGGCCCATTGAAAGGCACGGAATTTCCGTTGCCAGGCAGCGATGTAACCATCGGACGAGAATCCTCCAACCAGCTCTGGGTGGCTGACCCGGCATTGTCGCGGCGGCACTGCCTGATTGCGGCAGAGGGCGATCAGTTCTCCGTCCGCGATCTGGGCAGCCGCAACGGCACCCTGGTCAATGGCGTGCCGGTGGTCCAACAGCAGATCCAGCACGGCGACCAAATCTATGTTGGCGATTCCGTGCTGGTCTTTTTGCTCCAGGAAAGCGAAGCCCATTTCGAGAGGAATCCGGTTGAGTTCGCGGAAACCGTGGGATTCGATATTTCTCCCGTTCTGCTCCGCGCCGAGGACTCCCTCTTCCTCCAGGCCGACAAACTCGAAACCAGTTTGCCCGAAACCTCCCGCTGGGTGCGTGACTTGAACACCTTGCTCAAGATCGCCACTGGCATCGGAGGCATCCGTGACCAGGACTCCCTGCAATGGCAGCTCCTGGGGTTCATCTTCGACGTGGTCCCTGCCGAACGCGGCGCCGTCCTGCTCGGCGATCACCCTGAGGAGTTCACTTCGACCTCCGCCTGGGACCGGGTGCGCGGCCCCGGCCATCCGGTTCGGATCAGCCGTACCGTGGTGCAGCGTGTTTTCCGGGACCGGGTTGGGATGGTGGTGAAGGATGTCTCCGGGAATGAATCCCTTCGCCAAGTCAAGACCCTGGTGGACTTGAAAGTAAGCTCTCTGCTCTGCGTCCCTTTGATGGTTGCGGAAAAGATCTTGGGTGCTATCTATCTCGACAGCTGCGATCCGACCGTTGAATTCGACGAAGACCATCTGCAGGTCATGACTGCGGTCGCCGGCATCGCCAGCCTCGCATTTGATAATGTCCGCCGCTGGGAGCAGTTGCAGCAGGAAAACCAGGAATTGCGCGCGGAAATCGCGCTGGAACACAACATGGTGGGTGGAAGTCCCAGCATGCGCAAAGTGTTTGATTTCATCCGCAGGGTTGCACCCACCGACTCTACCGTCCTCATCCAGGGCGAGAGCGGGACCGGCAAAGAGTTGGTCGCGCACGCCATCCATCGCAACAGCCCGCGCGCGGAAAAGCCTTTCGTGGCCATTAACTGCGCCGCCATCGCCGAAACCCTTTTGGAAAGCGAGTTGTTTGGCCACGAGAAGGGCGCTTTTACCGGCGCGGCGGCCCAGAAGAAAGGCAAAGTCGAAGTGGCCGAGGGTGGCACCCTGTTCCTGGACGAGGTCAGCGAACTTGCTCCCGGCCTGCAAGCCAAGTTGCTGCGCGTCCTGCAGGAACGGGAGTTCGAGCGTCTGGGCGGCACACGGCCTATTAAGCTGGACATCCGCCTGGTCGCGGCCACCAATCGAAGCCTGCCGGAAGCGGTCAAGGCCGGCGGGTTCCGCAATGACCTGTACTATCGCCTGAACGTGGTCACTCTCACCATGCCGGCGCTACGCGAGCGGCGCGATGATATCTCGCTGCTGGCCAACTATTTTGTGGCCAAGGCCAGCCGCAAATGCAGAATGCGGGTCAAGCCCCTGTCACCGCAAGCGCTGGCAGCCCTGACGCACTACGACTGGCCGGGCAACGTGCGCGAGCTGGAGAACGCCATCGAGCGCGCCCTTGTACTGGGCTCCACCGATTCCATCCTACCCGACGATTTGCCCGAGGCCATCCTGGAAGCCGGTTCCGCGGCCTCGGCCCCGACCGACAAGTACCACGGCACCATCAAAGAGGCGAAAAAGCAACTGGTTCTGCAAGCGCTTCACCAAGCCAACGGCAACTACATCGAGGCCGCAAAGACGCTGGGAATGCATCCCAATTCCCTGCTGCGCCTGATTCGCAACCTGGATCTAAAGGGAGTGAAAGCAGGAATGCTGGCGCCAGAGTAAGGACGGCGGCAGTTGGCAGTTGGCACTAGCATTTGGCGCGTCGCTGGGACCACCGCGACCCCTGGTGGGGACGGGCGCCCCGCCCGTCCAGGCGAGCGCAGCTCGGCAATTTTCTACGGGAACCTTTGCTTCGACATCCGTCGACCGCTCACGCGGGACGTCGAACGATATGGGGAAGGGCACGACTTCAGTCGTGCCGCTGGAAATCACTGAGCGAGGTGGCTTCAGCCACTGAGGTCTGCTTTGTCTTGAAACGCTGTAAGCCGACGAACCGGATTGACAGCAAAGGCGAACCCGGATCGGCTAAAGCCACGACTGTCGGCACGACTGAAGTCGTGCCATTCCCGACACTAATTGCCGACCGTCAAATCCGGAACGGGGCACTTAGCAGCCGCGCTGGAAGCATGACCACTGCCCACACCAACTCCAGCGCGCCATGCACAGCAATGCCGACCAACCGAAACGGAATCAGCAAAATCCATACGACTGGATAGAGCACCAGCGCCAGCAACGCCAGCGGCCAGCACACCACAAAAAGAATGCACCAGAGAAGAAAAGTAAACATGACGGAGCCTCCACGTTATTGCCCCTACGTAATTTTACGAGAATGCGACCGGAAATGTTCCCCCGGGCGGCATCGACCCAGGCATATTGAAGCGCAGTCGTAAGGTCGCCCGCGAACACGCTACGCCACTCACTGAGCCAGCTTCTGCAACGACTCGACATACGGCGCGCGGGCAATGCCCTTTTCCGTCACAATGGCCGTCACATATTTCGCAGGCGTCACATCAAACGCTGGATTCTCCACCTCCACGCCCGTGGGCACCATCCGCTTGCCTGCAATGTGCGTGACTTCCTTGCTGTCACGCTGCTCGATTGGAATGCCGCTGCCATCCGGGGTTTCGAGGTCTACGGTTGAGAACGGAGCGGCCACATAGAATGGGATGCCATGTTCCTTGGCCAGCACCGCCACCGTATAGGTTCCAATCTTATTGGCCACGTCGCCGTTCGCGGCGATGCGATCCGCGCCTACCACGATGGCGTTGATCTTGCCCTGTTTCATCATCGCGCCGGCCATGTTGTCGGAAATAACCGTGGTCGGAATGCCATCTTTCATCAGCTCCCACGCGGTCAATCGCGATCCCTGCAGGAACGGGCGCGTTTCATCCGCGTAGACGTGGATTCTCTTTCCCTGCGCAACTGCTGCCCGGATCACTCCCAGCGCCGTGCCGTATCCGCAGGTAGCCAGAGCGCCCGCGTTGCAGTGCGTGAGCACACCTCCATTCGCCGGCATCAGCGTAGCCCCATGCCTGCCCATGGCCTGGTTGGCGGCAATGTCCTCGGCGTGCATGCGCTGGGCCTCTTCGATCAACGCCTGCTTGATCTGGGCCAGAGGCCGCACCCGCAGCAAGTCGAACTTGTCCCGCATGCGCTTGATTGCCCAGAAAAGATTTACCGCCGTCGGCCGGGTCTTGCCGATGACATCGCAAATCTGGTCGAACTCCTGCTTGAGCTCGCCACCATTTTCAGCTTTGGAATTTTTAACGCCCAGCGCGATACCCATCGCCGCAGCCACGCCAATGGCCGGCGCTCCCCGCACCACCATGTTGCGAATCACCTCCGCAACCTGACCGTAGGTCTTGCATGTGACGTAAGTCTCCTCCATAGGAAGCTTCGTCTGATCGATAAAGCGCACGCCGGAATCGGTCCATTCGAGGGTTTGAATCATAAGCCAGTCGTTGGCCCTTGGTCGTTGGCCGTTGGCCGTTCATCTTTTGCGCTGGCTACAAGGCACGTTCCCTACAGTGCGGACCGAGGGGCCAACGACCAATGGCCAAGGACCAACGACGCTCTTAGGTCTTATGCGCTTCGCAGCGGATTCTCGGGCTGTGTACTACTGCCGGCCGGCCGCAGATCTCGCAACATGCGCCCACCGCAGGCATTCCCGGAGAGGTCTCGTCGTTCTGCAGCAGATGCTCTTTCCGGACATCACTCGCGGTAAATATGGAAACAAACGGGGCGGGCGCAGCCGCCTTCTCCACGTTGGGACGCCCTCCGGCTTCCTGGCGTTCCACCAGGCACAGCACCCCGACCACTTGAAACCCGAACTCGCGAGCCGCCTCAATCGCCTGGATCGTCGACGCCCCGGTCGTGCACACGTCGTCCACGATCACAACCCGCGCGCCTTTTTCCCGATAGCCCTCGATCCGCTGTCCGGTGCCGTGCTCTTTTTCGGCTTTGCGGACCAGAAATCCTTCTATGTCGCCGCTGGCTACGCTCACAGCGACCACAATGGGATCCGCGCCCATGGTGAGGCCGCCCACCGCTTTGGGCCTCCAACCGCGAGCCCGGATTTCGTCCAGCACCACCTGCCCGGTCAGGCGCGCGCCCTTGGCTGCCAAAGTGGTGGTGCGGCAGTCGATGTAGTAGTCGCTGGTCGCCCCCGACGACAGCTTGAACTGTCCCAGCCGGAAAGACTTGGCGGCCAGTTGACGCAGCAGATCTTGACGCGCTGAAGACATGGAAAACCTACGATATCACGCTCAGCCTGACGCTTCACTCCAGGCTCTGCCCACTATTGCGTGATGCGCTCCAGATGACGGAAATGGTCCGTTCCGATGTAAAGCAGAGTGAAGAGCGTAAGGTTATAGCCCACGTGGATCAGGAACCCCGGCGCCACTGACCGGGTTATCACTCGCGCCAGAGTCAGGACCAGACCCACCGTGAACAGCACCAGCAGCGGTCCCCAGGCTTGTCCGAGCTGCTCGCCGTGAACCATGGCAAAGCCGGCGCTGGTCGTAACCACCGCCAGAAACCTTCCCCACCGCCCCGCTACCGAAGGCTGCACCGGCGAAATCATGCTAAGGAGTCCGAGCAGGCACCCCAGGGCAACCAGCGCAATCGTCGCCGATCCGAAAACCCGGTCCGCAATCGACCGCGACGCCAATCCCCACGCCACCAGCACCACACCCGGCAACCACGCCACATTTGTTCCGCCGCCATTCTGGCTCAGGCTCCGGCCGCCCAGCAGCGCCGCAGTGAGCAGGAAGACTACAACTGCCAGCAGCAAGCACCACGTCAGCGGAAGCCGATGTTCGATGTATCCCCATGCGGCTACAATGAGCACCCATATGCAGGCCCGACGAAGCTGCCGCGGTGTCATCAACAGGGTCGCCAGCCATCGATCCAGCACGGGATAGAGGAAGCCACGAAAAAGCATCTCCTCAGCAAACGGAGCCACGCCAACTCCGAAAAACGCCATGAGGTATGCACCTTGCCGGTTCTGGAAAAACCGGTCCATGGGCAAGGACTTGGGAATGGGCAGATACCGCGAAAGCAGCCCTAACACCACCGCCACCATGCTGCCGGTAACCATGTATCCCACCCACCAACCGCTCGGCCAGCGCCACGCCACTGCGTGCCAAAAGGGACGCCGCCGGTGGCGCGTCACCAACACGTACATCGCTCCCAGGGTGGCCAGGTAGGCCAGGGTCATGCTCGGAACAATCACCAGCGGTCCGGGATTACCGCGCAACTCCGAGGCGGAAACGCCCTCGGAGGCAGCACTCCGTAGAGCGACAATGAAAAATATCGAGCTGAAAAAAAACAACGCCGCCACCAGCACCAGCCCGATCAACAGCAGGTCCAGGCCGCTCCACGGGGGATTCTCGGCGCCGGGATTGATAGGAGCTTCAGGCGCCGCTACAACCGGTTCCGCCGGCGGCTGGATCGGCATTTCAGGGAGAAGATGATCGGGAGAAGACAATTGGTTGGGTACCCTTTTTGTTCAGGCGAACGTTGCAGTTTACAGCGTTCACCACTTTAGCAGGATGCGGAAAAACTCTCTCGTTCTGTGGAGCAGGGCCTTGAGGCCCTTCATAGGGCTCTGCTCTCAGGAGCCCGGCTTCAGAAAACTCTTTGACTACAGCGCTAAAGCGTCTGCAAGTAGGCCTACGCCCGAGGTCCGAAGTCCGGGGTCCGTAGCCCCGGGTCCGACGCCCCTACGCAATCGAACTTTTCTCCCTCACCACTTCCCTGGCCGCGCTCCCGTTGGCAAAATATCCCGCCAGCGCCTGCCCGGTATATGACTTCTTGTTTCGCGCCACCTGCTCCGGAGTGCCCTGCGCCACAATACGCCCGCCTTCTTCTCCGCCTTCAGGACCCAGGTCGATGATCCAGTCGGCATTGCGGATCACATCCAGATTGTGCTCGATAATCATCACGGTATTTCCCAGATCAGTCAGCCGGTGCAACACTTCCAGCAACTTTTTCACGTCGGCGAAGTGCAGGCCTGTAGTGGGCTCGTCCAGCAGATAGATCGTCTTTCCAGTCTGCCGCTTGCTCAACTCGCGGGCCAGTTTGATGCGCTGCGCCTCACCTCCCGATAGCGTCACCGCTGACTGTCCCAGATGAATGTAGCCCAGTCCGACGTCCACCAGCGTCTGCAGTTTCTGCCTGACCTGCGGGATGTTTTCCAGAATCGGCAGCGCGTCCGAAACCGGCATCTCCAGCAGATCGGCGATGGACTGCCCTTTGTATTTCACGGCCAGCGTCTCATGGTTATAGCGGTGGCCGCCGCAGACTTCGCACAGGACATACACGTCCGGCAGAAAATTCATTTCGATGCGCCGCTGCCCCTCGCCCTGGCAAGCCTCGCAACGTCCACCCGAGACATTGAAGGAAAACCGTCCCGGCTTGTAACCGCGCTCGCGGGATTCCGGCAACATGGCGTAGAGATCGCGAATCTGGGCGAAGACGCCGGTATAAGTCGCCGGATTCGAGCGTGGGGTGCGCCCGATCGGCGACTGGTCGATGCGAATCACCTTGTCGATATTTTCCGTGCCCGAGATGGTTTTGTACGCTCCCGGCTCTTCCCGTGAGCGGTAAAGCTTCTGGGCCAGCGCACGGTAAAGGATGTCATTCACCAGCGTCGACTTGCCCGATCCTGAAACTCCGGTCACAACCGTCATCACGCCCAGGGGAAAACTCACGTCGAGATTCTTCAGGTTATTCTGGCGCGCGCCCAGGATCGTGATCGCCGCTCCGTTGGGCTGGCGGCGCTCCGCCCGCATCTCGATTTGCGCCCTGCCCGAAATATATGCACCGGTGAGCGACTCCGGCACCTGCATGATCTCTGCCGGAGTTCCGTGCGCCACCAGCCCGCCGCCATGCCGGCCCGCGCCCGGGCCAAGGTCGATCACGTAGTCCGCCCGGCGGATGGTTTCTTCATCGTGCTCCACCACCAGCACGGTATTTCCCAGGTCGCGCAACTCTTCCAGCGCCTGCAGCAGCCGCCCGTTGTCGCGATGATGCAATCCGATGGAAGGTTCATCCAGCACGTAGAGCACACCTCGCAGTTTTGACCCGATCTGCGTGGCCAGGCGGATGCGTTGTCCTTCTCCTCCCGACAGCGTCGCTGCCGACCGGTCCAGCGAGATGTAGCCCAGCCCGACCGCATCCAGAAATTGCAGCCTTTCCACGATCTCGTGCACGATCCGCCCCGCGATGATGGCTTCGCGCCCATTGAGTTTGATCTTGCGCGCCGTCTCCAGCGCCCGCGAAACCGGAAGCGCTGTGAAATCGGCGATGGACATGTCGCTTACCTTCACCGCCAGGCTTTCCGGCCGCAGCCGCCTGCCCTGGCATACCGGACAGGTGGTGGCCGACATGTAGTCGAGCAGAAATTCGCGGTAGGTGTCGGAGGTCGATTCCTCCGCCGCCTGCTTGAGATATCCCAGAATCCCGCGAAAGCCAGTCTTCACAGGCCTGGCGTTCTGGCCATTCTTGCCCGCCTCGCCGTACAGCAACAGGTTCTGGATCTTCTCGGGAAATTTTTCAAACGGCGTTGCGAGATCGAATCTGTGCGCCGCAGCGGTAATCTGCAACTGGTGAATCAGGTTCTGCGATGCCGAGCCCGGTCCCAGGCCGCCATCGAGCAGAGGCTTCGACCAGTCATTGATCACCAGAGCGGGATCGAATTCGTAGCGGCTGCCCAGCCCGTGGCACTCCGGACAAGCCCCGTACCCGCTGTTAAACGAAAACGACCGCGGCTCCAGTTGCGGCACGCTGATGCCGCAATCCGGACACGCCAGCTTCGCCGAATAGAGCTGTTCCTCACCGCCCACCACCGCGACTTGCACCAGCCCACCCGCCAGCTTCATCGCCAGCCCTACCGACATTTCCAGCCGGTGCTCGATTCCGGGCTTAACCAGAAGCCGGTCGATGACGACCTCGATGGTATGGTTCCGGCGCTTGTCCAGGGGAATGTCATCCTCCAGATTCACCAGCTCGCCATCGATGCGCGCCCGGCTGAAGCCGTGTTGCACTAGTTTCTCGATCTCTTTCTTGAATTCACCTTTGCGTCCGCGCACGATCGGCGCGAGCACCATCACCCGATCTTCGGGAGTCAGGCTCATCACCCGTTGCACGATCTGCTCAGCCGATTGCCGCGCGATCGCCCGGCCGCATTTAGGGCAATGCGGCACCCCGATTGAAGCGAACAGAAGGCGAAGATAATCGAAAATTTCCGTGATCGTCCCGACTGTAGACCGCGGACTCCGGCTGGTCGTCTTTTGCTCAATCGAGATCGACGGGCTGAGACCGTCGATGGCGTCAACGTCGGGCCGCTCCATCTGGTCCAGAAACTGCCGGGCATACGCAGACAGCGTCTCGACATACCGCCTTTGACCCTCGGCGTAAATGGTGTCAAAGGCCAGCGAGGACTTGCCCGAACCGCTTAGGCCGGTAATCACCGTCAGGGTGTTACGAGGGATTTCGACGTTTATATTCTTGAGGTTATGCTGCCTTGCCCCGCGCACCGAAATCTTGGTAATAGGCATGAATTAGGAAAGGTGCCGACTGGTCTTCCGTAATGTGGACGGGTCACCAGAAATGTTGGAAAGTGGGTTTGCGCAACTTTACTCATGTATCTTAGTTGCTAATAGCAACTAGCGTCAACGCGGGTAAAGTGATGGGCTGCGCGGCGGGGTCAAGACAACCTGATCACGCAACACGGTTGCGGACCTGATGTCCGTAACTTAGACGTCCGTAACTTACAGGAAAGTAGGCCGAACTTGGGCGCGTTGCTGGTTGCTTTCGTTATATCGTTTACCGCCGTTACAGTCGTACTCGTAGGCATCCTGGCTGCATACGCAGCCGTAACCGGCATTCTGCACGCCTTCGCCTACAGCTCCCGCCAGCGCACCCGTGGAACCCCTCTGCTGGTCCCCAGCCAGAGCCAGGCCAGCGGCGACTAGGCTTGTGTGGCTAAGCTTGCGTGGCTAAGCCCGTGTGGCGCGGGCGCCCCCGCCCGCGTGACAGCGACCAACACACGCTCCATTCCAAGGCAAAAACTGTTCTCGAGTGATGTTGGGCCGTCAGGGGTAAAGAGCTAAGACGATCCTGTTCAAGGCCTTCGCCTGGATAAAATCCAACAAATCAACGTCCCAAGCCGCGGGCGAGGCGCCCGCGCCACACAATTCGCAAGGCCTTATTTCTGCGGGGGAGCGCCTTGCGGTGCGCCTTCGGCAGGAGTGGCACCTTGCTGTTGTAGTTGTTGTTGCTGCTGTTGCAGTTCGCGTAGCAGTTGTTCCGGAGTCTTGATCGGCGGAGGCTGGACATTGGGCTGCTGATTTTCTTCGTTTGCGGCAGTGTCGGCCACATCCTCGCCAGGCTGCTCTGCGATGTCTATACCGGGCTGCTCGGCATCTTCGTTCGGAAAGGTGGTCGCGCCGTTCGGCGTTCCCTGCACCGCAGCGGCGCCCACAGCAGGCGCTCCACCTGGCGCAGTCCCTGCTTTTGAAGTCAGAATAATTCGTTCCAGCATGCCCGGACGGGTCTGCGATCCCAGCATCACGTAATTGAAGTGCGACCCATCCAACAGTGAAACCAGCACGTCCCGCGCCGGCCCCGGACCCAGATGAGTCACGACCCGCTCGGTCGCATTCGGCGGAATCTCTACGATGGCTCCGGTCTGAGTGCGCACCGCGCGCAGAATATCCGCCAGAGTCGAATTCTCCGCCACAATCGTCAGCATGCCGTTGCTAAATTTGACTTTCGGCGGCAACGCCGGCATTTGTTCCAGAGTCGGAGGCGGTGGCGGCAGCGCAGGTGGAGGCGGCGCTGCGGGCTGCTCCTGCTTGGTCGCATGCTTGCGCGCAGCATGTTGCTCCGCCGCAGTCGCCATATTCCCGACAAACAGGGAAAGCAGCGCGACAGCATGCACCAGCGTGATTCTTGAATATGGGGCTGACATGAGAACCACCAACCGCACCTGCTTCGCGGCCACCCTGAGGCTTGGATGCCGATCAATGCCTGAACGATTGTAGCACCGGCTCCACCCCGGCCGAAGCCCGTGTCCATTCCGTTTCCCGCTCACCACGGTATGATTTGTCCGCCCCTGAGGAGCCGTGATGAATCCCGAGAACAAGAATCCTGAAAACATGAATCTCAAAAATAGGACATCGCAACTAGCCTCACGCTGGGTCGCGACCCTGATCCTGGTCAGCGGCGCGATCCTCATTCTGAGTTTGAGCAGCCACTCGTCTTCGGCGTCTGGGGCACAATCCGGCGACCCCGCTCCGTTCTCGCATGCTTTGCCCCCGCTCGATGGCAGCCATCTGCGGGCGATTGTCGTCGAGGTGAACTACGCGCCCGGCGAGGCCGACAAGCCGCACAGCCATCCCTGCACCGTGATCGGATACGTCGCCCAGGGAGCCATTCGCTTTCAGGTAAAGGGAGGGCCGCCTGCGGCTGTCTACAACGCAGGCGAAAGCTTCTACGAGCCGCCGAACGGTGTCCACCAGGTGTCCGCTAATGCCAGCGATAAGGAGCCAGCCCGGCTGATCGCATTCTTTATCTGCGACCATGAGACACCGCTCACCGTCCCGCCAGTTGAAAACCATGCCGGGCACGGGTCCAAGTAGCGCTTTCGTCGTACGAAGAGTCAACGGCCGCCGGCGAGGGCTCCTTCGACTTCGCTCAGGACAGGTCCGCGCCACACAGCCGCTCGCGAGCACGATCGGGAAGGGCACGGCTTCAGTCACCTTGCAAGCAAGATCGGGAAGGGCACGGCTTCAGCCGTGCCCGCACGACGCTCAGCTCCAGCGGCTTTAGCCGCTGAGGGATTGCTTCTGGGCTGGAGGATGGCTACTGCCGGGGCGCGTAGTAGCCCTTGCGGGCCCGCACCTGGAGGTCTTTCTTCAGAGCGGTGATTTCGATCGACCGATAACGGCCGTCAGCATCGAAATCCGCAGGCCGGTAGGAAACCACATACTGGCTGCGCAGCTCATCTTCAATGGCCGCGAATGAGTTCTTGATGTCCTTCATCTTGAACGGAAAGAATGCCCGCCCGCCGGTTGCGTCCGCCAGCTGCTGCAAGGCTTTGTCGCCGCGCAGAATCAGACCGCTGTCGTCGGTGGAAATCGCGTAAATAATTACTTCGGAGCGTTGCGCCATTTCAATGGCCAGCGCCCGCGAGACTTCGCTCTGGTTATCTTCGCCGTCGCTGACCACGATGATGGCCCGGCGCACTGGATGGTCGCCGCGGTCCTTGCTGAGCTTTTCGCGGCAGGCGCGGTAGATGGCGTCATACATCGCAGTGCCCCCGCCGTTGTGCAGATTCCTTACGCCGGTTTCCAGCAGGCGGACGTTGTCCGTGAACTCCTGCGTGACCTGGCTGTGGGTGCTGAAACCCATGACAAAAGCTTTGTCGAAATTCGCCCGCAGGGTGTGTTGCAGAAAGCTGACTGCCGCTTCCTGTTCGAAATCGAAGCGGCTGTGTACCGAGCCGCTGGTGTCCACCAGCAGTCCCAGTTCCAGCGGCAGATCGGTTTCCCGCCGGAAATTCACAATCGATTGCGGGGGCTTGTGGTCGTCCAGGATGGTGAAATCGCCCTGGTTCAGATTGCGCACGAACTTGCCATGGTGGTCGGTGGCAATGAACAGCACATTAACTTCATCTACCCGCTTCTTGATGGTAAGGATGGGGTCCGAAGGATCAGACCCAACTGTGGACTCATCGGGAGAAGCTACGTTGAGGGCTGGGGACGCAACAAACGGTGTCTGCGCCCGCAGCGGCAACCCGGTCGAAAGAACGACCAGAGCAACCATCCATCGACACCACTTCGTGTAGTTCATTCCCAGCCGATCCAAAATTTTCACGCCTAACCACGGCCAGTGGCTTCCTCAATCCATTAGATGCACGTATCGGGCCGAAAGCCGCTGCCACCGAGCCTACCGCTTCTACTGTCCGACTCTAGGGGAGGGTCCTACCGAGTGCCAAGTTACAAAAGGAGCACACGTTTGGTCATGAATTCAAATGTCTTAAAGCGCAGAACGACGCGTCTTTCGAGAGACTCCAGGGGATGTCTTTCTTAGCGCTCTTTGCGTCCTTTGCGGTTAAAGCTTTAACCGC
>CAZGSU010000005.1:0-8314 GCA_964528615.1 uncultured Acidobacteriaceae bacterium | reverse complement strand
GTAAAGGCCCACACGGCCGGGATAATCCATCGCGATCTTAAGCCCGGCAATATCATGGTGACCCTCGACGGGATGGTGAAGCTGCTGGATTTCGGTCTGGCGCGCCGGGTGGGGCGAGTGGAATCCGAAACCGCCAGTCTTACGGAGGAAGGTGAGTTCGCCGGCACCCCGGCTTACATGTCGCCGGAACAGGCGAGGGGTGAAGAACTCGACGCCCGCACCGACTTGTTCAGCTTCGGAGCAGTCCTTTACGAGATCGTGACAGGACGTGCTGCCTTTTCCGGAACAACCTCGGCGGTTATCTTTGCCGCGATTCTCCGTCAAGCGCCCACTGCGCCTGTGCAGTTGAATCCACAGTGTCCGCCGGAACTGCAACACATTCTGAATAACGCGCTCGAAAAAGACCGCGACATGCGTTACCAGAGCGCCGCCGATCTGCGCAGTGATCTGATGCGGCTGAAGCGGGACATGGAATCGGAGCGAGCGCCCGGTGTGGGGCCGGCGGATGGCAGGCGGGGAGCGGCTTTGCCCGGCGGGCGACGAGACAGCAAGCAGAGAACGATGACTGCGCTGGCCGGTTTTACGCTTTTGCTGATTGCCGGTGGTGCGATCGAGTATCGCCACCTCCACAAATCACCCGAGCTGCCCATGCGCGTCTTTCCCTTCACTACCTTCCCTGGCCACCAGGTAAGCCCGCGTTTTTCTCCTGACGGTCATCAAATTGCATTCGTGTGGAATGGCGACAAGGAGAAAAACTGGGGTATCTATGTCAAACTGATCGGCGTGGAGAAGCCCCTGCGGCTCACCACCGATTCGGGAGACGATGATAGCCCGGCCTGGGCACCCGACGGGCGCTACATTGCCTTTCAACGCCGAGCCGGAAATGACAGTGGCATCTTTATAATTCCTGCCCTCGGTGGTCCGGAGCGCAAGCTGCGATCAGTTAACAAGCCGGGCTCGTGCGATGGCTACGGACTTGATTGGTCCCCCGACGGCCAACACCTGGCCTATAGTGACTGCCAGCCGGATCGCCTAGGTACGAGTATCTTCTTACTTGCAGCAAACAACTCCGATGACCTTCGGGCCTTGACCTCGCCGCCTGCTGCGCAATATGATTTGGCGCCTCGCTTTTCTCCGGACGGCCAGACCCTGGCTTTCTTACATAGCTTTACGTCAGCAAGCCTTGCGGACATTTACTTGGTGCGCGTTACGGGCGGAAAACCCAAACGGCTTACCTTCGACAATCGGGCAATAAGGGGCTTGGATTGGACGCCCGACGGAGCCTATATCGTCTTCTCGTCAGGCCGTCTCGGCCAGGAACAGCTATGGAAGGTTCCCGTCTCAGGCGGCGAACCAGAGCAGTTGTCGGTAGGGCAACAAGATGCCTTTCAGCCCACAATGCCCCGCCAGAGCCGCCGACTGGCCTACAGGCAAATAAGGTTGAACGCGAATATATGGCGGTATGAAATACCCCGAACGAAGCGTCGGAGTGAGCCACCCACGAAGTTCATCGCCTCGACAGGGTCGAACCAAGGTCAGCAATTCTCGCCTGACGGGAGGACGATTGTCTTCGCCACCGATCGCTCAGGAGATTGGGAGATCTGGGTTTGTGATAGCGATGCCTCGAATCCCAGACAGTTGACTTCCTTTGACTCCCCTGTAGGCACACCTCGCTGGTCGCCCGACAGCCGGCGAATTGCGTTTGACGCCGGGGTAAACGGTCACGGGGAGATCTACGTAGTTAGTGCGGAAGGTGGCCGGCCAAACCTCGTGACTTCCGGCCCCTCCAACAACGTCACGCCAAGTTGGTCGCGCGACGGGCGCTGGATTTACTTCGCATCCGACCGGACCGGTGCATGGCAGACGTGGAAGATTCCGTCTGCAGGCGGTCAGGCCATGCAGGTGACGAAGCAAGGCGGTTTTGCAGCGTTCGAGTCTTTTGATGGCGCGACGCTTTACTATGCAAAAGGCCAGGCGGTGGCAGGGCTTTGGAAGGTTCCGGTCGCTGGCGGCGAAGAGACGCCGGTGCTTGAGCAGCTCGGGGCTGACCTTTGGGGCTACTGGAGCCTGACAGCCGATGGCATCTACTTCTACGACACCACCACAAAGGCCATCGAATTCTTCAGCTTCAACACGCGGAAGGTAACTCAGGTTGCCAAACGAGAAAAGCCCCCCACTTTTCCGTTCCAGGTTTTGCGGTTTCTCCCGATGGTCGCTGGATTCTCTTCACCCAGGTAGACCAGGATGATTCGCACATCATGCTGGTGGAGAATTTTCGCTGGTAGGGCACGCCGGTTGTCTCAAGGTTTTGCTTTGCGTCCCATCAAATCGACTTTGGTGGAAGTTGGTGGTAAATCTCCTTGTAATTCGCCATCAACTCGCGAATGGGCGACCAGCGGCCCGCTTTCGCTGCAAGTACTTGGTAACGGACGGGCTCGCAAACAGCGTCAACATTACTCCTGTGATGTCGCGGTCCCGGCAGGAATCACTGGTGTATATCCAGATCACTCCGTATCACGCCGCGGCAAACAGAATAGGGCGACGATGTCAGGCATTATCGGAACGTATTCGAACGCGGTCGCGCAGCTGCACAACTGCCTGCAAGCAGATGGTTGACACCCGCGCCGAAAGTGTCAATTTCACTGTCACGAAACATGCGAAGCGCGTTAACATGCATGCATCGCAAGGAGCAGAAGTGCTCAGAGGTCCAGACGGCTTTTCGCGGTTCGAGGCCGTCGTCCGGCAGAGGATTGATTCAGCGGCTGTGACAGGAACGGCAGTTTGCTGGAGCCTTCCTTTCCTTATGGCAATCAATGCAGAACTCCATCCAAGTCCCTCTCTCCTTCGTGATCACGTCGCGCACAGCGACAGGGCCGTGGCAAATCGAACACGCGACGTTGGCCTTAGTATAGTGCGTTTTGTGCGAGAAGAAGACCTCTTCGGGCAAGCTATAGATCTTCACCCAGGGCACGGCCTTGTGCTCGTCGTAGTAAGCAGCGAGTCTGGAGATTGCTGGGCTCTCAACGCTAATTTTCGCGTGGCACGCCATGCATTTTGATTCGGGCGGATAGCTCATTGCCCAACCGTTGCCAGCCATCTGGTGGCACGCCAAGCAATCCGGGAAAAACTGGGAGTGACGCTTGTGACTGAAGGGGATAGGCTGTGGTTTGGGTTGTTCTGCCTCAGCGCCTTGCTTCGAAACACGTGCTTCCGGATTCTCTTGCGTTAGCGCAACGCACGGATACCTGGAGCCGCCAGCAACCATCACCAGGCCAGCTAGGATCAGAGGGTTCCACCTGTTCCCAGCGATGTATCTCCTCCGTAATAGCATTCCGCCAATCTTCTGACCGCTATACTTATTTGTTCTTAGGGCAACGCAAATGCTACGAAGGCATCCCCCGCCTTCGTGCGAGGCTTACCTCCGCCGCCTGCGGCGATCACCACATACTGCTTGCCATCTAGCTCATAGCTGCTTGGACTGGCATAGCCCCCCGCCGGCAGCTGTGCCTCCCAGAGCACCTTACCATTGGCTTTGTCGAAAGCACGGAACTTCTCGTCCTGCGTTGCGCCGATGAAAACGAGTCCGCCCGCGGTTACGAGGGAGCCGCCTATGTTCTGCGTGCCGGTTGGTGGGATTCCCCGCGCCGTCAATTCCTTGAACTCTCCCAAGGGAACTTGCCATACGATTTCACCTTTGTTCAAATCCACAGCCGCCAACTGCCCCCATGGCGGCTTGATGGCGGCGTAGCCATCAGCATCGAGGAACCGATTGTATCCCGTGTGTCCATACGGATAACCGGCGCCGGCTTTGGCTGGCACAAGAGTGAGTACCCACGGCTCGTCATGAGTATTCACGTAGAGCCAACCAGTGGCGGGGTCAAACGATCCACCGCCCCAGTTGGTCCCTCCGTCAAAACCCGGGAAGATGATGGTTCCCTGTTGGCTTGGCGGGGTCCACGCATTGCCGCTGCGGAGTTTCCTGAATCTTTCGAGCACGTATGCATGGGCTTCCGGCGAGATGTTCGTTACTTCATCCTCACTGAAAACCATGCGTGTCAGTGGCGGGGGTTTTGACGGAAATGGCTGAGTCGGCCATGCTTTCTCACCAGGGACATCGGAAGCTGGAACAGGCCTTTCCTCAACCGGAAACAGCGGCTTGCCAGTCTCCCGGTCAAGCAGAAAGATGAGGCTGAACTTGGTCGTCTGGGCGACCGCATCAATATTTCGTCCCTGGTGCTCAACTGTGACCAGATTTGGCGGACAACAAACATCGCGATCCCACAGATCGTGATGCACGACTTGGTAGTGCCAAATCCTTCTGCCGGTCCGAGCTTCCAGCGCCACAATCGAGTTCGCGAACAGGTTCGATCCCAGGCGTTGACCACCGTAGAAATCAAACGCCGCTGAGCCCACAGCCAGAAAGACCCATCCGCGCTTCTCATCTACGCTAAGACCACCCCAGTCATTCACTCCACCCGTGGTTTTCCAGGAATCTCCTTGCCAGTGCTCGTGTCCAAATTCTCCAGGCTGGGGGATGGTGTGGAAGATCCAAATCTGCCGGCCTGTACTCACATCGAAAGCGCGCACGTGCCCGGGGGCAGCGGGTTCTGGGCCTTCATCCACTTCACTGCCAAGGATGATCAGATTCTTGTAAATCACCCCTGGGGTAGTGACGTCATACAGTAGTTCACTGACATCCCTGCCGAGACCCTCTCTTAGATCCACGGTTCCGTTCTTGCCGAAGCTGGGAATCAGCTTGCCGTTATTCGCATCCAAACAGAACAGGTAGGGCCCTGCGGTAGAAAAGATCCGTTTCTCTCTATCTCCCTGCCAATAAGTCACACCGCGATTGACGCCGCGGATGGACTCGGCACCTGGGTTCGAAAACTCTGGAATTCTAGCGAAGGGATCAAAATTCCACAGCAATTTTCCGGACCGTGCATCGAGGGCTCGCAGTTTGAGCAGAGGAGTAGTAATGTACATCACTCCGTCAACGACGATGGGTGTGCATTCCATGGTTGTGCGTGGGCGATCCATTTTGTCGCCCGTGTTGTGTGTCCACGCCACTCGCAGTTGCTGAACGTTACCAGTGCTTATCTGATCGAGTGGAGAATACCGGTTACAAGCAGCGTTCCCGCCGTAATACCGCCACTGGCGTTCCGGCGCGGCTGTGCGTGCGACACCGAGACTACACCCGCCGAGCGCATATCGTGCCGTCTGTAGCAATGCCGTGCAACGCTTCAGAAACGACCGACGGTCCACTCGCAGGCGCATTTTTAAGATTGTTTACTGAGCTTACCAGACATCTGTTCGAAGCGTTATGGAGCATTTAACGGACGATTTGAAGTGGCGCCTGCGCGCTGCGTTCCCACTGGGCACACCTGACAGCCGCCGGGCGCAAGCGTCCGCAGGATGTAGACACTGCACGATGAGATCGTGCGCCACGTCAACGACGCATTCAAAAGATCAGCTTCAACCCGAATTGAATCTGCCTCGAGGTCGTCGACGTGGCCGTGATTAACCCCGCGGACGCGCTGATTGCACCATTCGAAAACACGGTCGGGTTTGGCGTCCCGAAGTTCGCCCGGTTGAGCACGTTGAAGAATTCCGCTCGGAATTGCAGGCGCACCTGCTCCGATACAGTCGTGGTCTTGAACAGCGATACGTCTACGTCAGCCAATCCCGATCCGGTTAGCGTTCCTCTACCCAGGTTTCCGTAGGTGCCGGGCGTCGGCAAAATGAAGGCATTCGGATTGAACCACTGGCTCGGGTTCTGGAGTAGAACCGGCCCGCTAAAGGCCGGATTCAACGACGGACGATCCGGGTTTCGTGTGTCTCCATCGCCGGACCGGTTCGAGCCTACCTGCGGAGTAAACGGAAAACCGCTCAGCAGCGTCGCGATGCCGTTGAGTTGCCAACCGCCAGTCAGCTTGCTTTCCAGAGTTCCAGAGTGCGTCAACCAGCGCCTGCCCCGACCGAACGGCAGCTCATAGGTCGCGGAAATACTCGCCTGGCTGGTGACGTTCAAGGCGGACAGCCCCCAGTCCCTCGGCAGATCGTTTCGGTCCAAAATCATTTGCGCCTGATTTTGTGCCTGCGCGCCCGTCAATCCCGAGTTCATATCGAGATTCTTCGCCCAAGTGTAGTTCGCCCGAAATTGCAGTCCTTGACTCCAACGGCGGGTCAGGTCGATTTGCAGCGCGTTGTAGCTGCTGTTGCCCTCGGTGTACCAGAAGAATCCGCCCGACAAATACGGGTTGGGACGGCTCGCCACCGGGATGTACTGAGCGCCCTGGGGCACGGTGCCCTTCCTGGTGCCGGGCGTGCCACCGGAGGTGCAACCACCCGCGCTCGAACAAATCTGCGCCGGAATGCTGTTTGGATCGATGCTCAGCAATCCATGGTAGCCATGCGACCCGGCGTACGCGACGCGCAGGGCGGTGTCGTGACTCAATTGCTGCTCCACCGCGAGATTCCATTCCTCTACCGTCGGCGTTTGCGCGTTGGCCTGCACTCCTTGCGGTGCGTAGGTGGTGCAAGGCTTCGGAACACCCGGACCGCACGAGGGTGGAGCCGGCACGCCCGGAACCACAGGCAGCATCGAAGACAGCGGAACGCTCGAAAACGAAACGGAGCCGTTGTACGGTGGAAGCGAGTTAAGCAGAAAGCTGAGTGAATCGATCAGTGAATAGTAGGTCCCGAAGCCCGCTCGAAGCGCGGTCTTTCCGTTTCCGAAAAGGTCCCACGCCAGGCCGACCCTGGGGCCGAGCAGCCGCTTCGCATTGTTCTCAGTGAACGCCGAGCTGGTCACGCGCGGAGTGGTGAGGAGGACGCCCTCCGTGTCGGTTATATAGTTGGCGGCTCTGCCCGACTCTTCAATCCAGCCGTTCGTAAATTCGTGCCGGATCCCGACCTGCACGGTGAGATTCGGACGAGCCTTGATCGCGTCCTCGAAGTACCACGCTCCCAAGAAGCTTCTCCATCCCAGTTCATTGGGGTTGGGCACCACCTGAAACGTGTTCACGGTTCCTTGCAGAAACGTCGTCAGGCTGGTGAAACTCGCCTGCCCCAATTGGCGCGAAGCGGTATCCTCGTTGTCCTGGAGCCGCTGAAACCAAACTCCCAGGTTGAACTGGTGAATGCCCTTGCTGATTTGCACGCTGTCGGTAATGGTGAATAGGTTGCGGCGATTCCACACGCCCGCGGCGTTGTTCGGGCCCGCCGAAGTAAGAGAGGCCGCGCCGGTTGTTGTGGCGCCGCCGCCGATGACGATACCGCCCGGTCCACCGCCCGACACAAACGACAGGCTCGATGGGAAGGAGGCCAGAAGAGACGAATCCAGCTTGAACGCGGCGCGTGAGAATCCGGTGCAGAAGGTGTTGAGAATGTCCGGCGATACGACATGCGTTTCTTGCAGGCTGGCTACCTGCATGCGGAGCGTGGTGTAAGAACCGAAGAGTGGATCGGCCAGGGGGATCAGACTGTTGCCATCGTCGATCGTGTACGCCGCCGAAAAAGAATCTCGATCCCGTGTGGTGTAGTCGGTTCGCGCGGTACCGAAGTCTTCGCGTATGGACTGTTTCGGATTGTTGTGCGCCAGGGCAATCCCGCTCGGCAAGCCATTTGCCAGCAGTTCCCGACCGTTCGGCTGAGGCCACAGCGTCATGTACTGCAGCATCGCCGGGTTCAGATTGGCAACCTGTGTTTCCACGCCGGAGGCGTTCGGCAGGAAGCCTTGGCGTGCCTGCTGGTCCGGGACGATGCTGACGTTGCTCACGGCTAACGCCTGCCGGAATCCCTCGTAATTTCCGAACAGGAACAACCTATCTTTCTTGATGGGCCCGCCGAGCGCGCCCCCGAACTGGTTCCTCCGGAAGGGAGGAACGAACGCCTGGTCGAAAAAGTTTCGTGCATCGAGAGCGCTGTTTCGGAGAAACTCAAAAACGGATCCATGCAGCACATTCGTCCCGGACTGGGTCACGACCATGACCTGCCCGCCGGCCCGCTTCCCGTACTCGGCCGGGTACGTGTCGGCCAGGATGTTGAACTCACGGATGGCATCGATTCCAAGCAGATCCCCGCTGACACCGCCGGGCGTAACGGCCAGCTGGCTCGACCCAGTGTATTCAATGCCGTTCAGTAGGAACAGATTGTCCGTAGGTCGCCGCCCCGCCACGGAGAAGGTATTTCCATTGCTCGTGCTCGTGTTCAGACTTTTCTGGGAACTGTAATTGATGGCGCCCGGATTGAGCGTAATCAGGTTGTCGAAGCTGCGTCCGTTGAGCGGCAGCTCTTTAACCTGGCTCTCCCCCAC
>CAZGSU010000004.1:0-16767 GCA_964528615.1 uncultured Acidobacteriaceae bacterium | reverse complement strand
AGCGCGGGCTCCCAGCTCTGGCGAGGCGGCGCGAATCTGCTCTACCAGTTCCTTCAAAGACTCCTGATTCACGTTGTAAGCGGGAGACGTCGCCGCCTGCTTCAGCAATTCTCCTAACCGCCGGACTTCCTTGTGGGTATGTGCCAGCAAATGCGAAACCTGGTTCTCCAGCGTGCGCGCGTTAACGATCTCTCCCAGCGAAGTGTTGGCGGCCAGCGGCAGCAGGTAACGGGAGATGTCGAAGGCCCGCGCCCGCAGGGTTCGGTCGTAGGCTTCCTGCTTCATCTCCGCCGGCTTGGGCGTGATGCCGGCCAGGTAGCGAAACATGTTTTCCGAAAGCGATTCGTATTCGCCAAAAAGCGAATCGATGGTTTCGCGATACAGCTGCTGGGCTGGAAGCGCGCTGAAGTCGGGGATGTAGTAACCGCTTTTTTTGAAATCCTGATAGCGGGTGGAGCGCTCCTGGCCGTCCCAGCGCTGCTCGTCGGCCACCGCGACGGCGGCAAGAATCGAGAGCCGCTCAACTGCCAGCGCGATGTGCGCCAGGTCGGCGATGGAACGGTGCCCATACTGAAAGTAAAACGTGTTGAGAAACTTTTCTGCCTTCTGCTGGCTGATCTCCCGCAGCGACTCCTTCATGGAGAGGGCCGAGCGCGAGTACTTGGCCATGGCATAGGCCTGAATTTCAGGCTCGACTCCGTACACCGCGTACACTTCGACCGCGGGGGTGGCGGGTTCGGAGGCTTGAGTCTCCGAGGCGGTTTTTTCGACAACTTCTGACATGAGCATCTTTCGTCCTGAGTTGGTTCACCGAATGTTCTGCAGCCGAACCGAGGGCGAGATGCCTTCGGGACAGCCGGCAAGCCTGCCCTGAGCAAAGTCGAAGGGATGCCGGCGCTACAGAAACGTCAACCGAGCTTGTTGGAATCTTACTGCAAATTACTAGCCTCAATCGCTGTGAAGCGAGAAAAAACGCCTGCCCTTACATACGCACCATGAAAGTAGCGCCGGCGTCCCGGCGGCTGTCGGGCGGGCGTCTCGCCCGCCCGTCATGTTTGGCCAGGCCCAGGGCGAGACGCCCTCGAGCCGGCAAGCTTGCGCTGAGCGAAGTCGAAGGGACGCCGGCGCTACGAAAACCGTACTGCTATTTCTTGTTTCGAAGAAAAAGATCTGCAACTTTCAGAGCCAGCGTTGCCGGAATCACATCATCTCGATTGCAGAGCACAATAATGGTGAGCTTATCGTCCACGAAACGCTGGATGGTGCTGCGAAAGCCAACGGTCTCGCCGTAGTGCCACATGCGCCGATGCCCCTTGTATGAGTTAAGAAACCAGCCAAAGCCGTAAGCCGCAGGCTTGCCGTCAGGTTCCTGCACGCTGTTATCCGGCACTTTGACCGGGGTGATCGCAGGCGCCATCTCGGCCTCGCTCAACAGTACGTGATGCGCGAGCGCTTGGTCCCACTTGGCTAGATCGTCGAGCGAGGAATAAACACCGCCGTCACCTAAGACAGCCGAAGTCGGGCTCTGGTCCATCTGCCGCCAGACGCCGCTTTCATGAGCGCCTTCGTGAGTGTGCCCGTAGGCGCGGTTGGAGACCGTGTTCTTGCCCTTTTCGTAGGCGACGGTCTCGTTCATTTTCAGCGGAGCGAAGATGCGGTCATGAAGAAAAGAGCCGAAGGGCTGGCCGGAAACTTTTTCCACCACCATGGCCAGCACCGCATAGCCGGAGTTGCTGTAATCCCATTTTGTGCCGGGAGGAAATTTTGTAGTCTTCTGCTGTTTCAAAATTGCCAGAACGCCCGCGTCCTTTATTTGACGGAAATTTCCTGAGGCATCTGCGGAAGACTTCTCCATCAGATCTTCATAGTCCAGCAGGCCGGATGTGTGGTTCAGAAGATTGCGGATCGTGATGGATTTTTCATATTCGGGGAAATCAGGGAAGACATCGGTGAGGCGATCTTCGTAATGTAGCTTGCCGTCATGCACCAGCAGCATGACCGACATCGCCGTGAATTGCTTGGTGCACGAAGCGAGGCGGAAGTTGGTGTGGGTGTCGATTTTGCGAAGCGAACGCAGATCGGCCACGCCGTAGCCACGCTCGAATACGATATTTCCATTCTGCAGAACCAGCACGGCAGCGCCCGGAGCGTGGACCGATCGCAATTCCCCGAATATCTGATCAATCTGAGGTTCTGAAACGGCGTGCGCCACTGAATATGTGACAAGCCACAGCCCGGCAACCGCGATCAGCCTAACCGTTCGTTGCAGGCTCGTCCCTGCGACCTTGGGGGCTCCTCTGCGTACTTTGCGGTTAAATGCTATTCCAGCAGTAGCTACTCGGAATCGCTTCATTCGGGTCTCCCAGCGTCAATCAAGGCCGAATGCCCGCCACTGCCATCATCCGTCCAGTCACTCCCTTTTCCGCGCGATAGGAAAATAGCAGATCGGTGCGGCACGAGGTGCACAGCGGCGATACGCTGATGTTCTTCGCCGCCACTCCAGCGGCGAGCAACTGGCGGCGATTGGCTTCAACCAGGTCCAGAAAAATCTTCCTGGGTAGCTCGCTATGACCGGGAGCGCGGGCCGTCAGAAAAAGCAGGGGATACTTCTCCCGAACCGGATCGGACTCTTCGACCACGCGAAATGATTCACTTCCATACTCAAACTGGGACTCGAACTGGGTTCGCACTTCGGGGCCCACGTTATAGCAGCAATCGTGGACTCCGGGGCCAATGGCGGCCCGGACATCACCGGCCGATGTGCCGAAGCAGCGGCGCATCTCGCCCACGCCCTTCTCCACAATGCGTTTTACAGTGCCACGCCAGCCCGCGTGGAATATTCCGATCGCACGGCGTTTCGCATCCGCAAGGATGACCGGCAGGCAATCGGCGGTCAGAATCGCCAGCAGAATGCCCGGAGTTTGCGTGATCAGGCCATCGCCCGCGAGCGCCGATTTTGGAACCTCAGCGATACAGTGAATCAGGTCAGAGTGAATCTGGCGCAACGTAGCCAGGCGCCAGACGCGTCCCGTGTCGGCGGCTCCCAGTAGGCGCAGAAACTTCGCCCGATTTTGCTCGACTGCGGCGCGGGAGTCCTCGCGGGTGAACCCTAGATTCAACGCCTTGCCTCCGTAAGCTTCGGAGACGCCGCCAAGCCGTGTACTCAAGCCATGGATGAGCCAGGGTAAAGATGCAAGGGAGTCGAAGCGAAGGACTTCGCGCTTTGCTTTTGCTTTTCCCGCAGTCTTGGAGGGCACCGAAACATCTTAGCAATGCGGCTGCCGGATTTAACAAATGGCAAGTGTCAGTCTGCTTGGAATTCCGGATTCCAACTTTTTGCGTCCTTGGCGTTCTTTGCGGTCAAAAGCTCCAACCGCAAAGGACGCAAAGAACGCAAAGGGTCACTGTCCGGGTATAATGCCGCGCTGCATCAATTCCAGTTTCTTAGTAAATCCAACTCAGCTAGGAGTGCCATTAATGCGTGTCTTTATCGTGACGTTTTTGTATTTCGCGCTGGTCGCCGGAGCCGCGGCACAGCAAACGAACTCGTCAAACGACGAACCTAAAGAAAAGAAAACGAAAAACACAGAGCAAGCAGCGAAGCCGCAGGAGAAAAAAACGGCGGAAAAAGCCACCGAGCCCAGTCCGGCCTCGGAAGAAAAGGCGGCAGCCCCGAAACCCGGGACCGAAAAGGACAAAGAAGAATTCGACGTCTCCGAGGTGCCGCCCGTGGTCAGCCATCACCAGCTCACGCTGGACGGCAAACTGCTGAAGTACACCGCCACCGCGGGACGCCTTCCCATCAAACGCGGGGACGGCAAGATCGAAGCCGAGATGTTTTTCGTGGCCTACACCCTCGATGGTCAGGAGGCCGGAAAACGTCCGCTGACGTTTGCGTTTAATGGCGGCCCCGGTTCGGCAACCATCTGGCTGCACATGGGAGCGTTGGGCCCAAAGCGGGTGGCGATGCAACCGGATGGCATGCTGCCACCCGCGCCTTATCACATTGCAGATAACCCTTACACCCTGCTCGACAAGAGTGATGTAGTGTTCGTCGATGCCATCTCAACCGGCTTCAGCCGCGCCGCTAACGCGGAGCTCTCCAAGAAATTCCTGGGCGTGAAGGGCGACATCGAAGCCTTCAGCGAGTTCATCCGCTTGTATCTTACCCGCAACGAGCGCTGGAGTTCGCCGCTGTTTCTGTTTGGCGAGAGTTACGGGACCACCCGTGCCGCGGGCATTGCGGGGAATCTGGCGGATCAGGGCATCTCCTTCAATGGCATCACCCTGCTTTCAACCGCGCTCAGCTTTCAGACGCTGTTGGACAACCGCAGCAACGACCAGCCTTACGTTCTTTTGATACCCACCTTCACCATGATCGCCGGCTATCACAAAAAATTGCCGCCGGACCTGGCGCAGGATATGAGCAAGGCGCGGCAGGAGTCGGCGCAATGGGCTTCGACCGAGTATGCCCAGGCGCTGGCCAAGGGCGACAGCCTCACTGGAGATGAGCGGCAAAAGGCAATCGATCAGATGGCGCGTTACACCGGGTTGAGTAAAGACGTACTCGACCAGGCCAATCTGCGCATTGACGTGCCCAAATTTACCCACTATCTGCTGCTCGATCAGAAATTGCGCGTGGGCCGGCTGGATGGGCGCTTCACCGGTACCGATCCCGACGGATTGCTGGACACGCCGTTCTACGATCCCAGCGAATCCGCCATCATGGGGCCGTATACCTCGGTGTTCAACAATTACGTGCGCACCGAACTGGGCTACAAGACCGACATGCCCTATCAGGTGTTCCCGTCCGACCAGAATTCCTTTGAGAACGCATGGAACTGGGGGTCGGCGAGCAATGGTTTTCCCGACACGGCTACAGCGCTGCGGCAAGCCATCGTAAAAAACCCCTACCTGAAGGTTCTGGTGATGGAAGGCTTTTACGACCTGGCCACTCCGTTCTATGCCGCCGACTACACTATCGATCACCTGAATCTGGGTCCGCAGTACCGCAAGAACATTTCGTTCGCCACTTACGAGGCAGGGCACATGGTCTACTTGCCGATCGACGGCTTGAAAAAGTTGAAAGGCGACGAGTCGGGGTTCATGGACAAATCGCTGAACTAGACTCCGGGCCTCGGACGTCAGACCACGGACCTTAGACCGTAGCGCCGGCGTCCCGCCGGCTGTCTGGGCGGCGTCTCGCCGCCCGCGAAGGATGACACAAGGTAGAAGTTCTTAGAGCACCGGTTCGCGCTTGTGCCATGCCGTGGCCTGTTCATAGGCGTGCGCGAGTTGCAAAACCTTAGCCTCGCCCCAGTGCGGGCCGACAATCTGCAAGCCGATTGGCAGGCCAGCCGGCGTGAATCCGCAGGGGATTGAAATCGCCGGCAGTCCCCAGACGTTGATGGGGCGTGTGTTTCGCAGCAGCAGGAGTTCCCGCGGACGGAGCAGGTCCGGGTTCTGTTTCAATTCGGCGATCAAGGGCGCCGGAACCGGCGTCGTCGGAGTCACCAGCAAGTCCACATCGGCGAAAGTCGCCGCGATGTCACGACGCACGCGTTCCAATTCGCGACGGCATGCCAGCAGAGCCTCCGGGCCGACGTTCGCCCCGGCACGAATCCGGCGCAGGGTCTCCGGCTGGTAGAGTTCGGGACTGCGAGCCACGAACTTCCCGTGATACGCGAAGGCCTCGGCGCTCTGCAGGGTCCGGTCGGTCGGCACGGGGAGTTCGATGTCACGCAATTCGGCCCCCATCGTTGCCAGGCCTGAAAGGGCATGATTAGTTGCAGACGCAATGTCAGGATCGAGGTCTTCGAAAAAAAACTTTTGTGGGACACCGATCCGCAACGTTTTCACATTCTTTCCCAAGCTAGCAAGGTAGTCATCGACCGGAATATCCACACTGGCCCTGTCGCCGGCATCGAACCCTGCGATGGCCTGCAGGATGATCGCGGCATCTGCCACCGTCCGCGCGATTGGGCCCACGTGGTCGAGAGAAACTGAAAGCGGAATTACGCCGCGCGCGCTCACTCGACCATAGGTTGGTTTCAGGCCGATCACGCCGCACAGCGCGGCAGGTTCTCGAATGGAGCCCGCCGTGTCCGTGCCGATGGCGCCGTAACCCAGTCCGGCGGCGACTGCTGTCGCCGAACCTCCGGACGATCCACCCGCGACATATTCCGGATTCCAGGCGTTTCGCACCTCGCCGAAACAGCTCACCATCGAACTGCCGCCGTAGGCGAACTCGTGCAGGTTTTGTTTGCCCAGCAGCACCGCGCCGGCGGCTTTCAGGCGGCGGACGACCTCAGCGTCTTGCGCCGGCACGCGATCTTTGAACAGGGAACTGGCAGCCGTAGTGCGGACGCCATCGGTGTCGATCAAATCCTTGAGAGCGAGAGGACACCCGTGCAGCGGGCCGCGCCAGTCGCCGCGTCGAATCTCGGCTTCAGCCTGGCGCGCCTGCGCCCGGGCCAGCTCCCCGGTTACGGTAATGAAAGCGTTGAGCCGAGGGTTCAGTTTCTTGATATTCGCCAGGCAGTTTTCGATCAACTCGACCGGCGAGACGGATCCCGCTCGCAGCAGTTCGCTGATTTGCCGGATGGATTGCTGCAAGCGTTCGCCTCCTCGTGCAGAAGACTTATCGTCTCATGCCGCACCGAAAACCACGTGGGGACAGCCGCCCCCGGCTGTCTGGTCGAGCGAAGCTCGACGTGTTTTTGCTGTAAAGAAATGCTCCGGAATAATGCTGGGGGACCATGCTGGGGAGCAATGCTGCGGAGCTTCGCTCCGCTGGACAGCCGAGGGCGGTTGTCCCCACGTGGTTCGCAGTGCTCCCTCCTCACTCAGCCGACAGGAAGATGTCGACATCGGCGCAAATAGAAAATTTTGTGAAAGGCCTATAATTATTCCGGTTATTGACCATTCCTCTTCCGGCGGAGGTCTAAGATAGCGCCATGGCCCAGATGACTGCGACTCCCGTCAGCACCCAAGGCTTCTTCGTAGACGGTAAGTGGATTGAGGAAGGCGACCCGGTTGAGATCCGCGCGCCGTATGACGGCAGCGTGATCGCTTCTGTTTTCCAGGGCCGGCGCGAGCATGCAGAAGCCGCGATCGCGGCTGCAGTCAAGGCGTTTGGCACCACCCGGCGTCTGCCTGCATTCGAGCGGCAGCGCGTGCTCCGGCGCGTTTCCGGAAGCATCGCTGAGCGCAAGCAGGAATTTGCCCGCACCATGGCCCAGGAGGCGGGCAAGCCCATCAAGGCCGCGCGCACGGAAGTCGAGCGGGCCATCTTCACCTTCAACGTTGCTGCCGAGGAGAGCACGAGGATTTATGGCGAGTATCTCCCGCTGGACTGGCAGGAATTTACCGCGGGGCGCTGGGGGATTGTACGCCGCTTCCCGCTGGGACCGATTGCCGGAATCACACCCTTCAATTTCCCATTGAACTTGGTGGCTCACAAAGTGGCGCCGGCCATTGCCGCAGGTTGTCCCATGGTATTGAAGCCTGCGCCGCAGACTCCTTTGACCGCCATGCTTCTGGCGGAAGCAGTGCAGCAAGCAGGGTGGCCGGATGGCGGCCTGAACGTGCTGCCGCTTTCTAACGAAGATGCCGGACTGCTGGTGACCGACGAACGCATCAAGCTGATCAGCTTCACCGGAAGCGCCGCCGTGGGCTGGCAGATCAAGAAAAACTGCGGCAAGAAGAAGGTTGTCCTGGAGCTCGGGGGCAACGCCGGCGTAATCGTGCACAGCGATGCCGATCTGGCCTATGCCGCGGACCGCTGCGTGGTGGGAGGATTTTCTTATGCAGGTCAGACCTGCATCTCGGTGCAGCGCATCCTGGTGGAGCGCTCGGTCTGCGGGAAATTTACCGACCTGCTGCTGGAGGGCGTGAAGAAGCTGAAAACCGGAGATCCGCTGGATGAGTCCAGCGATCTGGGACCGTTGATCCGCGAAAGCGATGCGCTTCGGGCCAGCGACTGGATCCAGGACGCGGTTCGCGGCGGGGCGCGCCTGCTCTGTGGCGGACAGCGCCAGGGCTCAATCCTTGAGCCGACAATTCTGACCGGCACCCGTCCGGAAATGAAGGTGAACTGCCAGGAGATATTTGCCCCGGTGGTCACCGTCGAACCCTATGACGACTTCAACCAGGCTCTGAAGCAGATCAATAATTCTCCGTATGGATTGCAGGCCGGCCTTTTTACCCGCGACGCGAAGCTGATATTCAATGCCTACGAAGAATTGGAAGTGGGCGGCCTGGTGGCGGGCGATGTGCCCGCGTTCCGCATCGATCACATGCCCTATGGCGGGATCAAGGATTCCGGCCTGGGCCGCGAAGGTTTGCGTTACGCCATCGAGGAAATGACCGAACCCAAGTTGCTGGTGATGAACTTGAAATAGGGCGGGATCTCGGAATTCCAAATTTAACGCCCAAATCTTAACCAGAAAATTAACCCACTATTAATGTTGAACGCTTCCGTGCGTTCAGAACATCCCGGCTGCTATAATCCAGAGTTTTCTTGCTGGCTACGACTTGGGTCTGTGACCGTTTAGTACAACGCTGCACGAACCGGGAACCTGAATTTCGATTCTCGCGGCACGGGACGTCCTTTCGATGCAGATTTTTCATCGCAGCACGAACACACTCTCCCGGGCGACGATCTATGGCGCCGTGTTTGTGGTGGCGGCGTTGTTCTGGGCTGCGGCGGAAATTCAGCGGTCTCCCTATGTGACCTACGCGGGCGTGCGTCGGCCGCAGCCGGTTCCGTTCAGCCATCAGCATCACGTGGCTGGCCTGGGGATCGACTGCCGTTACTGTCATACCTCGGTCGAAACCTCGAGCTTTGCCGGCATCCCGCCTACCAAGACCTGCATGAATTGCCACGCCCAGATTTGGACTAACGCGGCGCTGCTGGAGCCTGTCCGCGAAAGCTACAAAAGCGGCAAGTCGCTGGTGTGGACCCGGGTGAACGACCTCCCCGATTTCGCTTATTTCAATCACAGCATTCATATCAACAAGGGCGTAGGTTGCAATACCTGCCACGGCCCGGTGGACCGCATGCCCTTGATGTATAACTACGCTTCTCTGCAGATGGAGTGGTGCCTGGACTGCCATCGCGCGCCGGAAAAATATCTGCGGCCTCGAGACCAGGTTTTCAACATGCGCTACGAGGAACCGTCGGGAGGCAAGCCGGTGGAGGTCGACGGAAAACAATATACCGACCAGATTTCACTGGGGACGGACCTGGTAAAGAAGTACAAATTGCGTTCGGTAACCGACATCACTAGTTGTTCGACGTGCCATCGGTAAAGAATTTGATGGAGAGACGGGCATCTCGCCCGTCCAGCCGGGCGGGACACCCGGCCTCCATTAGCAAGACTTGTGTATGAAGGAAGAAAAGCAAAACGCCAAGGCGCATCGTGAAGACGTTTGCCCCACGAAAAAGGGCAAGCTGGATCTGGATGTCGCGCGCGACCGCATCGCCGGAACCAACGGTCCGGAATACTGGCGCAGCCTTGAGGAACTGGCCGGCAGCCCGGATTTCCAAGAGATGCTGCACCGCGAGTTTCCCAAGGGCGCTTCGGAGTGGCTGGATGCCGTCTCCCGTCGCGGATTCCTGAAGCTGATGGGCGCGTCGCTGGCGATGGCCGGCATGACCGGCTGCACGAAGCAACCGCTGGAGCCTATCGTCCCTTATGTCAGGCAACCGGAGGAAGTCGTTCCCGGGCGTCCGTTGTTCTTCGCTACCGCATTCACACTCGGTGGATACGCCAGTCCGATTCTGGTGGAGAGCCATCTTTATCGCCCGACCAAAGTTGAAGGAAATGATCGGCATCCGGCGAGTCTGGGCGGGACCGATGTTTTCTCCCAGGCATCGATTCTGGGCATGTACGATCCCGACCGTTCGCAGACCCTGACCTATCTTGGCGACGTCCGCACCTGGGGCGATCTGGTGAATGCGCTGCGGGCTCCGTTGAGTGTGCAGAAGGGACTACAGGGCGAGGGCATTCGCATCCTGACGCCGACCATATCCTCGCCGACGCTTGCCGACCAGCTGCGTTCGCTGCTCAAGGCTTATCCACAAGCCAAGTGGCACGTGTATGAACCGATAAATCGCGACAATGTGCTCGAAGGCGCCAAACTGGCTTTCGGGCAGCCGGTGGAGACGCAATACAAACTGGAGAATGCCGACGTAATTCTTTCACTCGATGCGGACTTCTTGTACGCAGGGTTTCCAGGCTCGACGAAATACATCCGCGACTTTGCCAAGCGGCGTAATCCCGATGCCGGCAACATGAGCCGGCTGTATGTTGTCGAGAGCACGCCCAGTTCTACCGGGGCGAAGGCGGATCACCGGCTGCCGCTGAGAGCCGGGAACGTCGAGGCATTCTTCCGATTCATGCGCTCCATCCCCCTGAACAGCAATGTAGATATTGGTGGCACACTAAGCGACAACGAAAAAAGGTTTGCCGCCGCAGTTTGGCAGGACTTGGATCGCCACCGTGATTCCAGTGTGGTAATCGTGGGAGAGCATCAGCCTCCGATCGTCCACGCTCTCGCACACTCGTTCAACGCGAACTCCGGCAAGACCGTCTTTTACACCGATCCAGTGGACGCCAACCCGGTGAATCAGACCGAGTCGCTGAAAGATCTGGTCGCTGACATGCGCGGCGGCAAAGTGGACGTCCTGATCATCCTGGGTGGAAATCCTGCCTACGACGCGCCCGCCGACTTCGGGTTCGCCGACGCGCTCAAGAGCCCAAGCGTACCGTTCCGTGTGCACCTGGGCCTCTATCAGAACGAGACCGCGGAACTCTGCCAGTGGCACGTGAACGAAGCGCATTATCTTGAGGCCTGGGGCGATGCGCGTGCCTATGACGGCACGGTAAGCATTGTGCAGCCGTTGATCGCGCCACTGTATGACGGCAAGAGCGCCTACGAGTTGGTGGCGATGCTGTCCGGGCAGCCGCAAACCAGCGGCCACGACATCGTCCAGGCGTACTGGAAAACGCAGCACCCGGGCGCCGACTTCGACACTTTCTGGCGGAAGTCGCTGCACGATGGCTGGATCGAAGGCACCGCGTTCACGCCGAAACAGGTTTCAGCAAAAGGCGGAAACCCTGTGCCGTCGGCGAAGGTCGATGACAACGCCATCGAAATTAATTTCCGCCGCGATCCTTCCATCTACGACGGCCGCTTCTCCAACAACGGCTGGCTGCAGGAACTGCCGAAGCCCATGAACAAGCTCACCTGGGACAACCCGGTCCTGATGGGCCCCGCCATGGCAGAGCGCATGGCGATAAAAACGGAAGACCTGGTCGAACTCGAACTCAATGGGAAGAAAGTCACCGCTCCGGTCTGGATTCAGGTGGGGCATCCCGATAATTCCGTCACCGTCTTCCTGGGTTATGGACGCCGCCGCGCCGGCCGTGTGGGCACGGGCGCGGGCTTCGACATGTACCAGCTCCGCTTCAGCTCGACGCCATGGTTCACTAGCGGGGTCGCGATCCGCAAGGCGGGCGGTACCTACAAGCTGGCGTCCACCCAGGGTTACCAGACCATGGACACGCCGACGGGCACTCGCCCCCTGGTACGCACGGCGACGCTCGAGGAGTACCACAAGGAGCCGGAGTTCGCGAAAGAGGAGGAGCCGCCCAAGGATTTGACGTTGTACAAGCCCTATCCTTACGCGAGCGAGCCCTATGCCTGGGGCATGACCGTGGACATGAATGCCTGCGTGGGTTGCAACAACTGCATCGTGGCCTGCCAGTCGGAAAACAATATCCCGGTCGTGGGTAAAGAGCAGACAGTAATCGGACGGCACATGCACTGGCTCCGGGTGGATGCCTACTACCAGGGTGACCGCGCCAATCCCAAGGCTTACTTTCAGCCTGTGCCCTGCCAGCAATGCGAGAACGCGCCCTGCGAGGTGGTCTGCCCGGTGGGTGCCACCGTGCACAGCAGCGAAGGCCTGAATGACATGGTTTACAACCGCTGCGTAGGGACGCGCTACTGCTCCGACAACTGTCCTTACAAGGTGCGCCGCTTTAATTTCCTGCTGTTTCAGGATTGGGAAACTCCGCAGCTCAAAATGATGCGCAATCCGGATGTGAGCGTGCGGAGCCGCGGCGTGATGGAAAAATGCACCTACTGCGTACAGCGGATCAACCAGCACCGGATCGATTCCGAACGCGAAGACCGCAAGATTCAGGACGGCGAGTTGCAGACCGCGTGCCAGGAGTCGTGTCCGGCGGACGCTATTGTTTTCGGCAACATCAACGATCCCAACAGCCGGGTTTCGAAATTGAAGGCGGGCGAACGGAACTACAGCCTGCTGGCTGACCTGAACACGCGCCCCCGGACCACGTACCTGGCCGATATTCGAAATCCGAACCCGGAGATGGAAGGCTAAGAAAAACCAGTTCGAAGATTCATCATTGACCATGGACGAACCAACAAGATCCGCGCCGGTCATCGAACCCGGGCATACCTTTGGAACGGTTACGGACAAGATCAGTTCGATTGTGCTGACTCGTCCTACCTCCGACGCGTGGTTCGTCGGTTTTGGCGTCATGTTCCTGCTCACCATGATGCTGCTGTTTGCCGTGGGCTACCTCTTTGTCAAAGGCGTCGGCATCTGGGGCGTGACCATTCCCATCGGTTGGGGATTCGCCATCGTCAACTTCGTGTGGTGGATCGGAATCGGGCACGCGGGCACGCTGATTTCCGCCATCCTGCTGCTGTTGAGACAGTCGTGGCGCAACTCCATCAACCGTTTTGCCGAAGCCATGACATTGTTCGCCGTGGCCAGCGCGGGTATTTTCCCGCTGATCCACGTCGGACGGCCCTGGCTTGCCTACTGGCTCTTTCCCTATCCCAACACCATGAGGGTTTGGCCGCAGTTCCGCAGTCCGCTGGTGTGGGACGTGTTTGCCGTCTCCACGTACGCCACCATCTCGGCGCTGTTCTGGTTTATCGGGCTGATTCCGGATCTTGCCACCTTGCGCGATCGTTCGGACGAGCGCTGGAAGAAGATCATCTATGGCATCCTGGCCATGGGTTGGCGTGGTTCGGCGCGGCACTGGCACCGCTATGAGACGGCATACCTGCTTCTGGCGGGACTGGCTACGCCGCTGGTGCTCTCGGTGCACACCGTGGTCAGTTTTGATTTTGCTGTGGGCATCGTTCCCGGCTGGCACACCACCATCTTCCCGCCTTACTTCGTAGCCGGCGCGATTTACTCCGGCTTCGCCATGGTCCTGATGCTGGCCATTCCCATACGTAAGATCTATGCCCTGGAAGATTTCATCACCGAGCGCCATCTGCAGAACTCGGCAAAGGTGATGCTGGCCACCGGTCTGATCGTCGCATATGGCTACATCATCGAAGCCTTCATGGGATGGTACGGCGGGAACCGCTACGACGCTTTCCTGCTGTGGAACCGCCTGCACGGGCCTTACTCGTTCTTCTACTACATGCTGCTGGTCTGCAACATCGTGATCCCCCAGGTGCTGTGGATTCCCAAGCTGCGCACCAGCCCGGCATGGCTTTTCCTGATTTCCGGCGTAGTGCTGGTGGGCATGTGGCTGGAGCGGTTCATCATCGTGGTGGTCAGCCTGCACCGCGATTTCCTGACTTCTTCGTGGGGCATGTATTACCCCACCCGCTGGGACTGGATGACCTACATCGGAACTATCGGACTGTTCCTGTCCGCCATGTTCCTGTTTGTGCGCCTGCTGCCCATGATTTCGATTTTTGAGATGCGCACTCTGCTGCCAGAAGCGGAGGTCAAGGAATGAAGCGCACCGGGATCTACGGAATGATGGCTGAATTTGATTCCGTCCATGCTCTGCTGGACGCGGCTAATCGCACGCGGGAAGCGGGCTACAAGAGGATAGACGCCTACAGCCCGTTCCCCGTGGAAGGATTGGCGGAAGCGATCGGATTCCATCACGACGAAGTACCACTGGTAGTGCTGATCGGAGGCTTGATCGGAGGTCTTACCGGCTACCTCATGCAGTACTGGATTTCGGTGGTCAGTTACCCGGTGAACGTGGGCGGCAAACCCTATCATTCGTGGCCGGCGTTCGTCATCGTGACTTTCGAGATGACCATTCTTTTCGCTGGAATCTCAGCCGTGCTGGGCATGCTGGCCCTGAATGGGCTGCCCATGCCCTATCATCCCGTGTTCAATGTGTCGCGTTTCGCGTTCGCGACCAAGGACAGGTTTTTCCTGATCGTGTTCTCCTCCGATCCCAAGTACAACACCCTGGATGTCCGTCGCTTCCTCGAGGGCCTGAGGCCGCGATCGATTTCGGAGGTGCCGGATTAAGAGGTATCTCCAGTTCGATGTAGGAGGGAGCTACCACGGGCCACGTGGGGACAGCCGCCCCCGGCTGTCCGGTCGAGCGGAAGCTCGACAGTCCTGGCACGAACCTTCTACGACGACCGACATAGCGGAGCGCCGCTCCGCTGGACAGCCGGGGGCGGCTGTCCCCACGTGGCCCCTGATGGCTCTGCTGCTGGTTGCCACGCTCCTACTCGCCGGTTGCCGCCAGGACATGCATGACCAGCCCCGCTTCAAGCCGCTGGCGGAAAGCGATTTCTATACCGACCTGCGCTCGGCCCGACCACCGGTCGAGGGCACCGTCGCCCGCGGACAGTTGCACGAAGACACGTATTTCTATACCGGAAAGTTTGGCGAAAACCCGGGAGATTACATGCCATTCCCGGTCAACGAAGAAATCCTGGCGCGGGGCCAGCAGCGCTACAACATTTACTGTGCTCCCTGCCACTCCCGTTTGGGGGATGGCAACGGCGTAATTCCGTCCCGGGGTTTTCCGCGCAAGCCGCCTTCCTATCAGACCGAGCGTTTGCGTAAAGCGCCTCTGGGATATTTCTTTGACGTCATTACGAACGGTTTTGGCAGCATGCCCGACTATGCCTCACAGATCCCGCCGCGGGATCGCTGGGCCATTGTGGCCTACATCCGCGCCCTGCAATTAAGCCAGGGAGCTACTGCGGCAGACATACCCGCAGGGCAGCAGGTTCCCTCCGAGCCGCCGCAATTCCGCGAGCCGGGATCGGGCGCGACCCTGCCGGTTGTCGAAACAAAGCCCGCACAGGAGGAGCCGAAATGAGCGCGGTTCCCCTGCGCAATCTGGACTTGATGGCGCCGCCCGTGGTCCAGACCATCCGACAACGGTCGCTGATCGTGGGCCTGGCTTTCGGAATCATCGCAGCCATCGGCGCCTGGCTTCGTCCGGAAGAGTTCTTTCGCGCCTACCTGATGGCATTCATGGCATGGCTGGGCGTGACCCTGGGATCGATGGCGATTCTCATGCTCCGGCATTTAACCAAAGGTGCGTGGGGAATGGTGATTCGCAGAGTCCTGGGCGCGGCCATGCGCTGTGTGCCGCTGATGACGGTGTTGTTCGTGCCCCTGCTGTTCGGCCTTCCCCGGTTGTACATCTGGGCGCGGCCGCTTGATGCCATCGCTGACAAGCACCTGCGCGAGCACCTGCAGGAAATCACCAAGACTTATCTCTCGGTCAACGGTTTCATCATCCGTGCGGTTATTTATTTTGCCGTCTGGAACCTGCTCTCGTTCCTGCTGACTAAATGGTCGGCGGAACAGGACCATCCTCCGATGCGCGACAACAGTGACCGCTTCAAGGCGCTGAGCGGGCCGGGAATCATCCTCTACGGACTGACGATTACGTTCGCAGCCATCGATTGGGTTATGTCGATCGATCCCAGCTGGATTTCTACCATCTTTGGTCTCTCGTTTTTGATCGGCCAGGTGCTCTCGGCGCTTTGCTTTGCGGTGGTGGTGGAGCGAATTCTCTATCGCTATCCACCCATGTCCGAATTGTTGAAGCCGGCTCAAGTGCATGATCACGGAAATTTCATGCTGGCGTTCATTATGGTGTGGGCCTACTTCGCCTTTTCACAATGGCTCATCATCTGGGCGGGCAACTTGCCGGAAGAAATCACCTGGTACATGCGCCGGCTGAATGGCGGATGGGGATACGTGGGCCTCTTTCTCGTCGTGTTTCACTTTGCCGTACCGTTTGTGCGATTGCTGTCGCGCCCGTTCAAGCGCGACGTCACGCGCCTGGTCTGGCTGGCGGTGTGGCTGATGCTGATGCGCTACGTTGATCTGTTCTGGATCATTGAACCCAATTTTTCCGTGACTTTCAAGTTGACGTGGCTGGACGTGGTAGTCCCGATTGCCCTGGGCGGTTTTTGGCTGGCGTATTTCTTCCGCAATCTGGGTTCGATGCCGCTGGTTCCCGCCTATGACGTGTTTGCGGTAGAGGTTCTGGAGCCGGCGCACGAGTCCTGAGCTTGTGAAGTTGATTTATGAATGAAGACGTCCACATTGACGGGCAGAACCAGGAGGTGGAGTTCGAGCGCGAGGACCTTGCCGCCAAACCAATTCTCCTGTTTTTGGGCGGCCTGGTTTTGATTTGCGTGCTGGTGGCTCTGTTTCTGAGGGGCATGTACAGCTACCTGGACTCCTACGACAACCGGCATCAATTGCCGCAAAATCCGTTGGTGCAGCCGTCCACGGCGAGCACCCGCGAGGTCGAGCCCGGCGACATTACGAAATTTCCCGAGCCCCGCCTGGAAAGCAGCGAACGGCAGGAGATCAACGACTTCCGCATCCAGGAAGAGAAAACGTTGAACAGTTACGGTTGGGTGGATCAGTCGGCCGGCATTGTCCATATTCCGATTGACCGTGCCATGCAGTTGCTGGCG
>CAZGSU010000003.1:0-4838 GCA_964528615.1 uncultured Acidobacteriaceae bacterium | reverse complement strand
AGGACTCGAAATTGCGGTTGCGTGATATCGGTGACGCGAAGCGCCTGCTGGAGGAGCAGGCCGTGTCCGCCGTGCCTTCGCGCTTTCGCCTCAGTTGGGCGCTGGCGGTGGTGGTTCTTGTGCTTTCTGCCGCGCTGGGGTTGCTGGCGTGGAAACAATTCCACGAAGAGCCGCCGCGCGTAGCCAAACTGTTCTTCCCCCTGCCGGCAAGAGAAACGCTCTCACCCGCCAGCCCTCCAGCCACTGCGGTTTCCCCTGACGGTCGGCGCATCGCCTATGAGGCCCTGGTGGATGGAAAGGGCGAGCTCTGGGTACGCGATCTGGACAACTCCACCCCCCAGATGCTGGCTGCCGGCACCTTTGGGATGCCGTTTTGGGCCCCAGACAGCCGGCGCCTGGCCTTCTTTGCCGACGGGAAGCTCAAGAAGATCGACGTGACTGGCGGCCCCACGGTCACCCTCGCGGATGCCCAAGCCACAACCGGCGGAAGAGGGCCTTGGAATGGTTCCTGGAATCAGGAAGACGTCATCGTCTTTGGCCGGATCTCTTCGCCTCTGTTTCGAATTTCAGCGGCCGGAGGTTCTCCGGCGGCTCTTACTCATCTCGATGAGAGCCGCCACGAAACGGCGCATTTCGCGCCCTGGTTCCTGCCGGATGGCCACCACTTTTTGTATGTTGCCCTTTCCACCGAAGCGGAGAAGATTGGGATCTATGTGGCCGATCTCGCCGCCAAAACCCGCAAGCTGGTGCTGATCGGCGACGCCCGGACAATCTACGTAGCTCCGGGATTCCTCCTGTTTGTTCGCGACGTGACGCTCATGGCTCAGCCTTTCGACACCGGCAAGCTCGAAACCACTGGAGACGCCGTGCCCGTGGCCGAACCGGTGGATGTCAACAACATGGGTGTGGGGGTGGCACTGGGCTATTTTTCGGCTTCCCAAAACGGTGTTCTGGTGTACGCTTCGGGCCGCGGACTTGGCGCATTCCAACTTACCTGGTTTGACCGCGCCGGCAGGAAGATCGAAACTGTGGGCGCGCCTGGGCAGTTGGGGCCGTTTTCCCTCTCCCCGGATGGGACGCGCCTCGCGTTCGCCCGCAGAGACCCCCAGGTGGGGCGCTACGACATCTGGACACGAGACTTAGCGCGCGGCGCCGAATCGCGGCTGACATCTGGCGCAGTTGGCGGCGCTCCCGTCTGGTCGGCGGATGGAACGCACATTTTTTACCGTAGCCGCCCCTATGGCAAGATCTACCGGAAGGCCGCCAATAACACGGAAGCGGAGGAAGTAGTTGACCCCTCCGCCCGCGAGCCTGTGGACGCCTCTCGCGACGGCCGCTATCTATTCACGACGGGCAACGCTCCTAAAACCGGCCTTGATATTTGGGTGCTTCCGTTGTTTGGAGATCGCAAACCATTTCCGTACATGCACACGGAATTCCAGGAAGGCCAGCCCAGCCTGTCTCCGGATGGCCGCTGGCTGGCCTATCAGTCGAATGAGTCGAAACGCAACGAGATCTACGTCGTTAGCTTTCCGCAGCCGGGCGGGAAATGGCAGATCTCCACCAACGGGGGTCGGGCGGCAGTCTGGAGCCATGATGGGCGGGAGCTGTACTACTCCGGCTTAGACAACAAGATCATGGCGGTGGACATCAAGCCCTCCGTTCGCGGAAGTCCGCACCTTCCGTTTGGTGCGCCCAAAGCGCTGTTCGAGGCCCGCATCTCGACCGGTGCCGAGACAGGCAATATCGGATTCGCGGTGAGCCAGGACGGGCGCTTCCTGCTGCCCGCGACGGTGGAGCAGGACGCCTCGACGCCCATGACCGTGGTGCTGAACTGGCCCGAGATATTGAAGAAAAAGTGACTCGCGGCCAGCCATTTATTTCAATCAATTCTCGGTGCCTGCGTTTCGACTTGTATCGCCAGTGCTACAGTGGATACCTGTCAACTTCATCGGCCGGACATATCTCCTCCGCAACAAGGACGCCACTAGGGGCGCCAAGGACCTTCGACGCCGAGGAACTTCGGAAGCAGAAACCGTCAACCTAAGCTTTCAGCTTGGATGCCGCGATGCTGGGCGATTCGGCAATGCTCCGCGCCTGAAGCGAGCCGGTGCGGGCGGGTGTATTCGAACACAGCTTCCAATGCAGGCCAGAAGTGCATCAAGCAGGGGTCGAGAACTGTAGCAGGTACTGTAGCAGCGCAGAAATGCGCATCTCACGAATTGCGCAACGAACTGAAAATGAAAAAGAATTCCGCTTCACCGTTTGAGGAGCCTTCTTCCTGTCACGTCGGAGGTCGCGGGTTCGAGCCCCGTCGTCCCCGCCAATTCTTTAACCGTCACCGGCTAATCTGAAACACTCTCCTTTCCGGCGAATCCCATCTGCGGAACATTTTGCGCAAGAGACTCAAAACTATTTCGCCGCCCCCGCTTGACCCCCTGCAGTCGGCCAAGTCCGCCGGACTCCGTTACGTAACGGGCGAAGGCCCTGGGATCATCCGACGTCGTGCCGGCAAGGGCTTCACCTACCTAGGCGTCGACGCCAAACCCGTGCGCAACAAGGCCACTTTGCAGCGAATCAAGTCTCTCGCCATTCCGCCCGCTTGGGAAAAGGTCTGGATCTGTCCCGTCGAGAACGGCCACATCCAGGCGGCTGGCCGCGATGCGAGAGGACGCAAGCAATATCGCTACCATTCGCATTATCGCGAGGTCCGCGACGAAGCCAAATACGGCCGCATGCTGGCGTTTGGAGCAGTTTTGCCGAAGATTCGCAAGAAAGTAGACGAGGATCTCGCAGCGGCCGGTTTTCCCCAGCGCAAGGTTGTGGCTGCGGTCGTGCGTTTTCTCGATGAAACCTGCATCCGAATCGGCAACGATGAGTACGCCAAGTCCAACAAATCTTATGGACTCACCACTCTGAAGGAGCAGCATGTCGACGTCCATGGGGACAACTTGCGTCTGCGCTTTCGGGGCAAAAGTAAACAGGACCACGATATTAAACTGCGGGATCGCCGCTTAGCCAAAATCGTTAAGCAGCTTCAAGAACTGCCGGGCCAGGAATTGTTCCAGTATCGCCAGGACGACGGCGAGTACGTCAAGGTGGACTCAGCGGACGTGAACGATTACCTGCGGGAAGTCACACAGGAAGACTTCACCGCCAAGGATTTCCGAACGTGGCACGGTACCGGCCAAATGGCTCAGGAACTGGCCGCGCTGGGGCCGGCCCAATCGGAAACGGAAGCCAAGCGTAACATTGTGGAAGCCGTGAAGACCACTGCTAAGCGGCTCGGTAATCGTCCCGCCGCCTGCCGAAAATACTACATTCATCCAGCCATCTTGGAAAGCTATACAGAGCAGACTTTGTTCGAGGCCATGAAAGGCGTCACGGCGGGTCCGGTCAGATCCGCGCCACACCTTCGGGCCGAAGAACTGGTGGTCATGCGTCTAGTCGAGGCCTACGCCAACACCACAACGGCCCGGCACGCCAAAGCCAGCTAAAGTGCTCTGTCACCTATCTTGTTTTGCGGCATCAAACTGTTTGTGTCCCGAACTCTTCACCATCTTTACCGGGTGATTCGTCCTTTTGCCGCAACTACCACGGAAGATGGCCGCTTTGTCACTGTGAGAAAGGGTGCGCTTTTAGCTCTCGACGCCCCGCTGAAACATTTTGGGCTCGTCAAAGCGGAATGCGCGGACCAGACGATCCTGGTCTTCACGCGCGACATCGAAACCTGCACCGAGTGTGTGGTTCGCCCCCGGAGTGGCTGAAACAATTTAGATCCAGTGTGATCTAGAAGAGGGAGGTCGCGGAATGGCGCAACGTAGCACCAAGGGCAAACGAAAGATCGCAAAGGTAATGCGGGAAAAGAAACACGGCACGCTCAAGTCGGGAAGCGGTCACAAGGTCAAAAGCAGGAAGCAGGCCGTAGCTATCGCTCTGAGCGAGGCACGCAAGTCCGGCGCGAAAATCCCGAAGAAAAAATCGTCGCGCTGAGTGACTACTGGTTGCTGCTACCACCCGACGAAGCAGGCTTAACCGTGGTCGGGTACTTGATCCCGAGCTGCTGCAGATAGTTGTCGTACTTCGAAGGATCGTAATATAGCGCCTTCATCCTGGGCCGGTACTGCTCCATGGTTTTCTGATTGAGCCATATTGCGGGCTGATCGCCGGGCCGCAGGAACGTCGTATAGTGCATTTCCTTGTTCTGGACGTTCTTGAAATAATCCCATGCCTTGTCGACCAGTTCAGGGTGCAGCAGGATGTCGAGCATCGTCATGGCTTGGACCTTCGCTCCGGCAACGACACCTTTGTGCGCGATGGGCGTCGCCATCGAAATCGCATTGGCCCAGTTGTGACCCGGACCTCCGGGAATGTTCGACGGATATCGCAGTGTAATGGTCGGCACGGCCCACGAAATGTCGCCGATGTCATCCGATCCGCCGCCCATCGGACCCACGCCCATGCCTTCCTCTTCAGCCGCGGCATCATCTGAGGCGCGCGGCGCCCGTTGATCCGGAATCTTCGAGGCCAGCCCTCGCACCGGTACTTTCAGCTCGCGCTGCAGCGCTTTGGCAAGTGCCTGATCGTCATCCGACCACTGCGGCAGCCCTACTTTCTTGATGTTCTCGTACATGTCTTCGGCGATCGGCTTGTTGAAGTAACCCGTCCAGGCGCTACCCAGCAGCCGCGACGTGTAGGTGGTGTCCGTCATGAGTGTCGCCGCCTGCGCCATGTTATCGCCGATGTGCCACAGGTTCATGATGTGGTCGTAGTCAGCTTCGCGGAAGTAATACCAGACCGTTGCGTTGGGTGGAACGACATTCGGTTGATCGCCTCCG
>CAZGSU010000002.1:0-45971 GCA_964528615.1 uncultured Acidobacteriaceae bacterium | reverse complement strand
CTCATCGCCCCTAGGCCACGCTAACTGCCAATACTGTTGAAACGTGAGTACCTGCACAGACGCATATTATCACCTGCAGTCGAGCTCTTACATCATCCCACACAAACTGCCGCCCTCCGAACACGCGATAGCGTCCGCCGCGCCAGCGGCTTCGTCCAAATAGCGATTTCACTCACAACTGACAAACTGAGCATTCTGAAGGTTTCGCGATTTCATCGACCAGCCCGGTTAGTGCGCTCGCCCACTTCCGTTAGCCCCGCCGCTTGTCATGCGATTTCTGGTTAGTCATGGTGGAAATAGAAGAGGTTCCCGTCCAGATCCTTCACGGTGAACTGGCGCAATCCCCAAGGCTTGGTTTCCAGGGGATCCACGACGTTCGCACATAACGACTTCAGTTCCTGGTACGACGCGTCGATATCTTCAGCGTACACCCAGTGAACGGCAGGTTCGAACGGCGGCTTCCTCTTCCGAAAAATATCCGGCCCCATATCAGCGAGTGAGACGGCTCCAATCTCTTTGCCTGGGTAAAGCCACCCAATCTCAAAGCCGAGCCCATCTCGGTAATGCTGTTGTGCGCGTTCGACATCAGCCACTGGCAACTCCGGCACTGGCCGGCCAATAGAGCTCATTTTCTCTTTTGAGCCCACCGAGCTCTCCTTTGCTCTCCTTTATGCAACAAGACCGCCCACGCGTCAAACCAGGACACTACCCCTCCCCCGGCTTGTTTGACTGCCCCATCACCCTTTGTTACCTTCAAGAGTTTCCACTCCCTGAGTGCCTGCCCTTGGTTCCCGGCAAAGTTCGCAGCATAGTTCGTAGCAACGAACGCGGCGAAGAAACAGAAAGATTAAAGAGAAGCTGATGGCCATCAAGTTCCGGGGAGTAGATTTTCTCGAATTCGACTCCCTGCTCACGGACGAAGAGCGTCTGGTGCGCGACACCACCCGCAAATTCATCGAAGACAACCTGATTCCGATCATCGAGGAGTGCAATCGCGCCGGCCGATTCCCCAGTGAATTGGTGAAGCCCATGGCCGACCTGGGCTTCTACGGCGCCAGTCTCAAGGGCTACGGCTGCGCCGAAATGTCGAATGTCGAATACGGACTCGTGATGCAGGAACTGGAGCGGGGTGACAGCGGAATCCGCTCCTTCGTCAGCGTCCACTCCTCGCTGGCCATGTATCCCATTTACGCCTTTGGCAGCGACGAGCAGAAACAGACCTGGCTGCCCGTCATGCAGAAGGGCGAAAAAATCGGCTGCTTCGGTTTAACCGAACCGGATTTTGGCTCCAATCCGGGCGGTATGCGAACCCGAGCCAAAAAATCCGGCAAGGAATACATCCTCAACGGCGAGAAGATGTGGATTACGTCCGGCTCAATCGCCGATGTCGCGATCATCTGGGCCAAGGTCGAAGACGAAAACAACAAGATTCGTGGCTTTCTGGTCGAGACTGACCGGCCCGGCTTCCGGGCGGAGGATATTCACGGCAAGTGGTCGCTACGCGCTTCCGTCACTTCCAGTTTGTCTATGCAGGACGTGCGCATCCCGGAATCGAATCTGCTTCCCAAGACCGGAAGCTTGAAGTCTCCGCTGATGTGCCTGAGCCAGGCGCGCTACGGCATCGCATGGGGCGGAGTGGGCGCGGCCATGGCGTGTTACGACTGCGCCTTGCAGTATTCACTTTTTCGTAAGCAGTTTCGCGATCAGCCCATCGCCTCACACCAACTGGTCCAGCAAAAACTTGCATGGATGATCTCTGAGATCACCAAGGCGCAATTGTTGATCCTGCAAGTCGGCCGCCTCAAAGATAAAGACAAGGCGGCGCCGCAACATATCTCCATGGCCAAACGGAATAACGTCTGGATGGCGCTGGAGTGTGCCCGCATGGCGCGCGACATTCTGGGCGCCAACGGCGTGGCGGACGAGTATCCCATCTTCCGCCACATGGCAAACCTGGAGTCGGTAAAAACCTACGAAGGCACGCATGACATCCACACTCTGATCATTGGGCAGAGTGTGACCGGAATTGATGCGTTCTGATTTGCCCGAACAGACCGGAGGAACTCTGGCCGCGAATTCGACTTCGTTTACCAAACTTTAATCCTGCTGTAACAATCCCTCCGTATAGTGGCGGCCAGCCTTGACTGGAAAGTATCCGGCTCGAGCTCAGGAGACTGCTGCTATGGCTACCGCACCTACCTTGCCTGTTGCGCCCAAGCCCGGGCCAGTTGCTGTCCCAGCACTCGAAGCCAAACTGGGCAAGGGTCCCGGAAAAATCGGAGTCCTCGTTTTTGCAGTGGTTCTGATCATCGGAGTGGTCTATGCCGGGTCGCATCTCCTCTCCGATCTTTCGGGCGTCCATAATGCATCGATCCTGCCGTACGTTCTGCTTGGCATCGCGCTCTTGGTAGCGCTGGGTTTCGAGTTCGTGAACGGGTTCCACGATACCGCCAACGCAGTGGCGACCGTGATCTACACCCACTCCCTGGAGCCTCACGTCGCAGTGGTGTGGTCGGGCTTCTGGAACTTCATGGGTGTACTGACTTCTTCGGGGCTGGTCGCGTTCGGGATCATTTCGCTGTTGCCGGTCGAACTGATTCTGCAAGTGGGCAGCAAGGCCGGGTTTGCCATGGTGTTCGCCCTCTTGGTCGCCGCCATCATCTGGAACCTCAGCACCTGGTACTTCGGGTTGCCGGCATCAAGTTCGCATACTTTGATCGGGTCAATTATCGGAGTCGGTATCGCCAACCAGCTCATGTCGGCCAGAACCGGCACCAGCGGCGTGGATTGGGCCCAGGCCCTGAACATTGGCAAATCGCTTCTGCTTTCGCCGGTTGTAGGCTTCCTGCTGGCGGGTCTGCTGCTCCTGGTGATGAAAGCAATTGTGAAGAATCAAAAACTCTACGAGGCCCCGGAAGGTACCGAGCCGCCACCCTTCTGGATTCGGGCCCTGCTGGTGCTCACTTGCACCGGTGTGAGCTTCGCACACGGATCCAACGATGGACAAAAAGGTATGGGCCTGATCATGCTGATCCTGATCGGAACCGTGCCCACCGCTTATGCGTTGAACCATGCCGTGACCAAAAGGCAGTCGCAGGACTTCATCGCAGTCTCGCAGCAGGCCGCCAGCACTTTAGACAAATACGTGAGCCCGAACGCCGTCATCTCGGACGCGCGCGAAGACGTAACCACATTCATCCGAACTCGCGAATTTACCCCCAACACGATGCTGGCGCTGCGCCAGTTGGTGAGTGACATCGGCAATGAGACGGTGCTGTTTGGAGAGTTGGCCAGGGTTCCCAACGACCGGGTACGCAACTTCCGCAATGATATGTACCTGGTGAGCGAAGCCCTTCGCTTGATGCAGAAGACGCACCAGCCCGATATTTCAGCCACGGATTGGCCGGTTCTTACGAACTACAAGAAGCACATCGACAACGCCACGAAGTTTATCCCCGGGTGGGTGAAGGTCGCAGTGGCGATGGCGCTGGGATTGGGCACGATGGTGGGCTGGAAGCGCATCGTCGTAACCGTCGGCGAAAAAATCGGCAAAGACCACCTGACCTACGGGCAGGGCGCGGCCGCGGAAATCACCGCCATGTTCACCATCGGCGCGGCAGATTGGTTCGGCCTGCCGGTCAGTACTACCCATGTGCTTTCGTCGGGCATCGCCGGCACCATGGCCGCGAACCACACTGGACTGCAGTGGGGGACGGTGCGCAACCTGGCCATGGCCTGGGTGTTAACCCTCCCAGTCTCAATGATGCTGGCCGGGTTCTTGTTCTGGGCTTTCAAATACGTGTTCTAACCCGGGAAATGTTCGTGTGGCTGTGTGACTGTGTGGCCGCGGGCGACTCGCCCGCGGTTTTTTGTTTCAACCCAAGTCTGTCTTCTGTTCGGGCGGTCCAGGGTCGCTCCAGCTAGACGCGCACCCGAGTATCCCGTTCAACGCGCAGTTGCGGCCTTACGAGCCACCAAGTCAAAGCCCTTGTCGCGTGCGCTGGTCTCTAGCGCTGCCAGTTGGGTTCGCGCCGCTGCGGCGTGCCCTGACTTTTTCTCTAGTTCCGCCAGCTCCAGTCGGGCCTCGAACTCGACGCCCGCGAATCCAAGCCGGTGGGCTTCTCGAAGAGTGTTTTCCAACTGTGCGCGCGACAATGTCGCCTGGTCGGATGCGGAGAGAACACGCGCGAGTGCCAGGTCGAACTCGAAGCGGGCAAGGCGATTTTGGCTGTGCGAGGCCAGGGCCCTGGCACCTTCCATTTCCTTCTTGGCATCTCCCTCGTTGCCCTCGGCGAGCAGAGCCTGAATGAGTGCGGCGCTCGCCGCCAGTTCGTCATCGGTCTCCTGCGCTTGATGGAATTGCTCTTTGTATTTGTGCAGCGCCGCTTCCGCATCGGCAGCATGACCTTCTTCGATGTCGAGATGAGCCAGGGCAACCTGGGTCTCAGCCGCCGCTTGTTTCTCACCTGCCTGGTTCCTCATCGCAAGAGCCTCTTCGTACGACCTGCGCGCGGCCGTGAGGTCACCTCGATCCGTGAAAACGTCTCCCAGTCCAGTCAGCACGTAGGCGATCGCGTTCTTGTCGTCGATCTCCTGGGCAGTCGCTTTGGCCTGCTGGTAGGTGGTTTCTGCAGCTTGCAGATTGCCCTGCTGGCGCGACAAATCCCCAAGGTTATTCAGCGCGAGCGCGACTCCGCTCTTGTCCTCGACCGCCTGGTAGCCCGGGATCGACTCTTGCAGCAGATTCTTCGCCTTGACGAGGTCGCCCCTGGTGAGAAGCGTGCCGCCGATGTTACTGAGTGCGGTAGAGACGCCGTCCGGATTACCAATTTGTCGAAATTGCCGGATCGCCTCACGCCACATCTTTTCCGCTCGCGTGAGATCGCCCTGCTGATAGTAGAGATCGGCCAGGTCGGTCAACATCATTGCCTCGCCATTGATATCTCCCGCGGCGATGGAGCTCTGAAGCGCGATTTGACACTCGCGGATGGCGTCAGCAGACACTTCGATCGACGGACCCTGCTGGCAAAGAATTCCATAAGTCCGGGCCACCAGAACATGCGACCCCTGCGCACTGGCCTTGTCGATGGCGCGTTGGGCCGCGGCCCGCGCCTTGGTAAAGTCAGTATCGATCCAGGCCGAAGCTTCCATCATGTCAATCCGTGCATCGTCGCCCGCCGGAGGCGGAAGGTGGCGTAGAGCTTCCAGTGTCGTGATGGAGTCCGCGGGCTTGAGGTTCATCTGCGCCGAGGCCAGAAGCAGTCCGTAATCGAGGCGGTCAGGAAAAAGACTGAACAGCGACTGGTACGCCTGCACGGCCTTTGGCCAGTCTGCGATTGCCCGGCGATATTGTCCTTCTACCAGCAGCTGCTCTTCGCGCGGCAGGTGTTGGGACAGATCCAAAGCCTGCTGGGCCTCCTCCCGTGCTTTGCGTACATACCCCTGATGCCACCAAGCTTCGGAGAGAGCGGAGTGGGCCAAAGGATAGCCGGGGTCAGCTGCAACCGCCTTGATCAGCAAGTCGCGAGCGCCCTGAATATCGAACCCCCATAGCTTGGCACGGCCTTCCGCGTACAGACGGACAGCGCGCTCGTTCGCGGGCAGAGAAGCCCGCATCGCATTTGCCGCCTCAGCGGAAATCGCACCCACACCCAAACTCTGCCGGAGGTCCACACCGGCGTGTGCCGCGAGTTCGAAGAGTTTGTCTTCAGTGCCGGTGAGAGCTTCCTCGGTAATCGTCTCGCCCGCCGCAGTGTCTTGCACCCGAACGTCCAGCCGGATCCGGTTCCCGGTCTTACCCTGCAGCAGCGTGTAAGCGCCCAGCACAACCACATCCGCCCCCGGATTGGTCCGAAGTCTGTCCAGCGTGGCCCTGGCGAGAGTGTCTTCATCGGCCAGAGGCAGTTCGCGCTTGGCGCGAGCAACATCCTCTCCTGGAACCAGGCGGAGGCCACCCCCAGCGGCTAGTTCGGTGCTCAGCATTTCAGTGAATGCGGTCGAGAGCCAATCGTCGGCTGGATTCCCGGCCAGGTTGCGGAATCCCAGTACCGCTACCGCACGGCGAGGATGCACCCGTGGCAATGGAACCCCGTTCTCGACCTTGGCGGCGGAATGGCGAGGGTTTGACTGGAATTCATAAACCGTAATTCCGACCATCAGCAGGACCAATGATGCGATGATCGAATAGCGACCTCGCCAGGATGAAGCACTGGCTGCCGTTCTCGAGATCTCTTTCACTGGAGCCGGCAAATTCGTTGCGCCTTTTGGTTGCAGTGCGGGGTCGGGGATTTCGTCGATAGCGGGGCTCCCCGAATCTTTCGCCGTAACCGGAGCCACGAAGCGATAGCCTCTGCGCGGGACGGTTTCGACGAAGCGCGGAGCCTCGGCGTCGTCCCGCAGAGCTTCCCGCAGTTTGCGCACCGCCACGCCCAGGCTGTTGTCAAACTCGACGAACGTATCCTGCGGCCAAAGCCGGCGGCGAACTTCTTCCCGCGTAACGATTTCCCCGGGCTTCTCCACCAGCAGAACTAATAAGCGGAACGGTAAGTCCTGCAGTTTTACCCGGGTGCCATTGAGCGAGAGCTTGCCTTCGACCGGATCCAGTTCGAAGAGGCCGAAATAGTAGCGGATTGGTGTTCGAAGTGGGCTAGCCATGATCCGGTGATCCAGATCCTCGCTGCGAGCGCAGAGAAGCGCCCAAATCTTATCACGGGAAATCACCGCCGCATGAGTTAAGAGATTGGCCTAACCCCTTGCCTGACGGCCATTTCGGGGTTAATGCAGGCTTAAAGAGCAGTTTCATTGACTCCCTTCGTCATTTGCTTCAGATTCGCCCTGGTCCGAGGTACGCCAGGCGCGGGCACAAGGGTTCGGGGGAACTGGTGCTTGCGCCTGGCAGCTTTTTTGCCAACGTGCGACTCGAGATCGGATGGTTCGACCCGACGTTGTCAGTCTAGGGAGACGGCTGGTGAAGAGATTTCTGCTGGCGCTATTGGGCTTACTCGCTTTTTTGGGCGGTTTCGTACACGCCGAATCAGTCGCACCCCTGGTCCGCAACTATTACATCGCCGCCGACGAAGTTGAGTGGGACTATGCCGCCGGCGGTGCGAACAAAATGATGGGCATGAAGTTTGAAGGCTACTCCACAGTCTTTACTGAGCGCGGGCCACATCGCATCGGCACGGTTTACCGGAAGGCCCTCTACCGCGAATACACCGATGAAACATTTTCCCAGCTTAAGCCGCGTCCCATCCAATGGGAACACACCGGACTTCTCGGGCCCATCCTGCGCGCTGAGGTCGGCGACACCATCCGCGTGTCCTTCAAGAATAACGCCACCCGCCCCTACAGCATGCACCCTCATGGTGTGTTTTACGACAAAGACTCCGAAGGCGCGTTATACGACGACGGCACTTCCGGAACAGACAAGGACGACGACGCGGTTGCGCCTGGCAAGACCCATATCTACACCTGGAAAGTTCCGGAACGAGCCGGTCCCGGACCGAACGATCCCAGCTCGATCGTCTGGCTGTATCACTCTCATGCCAACGAACTGAAAGACGTCGAGAGTGGATTGATCGGCGCCATTATCGTCACCCGGCACGGCTTGGCCCAGGCCGATGGCAAACCGAAGGATGTGGACCGCGAATTCGTCTGTCTATTCATGTTGTTTGACGAGAATAGCAGTTGGTACATCGATCACAACATCCAGACATTCACCAGCGACCCGAAAGGCGTCGACAAGTTCGAGTTTAAGCCCGATGACGGTTCCGGAAACTTCTCAGGGCTCGGGTCGGGATTCACCGTGGCCAACGCCAAGTTTTCCATCAACGGCTACATTTACGGCAACATGCCGCTGATGACCATGAAGAAAGGCGAACGGGTTCGCTGGTATCTCGTCGCCCTGGGTGAACAGTTCAGCGTCCACACCCCACACTGGCACGGCAACGTCGTGCTGCAGGACGGCAAGCGGACGGACGTTGTCGAGCTTATGCAGGCTCAGATGCTGACGGTGGACATGGTTCCCGACAATCCGGGAACGTGGATGTTCCACTGTCACATCGACGACCACATGGAGGCGGGCATGGCCACCCTTTATAGGGTCGAACCCTGAGTTGCGCTAAGTCTCGAAGTTGATCTTGCGAAAAAGGGACGGTCAGGGAGGTATATATGGCGAACGTTTGCAACAAATGCGGAGCACCGGTCAGCGGAATATTCTGCGTAAAATGCGGAGCCGACACCCGACTGGCAGCCAGCCAGCCGCCACAACCAGCCGCCCCGCCAGCACCTCCAGTTCCCGCACCGCCACCGGTTGTTTCTGGGTCCGACAGTGCGAGTCCGCCCGCTTCCAGGTTCTGTAACAAGTGCGGAGCGCCTTCAAGCGGCACACCGTTCTGCAACAAGTGCGGGGCGGACATGCGACAGGCGGCTGCGCCAGTCTCGCAACTCGCCGCCGTTCCAGTGGCTCAGACCCCGCCTTCAGCGCCGCCACAGTCGATGCCGGCAGCGCAAGCCAAGGGCAGTCCCCTGATCAAGATTCTTGTGGGCTTTGCCGTGGTCGTGATTGCCGTCGGCGCTCTCGCCGCCGGCGGCGTGTACTACGTGGTGTATCGCGTGAAGCAAAAGGTTCATGAGGTCGCCCGTGGTGTACCCGGCCTGGGCTCCAACTCGGACAACAGCTCCGGTTCCGACGGCGGGATCATGGGTTCGATCTCGAAGATGGTTTCTGGCAATAGCGGCGGGTCCGGCGGCAGCGACTCCAACGGCGGCATCAGCGGTGATCCCTGCCGCCTGCTCAGCAAAGCGGAAGTCGGCCGCGCCATCGGAGTCGAAATCATTGCCACTGAAACCTCCGGTGCCGGCTGTTCTTACCTCGCGCAGGGCAACTCCAGCGACATGACCGCCAAGCACATGGCCGCCATGATGGGGGCAAAAGGAGCCGACGCGCAGACCCAGCAGACAATCCAAACCCTTACTGGAGGCCTCGCCAAGATGGTCCAAAGCGAAGGTCACGACACCGGAATGGACAAGAACGGAAATGTTCCGGTTTTCATGTTCAGCGTCGACAACAATTCTGCGGAAACCCAAATGCGGCTAAACGCCAAGGTGCTGGGAAGTGTAGGTCCGGGCCAGCAAGGGATTCCGGGCATTGGCGACGAAGCAATGGACGAGTCGGGCGCCATGATGATGGTGCGGAAAGGCGACAAGTTGATCCGCATTATGTACTCAACTTGCCCGTGCTCGGTGGAAGCCATCAAGCCGCTAGCCAAGACCCTGGCTGATCGTTTGTAGGCACAGTCTGGCGCGTCTGTTTTTTTTGGTGTTGTAGGCCCGTACATATCGAGCACGGCGACAAGGCGAATCCAGTCCCTCGCGCCGGATGGCAACTAAAACAAGGAGAAACCAATGAAAAACATTCTGCTGGTCACGATGGTGCTGACTTTCTGCCTGGCAAATGCTGCAGGGCAGGCAAAGACTCTTACCAACGATCCTCTGACTGGCCTTCCGCTGATTCCCGCAACCGACTCGGGAAACAATTTTGGCAATGAACCCGACAAACTACCCGATGCGCAGGTTTGCAGGAGCAAGATGAAGGGCGAATTTTATTCTCTCTATAACATCAAGATGGACGCCGCAACTGCGTGGTATGCGGCCCATCTCACGGGTTTCAAGAAGGTGCAAGGCTACGAATCCGGCCGCACGCAGACCGCTTTCTACAACTCCAGTGGAACAATTGTGATTTTCTTGACGGGAAGTTCTGGCGCTAAAGGTGAGAACGTGGACGGGTTCTCCGTGGCCTATGAACGCTACGACCCAAGCCTTTCCGACAAAACGCTCACGAGTTTGACGCAAGGCAAAATTGTCTGCCAGTGACGAGGTGATATCGGTGGAACCAAAGCAGGACCATCCTGGTGCGGGCCAGAAAATACTGGCTTACTGCGCTCTGGTGGTGTCCACCATTTTGCTTTTCGCCTGTCCTCTGTTCTTCATGTTCAGCGCATTCATTTTCGATGCTCCGATCAGAAGCAAGTCTGACGAAACGATGAGATTTGCGCTGTTGATTTATGTGCTGAGTTATCCGGTGGGCCCCCTGGTTGGAATCGCCTACGTAATCGCCCGCCGGATTGGCCAGCCAAAAGGCCGGGTTTGGTGGACTAAGTGGGGTGTTTTCTTCTTTTTTCTTCTCCCCATCATCCAGTTAGGTTTGCCAGTTCTGATTCTGGCTCTCGCGTCATTTGTGGACACGTAACTTTTCGCTGCCTCGAGACAGGAGGAATATCGACCAATGCCAACCACTTTCACCAAATCGCTCTTGCTTCTGATCGCCCTTTCAGTTCTGGCACTCGCGTTGCCCGCCTTTGCCGGTTCCGCCAACGATCCCGTAAGCGGCCTTCCGCTGGCGCCGGGTATGACGCCGAGTAACGATCCATTGAGCATTACCATCTGCGGAAAACCGGCGCAAGCCAACCAATATCCAGACGCGCCGGACACAGTGCCCGCCGAGATTGCCTGGTACAAAGCTCACCTGCCGGGATACCACATGGTGCATGCGGTCTGGGACGACCGATCGCAGGACACATTCTACAGCCCCGACGGCACGAAGGGCGTCAACATCACGGGAACTCCCAAGAGCGACAAAACTTTTTCGGTCATGTATCTCAGCCTGAAGACCGGACTCACGGCGCACCAGTGGATGGCGTTCAGTCCGTCGAATCCGGCGTGCAAGTGAATTGTGTTTGGTAGACGAGCATTCAATTTACTCGCAACTTCAAGCGTTCCGGAGTAAACACACCATGCGGCATGCCGGCCGAAGCGATGGTCTCGTTTATCCATCGGAAACTCCCCTGCCAGTGAGCAGTCAAACAATTAAGCCCCCGTGCAGAATTTAGGAAGGAGTCAAACCATGAAGTTTCAAACCATGTGGTTTCAAAGCGTATTTATCGTGATCCTCGGCTTGGCCTGTGCCCTTGCTGCCAACGCCGCCACTCTGACCACAGATCCGTTGACTGGGCTCCTTATTGATCCGGCGACCGATCCGAATCACTTTGGCAACGAGCCTGTAAAGATACCGGACACACAGATCTGTAAAAGCAAAATGCAGGCCAACTTCTATATGATCGCCAATGCAAAGATCGACGCCGCTTCGGCCTGGTATGCCGCGCACCTGCCCGACTTCCACAAGGTTCACCAGTACGTGGATAACCGTCCGCAAGACAAGTTTTACAACGATGCCGGCACACTATTGGTGCTGGTTCTAGGGTCGGTCGGAAAGGAAGGCGAGAACGTCGATACCTATGGCGTTACTTATTACAGCTTTCAGCCCGGTCTTCCCGCCAAAGCAAGGATTTCCTTCGGGCAGAAAAAGATGGTGTGCCAGTGATTCGTTCCAGCTCGCAAGGGAGAAACGCAAACCGATGGTGTCCGAGCAGTCTTCGCAATGCTTAACACAAGGAGAGATACTATGTCGCATTCTAACTGTTTGTTGGCTGCGTTGGCTGCGGCGGTCTTGGCGGCCTTCTACCCGTCCACCCCAGCCTTCGCTTTCACCGCCGATGCTGCCTGCCAGCCGGTGTTCGACGCTGGGATCAAACTCTTAGGAGTGCCTGCCCATTCCTACAGCACGGAAACTGCTCGCGACGGCAAGACCAGGATCAGCGAGGCAATCTATGCCAACGGCGCCATCTACATCAACTACAACGGCAAATGGATCCGCAGCAAGATGACGACGCAAGACATGCTCAAGCAGGAACAGGAAAATATCCGAGATGCCAAATCAACCTGCCGCCATGTGCGCGACGAAATGGTGAACGGCGAGGCGGCCGCCTTGTACATGGCGCACAGCGAAAACGGCGAAGTAAAGTCAGACGCCCAGACCTGGGTCTCCAAAAGCAGAGGTCTTCCCCTGAAGACCGAGGAAGACATCGACACCGGCTATGGGGACAAGCGCCACATGTCGATCCACTACGAATACAGCAACATACATCCGCCCGCGGGCGTGCAGTAACCGGAAAGACATCGCCGTCCGGAAACCAAGCGGGTAGTTCCGATTCGGGGGGAAAGACGGAGGTACGTCACAGAAGACGACGTCATGAAGAAGACCGCAGGAATACCTGCCGCAAGTGCTTGAAAATTGGTGGAGCTAGTCGGGATCGAACCGACGACCTCATCGTTGCGAACGATGCGCTCTCCCAGCTGAGCTATAGCCCCGCTTCGGTGGATTCGGCAACCTGATTTTAGCAGCGTTTCCCGCCCCAGACCAAGGTACTGCCGTACTTGCGGAACATTTCGTACAATCATGTTTACCGGACGCGCGGTTCAACGTCTAAGGCTATTGAAGGCGTGCAGTTCGCCCAGATGTTTACTCAGGTCCAATCCGGCAATCGCCCGTACGGGCCAGCCGCGTTCTGCGTTTCCGCGGCAGTGCACTGCCTGTTCGTGCTGTGGCTCCTGCACAAGCCCAGTCCCAGCATCGTCGCTCCGGCCTTCGTTGCGAACGGCGATCATGGAACCCAGATCGCTCATCTCTATTGGCCGAGTCAGCGCAGCCTCATGGCAAACGATGTTTCTCCAGGTACCGCCGCAGAATCGTCGCAACAGCAATTGGATTCGCACCTTACCTGGAAACGGCACACCAAAACGGCAAAGTCAGCCAAGCCTGATCTGCCACGGCCTAAAATTGGAACCGACGCCGAAACCGCTACCCCCGGGCAGGCCGCTCAGGTTCACGCGGCAGGCTCGCCTCTGGGCACAGTTCTCGAGGGACCCGTGACCGGAGAAGAGGTTCGCCCGGCTTTGCCTGTGGTTTCTCCTGACCCGGCCGTCGCCACGATCGAACTGAACGGTCTGCAGGGCGATGTGGTGGTCGAGGTCACGATCGACGAACAAGGCAACATTGTTCAGAAGGTTGTGATCCAGAGTCTGGCTCCGGCGATCGACGGCAAAGTGCTCGAAGCCCTGGAGAATTGGCGCTTTCGACCTGCCACCCGCAATGGCGTTGCCATCCCTTCCAAGCAGGACGTGTACTACCACTTTCCCCGCCTCGGGAAAGGTTAGTCGGGCGCCGCCCGCTATAATGGCTGAGTGTCTCTAAACATTCGACAACTCGCCTCCGCCGACTTCCCTACCCGCTGGGGCAAGTTCCGTATCCACGGTTTTCGGGGAGAATTCGGCGTCGGTAAAGAAGTGCGGGAGGAGGAAGCCGTCGCCCTGGTCATGGGCGACATCCATTCGTCGCCTCCCCTGGTCCGCATCCACTCGCAATGCCTTACCGGCGACGTCTTTGGATCGTTGCGCTGCGACTGCCGCCAGCAACTGGAGATGGCACTCGCCATGATCGCCGAGCAAGGCGCTGGCATACTGATTTATGAGCAGCAGGAAGGCCGCGGCATCGGCCTGATGGCCAAGTTGCAGGCTTACGAATTACAGGACCAGGGACTGGACACGGTCGAAGCCAACGAGCGCCTCGGATTCAAGGCCGACCAGCGCGAGTTCGTACTACCGACGGAAATTCTGAAAGCGCTCGGCGTGTCACGCGTGCGGCTGCTTTCCAACAATCCCGACAAAGTGGCTGCGCTGGAAAACGGAGGCGTGGCCGTCATCGAACGCGTTCCCTGCGAAGTCATCCCCTCAACCTATTCCGAGGATTACCTCAAGACCAAAAAAGAAAAACTGGGCCATCTCTTCACGTCCCGCTAACCTCCTTGTCATCCTGACAACCACTTGTCATCCTGAGGAAGCGGAGGTCCTTCGCTTCGCGAAGGACTCCCGACGAAGGACCCATGCATTTCTCACGAGCACGGCGTCATTGCAGCTGATTCGCCACCATCACCGCTCGCTTTGCGAACACCCGAATCATCTCCCGGCGATACTCCGGAGTCAGCGCTGACGTAGTAAGCGGCCGGGCGCTCTTTGCAGCCAGATCGCCCACAGCCGAAGCCAGCGATTCATCCAGCGTGTTGCCCGCCAGCAATTTGCCGACCCCCTCAACCAGCAGAGGCGCGGGATTGACCGCCGTGATCGCCAGGCGCGCGTCGGCAACGTGCCCATTCGAACGCTTCATCACCACAGCCACACCTGCGAGCGGGTAATCAATCGATCCCCGAACCCGCAACTTCCGGTAAACTCCGCGATAGTCCGCCGACGACTCCGGCAGAAACACTCGAGTCAGCAACTCATCAGAACGCAGTGTGCGGTACGCATCACCCTCGCCCGTGTAGAACTCGGAAAGTGGCACGCGTCGCCTGCCGGACGCGCTGGCGATCTCAACTTCCGCATCAAGACAAAGCAGAGCTGGCGGAGTGTCTCCGGAAAAAGTTGCCCAGCACTTGGTTCCGCCCGGAGCCACGTGACAGAGATCGCCGTCCTTCTTGATGCAGAAGCCGCATCCCTTGCGCCAGGTGAGCGACTGGTTGTACCAGAGACAGCGCGTGTCCAGACAGATGTTGCCGCCGATCGTACCCATGTTGCGCAGCAGGGGCGAAGCCACGGTCGCGGCGGCCTCGGTCAGCACCGGGTAGCGCTGGCGAAGAAGGGTAGATTGTTCAATCGTGGTCAGGGTGGTGAGGGCGCCGATCTCAATACCGTTCTCAGTTTCCCGTATGCCCTTCAGCTCCGCAATGTTTCGCACATCCAATACATATTCCGGCTCAAACAGCTTCTGCTGCATGGACGGAATCAGATCAGTTCCCCCCGCCACCACCCGTGTAACGCGGGCACCCCCGCCCGCGTGCTTACCCAGCAGGGACAAGGCTTCGTCCAGCGTACGCGGCCGCAGCAACTTGAATTGCGGAAGGCTCAATCGTCCCCTCCTGCTGTGGGCTGCGCTTCCTGCCGGGCTGGATCCAGCGCATGCCTCTCGGGTCCCTTGCCTTTGAACCACAACGATCCACCATGCTCGCGAAATCCTGCAGGCGAAGTCGGATCAACGCCTTCGGTCAAATTGATCGGTTTGGCATTCCTTTTTGCTCGTAACGCGGCCAGCACACGCTCCGGCGTGAATGGAGATTCATGCAACCGGACCCCAACCGCGTCATAAATCGCATTCGCGATGGCAGGAATGGTTGCTGCCAGGGCACCCTCGCTGCACTCCTTCGCGCCAAAAGGCCCTTCGGGATCCATGCTCTCGACGATGATCGGCACAACTTCCGGCGATTCTACCGACGACGGGCTGCGGTATTCGAGCAGACCTGGATTCATCAGCATGCCGTCTTTCCAGACCATCTCTTCGGTGAGCGCCTGACCCATGCCCATCCACACCGACCCGATGATCTGGCCCTCGACGGAAACCGGATTGAGCGCCCGGCCGCAGTCATGCGCGGCCCAAACCTTGTGCACGCTAACCTCGCCGGTCTCTTCGTCAACGCTGACTTCGGCCACCTGCGCCGAATATGAATAAGCCGGCGAAGGCCCGACCCCACCGCCCTTGTGTTTGCCGCCACGTGCTTCAGGCGGCGGAGCGTACGAACCGGTACCGGTCAGCGTGCCGTGGAAATCGATGGCCGCCACCACAGCTTCTTCAAACGTCATGGAATCCTTCGGGCCTTCGTCCTTGCGTTTCTGCTGCAACGACCCGCGAAGAATCTGTCCTTCAACGCGCCCGCTTACGGAGGCCTCCGTCTGTGTGGCGCGGGCGCCCCCGCCCGCGGCCTTTGTCTTGAAAACCATGTCATGCCGAAAAACCAGATCTTCGACTGCACAATCCATCTTCCGCGCCGCTGCCGACGCAATCTGCTTCTTCACTTCTGCTGCTGCGCGCAACGTGGCATTGCCCGCCATGAACGTAACCCGGCTGGAATACGACCCGATGTCAATCGGTGTAAGGTCGGTGTCAGCAGCTACGATCCGTACCCGGCGCAGCGAACATCCCAAAGTTTCGGCTGCAATCTGCGCTGTCATGGTGTCCGAACCCTGCCCGATTTCCGAGGCGCCGGTATAGACCACCACTCCGCCGTCACGATCAATCTTGATGTTTACAGTCGAGTGCGGCATGTCAGAGCGAATGATCGAATTGGCGGCGCCGCTCACGTAATGGCTGCAAGCAATTCCCAGGCCCCGGCCTCTGGCCAGCTTTCCCTTGCGCCTCTTCCACCCTGAACCCTCGACCGTTTTCTCGATACATTCCGGCAGGCCATAGCTCTGAACCCGCAGCCCGTTCACGGTGACGCATGGCGGTTGCAGCAGATTGCGCCGGCGAATTTCTGCGGGATCGAGATTGATCTTGGCTGCCAGCTCATCCAGTTGCGATTCAAACGCAAACCGGACGTTCACCGTGCCATGGCCGCGCATCGCGCCACAGGCAGGCTTGTTGGTGAGGACGCGATATCCGTCGTATTGAATGTGAGGAATGTCATACAGCGCGCCGAGCAGCGCGCCGGAGTAGAGAATCGTGACCACGCCGTAAGAGCAATATGCGCCGCCGTCCTGGACGACACGCGCCTTGACCGCAGTAATGCGTCCGTCATTTTTCACGCCCGTCTTGAGATCGATAATGGTACGCGGCCTGCCGCGGTGAGCCCAGAAAACTTCTTCACGCGTGTAAGTGATCTTCACCGGCGCGCGAGCCTTGCGGGCTGCCACCGCGGCAATGATCTCCAGCGGGATTACTTCGCTCTTGCCTCCGAATCCTCCGCCCACCAGCGGCTTGATTACCCGGATCTGCGCCATGGGCATTTCAAGCACCAGCGAGAGCTTGTGCTGCAGGTAGTACGGAACTTGTGTGGACGACCACACGATCAGCCGCCCGGGCTTTCCACTTTGTGAATCGATTTCGAAGCTGGCCAGCGTCGAATGCGGCTCCATAGCCGCGTGGGTCACTTCGTTGGCGACAAAGCGCGCTTCGGCGATGTGGTCCGCTTCCGCAAAACCTTTTTCGGGATCGCCGAAAACGTGGTGATAATCCTTCTCCAGATTATGGGGCTTGTTGTCGTGGATCAGGTCGGTCTCCGCTTTCATTGATACTTCAGGATCGAAATAGGCCGGCAGCACCTCATAGTCGACATCGATCAACTCCAGCGCCTTGTCGGCCGTGGCTTCGTCCACGGCAACGACGCAAGCCACGTTGTCGCCCACGTAGCGCACTTTGTCCACGGCCAGCGCATGCTCATCGTGGCCGACGGGAAGAATGCCGTAGGTGTTGGGCGCGTCTTTTCCGGTCGCAACTGCAATCACGCCGTCAAGGTTCTCGGCCCGGCTGGTGTCCACGCGTTTGATTCGCGCATGAGGATAGGGCGAATGCAGAATTTTTCCAACCAGCAGTCCGGGAACGCGGAGGTCGTCGGTGTACTTCCCGGCGCCCGTAGTCTTGCCCGCAGCGTCGACCATAGCGATGGGTTTGCCGATAATGGAAAAGTCAGACATTGGTCGTTAGTCGCTGGTTCTTAGTCGCTAGCCGTTCGCGCCGCCCCGTAGCGCCGGCGTCTTCCCGGCTGTCCGGGTGGCGTCTCGCCACCCGTCCCCGGGATGCTTACCCGATCCCCGGTGCTGTCGGTGCCAGCGACGCTGTCCCCTTCTGCTCCGCAACAATCGCCGCCTTGATCGCCTCATACATCTGGTTGTAGCCGGTGCACCGGCACAGATTGCCGCTGAGCGCGCTGCGAATCTCTGCGTCGGTCGGCTGCGGATTCACCGCCAGCAGATGCTTCACCGTCATGATGAAGCCCGGAGTGCAGAAGCCGCACTGCGCGCCTCCCCAGTCGCCGTAGGCTTTCTGGATGGCGGCCAGACTCCCGTGTTCACTCACGCCTTCGATGGTCGTGATCTCCTGTCCTTCACAACTGGCCGCGAGCATGGTGCAGGCGAGCATAGGAACACCGTCCACCTGCACAGTGCACGCGCCGCAGGACGAATCGTCGCAACCTCGCTTGGAGCCGGTCAGCCGCAAGTCCCGCCGCAGCGCGTCCAGCAACAATGTGCAAGGCTCGATGGCGAGCTCATGGCTGCGGCCGTTAATCCGAAGTTCGATGAGTTCTTTTTTCATGCATCCAAACAGCTACTAGCTTCTAGTACAGCGGCACCTTCGGATCCACGGTGCGGGCCCAGCCGTCGATTCCGCCGCGCATGGACTGCACTTTTTCGAATCCCTGCTGACGCAACCAATTGGTTACGCTCAACGAGCGCACACCGTGATGGCACACCACCACGATGTGCTCTTCCGGATCGAGTTCCTGATGGGCCCGCATCGGAATATCGCCCATGGGAATATTCCTGCTTCCTTCCAGATTCGCCTTGGCCAATTCCCAGGGCTCGCGCACATCGAGCAGGGTGAATTTCTCCCCATGCTTGAGCATGGCTTTGACTTGCCCGGCGCTAATTTCGAAATCCATAAAAAGCGCTTTTAGCTGCTCGCTTCTAGTACTAGGTTAGCTGGAAGCCAGAAGCTAGGAGCTAGCAGCTCTTCAATACCCAAAATCTGTCTGCGCCGCATACGCGTGTTGCTTCACTCCCAGCTCTTCTACGCGGCACGCACCCAACTGGTTCATGTAAGCCTGGCGATCTGCGATGCTGTAAACCCAGCGTTGCAGCCAGGACTCGCTGTCGGCTTTAGCCTTCGTCTGTTCGTGATATTGACGGAAGAAGGCGTCATCGCGCTTGTAGTACCCCTGCACCGGCGAGGGATGCGCTCCGTACCTGGACTCGACCACCGCATTGACCAGAAATCCCGGAATCACCGTGCGATTGGGGTCGCTGGCAATTACTTCGGGCTCCACGATCTCTTCCGCCACCACAATCACCCGCTTGGCGGCACGAACCGCTTCGATCATGATTCCGAAGTTGCCCCAGCAGTGAGCGTTGCCGTCGCGGTCGGCACGCTGAAGGTGAACGATGGCGACATCAGGCGAAAGCGACCGCACCGCATGCAGCTTCAGGGTTTCACGTAGGGGCGGACGCCCTCGTCCGCCCAGACGAGTCGAGGACTCGTCAGCCTGCGATTCAAATGGCGACTCAATCTCAACAAAGAAACTGTTATCCCGGACAACATCGCTGCCCAGAGCGCTCCGCGTCGGCAGAAATGGCACCCCCATCGCACCCGCCTGCAGGGCCAGCGCCACCGTGAAATTGGTCATATTCACCATCTTCACGCCACCCTGCTCCACGGCGCGGCGAAAGTTGTAAGCCGAGCCCATCATCACATTTCCTACCCAAGCGGCAATCACCTGCCCGACGCATCCCGCCGCAATCATCTGATCAAACAGAATGTCAGAGATCGGTCCGATCAACGTAAGATTGCGCTTCTTCTGGCGAATGATCTCGTGGCCAGTGGAAAAAGGGATCATCTGCTCCATCTGCAATCCGAGTGCGACCGACGCGCCGTCCGGCACCAACCCGGCAACGGCTTCGCGCATGGTGAGGAGCTTGGACATGCCTACCTTACTTCCCTTTCCAAGCCGGCGGCCGTTTTTCCAGGAAGGCGTTGATTCCTTCCTCAACATCCTCGGTCTTCATCAGCTCGTCCAGATAGATTTTTTCCGCCCGCGCCAAACCCTTGTCGAAGTGCATGGCGTTCCAGACATAGCTTGCCTTCTTGGTGATCGCGAGCACCGCGGGACTCAACTTCGAAAGCTGCCCTATCGATTCCTCCACCGCACCCTCAATCTCCGCCTCGGGAAGCGCGCGGTTGGCCAGACCGATACTCGCTGCTTCCTGACCCGTAATGCTTCGGCCCGTCAGAATCAAATCGGCGGCCCGTTTTTGTCCGATCAAAGCCGCGAGTGCCGTAACCGCCACTGGCGGATAGCATCCCAGCTTAATCTCGGGGAATCCCCACGAAGCAGTCTCCGCGGTGTAAACCAGGTCGCAGACCATGGCCAACTCCGCGCCTCCACCCAGGCAATGACCATGCACCGCCGCGATCGAGACTTTTTTCGTGTTGACCACGGCCAGAACAACCGCGTGAAACTTGGCCAGCATGCCTGCGACCTTGTCCGGCGTGTGGGCGGCAACATCAACGCCCACCGAGAAGGCCTTCCCCGCTCCGCTTAGAACCATTACGGATACGTCGTCGCGCGCCTCGATCTCCGCCAGTGCGCTCCCCAACTCCTCCATCATGGCGATGTCGATGACATTAAGTGAAGGATGATTCAGGGAAATCCGCGTCACCGGAGGCCTGATCTCCAGGCTGATTCGCGAATACTTTGTCACTGCTTGGGCGACCACTATTTTGTCCAGAACCCGTCTTTGTCGTATTCCCGGATTGCGCGCAACTCTTCCGCGCTCGGCTCCGCCGTCGGCGTCACGTTGTCCGACACCCGCAACCTCCACCCTGTGTTGCGCAGCACATCTTCAATCTCAACCCCCGGATGCGCAGACGACAAATACGCTTCTCCGTCTTCACCGAAGCGCAAAACAGCCTTGGTGGTAATCACGGCCGCCGGTCCGCCTCGAGACAAGCCTATGCGTTGCCGCCATCCCCGGCCATCGCCATTTCCCGGGCTGGTCACATACGATACTTTCTCCGGCAAACGCTCTTTGCTGTGCTCGAGCAATACCACGAACCGCTGGGCCAGCGAAGCGATATCACACGCTCCGCCAGATCCCGGCAACCGCGTCAGTCCCTTGAGTCCGTGCACTTCGGTCGAGTTCAAGTTGCCAAAGAGATCCACTTCGGCAGCCCCCAGAAAACCCAGATGCACGCGCCCCGATTGCAGCAGACTCATCACTCCCAGCATGTCCAGACACTGAGTCGCACCGCGAATATTCGGAGGATCGGCCATGGTGTAGATGAGTTCGGGAGCGGGCGTGGACCGGATCACGCCGTTCTCAAACAGTCCCACAGCGTTGGGAGCATGGGTCTTCTTGGCCACTACGAAAGCGATCAGCGGCAATCGCATCCCGACAAACACTACTTCACCGTCGCGAATCTCCCGGGCAGCGCTGGCCACCATCAATTCGCCCAGGGTGTAAGACTTTTCCCGCTCCGCCGAAATCGTGTCAGCCGTAGTAGCCATACTGAGAACTGGGAACCAGAAACTATCAACTGGGTTTCAATTCAAGCCGTTCACTATCGTCAAAACGTCTTCACAGATTAATCGCCGACTTGCGAACCTCGCCAATCGAAGCCAACGGATCGCGTGCTCCTTCTTTCGGTGCAATCCATTTCTTCTCGCTGCTGATAATGTCCAGCAACAGCTTCTTGTCTTCGGCCGACGGCAAATATTCCTTTAAATGCTGCTCATAACCCTGATCGTCCAGTAGTTCGCCGGTTTGAGCGTGGAACTTCTGCCCGGCCCAGCGCCCGATGTTGCGATTGAACTTGATATCAGGGGCATAGAGTTTTGGCTGCCCGGCGGCGAGGACGCCGTTAAAGCGAGCGATCAACCCGGCTACCTCTTCGTGATAAAGGTGGCGATTGTAGTCGTTCAAATCCTCAAGGTCCGCGGCTTGCGTGTTCTTGGGCTCATCGTAGCGCCCTTTGATGCCCCACACGTAAGCCCAATGTGCGGACGAAGAATGGTCGGTGCCGAACAGATCGTATGAGCTCGAAATCCATTTGTTGAGATACTTCTGGATCAGCCAACCGGGAATCACGCCCGCCTCTACGATGCGGCGCAAACCGTCATTGCCCGTCCCCATATGGAAGGCTTCTTCACGCAGCATGTACGACATCGACCGGCCCAGCGGCGCGAAGGCGGAATACTTGAACATCTGCAACTGGAACTTGCCGTCACGATCGACGAAGTCCGTGTAGGTAAAGAAGTCCATCCAGTTGTCAACGTCCACGTTGAAGGCTCCCAGCAGACGTTTGTTTTCAAACGCCCGCCGCTCCAGCATCTTCTGTGCCTCCACCTTGCCCGAATAACCGAAGTGGTCAACCAGCAGCGCGCACATCTGCCAGCCATGCCGCATTTCTTCGATCATGACCCGAGTAATGGCACGACGGTCCCAGTCGGTTGGTGCGCTCTCGAATAGATAGCGCTGCTGTTCGACGCTGGCAAATTCCGTGTCGCCCTGATAGACGATCATGTTCATCAGCGCGTCGCGCATCTGTTGCGTAGGGATCTGGCGGAGATTTTCCCACTTGCGACGCCCCTTGAAGTGACCGAACTGAATTTCCTCTGTGTCAATCGCGCCATAGAGCGTGTCGAACTTGAAGCTGGCGATTTCGTCGTGGTTCACGCCGATATCTTTGCGCCAGTCGTCAAACAGTCCGACCCAGTCACTGAACGTTCCGATCTTTGCGACCTTACCGGGCATAGCACCTCTTTGCGGCAACTTGTAGCGCCGGCATCCCGCCGGCTGTCCTGCGGGCGTCTCGCCCGCAGCTCGATGCGGAAGGCGCGTACTACTTCGCCTTAAATGTTGCCGGCCGCTTCTCCACATACGCGGCCAAACCTTCCTTGGCATCCTCGCTCTGGAACAGAATCTGCTGATTTTCCCGTTCCACCGCCAGCGCAGATTCCATGGGAATTTCCCAACCCGTCTGCACCGCACGCTTGATTCGTCCCACAGCCTTCGCGGCTTTGTTTGGCGGACAGAACTGGCGCGCATATTCCATGACGTTCTCCATGAAATTCTCGCGCGCGTAAATATCATTGATGATCCCCATCTCCTGCGCCTCTTCGAAGGAGAACGTATTCCCCGTGACCATCAGCTCGATCGCCTTGCTCTTGCCGACCAGGCGCGAGAGCCGCTGCGTCCCGCCGGTGCCTGGCAGAACGCCCAGATTCACCTCCGGCAGCCCGATCTTACCCGCTTCCTGCCGCGCGATCCGGAGGTCGGCAGCCATCGCAATCTCCAGCCCTCCACCCACACAGTGGCCGTTCAGGGCAGCGATCACCAGCTTGGGGGTATGCTCCAGCCGCAGCAAGGTTTCGTTGGCGTGAAGACAGAAGTAATACTTGAATGTGGGATCGACGCTGGCCAGCATTTTGATGTTGGCACCCGCGGAAAAGAACTTGTCGCCCGCGCCGGTCAGGACGATCACGTACACATCGTTGTCCATGCGCGCCTTGAGAATCGCCTCATCCAGCTGCCGGTTCATCTCGTAGGTGTAGGTATTTGCCGGAGGATCGCACAATTCGATCACCGCCACGCCGGCATCGACGCGGTAGTTGATCAACTGCTTCGTGCTCTCACTGCTGGCCGGCTGCACTGTAGTCGCCATTGTCAGACTCCTTTTCGCAATCGAAATATGTCGGTCCGGTTCGAAAATGCAGATTTCTTTTTCTGTGAACCCTTGTTCTCTGAGACCTTGTTCTCCGATACCCTGACGGCCGCAGCGCCGATGCCCTGCAGGAAAATATCTCCCATCTCGCGCGCCAGTTCCGAGGCGTCCGCATCGACCCGTGGGTTGTACCAGGTGTAGATCCAGTTCATCATCCCAAACAGGCTGAGCACCGCGGTCCGACTGGAGAATTCCAGCCCCTTGCTACGCTTATAATCGTCCAGCAACTCAATGCAGATGCGGTAATACTCGCGCTTGATCGCAGCGATCTCGCTACCGAATCCGTTCTTCAGTACCTCATCCTCATGGGAGAGGACTTTCATCGCTTTCTGATTGGCGAGAAAGTACTCCAGGTGGTTGAGAATGAACATACGAATTCTCTCGGCGGGACGATCGACTTCATCCAACCTCACGCGCAGCCGCGCCACGATCGTGGTGAAGGTGTGCTTTTGGATCAGGTAAAGCAGTTCCTCTTTGGACTCGAAATAGTAGTACAGCCCCGAGAGCGAGATTCCGCTGGCACGCGACAGATCGCGCATCGACGCGGCGGCGTAACCCTTCTCGTAGAAAACGTTGGTGGCGTGGGCCAGTATCTTGGCCAGGCGTCGGTCAAAACGAGTCTCCAGGTTCGGTCCCGGACCGCGGCGCGTAAGCTGTGACTGGATTGGAGTGGCAGTTGCCATTGTTCGAACGTTCGTTCAAATCATACAACAGCCCGATCCCTTTGTCACGCTGAGAACCGCGAACAGTAAACTGATAACTGGGTTATCCCAGACAAACATTCAGCAGAGAGGAACCTGCAAGTGCGGATATTTGGGGAACGCTTAGGGCCTAATTCCTGATGTCCCCTAACAGTCGCTCCACTTCGGACTTCAGATCCGCCGTCAGCGGCAACAGCGGCAAGCGCGCCGGACCCCCATAATAGCCGTTCAGATCCATCGCGTACTTCAAGCCTGGAATGCCGAGCTCCCCTGAGACCCGCAGTGTGGCCTGCGTAATTCGGTCCTGTTTCAAACGAGCCAACTCCGCATCGCCTTCTTTCCATGCAGCGTAAATTTCGTAGCACGCAGTAGGCGCAGCATCGGCGAAAGCCAGGATCCCTCCCACTGCGCCAGCCTGTAACGACGGCTCCAGCTTCTGCGCCAAACCCACCACGATCTGGAAGCCGACTTCCTTTTCCCTGGTCTTGACCCCACTCACTACAGTGACCGCAGCAGAAGACGATTTTACGCCGCCCAGCGCCGAGACCTGCACCAGTTCTCCGCCCTGTCCGTTGCCGCCACTGGACGCTTTGAGCATACGCGGAGTCACCGCGTCAAAAGTTTCTGTCACTTTGGCCGCGCGCTTCACATGCCGTGTCTCATCCGCCATCCGGCGGAGTTTCTCCACGTCGCCGCCCGACTCCTTCATGCCGATGATATTGGGATGCTCCGCCAGCTCGATCACCACCTCGGCAGGAATATCGTATCCGGTAAATCCCGGAACGTTATAGATCATCACCGGCAGCGGCGAGCGGTCCGCCACCGTACGATAGAAGGCCAGCATATTCGTGGGATGCATCACCTTCTTGTAGAAGTGTGGAGTGCGCACCAGGGCCACATCGTAGCCGAGCTCAGCCGCATACTCGGTGAGCCGCAAGGTCTCGACGGCCGACTCAATGCCCGTTCCAGCAATCAGCACCTTGTTCGGCGCTGTCGCTTCCCGAGCACCTTTCAGCACTTGCCGCCGCTCCTCATCCGAGAGCATGACTGCCTCGCCGGTAGAACCCAAAACAACCATGCCCGCAACCGGAGTCTTGGAGTAGCGCTCGACGTTGTGCTCGAGCTTTTTGAAGTAAACGTTGCCGTCCGGATAAAACGGCGTAGTGATGGGAGGAAAAATACCTTGAAGGAGCATGGGGTCGCTCTAAGCGCCTGCAGCGCTAGCCATCAAGCTTATCAAATCCGCGTCTTACAACGTCATCCTGAGCGGAGCCTGTGTGTGCGCTCGAGAACGCGCAAGCGGAGTCGAGAGGCCCCTACTCCACATATGCTCTCGACTTGGAGTCCAAAACGGCCGCCCGCTAGAACAACTACGCTACGCCGACCGCCGTTCCGCTGGCGGCTTCACAAAATGCGCCGCCGGAACTGCCCCAATCTGCACCAGCAGACCGAGCTGGTCCCAGTTGTCCCAGCCCTCGACAATCTTTCCGCCGGAGATGCGCTGGATTGAAGTCCCGGTGATGGTCGCTTTCTTTCCGCTGGGTGCGAATCCGAGGAAGTCACCCTTATGAGTCATGGTCGACGTCCACCGGGCAACTACTTTGTCCCCTTGCTCAATAATCTGATCGATCGTCACTGTCATGTCAGGAAACGCGCGGCGCAGATTCTTGGCAAAAGTTCGAAACTCTTCAAGCCCGACGTCGGTGTCATGCTGCGCTTGCCCATGCCCGATCACGTCAGGTGAGGCCATCTCGTCAATCGCCTCCATTCGCCCGTGGTTCCAGACTTCGTCAAACCAGCGTCGAATCAAAGCACTATTTTCTCCCGCCATACCACACCTCCACCGCGGACTACTCGCTTCGGCTTCTCACTGTACGCTCCGCGTGCAACCGCTGCAATGCCTGCACTCGCACCTCTCCGCTCTGCAGTGCGGCGATGCCCTCGGCTGCAGCCCGGGCCGCCGACAGCGTGGTGATGGTGGGAATGCGGGCCATCACCGCCGCCCGCCGGATGGCCTGTTCGTCAAACCAGGGATCAACTCCGTGCGGAGTGTTGACGATTAAATGTATGCGCTCGCCCTTGATCAGATCGACGGCGTTGGGCCGTCCTTCTTTCACTTTGTAAACCCGCTCCACCGTCATGCCCGCAGATTCGAGCACGTCGGCGGTACCGGCCGTCGCCACCAGTTTGAATCCCATGTCGACAAACTTGCGTGAGACTTCAGTCACATTCGGTTTATCGTGATCGGTCACGCTAATAAAGACCGTGCCCTGCGTAGGCAGCTTCTGGCCGGCCGCAGTCTGCGCCTTGGCGAACGCCTCGCCAAAATTGTCGGCCACGCCCATCACTTCGCCCGTGGATTTCATCTCCGGACCCAGCACGGTGTCGACTCCCGGAAACTTGTTCCAGGGAAAAACCGGCGACTTTACGTAGTAGCAGCGCCCGGTGTCGAGATCGGTGCCGCGCTCGATAAACTCCGGCAGGAATTCTCGTAGCTTGCGCCCGGTCATAAGACGGGCCGCAATCTTCGCCATCGGAACCCCGGTCGCTTTGGAAACAAAAGGCACAGTTCGCGAAGCCCGCGGATTGACTTCCAGGACGTAAACAGTGCTCCGGTCTGTGTGGGGGCGGGTCTCTGACCCGCCCGGACGGGTCGAAGATCCGTCTGAAATCGCATTCGCTCTCGGAATCGCGAACTGAATATTCATCAGCCCCACAACCTTCAACGCCCGAGCCAGCTTGAATGTGTACTCGCGCATCCGGGTCAGCAGCGCCTCGGGAATATCCACGGCGGGCAGCACACAGGAAGAGTCTCCGGAATGAATGCCGGCCTCCTCAATGTGCTGCATGATGCCGCCGATCACCACATCTTCACCGTCCGAAAGCGCGTCCACATCCACTTCAATGGCGTCTTCAAGAAAATGATCGATCAGCACCGGGCGATCCTGCGAATACTCGACCGCTTCTTTCATGTAGTGCACGACCATCTCTTCGTCGTAGGCGATCACCATGGCGCGCCCGCCCAGCACGTACGAAGGCCGCACCAGCACCGGGTATCCCACCCGCTTCGCCCCTTCAATAGCTTCTTCCACCGACGCCGCCATCGCGCCCGGAGCCTGCGGAATTTCCAGTTCGTCGAGCAACTTGCCAAAGCGCTTGCGGTCTTCCGCCAGGTCAATCGACTCGGGTGACGTTCCAATAATATTGACGCCCGCCGCCTTCAACGGCAGCGCCAGATTCAAAGGCGTCTGCCCGCCGAATTGCACGATCACGCCAACCGGCGCGCCCGAAGTAGCCTCGTGCTCACAGATGGCGAATACATCCTCGAGAGTCAACGGTTCAAAATAAAGACGATCGCTGGTGTCGTAATCGGTCGAGACGGTTTCCGGGTTGCAGTTGATCATGATTGTCTCGTAACCGTCGTCGCGCAGCGCAAACGCAGCGTGGCAACAGCAGTAATCGAACTCAATTCCCTGCCCGATACGATTCGGCCCGCTGCCCAGGATGATGACTTTCTTCTTCCCGGTCGGCGTAGCCTCGTCTTCTTCCTCATAGGTGGAATAAAGATACGGCGTGTAACTTTCAAATTCCGCGGCGCACGTGTCCACCCGCTTGTACACCGGCGAAACCCCGCGCTTCTTGCGCAGATGCCGAACTTTCTCCGGCGCACCCTTGCCGTTAAGCCGCCACACTCCAGCCAACCGGCCATCGGAGAAGCCCATACGCTTGGCCTCGCGCAGCACATCAGTCGGAATCGACTCCATGGGATGCTTTTCCAGCTCCAGCTGCATATCGTTGATCTCTTTCAGCTGGTACAGAAACCAGGGATCGATGGACGTCATCTTGGCCAACTGCTTGACGGTGTGCCCCTGGCGCAAGGCATAACGAATGTAGGAAAGCCGTTCGGGATGCGGTGTTACCAGCCGCTGGGTGAGAATCTTGGGCTCGATTTTCTCCGAGCCCGTCTTCTTGCCCGTATCGAGCGCGCGCACGCCCTTGAGCAGGGCCTCTTTGAAGGTGCGGCCGATAGCCATGACCTCGCCCACCGACTTCATCTGGGGACCCAGGTTCTCATCGGCGCCAGGAAATTTCTCGAACTGCCACTTGGGAATCTTCACCACCACGTAATCCAGCGTGGGCTCGAAGCAAGCAGGCGTCTTGCGCGTGATGTCGTTGGGAATTTCATCCAGCGTATAGCCGACAGCAAGTTTGGCGGCAATCTTTGCAATTGGAAACCCGGTTGCTTTCGACGCCAGCGCCGACGACCGCGACACTCGCGGGTTCATCTCGATCACCACCATCCGCCCGGTCGTAGGCTGAACTCCAAACTGAATATTCGATCCCCCGGTTTCCACACCAATCTCACGGATCACCGCAATCGCCGCATCGCGCATGGCCTGATACTCGCGGTCGGTAAGCGTCTGCGCCGGAGCGACAGTGATGGAATCGCCCGTGTGCACGCCCATGGGGTCGAAGTTTTCGATGGAGCAGATGATGATGACGTTATCGCGCAGATCGCGCATCACCTCCAGCTCATATTCTTTCCAACCCAGCACCGATTCTTCGATCAAGGCTTCGTGCACGGGAGAGAAATCCAGTCCGCGGGCCAGCACTTCGAGCAGTTCCTCGCGGTTGTATGCGATGCCACCGCCGCTGCCGCCCAGCGTGAACGAGGGCCGCACAATTACGGGAAAGCCAATCTTGCCAGCAAACTCAAGCCCATCTTTAAGATTGTTCACCAGCGCCGACTTGGGCACGTCGAGGCCGATCTTCTGCATCGCGTCTTTGAAGTAAAGACGGTCTTCCGCTTTCTTGATCGCAGCCACGTTCGCGCCGATAAGTTGCACGTTGTACCTGTCGAGCACGCCGCCGTCGGAAAGCTCAATCGCAAGATTGAGCGCCGTCTGCCCGCCCACGGTGGGCAGGATGGCGAACCCCGCCCCCGGCGACAGCTCGCGCTCGATGCGAATGATTTCTTCCAGGTACTCGCGAGTGAGCGGCTCGATGTAAGTGCGGTCTGCGATCTCCGGATCGGTCATGATGGTGGCCGGATTGGAATTGGCCAGCACCACTTCAAATCCTTCAGACTTGAGCGCCTTGCAAGCCTGCGTCCCGGAGTAATCGAATTCCGCCGACTGGCCAATGATGATGGGGCCAGAACCGATGATCAGGATTTTCGAGATGTCAGTTCGTCGCGGCATTATTTTCTTGTAGCGCCGACATCCTGCCGGCTGTCTGGCGGGCGTCGCTAGCCCTTCCACTCCTCCATCATCTTCACGAAATCCTTGAACAGATAATGCGAATCATGCGGCCCCGGCGAGGCCTCGGGATGGTATTGCACGCAGAACAGCGGCAAGTTCCGGTGCCGCAAGCCCTCCAGCGTGTTGTCATTCAAATCAATGTGCGTGAGCTCGACTTCGCTCTGCGGCAGTGAATCCGGATCCACGGCAAAGTTATGGTTGTGCGCCGTGATCTCGATCTTCCCCGAGTGCAACTGCTTCACCGGATGGTTGCCGCCGTGGTGTCCAAACTTCAGCTTGAAGGTTTTTCCGCCGAGCGCGATCCCGGTGAGCTGATGTCCCAGACAGATTCCGAAAATCGGCTGCCGCCCCATGAGCCGACGAATGTTATCCACGGCGTAAGTACAAGGCTCCGGATCCCCCGGGCCGTTAGATAGAAACACACCGTCCGGCTTCAAAGCCAGAACGTCCTCCGCCAGAGTCTGCGCCGGCACGACCGTGACCTTGCAGCCTTCGCCGCGCAGCTTGCGCAGGATGTTCTGCTTGATGCCGAAGTCGTAAGCCACCACATGAAACCGCGCCGGCTCGTCCTTTACCCCGACGACTTCTACCGGCTCGTGCGATCGCTCGCCCACTTCCCAAACATAAGGACGATTGGTGCTGACCACTTTTGCCAGGTCGGTACCGTCCATCTTGGGAATCGAGCGTGCCTTGGCCACAAGCTTCTCGGCATCATCTTCCAAAGTAGAGACCACGCCACGCATCACGCCGTGATTACGCAAATGCCGAACCAGGGCGCGCGAATCGATCTCCGCCAGCACCGGTACCTTGAATTGTTCGAGATACTCTTCCGCGACCTGCTGCGAGCGCCAGTTGGAACTGACTCGGGAGAACTCGCGAACGATCAATCCCTCGATATACGGACGCGTCGACTCGCTGTCTTCCGCGTTGGTCCCGTAATTGCCGATTTCAGGATTGGTAAGAACTACGATCTGGCCGCAGTAGGAAGGGTCGGTGAAAATTTCCTGATAGCCAGTAATGGAAGTATTAAAAACGACTTCGCCGTAACATTCGCCTTTGGCGCCGTATCCTTTGCCTCGAAAGACTCTGCCGTCTTCGAGTGCAAGCGTAGCCTGCATTCCTGCTCCAGGGAGTGGATTTTAGAGATTTTAGCAGGGATACCGAAATCACGAAACAAATGATTTCGATGTTCTGGATTTTCTTTGCGCTCTCTGGTTTTTCTCAGCGCCCTTTGCGGTCAAAAGCTCTTAACCGCAGAGATCGCAAAGAAAAGGCAAGCACGCAGAGAAATCTCTCAACGCACTCTGCCCATCTTGTCCATCGGCCAATATCCGAACACCGCTTTGCCGTAGATATAGCCGACGTTCACCGGTCCAAAATCACGGCTATCGTTCGACATGGTGCGGTGGTCGCCCAGCACGAAGTAGCTGTTGGCCGGGACTATGATCTCGGGGTACGAACGCTGGTCGGCGTAAGCAGGAGGAACGTAGTCTTCATCCAGCGCAACATCGTTGACCAGCACCTGCCCTGCCTCAATGCGGATACGATCACCCGCCAGTCCGATCACGCGTTTGATAAAGCTCTTCGAAGGGTCGCGAGGATAGCGGAACACCACGATGTCGCCTCGCTCGATCGGTTCCAGCCGGTACACGTACTTGTTGACGAAAATGCGTTCCTGATCATCGAGAGAAGGCATCATGCTGGTGCCTTCTACCTTTACCGGCTGGTACAGGAACACGATGATGAATGCCGAGATCGCCAGCGAAATGATCAGGTCGCGGACCCAGACCGAGAGCACTGGAATGGTACGCGGTGAAACCGGAGGGCGAGACTTGTCGGTGCGGGGACGCAATTCCGCGGGACGGGCTTGTTCCGGCATGCTACCGATTATTATACGGCTCCGGCGTACCGGGTTACAGCTTGTGTTACCTGGCACCCGGCTCCGCGGTGGTTACCCTCGGGCTACTGCCGCCGCTTCGCAATTCGAGTTACAATAAGAATTCACTCAAGGAAGCCGGAATCATGATGAAGCGCGGAATCACCCTGGCCTTTCTCGCCTTGACGATCTTGGCGGTGTCCACTCCGTGGGCCACCTCCCAGCAGGAGGGAGCCGTACCGGCCTACAACACCGGTCCGCCCGCCAAGGGCGCGACCCTCCCACCGATCCTTGGCAGAGAGCAGCTTTGGGCAGGAAACGCCCAGTATCCGTTCCAGTCCCATGCCTACGAGCTGGCGGCTAAGATTCCTGCGGTGTTGCATCAGCAACCCTGCTACTGCTATTGCGATCGCGGAATGGGGCATAACAGCCTCCATAGCTGTTTTGAGGGCACGCACGGTGCCCAATGTTCAGTTTGCTTGAAGGAGTTGTACTACTCGTATTCAATGCACCAGAAGAAAAAGACCGCCGCCCAGATTCGCCAGGGAATCATGAAGGGTGAGTGGAAGCAGATAGACCTGCAGACGGCTGCTTCCATCAACTGACCGTGGGTGAATGATTTGGATCGGGTTGACGGAAAAGCGAATGCGCGTATAACCTGCTCGTTCGGGGTAGATCAAGCTTTTCCACAGGCGAAATTCGCGGCCCCTGACCAGGGGTCACTGCTCTGCCGGCGGAAGGGGGTAAAACCCTGGCAGTTGTGGTTGAGCTGACTTCTTCCAAGCATATCAAAAAGGAGAGCTTACGAAGAGTTCAGGAAGAGTGTTGCGGATGGCCCAGAAAACTCCCACCAAAAAACCGGTCAGCGACGACCCACGTTTTGCACAGGCTGTGCAAAACTACGAGGCCGGACTGCGCGCCATGCAGGAGCACAAATTTGAGAAAGCCAAGCTCCACCTGCAGAAGGCCGTAACCGGGGCCAGCAGAGAATTGGCGGACCGTGTCACCGTTCACCTCAATACCTGCAATCAGCATCTGGAGCGCGCCGCGAACCAGTTCAAGAGCCCGGAAGAGCACTATGACTACGCCGTTTCGCTGATGAACGTCGGCGACTACGTCACGGCCCGCGAGCATCTGGAAAAGCTTTCCAAGCAGGTGCCCAAGGCCGACTATGTAGCTTATGGCATGGCCGCTCTCGACTGCCTCACCGGGCACCTGGAAGATTCCCTGCGCCATCTGGATGAGGCCATTCGGGTAAACGCCTCCCTTCGGTTTCAGGCGCGAAACGATTCCGATTTCCAGAACCTGGCGGAAGATCCCCGCTTCACTGAATTGCTGTATCCCGACCCCGGGGCTGAGTTCTCTCCAGAGTCCACCGCCCCAGAGGACAATGGCTAGCCGTGTCTGAAACCTCCCGGCGCTCGTTGCGTTCGTTGCCGCGGAAGTCCTATTCAGCAGGAAACATTCATGTGGTCGCCATCGGCGGCGGCACCGGTCTCTCCACTCTCCTCAAGGGACTCAAGCGCTATGTCAACCGGCCGGGTACGCTGTGCAAACCCGACCAGCCGGAGATCGGCGACCTCTCCGCGATCGTGACCGTCAGTGATGACGGCGGCTCCAGCGGACGCCTGCGCAAAGAGCTCAACATGCTGCCTCCCGGCGACGTTCGCAATTGCATCGTCGCCCTCTCCGAGGACGAGGCTTTGCTCTCCCGACTGTTTCAGCATCGCTTCGTAAAAGGGTCGGGCCTGGAGGGTCACAGCTTCGGCAACCTGTTCTTGGCCGCATTAACCTCCATTACCAGCGATTTCAGCGAGGCGGTGCGCCTGTCCTCGGAAATTCTGCTTACTCGCGGACACATCTACCCTGCCACCACCTCCCACGTCGAGCTCGAAGCCTTGATGGAAGACGGCAGCCGAATCCGCGGCGAGACCAAAATCACCGCCAGCAGCGGTCGCATCAAGCAGCTCTTTCTGGATCCGCCCGATGTTCAACCCCTGCCACAGACTCTGGAAGCAATGGCGCGCGCCGACCTGATTACGATCGGTCCCGGATCGCTCTTCACCAGCCTGATCCCGAACCTTCTGGTTCCCGGAATTGCCCAGGCCATCGTCAATTCTGCCGCGGTAAAAGTCTATGTCGGAAATCTGATGACCCAGGCCAATGAGAGCCTGGGCTTGACCGCCTCCGACCACATTCGCGCCCTCAATCGCCACGCCCAGACCAAGCGCATCTTTGATTTCGCCCTCATCAATCGCACCCCGGCACCCCCTGAACTGAAGGCCAAGTATGCTCTCGAAGGCGCCAACCAGATCGTGGCCGACCTGGATGCGATTGAAGAATTAGGCGTAATCCCGGTTCTTGGGGACTACCTGGACCAGGGCATGGTAGCCCGCCACCGAACCGACCAGATTGCCGCCGACCTGATGGAACTGGTCGCCCAGGCCCCTGGCACCACCCGCGCCGCCACCCCCTAAACAAAGTCTCCCGCACCAAAAACCACGTACGGGCAGGTGTCCTTACCAGCCCAGCCGAGCGCTGCTCGGCAGTGGTTTTTTGCGCTGCAAACCGGCGACCGCTGCTCGCCCGCCCAGCCGAGCAAAGCTCGGCGGTTTTCCCAACCCGCAAGACCCGCTCAGTAACCACGGTAACCAACCCCTGCTCCGCGGCGAACTCTCGCGGTATATTGGATCAAATGCCGAAAACCAAAAATGACAGCGCTCCTCGCGTCGCTATCGCCATTCTGGCCGCCGGCAAAGGAACGCGGCTGAAATCGAAACATCCCAAGGTGTTGCACGAAGCCGGGGGCAAGCCGCTGTTGGCGCACGTCATCGCCGCCGCGACCAAAGTAGTTCCGGCGCAAGACGTGTACGCCATCATCGGGCACGAGGCCGACCGCGTCCGCGCCGCAGTCGCATCCACCGGAATCGGATTTGTGATTCAGAAAGAGCAGCGTGGCACCGGACATGCCCTGATGGTGGCACGCGAGGCACTGGCACCCTACGATCTTGTCATCGTGCTCTACGGCGACGCGCCCCTGATTACTCATGAGACCATCGAGAGCCTGCGCAACTTCCATGCCTCGAAAAAAGCCGCGATGACCATCCTGACCGCCCGGCTCGAGAATCCAGCCGGCTACGGGAGAATCATTCGCAAAAAAGCCGGCAGCGACGACGTGAAGGCCATTGTCGAACAGAAACACCTGAAGCCTGCGCAGCAGAAGGTGCACGAGATCAACGCGGGCATCTATGCTTTTGACAGCCGGCAGCTATTCAGCCACATCGACCGATTGAGCACCGACAATCATCACGGCGAGTTTTATCTCACCGACATGGCGGCGATCCTGGGGAAGGCTGGGCAACGAGTGGTCGCCATCGAGGCCGCCAATCCCTACGAAGTCCTGGGCGGCAACACCCGCGCGGAGCTTTCCGACATCGACCAGCACATGCGCATGGCCAAGTGCCGCCAGCTCATGGCTGAAGGTGTCACCATTCTTTTCCCTCAAACCTGCGTGATCGATAGCGATGTCCAGGTAGGCGCCGACACGGTCATCGAGCCTTTCGTCCAGCTACGCGCCTCAACTCGCGTCGGCAGCGACACCCGCATTGGATCCTACAGCATGATCATCGCCTGTGAAATCGGCGACCAGGTGCTGATACAGACCGGCTGTGTACTGGAGCATTCCACGGTACGAGCCCGTGTCTCGCTCGGACCGTACAGCCATCTGCGGCCGGGCTGCGAAATCTGCGACGAAGCTCATGTCGGAAACTTTGTCGAACTGAAGAAGACTCGCCTGGGCAAAGGTTCGAAGGCCAACCATCTCACTTACCTGGGTGACAGTGAAATCGGAGAGAAGGTCAATGTCGGCGCGGGAACGATCACCTGCAACTATGACGGCGTGAGCAAACACAAAACCGTTATCGAAGATGGCGTATTCGTAGGCAGCGACAGCATTCTGGTCGCTCCTATCCGGATTGGAAAGGGCGCGTACGTCGCCGCCGCCACTACGGTCACCGAAGATGTCCCGCCGGATTCCCTGGCCCTTGGGAGAGCTCGCCAGATCGTAAAAGAAGGCTGGGCCAAAGAAAAAAGAGAAAAAGCCAAAGCCCAAAAAGCGAAATAGCAGAGTGCCGCCACTGGCACTTCGCAAGTGGCACTTAGCCAAAGCCCTTCTTCGCGTCCTTTGCGATTTCTCTGCGCTCTTTGCGGTTAAAAGCTTTTGACCGCAAAGAGCGCTGAGAGAAACACAGAGGACGCAAAGAAAACCAACTTCTCTCGAGAACGGGTAAATGCGATGTGCCGTCTACTTCGATACCGCCGCGAACAGCGGCGAATGCAGCAATCCCTGGAACTGCTTGTCGTCGGCCTTGAAGTGCATCTGAAGATTCGAGCTGTCTGAGTTGACGGTCACATTGTCCAGCGCCAGCTTTTCCACCGGCGTAGCTGACATTTTCTTGTACATCATGCCCGCCTTGAGCAGCGAGGACAGCGTGGTTGCGGTCACCGAATCCGAGGTAATGACGTCAAGATCGAAGTTCACGCCGCTCTGGAAGTTCATGGTGTAGCGTGAACCCAGAATGCGTTTCTTGATGGTATCGTAGTCGGCGAGCCCGGCGGCATCGCCCAGGGCCGAATGCAGCATGTTCTGTGTTCCCTGCTGATCGAGGACGCTCCACACCGTTCCCGACTCCACGGATCCGATCATGTCTGCAATCTGGCTGTTACTGTCGAGAGTGTAGGAATAACCGTCTCGCGCATCCAGCGCCCCGCGCACCGCGCCGCTGTCGCCAAACAACAGTGTGTTGTCATCCAGAAAAGTCATTTGCATGCCGGCTGGCATGGGATAGATGTCGGAGTTACGCAGTTTGACCGGCTTCACCTTCTGCAGCCGCATCTTCTTCAGCACCGTTGCCATGGCAAACTGCCCCTGCGCTATGCCGACCACCCGCACACCCTGTTTGCCGCTGCGATATGAAGCAAACGTGAGCTGCTCCACGTCCTTGTCCGGATCGATCCCCACACCTCTCAGGGCCCCTTCGAACTCCTTCAGGCTGGGCGGCAAAACTTGCTCCTTCAGCGCCATAGCGGTGTCGGAATTCTTGAGGGCGCGGTAATCCACCGAAATAATCTGCTGGATGTCGGAAGGAATCACGGTTCGGGTCGAACTGCCCAGCGGCATGGACCACGCTGCGGCGCTCAGCACCAGAAGAACACACAAACTGCCTTTAAGTGTTTTCATCAAAACCTCGAAAGAATATGCGCAATTAGATGCGATTTAGACGCGATTTATACCCTTATTGTATGTCAATTTCAACGGGGAGAGGCCAAACCAAAGGTCACATCGTGTAATCAGGCAGGTGCATGACCCGAAACCGCGCTCAGGCCCTTATCAGCTCAGCCTGGTTGCGGGTTTCGGCGACAAATCCAGCGTCCTTCATCGATTCCAGGTTGATCTCCACATTGGCCAGCGCTCCCTCGATGGCTGCCCGCGCCAGGGCCAGCGCCGTAGTCAGATCGGATTTCATGTTCGGATTGGTAATCGGCTTTAGCTTTTCCGCAATTCCGGCCACTTCCCTCGCCCGCTCTGCCACGCCCAGGGGCACACCCGTGGCCTGCTTCAAAGCAGCGTCGATGATGCCGTCGGCGCTGGCCGAATCCCGGGCCTGCTTGTAAGCCTTCATCACGGCGTTGTAGGACTCGGCATCAGCATCGATCGCCGCCTTCAATTCCTCGCGGAGTTGTGCCAGCCGCGCAATGGCCGCGCTCAAATCCGCCTCGTGCTGCAGATACGCCTTCTTTCCCCGGGACATCGCAGCCACCATGTTGGCCAGTCCCGCCGCCATAGCTCCGCTGGCCGCCGCCGCACTACCGCCGCCCGGAGTGGCCGTAGGTGCGGCCAGTTGTTCAACGAAGGGTTCCACTCCAGCCCTCAAGCCGCCAACCGCGACCTTGCCGCTCATTACGGCACTCAAGCGGTTCTCCAGAATCAATGACGAATCAAAATTCTCCACCTGCAGAAACCACTCCGCCGCCGACTCCAGCGCCTTCTTCGGAATCAACCCGACAATCTCGCTGCTCACCGGCACAACCCCGTACCGGGCCGCCTCCCGTTTCACCATTTCAAAAACCCGGTGAACCGGGGTTTGCTCAAAGTCGGTCAGGTTCATCGAAACCTGCGCCAGCCCGCGCACCAGAAATCCCGCGCCCTTCACGAAGCGCATCCCGCCGCTGGAAAAGCGCACGGCCTTGGCGATTTTTTTGGCGATCTCCACATCCGGCGTGTTGAGAAAAACGTTGTAAGCGATCAGAAACTTCCGCGCTCCCACCACCGTCGCACCCGCGGTAGGATGCACGCGCGCCTCTCCGAAATCAGGCTTGCGGGCCGGGTTGGTGGCAATGTCCGCCCGTATGCCCTCAAATTGTCCGCGCCGGATGTTTTCCAGATTTTGCCGCTCCGGTGAAGTCGCCGCCGCTTCGTAGAGATACACGGGAATCTGATACCGCTTCCAGATTTCCTCGCCCACCTGTTTCGCCATGGCCACACAATCTTCAATGGTCACGCCGTCGATCGGTATGAACGGCACCACGTCCGCCGCCCCCATCCGCGGATGCGCTCCCTGGTGTTTCGTCAAGTCGATCAGCTCCGCCGCCTTGCCCACGCCGCGAATGGCAGCCTCCTGAATGGGCTCGCGCTCTCCGACCAGCGTGATCACGCAGCGGTTATGGTCCGCGTCCATCTCCCGATCGAGGAGATACACGCCGTCCACCTTCATGGCCGAGACAATCGCATCGACCTTGGCGCCGTCGCGGCCCTCAGAAAAATTGGGAACACATTCGACCAGGGTTGACATACGGGGAAAAGAATATCACTGAAGCACTTCCAGGGTGCCCCATCCTCGTCTCTCCGTTCGTTGGAGAGACAGGGTGGGGATTTTGAATGTGAGGGCGTGACGCCCTCACGACAGCCGGCGGGACGCCGGCGCTACGGAAATCAGCCTGCTATTGTTTTACGAACTCTTCCAGCACAGCCTTCCGCATCAGATCGGGCGGAAGCAAGCCCTGGGCCAAAATGAAATCGTGGAATTTCTTCTCATCAAATTTGGGTCCCATCGCCGCTTCCGTTTCTTTCCGCAGCGCGATCAGCTTGGTATATCCGTAAAAATAGCTGTTCGCCTGCCCGGGCGCCCGATACGTATACCGCTCAACTTCTTCTTCGGCGAAGGCATGGGACTGCACCACGTCCTCTTCCAGAACCCGAAAAGCATCCGCCGGCTGGATCTTCCCAGCCTGCAGCTCGGGATCGAGAAACGCGCGTGCCGCCCGCATCATCCGGTAGTCGAGCGAGATCAGCTGGCCCTCGAGCGGCATGTATGGCCGGATAAGGTATTCCGAATAAAGCCCCCAGCCCTCCACATTCGTGCTGTTGAACGCGTATTGATAACGCGCCAGCGAAACTCCATGCTCCAGCATGGAGTCGAACTGCAACTCGTGTCCAGGACGCGCCTCGTGCGCCGTGAGTGTCCATGCCGCCGCGTCAAACGTGAAGTCGTCATACTTCTCGGCAGGGGGCTGGCCCGGCCCGGCGGGAATATTCAGGGGCAGGACAAACTCTCCCTTTTCTCCGGTATTGTGCAGAAACGGCGGAGGCACCATGTGCGGAGCCGGCTGTTGTGCGGTTTCCGCAGCAGTGGCAATCCGGATCTTCGCGGGCCGGTCCGGCAGGCTGACAATCTGCTTCTCCACGATAATCTTTTCGATCTGCTTCAAGCGCTCCTGATAGAACGGCAGTATGGCGTCGCCTACCAGTTGCTGTTTTTTCAACTCGTGGATTACGTCGCGATAATCGCTCGAAGGCAAATGTCTTTCCTTCGCAATCTGTGCCGCGATCGGCTTCATCTCCGCCTGCAGCTCGCTGAACGCCTGGTGCGCCATCGCCGCGAGTTGCTTGGGTGGAATGTCGATGCCATAGTCCTCCAGACGGAGCGAGTACTCCTCGGGTGGAAGACGAAAATCCGTGCGCGCCTTGGGCAACACATTCACTCTTGTCCACGCGTCATAGTCGACCAGCTGGGTTCTTAGCTTCGCGTAGGGTTCCTGCCAGCCCGCCAGCTTGTACTTTTCCAGAAGAGTAGCGATTCCCTCCAGGTAATTGCTATTACGCGAAAGCTCCGTTTCAATCTCGGTACGCGCGGGATAGACCACGCCCGGCTTGGCCATCTGCTCCATCACACGTTGCTTCAGGATTTCAGTCAGCGGCTTGTATCCCGGTTCGAGCCCCGCATATTTGCGGACGCGGATCACGGCCGCGGGCCGACGCTCGGCTGGAGTCTGCTCGTCAAGTAGAATCCGTAACCCGGTAAACACAATTTTGCTGGCATTCAGAAAGTCCACTTTGTGGGCGCGATCGAAGTCCTGTTCCCGGAATTGCAGCCCGACCCTGCGAATCACGATCTGCAAGTCCTGCGCGACTTCCTTCTGCTTCTGTTGCCCCACGACGCCTTTCAGCGTGGAAAGTACGGCCTCGGTCTCCTGGCGCTGTTGATCTTCGTCGGCCAGCGTGGGCTGAGACACTTCAGTATCGAACTGGCTCAGACCCTCGTCCGACCCTTGTTCAGGATGATGTTTCATCTCCACTGCCAGCAACTGATTGGTGTATTTGTTGCTGATGGCGATCCAGTCAGCGGCACGCTCTTGCGCACCAGCCGGCAGGCTCAACAGGAGAGCAGCGACGCTTACGGCAGTTTTTACTTTTAAAAGTGGGTTCAATCTGGGCTTCAACCTGGTTCGCCTCATTTCTATTTCTTTGATGCGCTGCTCCCCCCGAAAAATTTCCCAATCCCCAGCCGCACCTGCACCGTATTGATGCCGGAATTGCGGTCCGCCAGTCCGGCGTTGGAGATATGCATATACCGCAACTCCACACTCCAGTTACGCGAGTCTCCTAGAAAGTGCGTGCCCAGGGCCGCTGCAGAAGTAAAGTTCACGCTGTTGGTTCCGGTCGGAACATCATGGTTGGTAAACAGGGTTCCGCCACTGAGTTCAAAATAGGGCACGATCCGCCCACGCGTAGCAAAGTTCCACTTCAGATTCAAAGGATTGAAACCCGCCCCGTAGGCTGTGTTGGCAGGCTGGAAGACCACAAACGCCGGCACTGCATCGAGCGCGTACTCGAATCTCCCTTTCAGAAAGCCAGGCCCGTGGGGCCGGGTAAGAACCCAGCCGTAGCGCAGGCCGACATTCCACACACTTGTGTCCGACGTACCTCCAGCGACCGAGTGGCCGCCGCCGCTCCACAACTGTATTTCGTGGCCGCCGTCCTCCACCCGGGCCTGGGCCCAGGTTAGTGAAGCGCAGAACAGGAGAATGACACTGGACAATCTCTTCATGAAGCGTTCGACCCTAAACAAGACTGGCACGATACCGCAAATCGAACAGGCCTGACAAATACACAGCCACACCGCTCAAAGTCCCAACCCGCCGTCGACCACCAATATCTGCCCGGTAATAAAGTGTGGTGCAGTAGCAAAAAACAGAACCGCCGCCGCGATCTCCTCGCCCTTGCCATTACGCCGCATCGGAGTTTGCACGGCCATCTTTTTCATGAACCCCGCTGCCGCCTTCTCTCCCAGGTCAATCATCCCGGGGGCAACGCAGTTGACCGCGATCTCCGGCGCCAGGGCCTTGGCCATCACTTTGGTCAACATATGCACCGCCGCTTTGGACGAACAGTAATGAGCATGATCAGCCCAGGGACGCAGGCCACCCAGCGATCCCAGGTTCACGATTTTCCCTTTTCGTTCCCGCAGATGCTTCAGCGCCTCGCGCGAAACCAGAAATGGACCGCGTGTGTTCGAAGCAAATATAGCGTCCCATTGCTTAAGGGTCAGCTTGGAGAACTCGGCAGTCTCATAGTTGGCAGCATTGTTGACCAGAATATCGATTCCACCCAGTTCCCTCGCCGTTTCTTTGATCGCGGACTTGACGCTCTTCTCGTCGGTGACGTCGCAGCGCAAAGCCACGGCTCGCCCGCCGAAGCTGCCCACGTCAATCACCGTGTGCTGCGCCTCCTGAGCCGAGTTGCGAAAAGTGATCGCAATGTCCGCGCCTGCCCCCGCCAGTCCAAGAGCGATGGCCCTCCCCAAACGCTTGGCCCCGCCGGTGACGAGGACGGCCTTCCCCAAGAGTGGTCTGTTCTGGCTGCGTTCCATGAGGGGATTGTAATCGAGACGCAGGAGTTGGGGATCAGCACTGCCAGAGTGCTGATTGCCAATAGCCTGCTTTTGGGTGGAGCAGCGCTTCAGCGCTGCATTGAAAACCACTCTCAGCGCGGCTTCAGCCGCTGAGGTACCTGGTTACGTTCGGGTTGAGCCAATTGCCAAATGCCAATTGCTAAATGCTTCTTCCCAAGCTAAACTCCGCCCATGGAGGAGTTGCGCCAAGTCGTCGTCTATTCCCGCAAAGGCTGCCACCTTTGCGAAATCGTCAAGGAGACACTCACCAAACTGCATCGCCGCGGTGGCTTCGCCTGGCGCGAAATCGACGTAGAGAGCGACGACGAATTACGCCGCCAGTTCACCGATGAAGTACCCGTCGTCTTCATCGACGGCCACAAGGCCTTCAAGTACCACATGAACGAACGCGAATTCCTCCGCAAGCTCGCCAGCTAGCTTCGAAAAAAAACTCAAACAGCATTGTCATCTCGACCGGAACGCAGCGAAGCAAGAGAAGTGGAAAGACCTGCTGTTCCCGCCGCCTGAACTTGCGCGGCGAACTTCTGCATAGCATGCAACCTAGCTTGTGTGCTCCCTGACACACACGTGTCGCCTCTGACACAAATCAATCTCGAAGTTTGATCTAAGCTCTTTGTTTCGAGCCCGCCTCCGTCGGGAAGCATTCGTGCTCCCACCACTCCCATGAGGTGGTTCATTTGATACGCCAAATCGCCGCGCTGGTATTTATTTTTATCTGTACCACCATTGCCTGGATGATCCTGGGAGGCACGATCTCATCCCGCACCGGATCCAGCAACGAACAGCTTCAGGGCCGCGTAGCTTCCACCTGGGGCACGCCACAGGAGCAGGCTCCGCCGACGGCCGCTTACACGATCACCGAAGTCAGGAACGTAGCCCGATGGGAGAATGGCGCCTCCGTCGTCCATCCGGAAACGGTTGCCGCCCAAATTCCGGTGGGGCTAAGCGCCAGCCGGGTGCAGGTGAACTTCCATCTCGATCCCCGTCAGAAAGGTTTGCTGTGGTACAGCACTTACCAGGTGCAGTTCGCCGGCGACTATAGCTTCCGCAATAACACCGCCGAGTCACAGACTTTCTGCTTCCGCTTCAAATTCCCCGCCCAAAAAGCGCTCTATGACGGCCTCCTGATGCAGGTAAACGGAAATCGTATTTCTCCGACCACCGATGATCAGGGCGCAACTGGGCAGGCGGTGGTGGGTCCGGGAGAGACGACGGTTTTCCATATCGCGTATCGCTCCCAGGGCCTCAACAGCTGGCGGTACAAACTCGGCGACGGAGTCGCTCAGGCGCACGACTTCACCCTGAATATGAAGACTAATTTCAAGGATATCGATTTCGCCGACGATACCCTCTCGCCCACCGCCAAGCAGCGGACAGCAGACGGTTGGGACCTCACGTGGCACTATTCCGACCTGATTTCCGGGTTCCAGATTGGCATGACCATGCCGGAAAAGCTTCAGCCCGGGCCGCTCGCGGGCGAAATCAGCTTTGCTGCCCCGATCTCTCTGTTCTTCTTCTTTTTCCTGATGTTCATCATCACCACCATGCGCAACATCGACCTTCATCCCATGAATTACTTTTTCCTGGCCACTGCATTTTTCGCCTTCCACCTGCTACTCGCCTACCTCGTGGATCATATTTCGATTCATGCCGCGATGGTCATTGCTTCAATCGTCTCGATCGCACTGGTCGTGAGCTATCTCCGCCTGGTGGTGGGCATCCGCTTCGCCGCCTTGTGGGCCGGGACCGCACAGTTGATCTATCTGGTTGTCTTTTCCTACGCCTTCTTCTGGAAAGGATTCACCGGGCTGGCCATCACAGTGATTTCTGTGATCACGCTTTTTGTGGTAATGCAGGCCACCGGAAGGATTCGCTGGTCAGAGAGGTTCGCAGGCCGGCAGGCTCAGAGATCGTAGAAGTAGCCGTAACGTCGATGTGGGGCGGGTGGCCCACTCAAGCCCGACTTTGGCTTGAGTGGGGCCTTTTACGCAAATAGACGGGATCTTAATGCCCCATTTCTCGGGCTCTTGCGAGAAGTGGGGCATTTCATGAGTAGAATCCAAATCATTCCCCAGTCAAGAACTTGAACTGGGCAGCACTCAGAGGCACCACGCTCAACCTGCCCTGCCGCACCAGCGGAGAGTCCGCAAAGAGCTTGTTGGCCTTCACCTCGGCCAGCGTCACCGGCTTCACCGCGCCGCCCACTTTGATCTTCACCTGGGGAGTTTTGGGATCTGAAACATCCACCGAAGTTACAGTCGCCGTCCCTACCGCGCTCTTTTCATCGCCGGTGTGATAGATCACCAATCGGTCGCCTGGCTTCATTTCCCGCAGATGCTTCACTGCCACCGGGTTCGTCACACCATCCCATACCGTGCTCTTTTCGCGCTGCAAATCGCCAAACGAATAGACAGAAGGTTCAGTCTTAAGTAAGTAGTCCATAGAAATATTCTGGATTGCAGATTTCCGATTTCAGATTGAAGGTTTCAAACCCAAAAACAGACTGTAAAGTCGCGTCCCGCCGTTCAATCTGAAATCTATAATCTGAAATCCGCCTTTCTACTGCGGCTTCGGCTTCGAATCCGGCTCCGCGCTCTTGTCGTCCTTCTTCTCGTCTTTTTTCTCTTCCGGGTGTTCTTCGTAGATTGAGTATTGCCCTGCCGGCCGCTTCATCTTGACCGTGATTTCCATCGTCGGTTTGTCGATGTCGTAATCGGCGCCGAAAGTCTGGAAGCCGGGCGCCAGCACCTGAATCCGCAGCTTGCCATAGGGCGCACCGTCAAAGCTGGCCTTGCCGTCCGCGTCGGTCTTGATTTGCAGGCCACCCTTGGCCTGATTGCCGTTCTTGTTCACCGGGTGCATCACCACGCTGGCGTTGCGGATGGGCTTCCCGTTGTAATCACGGATCACCACGAAGTTCAGCATGGCGCTATCGTCGTCCTGGGAAAAACCTGCACCTGAGGCGAGAACGAGAAGAGTAAAGGCGAGGGCAATTTTTCTCATAGCCGGAGCCGCGCATCAACAGCATAACCAATGTCGGCACGGTCGTCCACGCCCCTCTCATGGCTCCGGAGCTGGCGACGAATAGTTATGTAAGTATTTTATTATCATAATGTTAATCCGATCAGTTGACATGGCGGCAGTTTCTTTACTACAATTAGCACTCGCCAACAATGAGTGCTAACAATGTGCTTTGGCGAGTTTCCCCTGCTATCTAACCAATATCTCAAAACCGAACGAAAGGAGTCTGTAAGTATGGCTAAGTTCACCCCGTTACACGACCGTATTCTCGTCCGCCGTATCGAAGAAGGCGAGACCACCCGTGGTGGCATCATCATCCCCGACAGCGCCAAAGAAAAGCCTCAGGAGGGAGAAGTCATCTCCGTAGGCAAAGGCAAGAGCAACGACGAAGGCAAGGTGTTTCCTCTGGCAGTAAAAGAGGGCGACCGCATCCTGTTCGGCAAGTACTCCGGCACCGAAATCAAGCTGGATGGTGAAGATTTCATCATCATGCGCGAAGAGGAAGTACTCGGCATCCTGACCGGCGCAGCCAAGAAAGAATTGGCAGGATCACGCCGTTAACTGAGAACCGCGAACTCGTAACTGGAAACTGGGTTGTCAAAATTCCGCAGGCCCAGCCTGCTAACCAAGCGATAGGAGACTCAAGTTATGGCAAAACAGATCGTACATGGCGAGGAGTCGCGACAGGCGATTCTCCGCGGCGTCAACTTACTGGCTGACGCAGTAAAAGTCACTCTCGGCCCCAAGGGCCGCAATGTGGTCATCGAAAAGAAATTCGGTTCCCCGACAATTACCAAGGACGGCGTCACCGTAGCCAAGGAAATCGAACTCAAGGACTCGCTCGAGAACATGGGCGCGCAGATGGTTCGTGAAGTCGCCAGCAAGACCTCCGATGTAGCCGGCGACGGCACCACCACCGCCACCGTCCTGGCCCAGGCCATCTACCGCGAAGGCGTCAAGACCGTTGCAGCCGGCGCCAACCCGATGGCCATGAAGCGTGGCATCGAGAAGGCCATCACCGCAATCTGCGGCAGCATCGACAAGGAAGGCAATCGCATCAAGGGCGAACTGGACAAGTTCTCCAAGCCCGTCACCGGCGACATGATCGCGCAAGTCGGCACAATTTCTGCAAATAACGACGAGACTATTGGGAACATTATTGCTCAGGCTATGAAGAAGGTGGGCAAGGACGGCGTCATCACGGTGGAAGAGGCCAAGACGCTTGAGACCCAGTTGGACGTTGTGGAAGGCATGCAGTTTGATCGTGGGTACCTCTCTCCTTACTTCGTGACCGATCCCGAGCGGATGGAAGTTTCGCTTGAGAACGCGTACATCTTGATCAACGAAAAGAAAATCAGCTCGATGAAAGACCTGCTGCCCCTGCTGGAGCAGATCGCGAAGAGCGGCAAGCCGCTTCTGATCGTGGCTGAGGACGTCGAAGGCGAAGCGCTCGCTACCCTCGTCGTCAACAAGCTGCGTGGCACGCTGCAAGTCGCGGCCGTCAAGGCTCCCGGCTTCGGCGATCGCCGCAAGGCCATGCTGCAGGACATTGCCACCCTCACCGGCGGCAAGGCCATCACCGAAGACCTGGGCATCAAGCTGGAGAACGTGCAGATGTCCGACCTCGGCCAAGCCAAGAAGATCACGGTGGACAAGGACAACACCACGATTGTCGAAGGCAAGGGTAAGCACTCCGAGATCGAA
>CAZGSU010000001.1:0-11652 GCA_964528615.1 uncultured Acidobacteriaceae bacterium | reverse complement strand
AGCGTGAACTCGATGGCCGGTAACCTGACCAACCAGGTCCGCAACATCGCCGGCGTTACCACGGCGGTCGCAAGGGGCGATCTTTCGACAAAAATCACCGTGGATGCGCGCGGCGAAATTCTGGAATTGAAGAACACCATCAATACGATGGTGGACCAGCTCAGCTCGTTCGCCTCGGAAGTGACGCGCGTGGCGCGCGAGGTGGGTACCGAGGGCAAACTCGGCGGGCAGGCGCAGGTGAAGGGCGTCGGCGGCGTGTGGAAGGATCTGACCGATAACGTCAATTCCATGGCCGGCAACCTGACAGCACAGGTCCGCAACATCGCGCAGGTTACTACGGCAGTGGCTAATGGCGATCTGTCGCGCAAAATCACCGTGGATGTGCGCGGCGAAATTCTCGAGCTGAAGAACACGATCAACACGATGGTGGACCAGCTCAACGCGTTTGCCGCTGAAGTGACGCGCGTGGCCCGTGAAGTGGGCACCGACGGCAAACTTGGAGGCCAGGCAAAGGTTCCGGGAGTGGCAGGGACATGGAAAGACCTCACTGACAACGTCAATGTGATGGCGGCCAACCTTACCGAGCAGGTGCGTGGCATCGTCAAAGTCGTGACCGCAGTGGCGAACGGTGAGCTGACTCAGAAGCTGACCGTCAATGCCAAGGGAGAAGTCGCGGCCCTGGCGGAGACGATCAACAACATGACCGACACGCTGGCCACATTCGCTGACCAGGTGACCACGGTAGCCCGCGAGGTCGGAGTGGAAGGCCGCCTGGGTGGACAGGCCAATGTTCCGGGCGCCGCCGGCACGTGGAAAGACCTGACCGGAAACGTCAACCTTCTCGCTGACAATCTTACGAACCAGGTGCGCGCGATTGCGGAGGTGGCGACGGCCGTCACCAAGGGAGATTTGACCCGTTCGATCCAGGTGGAGGCGAGCGGCGAAGTTGCAGACCTGAAAGACAACATCAACACGATGATCGACAACTTGCGCCTGACCACCGATCGCAACACGGAACAGGACTGGTTGAAGACGAACCTCGCCCGCTTCACTGGCATGTTGCAAGGTCAACGCGACCTGGCCAGCGTGGGTCGCATGCTGCTGTCGGAGCTGGCTCCGCTGGTCGACGCGCAACAGGGTGTGATTTACCAGATGGAGACGGAAGAATCAGCCGGGCTGGTCCTGCTATCGGCATTCGCGGCCGATGGCGCCGACGGGCATCTCCGGCGCTTAAAAGTTGGCGAAGGCCTGGTGGGACAATGTGCGTCGGAGAAGAGGCGCATGCTGATTGCCGACTTGCCGCCGAACACAGTATCCATTCGTTCGGGCTTGTTCGAAGCTGTTCCCCGGAATGTAATTGTGCTGCCGGTATTGTTCGAGGATCGGGTCAAAGCGGTGATCGAACTGGCTTCTCTGAGCGCTTTTACCGCATCGCACCTCGCATTTCTTGAACAACTGACTTCAAGCATTGGCATCGTGCTGAACAGCATCGAAGCCACGATGCAGACGGAAGGTCTGCTGAAGCAGTCGCAGCAGTTGGCCACCGAACTTCAGACCCAGCAAACAGAGTTGCAGCAAACCAACGAACAGCTGGCACAGAAAGCCCAGCAGCTCGCCGAACAAAACGTAGAAGTCGAACGCAAGAACCAGGAAATCGAACAGGCGCGGCGCGCTTTGGAGGAGAAAGCCAAGGAGCTGGCGCTGACTTCGAAATACAAGTCGGAATTCCTGGCCAATATGTCTCACGAACTGCGCACCCCGCTTAACAGCATCCTGGTTCTGGGCCAGCAACTGACGGACAATCCCGATGGCAATCTGACCGCGAAGCAGGTGGAGTTTGCGCGCACCATTCATGGTGCCGGCACCGATCTGCTGAACCTGATCAGCGACATCCTGGATCTGTCGAAAATCGAGTCAGGCACGGTTTCCGTGGACGCGGAAGAGGTCTTCTTCGCGAGCTTGCTCGACATGGTGGCTCGCCCGTTCCGCCACGAGGCGGAGAACCGGCGGCTCGGTTTCGAGGTGCATACCGATCCGCAACTTACCCGCAGTCTGGTTACGGACTCGAAACGGCTGCAGCAAGTACTCAAGAACCTGCTGTCCAACGCGTTCAAGTTCACCGAGCAAGGGGGCGTGAATCTGACCGTATCGGTCGCGGCTAATGGATGGAGCGATGGGCATCCGATTCTTGACTCGGCAGCTTCCGTCATATCTTTCCAGGTTTCCGATTCCGGCATTGGAATTCCGCCTGAGAAGCAGCGGATCATCTTTGAGGCGTTCCAGCAGGCCGACGCCAGCACCAGCCGCAAGTACGGCGGAACCGGACTGGGGCTTGCCATCAGCCGCGAGCTGGCCAGCCTGCTCGGAGGCGAAATTCAGCTGCGCAGCACGCCCGGGAAGGGCAGCACCTTCACCCTGTATCTGCCTCAAACCTATGTTGGCCCGTCCGCGGCCAACGTTGCGACGGCGGACCGCAAAACTGTCACCCTGCCCCGTCAACTGGCTGTGGTCGCGGCCGAACTGAAGATCGACCGGGTCGCGGATGATCGCGCGGACCTGCAGCCCGATGATGCGATTCTGCTGATCGTCGAGGATGATCCCCATTACGCGCGGGTACTCTGCGATCTCTCACACGATAAGGGGTTCAAGGTTCTTGTCGCGATGAATGGCGCGGAAGCTCTGGCCCTGACCCGCGAATTCCATCCCACCGCGATTTCGCTGGATGTTTTTCTGCCCGACATGCTGGGCTGGACGGTGCTCAATCATCTGAAACAGGATCCGTCGACACGGCACATCCCGGTCCAGATGCTGACCCTCGATGAAGACCGGCATCACGGGTTGACTCGCGGTGCGTTTGCATTTGTGACCAAGCCGACCACCCCCGAGGGGCTCGAATCTGCCCTGGGCCGGATCAAGGAATACACCACCCCTCGCCGCAAGCGTTTGCTGGTCGTAGAAGACAATCCCGCGGAGCAGTTGAGCATTCGCGAACTGCTGGGTCATGACGATATCGATGTTTCGCTGGTGGCTACCGGAAAGGAGGCCTTGACCGCGGTTACCGAGTCCAGCTTTGATTGCGTGGTGCTCGACTTGCGCCTTCCTGATATGTCAGGTTTCGATGTGCTGGAACGTTTGCGCGACACTCCATCGGTGGGTGACCTGCCAGTGGTGGTATTTACCGGCAAGGAACTGTCCCCGGAAGAAGACGCCCGCTTGCACACTCTCGCCCGCAGCGTGGTGGTGAAGGGCGTGGAATCGCCAGAACGACTCCTTGACGAAACAGCGCTGTTCCTCCACCGAATTGTCGGCAATCTTCCTCCCGAGAAGCAGAAAATGCTCGATCGCCTCCACTGTTCCGACGATGCTCTGGTGGGCAAGAAAGTGCTGGTTGTGGATGACGACGTGCGCAACATCTTCGCACTCAGCAGCGTGCTGGAGCGCCGTGGGATGACCGTATTGACCGCGGGAACCGGCCGCGAGGCCGTTGCGACCCTGGAAAAAACTCCGGAGATCGCGATCGTGCTGATGGACATCATGATGCCGGAGATGGACGGGTACGAGACCATGCAAGTGATCCGGCAGAATGCCTCGTACCGGCGTCTGCCGATTATCGCGCTGACCGCGAAAGCAATGAAGGGCGATCGTGAGAAATGCCTGGAAGCCGGAGCATCCGAATACCTGGCCAAACCAGTCAACACCGAGCAATTACTTTCCGCCCTTCGGATGTGGCTGCACAGATAGCACTCATGTGGATTACCGGCCAGTGCGGAAAGATGAGGAGTGAATGAGCGCGAAAGACAAAGTCAACGTCTTGATGGTGGACGATCAGCCTGCGAAGCTGCTCAGTTATGAGGTCATCCTCGAGGAACTGGACTTGAATCTAATCAAGGCGACCTCGGGGAGGGTCGCGCTCGAGCATCTGCTCAGGACTGACATCGCTGTGGTTCTGATGGACGTTAGCATGCCCGAGATCGACGGTTTTCAGCTGGCCGAGATGATCCGAAATCATCCCCGGCATCAAAAAACTGCCATCATATTCATCTCCGCCGTGCACATGACCGACATTGACCGGCTCAAAGGGTACGAACGTGGAGCGGTCGACTACATTTCCGTCCCGGTTGTTCCGGAACTGTTACGGGCGAAGGTAAGTGTTTTCGCTGAACTGCACCGCAGGGCTCACCAGCTGGAGAGTCTTAATCGGGAGCTGGAAGCAAGGGTCGCGGAGCGAACCGAGGAATTGAAGCAGCGCGCTGAAGCGCTGGAGCAGCTGAATGCCGAACTGGCGCGCAAGAACCAGGAACTCGATGCCGTCGTAAGAACGGCTCCCGATATTATCTTCAGCCGGCGGGCGGATGGAAACCGGGATTACATAAGCGCGCGATTCTATGAGTACACCGGCGCGGCGCCCAATTCGGGCAACGGACTGGGCTGGCTGGAGTATGTACATCCGGAGGACAAAGAGCGAAGTATGGAACAATGGTTGGGCTGCGTGCAATCCAGTCAGAATTACGAATCTGAATATCGCCTGCGTGGCCGGGACGGCGAATATCGATGGTTTCGCGCCCGCGCCGTTCCGCTTCGAGATCACTCCGGTAACGTTTTGCGATGGTATGGCACCTGCGCCGACATTCATGACAGCAAACTGCTTGAGCATTCGATGCGCAACAGCGCGGCTGAACTCGAGAAGATGGTTGATGAAAGGACTTCTGCCTTGCGCCTTCTTTCCGCACGGCTCATGAGCATGCAGGACGATGAACGGCGGCGCATTGCCCGGGAACTGCATGACGGGCTGGGACAGGAACTCGTGGCCATGAAAATGATGGTGAATGCCATGCTTCAGGATGCGCCCCGGCTGAAAGGCAAAGTGGATGAAGTGACCAGCATCATTGACACCGCATCACAGGACATCCGCAGCCTGTCTCATCTTTTGCATCCCCCATTGCTCGATGAAGTCGGATTGATCTCAGCGGTCCGTTGGTATCTGGATGGTCTGACCAAACGCAGCGGCATCGAAACTACGGTTGAGGTTCAGCCGGATGACTTTCCCCGCCTCTCGCCTGACCTTGAGCGAGCCATCTTCCGCATCATTCAGGAATCTCTGACGAATGTCTTTCGACATTCCGGGGCGCAGAAGAGCTGGGTGAGAGTCGAGCGGCGGGAATCTGAAATAGTTGTACAGGTAGGTGATGATGGGAAGGGAATTACACGGCAAGTCTCGGAATTAGCGCCCGACCAGATCGGAGTCGGGATCGGCGGGATGAGCCAGCGGGCAAAAGAGTTTGGCGGAGAGCTCCGAGTGACGAATGCTCATCCCGGCACAATCGTCGAAGTCGTAATCCCGTGTTCCAAAGCGTTACCTGAACAATCAGTGCCGGCATGGGCGCCCGGGGCTGACCCATTGCCGGCAGTTTCCTAGCAATCCCGCGCCGCCTACCGGTCTACATCAATCTGATTCAGGACCTGGCGAACGTTCGGGGTCGCCTCCGCCAGTTGCTGGGCTTGAGCTTTCTCCGACTCCTTGCTTACTTTCCCTTTTAAAGTGAGGACGCCATTCTTGGCGTCGAACCGGATGCGTTCCTTGTCCAAACCTTTGGCGGTCAGGGCGGCTTTATAGTTTTTCTCGATCGCGCCGTCCAAGTCGGAAGCAATCTCCCTGGATTCGGACTCGGCTCCAACGGGCTGGACGCTGATCTCATTGGCGATGATTCGGTCGCCGGCCGCCGCCTTGGCCACTTCGGTCGCCTGGAGCCGGGCATTCTCAGAATGGAGTTTGCCTCCCAGGGTGATTGTGTTCTTGTCCCGATCTTCGTCGACAGTTACATCCTGAAGGTCCGCCTGTCGCAACGCCTGCTTCACCCTATCTTTGTAAGAGTCGTTCTCATTGTTGTATTGGTTTCGCGATGTGCGCTGGCTCGAGCAAGCCAGACCGATCAGCAAGACTGGAACGAGGGCGATTGCCCCAAGAAATCTTGATCTCATTTATAGCTCCTCGTCGAAAGAATTGACACGACAAGCTTGAGAGTAGGCGGGCGCAGGCAGAGAGGCGATCAGCTATATGCTGTAGCGAGCGGGGTGAAAAACTGTAACCGTGTTCAGATTGTGCAGGAATTCATGCGCAGAACGGCCCGCGTTGCAAGGGTGGAGGAAGCCTTCAGGCCTCCATGAAAGTGCGGTTTGTGTGATGGGCTTTAGCCGCTGAGGTACTTCAGAGAACCTGGTGAAGGATAGCCGGCGCGGCGCAACAGGTTTGCTGCCATAGCACCTCAGCGGCTAAGCCGCGTTGGGCCTTGCTTCCAATGCAGCGCTAAAGCGCTGCTCCACCCAAAAGCCAAACCCAAGTTCCAAAACCAAAACCCAAGTTCCAAACCCAAGTTCCGAATCACGCGCACATTTGGAAATTCCTAAATTTCAAACATCCGAAAAACCAACGCCGGCTGCTGGTTTTGCAGAATGGACAGCGCGACGTTGTGGACTGGGATCCCAGCGGTGGTTTTGCCATTGGGGGAGCCATGATGGGCGTGACCATGGAAGATTATGTCGGCACCATGCCGGTCCACTACTTCGGCGAGGCGCGAACTTCCCAAGTAAGGAAAAATCTCCGGCGACTCGCCCTGAACCGTATCCGCCACCGGGGCATAATGCAGCACGACCACCCGTTTTTCGGTTCGCAGTTGTGACATGGCCCGCTCCAGCTTCATCGCCTCGTCAATCGCGGCCTGAACGAACGCTTTCACTTGAGGCTCGCCGAAGGCAGTCAAGGCGCCCCGCCCAAAACCTCCCGGAAAGCCCTTGGTTCCGGCAAAGCCGACGCCATCGCGCTCATATGCAGTGCCGTCCAGTAGTGTTATTCCCTCCTGGGTCAGCATGCGCGTCAGGTCTGCCTCAGCTCCACTCTCATAATCGTGGTTTCCCAGGACGGCTACGATCGGAAGACGCAACCGTACCAAAGAGTTCAACAGGCCTTCCATCTCGGCCGGCTTGCCGTAGTTCGTAAGGTCGCCGGCGATAACTAACAGATCGGCTTGATCGCGAACCTGGGCGAACTGTTCATGAATCGCCTCATAACGGGGAGAGAAGAAATGCAGGTCGGCAGTGGCAGCGATTCTCATCCGGTGATTTTCTTTTTCCTACCGCGAGATGGGGACTTGTCGGAAGCGATCTTGATTCTCGTCTTGCGTGCCTGACGGTGAGCGCCGAGTATATCTGCCATCCCCCACTCTGCGACATCGATGGCAAACATCTTGTCGTCCACCAGGCTGCCACGAAACGGCGCGGAAGGGTCTGGTGTCGCAAGTTCTCCCGACAAACCGCCCAGCAGCCGCTGCCATACCCAGGCCGGTACGTAGTGACCGTAGGCGGGATAGATGTAGCGATACAGCACAAGGGCGAAGAGCAGGAGTTCCCAGTGTTCTTTCACCAGTACAAAAATCCGGTTCCAATCGAGGTTACCCTGGCTGGCATACACAATGTGAGCGATGTCGGCGCCGTCGAACCGCTCCCGGCGAATGACAAAGAGCTTGGACGCCAACAGCTCCTCGGCCGCCAGAATGCGCGCGCGCACATCCAAAACCATGGCGGGACGAGCATTCTCTATCCAGGATGGTTCCACGGTGATTGCAGCGTTACTCATACCAGTAATCAAGTCCACAAAGAAGCCATCGCGGTGAGCCTTGTGCAGCCACACCGGATCTGTCGTCCTGCAGAGAAAACCATTTCTTGCAAGACAATCAAAAGCGAGGCCAATATCTTCCGGCGCGAGAAACAAATCGATATCCTTCGTGGCGCGCCAGATTCCGGTGTGGATCTGGAGCGCGAAAGCTCCCGAGACCGCATACCGGACCCGGCACCGGTTCAGGGTCATCAGGGTTTCGCGGAACATGGCTTCCTGCTTGGGCGGGAACTTCGGCCTGACGGAAGAACTTACCGGCAATTTGACCGGCTTCGGTTTGACGAGCTTCAGCACGCCCGTTGGATGTCAAGGCAAATCAATACGTTGCTGTGAAGCACCAGTTTTAGCCAGGGGCCGCACTGTCAACTTATGTGGTGATGACCTCGACCTCACCGCGTTTATCGAGAATCTGCAAGCGAACCATATTGGCTCGTCGTTCCAGAAAAAGATCCACGCAAGCGTTCCCAACCCTCAGATCCCTGATCCAGATTTCCGGAACCGTCTCTGGGAGGTACGGGCCGTCAAGCCGAATCTGTTTCTTTTCCGCATCGAGGGACAGGCCCAGGCACGATTGCAACAACAGAAACACAGCCGCGGCAGCCCAGGCCTGGGGCGCGCACGCTACAGGATACAAAGTTGGTCCTTCGCGCGTGCGGCGTTCAAGTCCGCAGAACAGTTCGGGGAGCCGATGCAAGTCTACGAAGCTGCTGACACCAAGCAGACCGGAAAGAACTTCGCCGGCCATATCCTTGAACCCGTAGCGAGCCAGGCCCGCCGCAATCAGTGCATTGTCGTGCGGCCACACCGAACCGTTGTGATAGGAGAGGGGATTGTATCTTGCCTCGCCGCTGCCCACGGTACGAATTCCCCAACCCGAAAATAAATCCTTACTCAAAAGCGAGTGGGCCACGCGGTAGGCGTGATCCGGACTGGCAATTCCGCTGTAGAGACAATGGCCGGGATTCGAGGTCCGGATGGCGCACCGTCTCTTTTGACCGTCCAGAGCCATGGCGTAAGTAGAAATGTCGTCGCACCAGAAAGCGTCGTCGAATCGTTTTCTAAGACCTGCGGCTTGGGACTCGAGCGCGGACGCCCGTGCGCGATGGCCGAGCACCGATGCGATGTGTGCAGCACCACGTTTGGCGGCGAAGACATATCCTTGCACTTCACAAAGCGCGATGGGGCCCTCCGCCAGCGTACCGTCGGCGTGGAACACCGAATCGTTGGAATCCTTCCAGCCCTGCTGGACCAGGCCATCTTTGGAATGGCGGGAATATTCCACAAAACCGTCGCCATCACAGTCGCCATAAATGTCGATCCATTCCAGAGCGCGCTCGAGGTTAGGCCACAGGCGCTCGATCAGTGCGCGATCTCCCGTGCGGATGTAGTACAAGTCAGCCAGCATTACGAATAACGGAGTCGCGTCAACCGTGCCGTAGTAGCAACGGAAGGGCACCTCTCCCAAGGCCGACATTTCGCCTCTTCGCATCTCGTGGAGAATCTTGCCAGGCTCTGCTTCAGAGGCGGCATGCACCGTCGAGGCCTGGTGGGATGCCAGGAACCCCAGAACGCCGCGTGCAGTGGCGGGGTTGAGCCAAAGACACTCCATGGCTGTGATGAGTCCGTCGCGGCCGAAGACCGTGCTGAACCACGGCACTCCCGCGTAAGGGTAGTTCTCCTCTGGGTTGCCGACGATCATCATCTCCACATCGGATTGCGACCGCGCGATCCAGCGATTGAACCCGTCGCTCGAGGTATGAATCTTGCTGGTATCTCGACGGATTTCATTCACTTCGGTTTGCGAAGCGCTCCAGGCCCTCTCCCATGACTTGGGGTGCCGGTGAGAAACGGGGCCGATTTCGCAGGAAATCGTGAGGTTGAATGTGACTTGTGTTCGCGGCGCGAGATAGGCGTCAAACTGAAGTTCAGAAGCCGAGATTCGCTTGGGCCGGGCAGAACCCACAAGATGAGTGCGGCGGATCACGTCGTCGAGACCCTTGTACGAGAGCGTGACCGAGTCTGCCTCGACCACGTCTTCCAGGCGTTCCCCGCGACGTTCCCGGGTCACACCGCGTACTTCGAAAATATCGGCGAAGTCAGCCGCAAAGCGCAGTCCAAAGGGAATATCGACCGGAAGGGTTCCATAGTTGACGAGCTGAAACTGTTCATAGCAGACGCCCTGCCAGAGAAACTTGGTTCTCAGCACATGCAGCGTCCCGCGAGGAAGGACTACTTCTCCATCTCTGGAAATGTCCACGTTGGTAAGATCCACCGCGAACAATGAATTGTCAGCCTTGATGGTGGAACTCAGAAGCAGCGGCCGCGCATTACCGAGATAGAACTCGAGTTGGGAGAGAAACCGGGTACCCTCGTAGAAGATACCTTGTTCTTTCAGCCCGATGGCTTCGATGTCACCGTACCGGTCGAAAACGCCGAACGTCAGACCGTGCTTCAGCACCCGCGTGCGATCATCGGCGGGAGACGACCCGGTGGCGATGTAAAAGTGCTGGGTTACACTGCTCTCGTCCAACTCACAACCTCGTCGGATATCGGGAAGCAAGAGCGGTCTCGGTAACAACTTGCTCGGACGCTGACAAGACGGGCTCGTTTTCCAGAAGCTGGCGGTATATGGCCAAGTAAGCTTCGCACATCCGCGCCGCGCTGAAGCGTCGCTCGAAGTAATTGCGGCACCGCTTTCGGCTCAAAGCTGGAACCTTCTGCACTGCGTCTACCGCCTGTTGCACGCCGCGAACGACAAACCCGCTCACCCCATCTTCGATTATCTCGGGAACCGAGCCACGCGAGTAGCCGATCACCGGAGTTCCGCAAGCCATGGCTTCGATCATCACCAACCCGAATGGTTCTGGCCATTGCACTGGAGTCAGCAGTGCCAGCGCTCCTCCCAGAAAATCGTTTTTCTCAGAATGACCAATCTCGCCGATAAATTCGACTCCCGGACCCTTCAGGAGAGGCTTGATCACGCTGTCAAAATAAACCTGGTCCGCACGATCGATCTTTGCGGCAATCTTCAGTTCGACACCCGTCCGGCGGGCAATCGCAATCGCATGGTCCAGGCCTTTTTCCGGAGAAATGCGGCCGAGAAATGCGAGATACTTTCCCGGCTGCTCCCGCAACTTCAGGCTGGTAGTGGGAAGGCCATGATAGACCGTTCCTTGCCAGTTTAGCCACGGCAGCGGCTCGCGCTGCGAATCCGAGATCGAAACCACCGGCACATCTCGGAATCTTCGATAAAGCGGCACCAAATCAGCAATGTCCAGCCTGCCATGTAAAGTGGTCAGGGCGACAACGTTTTCACTTCGGCTGCGAGGATAGTGCAAATAATCGATATGGAAATGGATCAGGTCGAAGTTCTCTTTCTCGTCAAGCACCCGCTCCACCAGTAACACGTGGTGGGCCAGGGAATCGATGCAACCGGGCGCCAATCGCAACGATTGCTTGCACACCGGGACCAGGCGGGCTTCCGTGAGCGAATCGCCACTGGCGAAAAGGGTCACTTCATGGCCCTGGCGTATCAGCTCCTCCGTTAGATAGGAGACTACCCGCTCGGTTCCACCGTACAGAGTTGGAGGTACGCTTTCATACAGCGGTGCCACTTGGGCGATACGCATAATAACGTAAAGTTCTTTCCGTGCCGCCAGGCAGCATGCGGCACCAATTGAGATGGGGAGAACCTCACCCTGAAAACAACTGCTCACTGATTATCGGATGGATGGGATCGTCAATCTATCGGGACTTCCCTGTAGATGCTGGAGAGATAGCGAGTATCACCGGACAGTTCTGGAACGTCGCGAACGCGCTTGACAAGCTCGACACGCAAGCCGTGCCGACCCCTGAAGACCACAACCTCTTGCAGAACTTTTTGGCGCGCGGCTGGGTGACCTGGCCGTGTGCACAATCGAACTCCGCTACAGCGCCCCTCTCCGAGACCTCAAGGATGATGTACTCGCCGCCCCATGTCCCCG